>NZ_JBMVDG010000002.1:0-1039952 GCF_049541695.1 Mycobacterium sp. NPDC050041 | reverse complement strand
CCTCCCACATCTGTGGCTCTACCGGCCAGGACCCACTTCCTGTCGGCAACCCACGTTCACATGTGAGCGAGGCCCCAGCCCCCCATACCGTCTAGGGGACGCGGCGGTCGGTGATCGGGCCGCGGGTCAGGTCGCGCCGCAGATTGGCCAGCATCGACCGGTACTCCAGCACCGGGCTCTCCGTCTGCCCGCCGTGCAGGAAGCCGTCGCCCATATCGGCCATCGCCTCGGCCGAGGAGTAGCGCGGTGTCCAGTCCAGTTCGGTCTGCGCGCGGGTGGTGTCGAGCAGCGGCACGGTGAACGACAGGTCGAGCCAGCCCTCGTCGATCGGCTGCAGCCGGGCGCGCCAGCTCAGGGCGACAGCGCTGCGCAGCAGGCCCGACGGGACATGAACCGGCTTGGCGCCCAGCGCCTCGGCGACGTCGTCGCGCCGCACCGGCGGTTCGGCCATCAGGTTGAACGGGCCTGCTGCCCGCCGGTCGATTGCGGCGACGAACGCGGCGGCGACATCGGAGGCGTGCACGATCGGCACCACCAGCGAGCGGTCGAGCGGCAGCACGGGCAGGAACCGCAGCCAGCTCGGCTCGATGAATGCGGGCAGCGAGTAGCGGCGCAGTCCGCCGGCGGCGTTGCGCTGCACGATGAAGCCGGGCCGCATCCGAGTGATGGTGAGGCCGTCGGGGTTGTGCCCCTCGTAGCCGTCGAGCAGCTTCTCCGCGGCGGACTTGTGCCTGCTGTAGGCCGACGACGGAACGCCGGCGGTGGACCACGACTCGTCGACGTACTGGCCGTAGCGGCCGGGCGCGTAGGTGCCGACCGACGACATGTGCAGCAGGTGGCCGACTCCGGCGGCGTCCGCGGCGGTCAGCACCGCCCGGGTGCCGCCCACGCCGAGGGCCTCGAGGTACTCGATGTTGCGGGTCGGCTGGAAGCCCCACGCCAGGTGCACCACGCAGTCGGCGTCCTTGACGATCGGCTGCAACTTGAGCGTGGCGTCCCGCTCGGCGAGGTCGACCTGGTGCCACGTCGCCGAGCGGTAGATGCCCGAGTCGGGCGGCCGCCTGCGGGCGACGCCGGTGACGTCGTAGCCGCCGGCTTCGGCGAGGGCGGTCAGCAGGGCGGTGCCGACGTTGCCGCTGGCACCGGTGATCACGATGCGTGTAGCCATGGTCGTGCCATACCCGACGCGGCGCGGCTCAACCCCTCACCAGACCAGGGGCACCAGGAATCGCTGGGCGTAGGCGCGGACGGCGTCGTCGTCGCGGATGTCGAGGCTGGGCGTCGGCACCTGCGCCAGCGAGCAGGCCAGCCGGATGTGCAGCTCGGCGACGGCCTGCAGGTCGGCGTCCGGCATGGTGGCGCCCGACGCGCGCAGCGCCTTGGCCATCGCGGTCGACGCACTGGTGAGGAACGTGACGGCCTCTGCGTAGACGCCGGCCACCGACGTCATCTCCGCGTCGGGCTGCAGGAATCGCTGGATCACCGGTTCGGTGCTCATCAGCCGCAGCCCTTCGCAGAACGCGGCGACCGCAACGTCTTTGGGCCCGGAGTCGATGCCCACCGTGCGCAGCCGGACCATCGCGGCCTCGAACGTGCGCCTGCCGAGTTCGGTGATCAGCAGGTCGCGGCTCGGGAAGCGCCGGTACAGCGTGCTGCGGCTGACACCGGCCTGTCGGGCGACGACGTCCATGCTGGCGCGGCCGATGCCGACGAGCGCGACCTCTTCCGCGGCGGCCTTGAGGATCGCGTCCTCCTGCTCCGAGGGTGTGGCGGTGCTGCGCGAACGGGCCATCGCTACCAGTGTGTCACCCGACGGGGCATCCGCTCGGCGGCCCGAAGGAGTCGAGCGACACCGAGCGGTGCAGCCGGACCAGCTTCTCGTATTGCAGCCGGTTGTAGGCCAGCGGGATCAGCAGCAGCCGGTCGGGCAGGGTGCGCCAGATCAGTTGCAGCACCCGGGTGTACACCGCGAACTCGGCGTCATGGCGGGACTGCCAGTCGAAGCCGGTGAGCTCGCGCACGCCGGGATGCATGATGCCGAACGAGCACACCTTGATCACGCGCCCGGCGACCGGCCGCACGGCCGCCCACAGCGGCGCCAGCCCGGCGCGCAGCGGCGGCGAGAGCAGCAGGGTCGGCAGCGGCAACCGGGTGAGGTTGTCGACGACGCGGTCGAGGAACGGGTTGGCCGCGAGTTCGGTCTCCACCATGTGGTCGTAGTAGCTGACCGCGTCGGCGTAGGTGCCGGGCAGCCTGGCGGCCTTGCCGGGCAGTTCGATGGACTTGAACGCCTCGAGGAGCTGTTGGTACGCGGCTTCGCGTTCGGCCGGGTTCGGCGTGATGCCGGTGGCGGGGGTGAACGAGTGCAGGGTGATGAAGATGCCGCTGACCGCGATCCAGTTCCAGAGGTCGGGGTTGAGCGCGCTGTAGCGGGTGTCGGCGAACTCGCCCTTGCCGCGGCCACGCACCTCGCGGTGCATCGTCTTGAGGCGCTCGCCTTCGGCTGCCCGGTCGGCGGGGTCGCCCCAGATCGCCAGCAGCGCCGAGAATCCGCTACGCACACCGCGATCGGTGAAGTTGCGCTCGAAGCGGCCGGTCCGGTCGACGGCCGCGGCGACCGGCACCAGCGCGACTTCGTCGAAGGCCGCCGCGCCGAAGAAGCCGGTCAGCACGCTGCCGCTGTGCCTGCGGAACTGCCGCATCACCCACGGCCGGACCGTCGCGTCCTCCGCCGCGCCGTGCACGCGCGCTGCCACTGCCTCGGTCATGACGACTCCCCTCGACCCGTTGACACAAAGACTATGCTTTTGTGTCAACGTGTCAAGGCTTCTGCGCCCCGCTCAGGGCAGGGCGCCGGGGCTGAACTCCTCGAGCATCTCGGTGACCAGCGCCGCGATCGGCGAACGCTCGCTGCGCAGCAGCGTGATGTGGGCGAACAGCGGGTGACCCTTGAGCTTCTCGATCACCGCGGCGACGCCGTCGTGGCGGCCGACGCGCAGATTGTCGCGCTGGGCGACGTCGTGGGTGAGTACCACCCGCGATCCCGCGCCGAGGCGGGACAGCACCGTCAGCAGCACGTTGCGCTCCAGCGACTGTGCCTCGTCGACGATCACGAACGAGTCGTGCAGCGAACGGCCGCGGATGTGGGTCAGCGGCAGCACCTCGAGCATGCCGCGCGAGAGCACCTCCTCCAGCACCGCGGGGCTGGCGAGGCCTTCGAGTGTGTCGAAGACGGCCTGAGCCCACGGGCCCATCTTCTCGCTCTCGCTGCCCGGCAGGTAGCCGAGGTCCTGCCCGCCGACGGCGTAGAGCGGGCGGAACACCACGACCTTGCGCTGAGTCCGCCGCTCCAGCACCGCTTCCAGGCCCGCGCACAGCGCCAGCGCCGACTTGCCGGTGCCCGCCTTGCCGCCCAGCGACACGATGCCCACCGACTCGTCGAGCAGCAGGTCGAGCGCGACGCGCTGTTCGGCGGAGCGGCCACGCAGCCCGAACACCTCACGGTCACCGCGCACCAGCTGCACCCGCTTGGCCGCGTTGACCCGCCCGAGTGCGCTCGAGCTGCCGCCGATCAACCGAATACCGGTGTGGCACGGCAGGTCTCGCGCAGCCTCCAGGTCGATCTCGCTCTCCGCGAAGAGCGTGTCGATCTCCTCGGCGCTGACGTCCACCTCGGTCATCCCGGTCCACCCGGAGGTGACGACGTCCTGGGCGTGGTACTCGTCGGCGGCAAGACCCACCGCGCCCGCCTTCACCCGCAGCGGAATGTCCTTGGTCACCAAGGTGACTCGCTTGCCCTCCGCGGCGAGGTTCGCCGCGCAGGTCAGGATCCGGGAGTCGTTGCTGTCGGTGCGGAAGCCCGCGGGCAGCACCGCCGGATCGCTGTGGTTGAGCTCGATGTGCAGCGTGCCGCCCTGCGTCCCAACCGGAATGGGCAGATCGAGGCGTCCGTGTTCCAGCCGGAGGTCGTCGAACATCCGCAGCGCCTGGCGGGCGAACCAGCCCAGCTCATGGTGATGGCGTTTGGCCTCCAGTTCGCTGATCACGATCAGCGGGACGACCACTTCATGCTCGGCGAATCGCGTCGCCGCCCACGGATCGGACAGCAGAACGGACGTGTCGAGCACGTAGGTCCGGATGGAGGAATCAGTCACGTGGCGCTCCTCGAGTCCGCGCGGCCCCGCACGAACCTCTCGGCGGACACTGCGGTCCCAGGACCGGGGCCGGCCCTCTCATCGGGTACCGCCCGGATAGCAGAGCATGTCGCTAGCCATCGACTGCGACGCTACTCCCGCAACGGCATCCGTGCCTTTCGGCGCGCCGCGTGTCGAGGGCCCGCCGGGTTACGCCTGGGTGAACTCCGCGAGGCCCGGCTCGTCGGCCACACCCCAGGCCGCGATGCGGTCGGCGATGACCTTGCGCAGGGTCGCCTCGTCGAAGATGCCCGCCTCGGCCACCCGCGCCAGCTTGTCCTGGTAGGCGTCGATGTCACCGCCGACGACACCCATCTCGCCGGCGATGCGCACGATCGCGGGGATGGTCTCGTCGCGCATGGACCCCAGGCAGTAGGCGACCAGGTTCGAGAAGAACTTCTCGTGGCGTTCCTCGTCGGCGGCGATGCGGCCGATCAGACCCTTGAGCACCGGCTCGTCGATCTGCGCCTCGAGGTTGCGGGTGAACACCGCGTGCGCCCGCTCGAAGAGCGACATGAACACCAGCGTCTCGATCTGGGAGTGGCCCTCGGCGCGGTAGCCCTTCATCACGTGCTCGACGCGCACGTCCTCGTTGGCGGTCGGGTCGACCTCGCGGGTCACCACCAGGTAGTTGCGCAGCGCGACGGCGTGCAGGTGCTCCTCGGCGGTCCAGCGGCCGATCCAGCGTCCCCACTTGTCCTGCAGGATGAAGTTGAACACCATCTCGCGGTGGTATCCGGCGAGATTGTCCTTGGTGATGAGCAGGATCTCGACCGCGTCGGTCACCTGCTTGGGCAGCGTGACCTGTGACGGATCCCAGTCGCGGCCGCCGAGGAAGGCGAAGTTCTCACCCTGGTCGAACGGCACGTAATCGTGTCCGTACCAGACGTCCTCGGTGTCGATGTGCCGACGGAACTCCTGGCTGACCACGGGCTCCAGCTCCAGCAGGAACGCGTTAGGGACAGGTATCTGTGCCATGGGGTTACATTAACCCAATCCTGTGGGAATCGTAAAATTCCCACGTCCGCGCGTCGCGGCTAGAGCGTCAGGCCCGGGTACAGCGGGTTGGCCGCCAGCATGTCGGACGAGGCCTCGTGCACTCGCGCGGCCGTGCCCTCGGTGATCGTGTACTTGGCCTTCGACGGACCGGACGACGCCTGCGTGGGCGTGGTGTTGTTGAGCACCTCGACCACCAGCTCGGCGACCCGGTCGAACTCATCGGCGCCGAAGCCGCGCGTGGTCAGGGCCGGTGTGCCGAACCGGATACCGCTCGAGTACCAGGCGCCGTTCGGGTCGTTCGGGATGGAGTTGCGGTTGGTGACGATGCCCGCGTCGAGCAGCGCCGACTCCGCCTGCCGGCCGGTGAGCCCGAACGACTGCACGTCCAGTAGCACGATGTGGTTGTCGGTGCCGCCGGTGACCAGGTTCGCACCGCGCTTGAGGAAGCCCTCGGCGAGCGACTTGGCGTTGTCGGCGACGTTCTGCGCGTACGTCTGGAATTCCGGGCGGCGCGCCTCGGCCAGCGCGACGGCCTTGGCCGCCATCACGTGGCTGAGCGGCCCGCCGAGCACCATCGGGCAGCCCTTGTCGACAGCGGGCGCGTACTCCTCGGTGGCCATCACCATGCCGCCGCGCGGCCCGCGCAGCGACTTGTGCGTCGTGGTGGTGGTGACGTGGGCGTGCGGCACCGGATCCTCGTCTCCGGTGAACACCTTGCCGGCGACCAGGCCGGCGAAGTGCGCCATGTCGACCAGCAGGGTCGCGCCGACCTCGTCGGCGATCTCGCGCATCTTCGCGAAGTTCACCCGACGCGGGTAGGCGGAGTAACCGGCGACCAGGATCAGCGGCTTGAACTCGCGGGCCGCGGCGGCCACGGCGGAGTAGTCGATCAGGCCGGTCTGCGGGTCGGTGCCGTAGCTGCGCTGGTGGAACATCTTGCCGGAGATGTTCGGCCGGAAGCCGTGGGTGAGGTGGCCGCCGGTGTCGAGCGACATGCCGAGAAGCCGCTGGTTGCCGAGCTTGTTGCGCAGGCTCTCCCAGTCGTCCTCGGACAGGTCGTTGACGTGCTTGGCGCCGAGCTCGGCCAGCCCCGGGGCCTCGATGCGGGTGGCGAGGATCGCCCAGAACGCCACCAGGTTGGCGTCGATGCCGGAGTGCGGCTGGACGTAGGCGTAGGGCGCGCCGAACAGTTCGCGGGCGTGTTCGGCGGCGATGGACTCGACGGTGTCGACGTTCTGGCAGGCCGCGTAGAAGCGGTGGCCGATCGTGCCCTCGGCGTACTTGTCCGACAGCCAGGTGCCCATCGTCAACAGCACGGCCGGCGACGCGTAGTTCTCACTGGCGATCAGCTTCAGCGAGTCGCGCTGGTCGGCGAGTTCCTGACGGGTGGCCGCCGCGATGCGGGGCTCGACCGATTCGATGACCTCGAGCGCCGAACGGTAGGCCGCGCTGGCGGTCTCGGCGTACTCGGCCCCGGGAGCTGCCGACGAGGTCAGAGGATCTGCAGTCATGCTGTCGAGGGTAGTCGGGCGGGCTGTCAGTCCGGTACCGGCCACCCGCCCGTCACGGGGTTGGCGGGTAGGGATACGGCTGCTGCGGCAGCGGTGTGGCGGCGGGCCGCCTGCTCAGCGTGATCAGCAACACGAACCACGCCACGATCCCCGCCGCGATGCAGCCGTACCAGAGCAGACCGCTGAGCGTCTCGACCCCCGAGCCATCGCCGAAGAACGTCGTGAGCACCGACCCGGTAGTGCCGCTGTCTCCCCCGTCGACGCAGGTGAGCCCGAAGCCGAACATCGCCGCCCACATGGCGATCTGCGCCCACGCCTGCACAGCGGTGAGCTCACGGCCGGGCGGCCGTCGCATCATCAGGCTGGTGATCCCCAGACAGATCACGAGCACCGGGGATGCGAGTACGCCGAACACCACCATCCAGCCGAGCGGGACGAACAGCCCCCGGCCGATCACCATCCAGACCAGCAACAGAATGTTGACCGGAATCACAAACGCCGGGATGTCTCGGCGCAGTGCCGACATCTCAGGCGGCGCGCAGCGACGACGGGATCAGCGGCTCGTCGAGCAGCCGGCCGAACCGCTGGGTGAGGCTGACGTCGGCAGGACGGGCATCCAGCCAGCCCCGCAGCAGGCGGTAGCCCTCCACGTAGGTCGACGTGTAGGCGCGCCACAGCGGTGACGACAGGAACCGCAGCGTCTGCCGCGCGCGCTTGTCGTCGACGAGCAGCCACCGCCGCAGGAAGTCGACGACGACGTCGACGTCGCGGTGCTCGTCGTGCAGCATCAGTGCGGCGTCCTGCCGGACGTCGGCCAGCGCGGCCGTCGCCTCCGACACCGCCTCGGCCCGGTGACCGTCGAACCGCAGCCCCAGATCGGCGTAGATCTCGGACGCCCACGCGCCCCAGCCCGGCCCGATCGCCGCGTGCAGCGCCAGATCGGCCAGCCCCTCGGCCATCAGGCACTGCGGGGTGTTCACCAGGAAGATCGTCTGCTCGGCCTGGCCCTGACCCTCGACCAGCCCGGCCTCCTTGCGGCAGTGCTCGGTGTGGTGGCCCGGGTAGGACTCGTGCGCGACGAGTCGCGGCAGGTTCGCCATCTGCTGTTTCAGGTCGGCGTTCACCGCGACGGTCGAGGTGTAGTTGCCGAGGTAGTAGTTGAAGCCCGACCACGGCTTGTCGGTGACCACCTCGTAGTTGATGGTCTCGGCGTCGGGCAGCGGGAAGTCGGCGCGCACACGGTCGCGCAGCGCGCTGGAGAACGCGTGGATGCACTCCTCGAGCCGCTCCGGCGGGACCTCGTTGGCGGTGCGGTGGGCATGCACGCGGGCTGCCAGCGGGCCGTCGCCGGGCAGCGCCTCCTCGAGCTTGGCGTGGGCGGCCTCGTAGCGTTCCGGGTCGCCCTTGCCGATGCGCACGTCGAAGTAGGCCTCGACCTCGTCGACGAATCCGACCTGCTCGCCGGCGAACTTGCGGCCCGCGCAGTCGAGGGCACGAAGGTGGGCGGCCAGGTAGTCGGCGCGGGCCTGCTCCAGTCCCCCGCTCTGCGGCACCTCGGCGAGCAGCCGTCGGGCCTGGCGCGCGAGCTCGGCGGGGTCCGGTGGGGGCTCGTCGGCGACGGCGCGGCGCAGCGCCGGATCGCCGGTGAACGAGTCGACGTAGCCGTCCTCGATGCGGTCGAAGCGCAGCCCCAGCAGCAGGTACTCACGGATGAGCGTGTCGGCCTCCATGGCCGTCAACGCTACCCAGGCTCTGCCGGGTCGCGCGCGTGCTGCAAGACTGGCCCCATGCCGCGGCTGAGCGAGCCGAGTCCGTATGTGGAATTCGACCGGGGTCAATGGCGCGACTTGCGCATGTCGACGCCGTTGAAGCTGACGGAACAGGAAGTCGCGCAGCTGCGCGGCCTCGGCGAGAAGCTCGACCTGCTCGAGGTCGAAGAGGTCTACCTGCCACTTGCCCGGCTGATCCATCTGCAGGTCGCCGCCCGGCAGCGACTGTTCGCCACCACCGCGGAATTCCTCGGCGAGCCGCAGCAGAATCCGGACCGGCCGGTGCCGTTCGTGATCGGCGTCGCGGGCAGTGTGGCCGTCGGCAAGTCGACCACCGCGCGCGTGCTGCAGGCGCTATTGGCCCGCTGGGGCAACCACGCCCGCGTCGACCTGGTCACCACCGACGGGTTCCTGTATCCCAACGCCGAACTGCACCGGCGGAACCTGATGCACCGCAAGGGATTTCCGGAGAGCTACGACCGCAGGGGTCTGATGCGGTTCGTGACGGCGGTGAAGGCCGGCGCCGACGAGGCGTGTGCGCCGGTGTACTCCCACCTGATCTACGACATCGTGCCGGGCGAGAAGCAGTTGATCCGCCACCCCGACATCTTGATCCTCGAGGGCCTCAACGTGTTGCAGACCGGCCCCGCGCTGATGGTGTCGGACCTGTTCGACTTCTCGGTCTACGTCGACGCCCGCATCGAGGACATCGAGGGCTGGTACATCTCGCGATTCCTGAACATGCGGGCCGGCGCCTTCGCCGATCCGAAGTCGCACTTCCACCACTATTCGACGCTGACCGACGAGCAGGCGGTGTTCGCCGCCCGCGACATCTGGCATTCGATCAACCGCCCCAACCTGATCGAGAACATCCTGCCGACGAGGCCGCGGGCGACGCTGGTGCTGCGCAAGGACGCCGACCACAAGATCAACCGGCTCCGGCTGCGCAAGCTCTGACCGACACAGCGATTTCGGCGCCCTCGCGTTCGGTGAGCGAACGGGAGCGCGCCGAAGCCGGGCGAATCAGGCCGCGATGCGCTTGACGCCGACGTACTGCAGTTCGGCGAACACCGCGGTGTAGACGCCACTGGCGAGCATCATCACCACGCCGAGTGTCGTGAGCGGCCACACGTCGGTCAACACCACGGCCACCGCCCCGACGGTGCAGATGACGTTGGCGATCGCGGCGCCGATGCCTGCGGCGCGGACCGCGGGTCGCGAGGCCAGCCAGGTGACGATGACGCCCCAGGCGATGAAGAAGGCGGCCAGCCCGTACGCGGCAGCGACGGGCAGGCCCAGAACCGGGGACAGTGGCTGCGCGGCGGCGGCGAAGACGATGCCGACGACGCCGACCGGGATGGCGTCGGCGCGCATGGCGAAGCGGAGCAGGGAGTCGGACGTGGTGGTCGAGACTGCGGTCATGTCAGGTCCTTTCAGGGTCATCGGGTGAAGACCGGTGCGGGGCGGCGCGCCGTAACCTCTTGCGGCGGCGCCCCGCACCGGCGGGGAGGGAGTCACGCCGAGAGGCGGCGCACTCCGAGGTACTGCAGTCCGCCGAAGAAGGCGGTGTAGAGGGCCATCGCGAAGCTGACGGCGACCCCGGCCTGGGTGAGCGAGAGCGTGCCCGCGGCCACCACGGCGATGGCGGCGACGGTGCACGCCACGTTGGCGATGGCGACACCGATGCCGACGCCGCGCAGCGACTCCATTGCGGCGAGCGCGTAGACGATCAGGCCGTAGAACACCAGGGCGGCGCCGAGGCCGTAGGTCTGCGCGCCGGTGAGTCCGGTGATCGAGGCCGTCGGGCCGGCGGTGACGGCGATGAGCAGTCCGGCGACGCCGGTGAGGGTGGCGTCGGCGCGGAGCGCGAAGCGCAGTAGCGAGTCGGTGGAATCGGAGAGTGGTCGGTGGGTGATGGTGGCCATTGCGGGCTCCTCGGCGTTGAGGTTCGGGGTGGAACACCACCGATGTTGCTTCCGAGGCACTGCCAGATCGACGCCTGCTACTGCCAGGCGCTGCCAACCGCAGGTCAGCGGGTTGTCAGTCGTCCGCGGTGACGAGGGTGCCGCGCAGATCGGCGGCGATGACGCGGGCCGCCGCGTTCTGCCAGTTGTGTAAAGAGCGTTGCGGGACCTCGGTGACGAACCACTGCCACGCCTTGCGGGCGACCGGATCCAGCCCTGACGCGGTGGCGTTCTGGGCGTAGGCGCGCACGCCCACGACGTAGGGGAAGTACAGCGAGTTGTAGTGCCGCCAGTGTTCGGTGGTGCCGAAATCGCCGCCGTCACGGGGTTTCAGGGCGGCGATGCGGTCGGCCAGCAGAGCGCGCAGTTCGTTGGCCCGTTCGATCGGCTGGTCGGGTGCGCCGCGGGCGGCGAGCCGCTCGTCGATGACGGGCAGCGCGGTGAGCGGGCTGGCGACGAGCTTGGACAGGTCGCCGTAGTGGCCGAGTGCGCGGCGGGTGAGGCGGGCGAAGGTGTCGTCGTCGACGTCGTCGAGCGGGTTGGCCGATCGCAAGGGCAGCGCGGCCTCGGTGCGGCGCAGCGCGGCGCGGTCGGCGCGCAGCGCGGGTGAGCGGGAGAAGGCGAGGCGGTCGAGCACGCCTGCGAGCGGGTCGGCCAGCACGTTGATGGAGATGGCGATGGCGAGGCTGGTGAACAGCAGGACGGTCAGCGCGGTGGCGGCGCCGTCGGTGGCGGCGAGGCCGACCAGGGCCTGGCCGCCGAACAGGAACGCGACCACGGCGGTGGCCGCAAAGGAGCGCAGCATGTCGGCGCGCAGCGCCTGGCCCTCGTCGAAGGCGTCCCAGATGGCGACGGCGATGCCGAGCAGGGCGACGTCGAAGCCGGTGGACGCGAGCGCGAGCCAGCTGGGCACCAGGCCGAGCGGGATGATGAGGATCGCGTTGCCGAGTGCGAAGAAGAGCGTGGCGATGACGAGGAAGCCGACGACCGGGACGGGCCGGACGCCCTGAAGGACAGCCCGGATCATCGCCCCCAGCGAGGACACGCTGACGACGGCGAACATCATCCAGTGGCCGGAGTTCAGGGGCCCGTCCACGGAGTCGGCCAGATCGGCGCCGACGAGGGCGAGCGCGGCGATGACGGTGACGGCGGCGAGTTCACCGGCGCGGCCGCGCCAGGTCTCGATCGGGCGGGACAGCTCGACAACGACGGCGAACCAAGCGATGCCGGGAAGGGCGACGAGGTAGATCTCGATGCGGCCGAGCAGTTCAGATCCGGTGACGACGCGGACGGCGTCGAGGGCGACGACGACGGCGAAGCTGGTGAGGCCGAGGGCGGCGAGCACGAGAACCGGCTTGCGGGGGTCGCGGGCGAGCAGGTAAAGACCCAGCCACCAGCTCAGCGAGAAGACCACTGCCGACAGCGCAGCCATGTGATCAGTGTGTCATGGCGATGAGCGCCCGCGCGAAGAGCAGATCGCCGGGTTACTTGCCGTAGCGGCGGTGACGCTGGGTGTAGTCGCGCAGGGCGCGCAGGAAGTCGACGCGGCGGAAGGCCGGCCAGTAGGCCTCGGTGAACCACATCTCGGAGTAGGCGCTCTGCCAGAGCAGGAAGCCGGAGAGCCGCTGTTCGCCGGAGGTGCGGATGACGAGGTCGGGGTCGGGCTGACCGGAGGTGTAGAGGTTCTCGGAGATGGCGTCGGCGGTGACGGCTTCGACGAGTTGTTCGCCGTGGGCGCCGTTGGCGAGTGCCTTGCCGAGCAGGGCGCGGACGGCGTCGACGATCTCCTGGCGGCCGCCGTAGGCGACGGCGACGTTGACGTGGAAGCCGCTGCCGTTGCCGTTGGTGGATTCGACGGCGTCGCGCAGGCGGCGGGCGGCGTCGTCGCCGAGCAGTTCGAGGTCGCCGACGGTGCGGACGCTCCACTTGTTGGCGGGGGCGCAGATCTCTTCGACGACGTCGGTGATGATCCCGATGAGCTCGTCGAGTTCGTCGGGATCGCGCTGGAGGTTCTCGGTGGAGAGGAGGTAGACCGTTGTCATCTCGATGCCCGCGGCCTGGCACCAGCGCAGCATCTCGGCGATCTTGGCGGCGCCCATGCGGTAGCCGTAGCTGACGTCGTCGTGACCCTCGTCACGGGCCCAGCGGCGGTTGCCGTCGCACAGAACGGCGATGTGGCGGGGCAGTTGGGATTTGGACCGCGCCAGCTCCTGGCGCAACCGCATCTCGTAGACCCGGTAGGCCGGCTCCTTGAGACGCGGGGGAATGATGTCCACGACGATCAAGACTACTGTGACGTTCGGGTACTCCAATGGCATTGGTGGAGGTGAGATGGCTCAGATCGATACCGCTGACGAAGCCCAGCAACAGCCGCCGCGGGTGTACGCGGAGGACTTCCCTGAGGCTGTCGTCGATCAGGTCGCGCAGTTCTTCGGGAAACCGAGGGCGCGCGGGTGGATCCATGTGTACTCGGCGATCGTGGCGCTCATCGCCGGAGCGGCGCTGGTATCGGTGTCGTGGTCCGTGGAGTCGCAGCGGGCCGGGATCGCGACGCTGATCTACACGTCCACGATCGTGGCGATGTTCGCGGTGAGTGGGACCTATCACCGGGTGAACTGGACGTCGCCGTCGGCTCGCAAATGGATGAAGCGGGCCGACCATTCGATGATCTTCATCTTCATCGCGGGCAGTTACACGCCGTTCGCAATGCTGGCGCTGCCCGAGCGCAGTGGCGTGGTGCTGCTGGCGATCGTGTGGGGCGGGGCGCTGGCCGGGGTGCTCTTGAAGATGTTCTGGCCGTCGGCGCCGGCGTGGGTCGGGGTTCCGCTGTACATCCTCTTGGGCTGGGTGGCGGCGTGGTTCATCGGGCCGATCATGGACGGCGCGGGGGTGGCGGCGGTGGTGCTGCTGATCGTCGGCGGTGCGCTGTATTCAATCGGTGGGGTGCTCTACGCGGTGAAGTGGCCGAACCCGTGGCCGACGACGTTCGGGCATCACGAGTTCTTCCATGCGTGCACGGCCGTTGCGGCGATCTGCCATTACATCGCGATGTGGTTCGCGGTCTTTTAGGGAGTGGCTAGCGTCTTGCGCAACCTGTAGGGCGCCGGGTCACGAGGGTTGAAGCTCTGACAACGCATCCGAGGTAAGCACACCGAGGTGCTGCCAATAAATCCAGTCCGCGATGGCGGCGCGCAATGTTGTGGCGTCACCGGCTGTGTGCGCCGCGTATAAGGCCTTTTCCTGTGCGTAATTCGCGTACTCGATGAAGGCCTTCAGGTGGAACTGCCCGCGCTCGTCGGATTGGCTCATCATCGGCTTCATCACGTTGAACCACTTCTGGAACGTCTCGTCGGCCGGAGGTGTCCCGTCGGCTGGCGCGACGGGCAACAACTCAGGAAGGTCTGCGTCGCTGACCGCCGCCAACTGCGCCGCCGCTTGAGGCGCAATCACCTCAAGGCGCGAGCGGCCCTGCATCTGTCCGTTCTCGGGGATGTCGTCGGGTTGGAGAATCATCTTCGCCGCACCGGGGTCGAAGCCCTGGAACTGTGACTCTGTCGCGATGACCATCCGCAGAGTCGTGCTGTGCTGCTCTGCCCAACCCTTGAGGGTCAACATCGGATAGGTCGCCCACTTGCCGCGATCCACGGCCGGGATCGACTCGTCAGCGCTGGCCATCTTCACCTGGTCGGGCAGGTTGACGCCCTCGGGGATGTAGCCGATCCCGTAGCTGTTCGCCACCACGACCGTCCCGTCGACCGTCAGTGCCGTCACCCAGTAGAAGCCGAAGTCTTGTGTCGGAATCGCGTTGAGCGCAGCAGCGATTCGCATCGCGCCTTGGGAGGGGTCGCTGCCGCGGCGACTGGCCGCTGCAATGGCATCGCGTTCGCGCCGAGCTGTCGACACCGGGATGGGCGCGGCAGCCGCGGCTCCAGACGATGGTGCAGGTGCCGGCGCTACGGGTGGCGGAGCCATCGGCGGCGGCGCAGCGGGCGAGACTGTAGGAGGTGGCGCGAGCGGCATACCGCCCATACCGCCACCAGGCATCGGCGAGCCAGCGTTCAAAGGCGCGGCAGGTGCCGACTGATTAACGGGCGCAACGTTGCTCGGCTGGCTGGCCGACGGGTTGTGTACAGCAGCTTGGGTTGAGGTGTTCGTCGGATCCGGCGCAACGGGTGCGGCCTGAGCGCCCGGCGCGGTTGGCGAACTGCCCGCCGACGCTGGGTTCATCGAAGGCTCAGCCTCTGCGTATCCCTGCATGAACGCTTCGACGGGATTCGTCGGCGTGTGGCCGGCTTGGCTTGCGTTGGTAAGGGGTGAGTCAGTGGGAGATGCGTCTGATCCGGATCCAAGCGGCATGTCGCCCAGCGGAGCGCTCGTGGAACCGCCGCCGGGAGAACCACTCAAACTTGTTGAGCCGCCTATGGGCCCTGCCGAGCCGCTGACTGGAGCAGCGCCCGTCGAAGTTGTCGCGATGGCGTTAGGCGGCTTTGCCGTACCAGGAGCAGGGCCGGTGCCCACGCCAGGGCCCGTGACCACCACTTGCGGATCTACTACGGCGACATCGCCCCCCGTGTCATCGAGGACTGCGGGGTTTACATGCGACTCGTTAGGTGCAGGGGTCGGGGGCGGCGCCTCAGTCGTGACGTCACCATCAACATCGTTTACGACTTCTTCGAAACCGGCGGGCTGCACTACGAAATCTGTCTCCGGCCCAGTGACCGAGGTGTCTGAACCAGTGTCTGAGTCGCGAGCGAGAGCGGTCGAAAGCAAAGTGTCGGCTGGCCCTCCTGTGTCTTGGCCAGGAACAGGGTCCGATTCAGTTGACGGAGACTCCGCCGGAAAAGGCGGACTGCCAGGCGGGGCAGGGTCGCCCCCAAGGCTGACCGCGGCGTTGTCAACGGTGCCCATATTCGCGGACCATGTCCGGTTGACAATCGCGTTGATCGCCTCAGTTGGATCCGCTTCGTCTTCGGCAGCGTTGTTTATCACCGTCGTGATGTCGCGATGGCCGATTTCGACAGCGTCCCAGATTGCATCTTTTGCCTCGGAAACAGTTCTTGCGGCGTTTTCACAAGAGCTGATGGCGGCTTCGAGTTCTGACTTCCGGCTTTTGAGACCTTGAGTTACTCTGGCCACGACGTCGCTCGCGGTCGTTGCGCTCGTCCCCGACCACACGTAGCTGCCATTGAAAATGAGCGCCTCGGAACCACCCCACTTCGTTAGGGCTGCATCAACCTTGACTAACTCTGCCTTGAGTTCTGCGGCGCGGTTCGTGTAGGCAGATTCGTCAGTGTCGGGCCAAGCCCCACCGCTCGTCATGGCTTCGGCGTAGTCTCCGGGCGGCTTCTCACCGTTCGAACGCGCCACTCCGCCGCCAATCACTTTGCGGCCTTGCATGCCCAGTTAATGGTTCTCACCAATCGCGCTGCTGTCTGGGACAGAAAGTTGTCAGCCGACGTATAGGTGGGTAGCGCAGCGACAAATCCCCGTCGATACTGAGCAGCCAGAACGGCTATATCTTCCGCTGCCGGATTCGCGAACTGCCGGGCGAGGCTATCGAGCTCGTCCGCGTTCGTCGACATGATGGGACCGACCGCTTCGTTCGCCGCGCGTTGCTCAGGCGACCAGTTGGCGGCTGGAATGCTTGGATCAATTTGACGCCAATTTTCGGTATCAGTATTGAAGCGCTCGCCAGCAGCCTCCCACTTTTCACAAGCGGTCGATCTCGTAGCCAGCATCACGGGCGGATTCTCGTCAAGCGAAGGCCCCACGGTCCCTGACGGAACTTTCGGGTCCGGCACTAACGGCGCGACCGCCGGTGCGCTCCCAAAATCGATCGCTGAGCAGATGTTCGACAGCGCGTTGGCAATCGTATCTGCGACTACCGCGACATTTCCATCCTGCGCAATGTACGAGGGAATCTTCTCAACGAACAGTCCTGAATAGGCGATATATTGCTGATAGAGCTCTCGCATCACTCGATGAGGAGTTCGCGTCGACAGCTCAAGCGTTTGATCAGCGGCTCGCGTCATAACGGGGCCCATCGAGTCGTACATCGACTTCTGTTCCGCCGTCCAGCTTGTAGCCGGTATTGACTGATCCCGATCAGCCCAATTCACCGCCTTTGCCCCATCAGCAACCGTCTGAGCAATCTTTACCCAAGCACCACACGTCGGGTCTTCCGTGATGATGTTCACCGGCCCGGTGTCATCAGCGCTCGCGAACTCCGAGTCGCCGTTCTGCTGCGTCGGGTCACCATTCCCGCCACCCCCGTCGGCGGGACGCACAACGAGCACCGTGATGACCACCGCCAGAGCGATCGCCAACACGACTGCGATACCTCCGAGAATCCACTTCCCCTTGCCGCTCTTCGGCGGCTGGCCACCCGGGCCGCTCGGCCACTGCTGCTGCGGTCCCCACTGCCCCTGCGGCGGCGGGCCGTAGCCGCCAAACCCTTGCGGTGGCACCCCGCCCTGCTGACTCCCCCACTGCGGTGGCACCCCACCGCCCGGCTGACCTCCACCTTGCGGCGGCTGCGAACCGTACGGATCCGGCGGGGGAGGCAACGTCATCGGCACACCTTCTCGTCGATCGGCATCACGGTCACACGATTATTGGAGCATCCGAGCCCGCCGGGCGGGTCGGCGCCGGTTTGGGCGGCGGAGCCGCCTCGGGCACGGCACCCTGCTGCGGCGCGCCCTGCCCGGGACCGGGTTGCGGCGTCCCCACCGGGGCCTTTTCCGCGCCCGGGTCCCCAGCCGCACCGGCCTGCGAATCCTTCTTCTCGTCTTTCTCTTTGTCCTCGTCGCGCTCGCCCCGGCGCTCATCCTCGGACCGCTCGTCACCGGGTGCCGCACCGTCCGCGCCGGGCAGCTTGCCCGCCTCGCCGAGGTCGCCGCCGCCCTTGCCGCCTGCACCGGCGAGCTGACTGATCTGCTGCATGCCTTGCGAGACGCCCTGCGCAATTCCCTGGGGGATCGACGCGGCCATCTGCGCCATCTGCGCACCCATCTGGCCGGCCATCTGCGCCATCTGCATCGGCATGCTCATCATCTGACTGAGCTGGCCTGACGCGTCACCGCCCGCCGGCGATGAACCACCCGAGGCGGTCCCCGACGACGCCTGTTGCACGCCTTCGGCGCCCAGCTGGTCCGCCTGCTCGTACAGGCCTGCGGCCCTGAGGATGTTCTGCGCGGCCGTACGCGCCTCCTCCTTGGTGCGCGGCAGATTCTCCGCAATGGGTGCTTCGAAGCCTTGGACATAACTGGTCGCCGCAGTCGACAGCGCATCGCTTCCGCCACCACTGAACTGCGGCAGCGGATCCGGGATGCCGTCCGCGGCGCTTTCCAGTCCGGTGGCCCCGTTCCTCAGCTCCCCCGGGTTGACCCTGAGCTCACCGGACACCGCTAGCCCTCGCCTTCAGTCCGCGACTGACCGACGCCACGCCTGTCGACACCGAACGCTTCGCTGACACGGTCAGACGCCTCCCATCGCCGTCGCGCGAATAGGCCACGGCCGACGCAAAATCGCGCATGACCAGCCCTTCACCAGTTCGATAGCAAATGCTACCGGAGCTGATCAGCCCTCAAGGTCGGCAATTTCGGCGCCACACGCGCCCCAGCGGCACCACACCGCCCGAAACGCTAGAGCTGCTTCATGTGCTCCTGCGTCCAGTACGCCTTCATGGCCTGGATCTTGCCCTCGTCGTTGAACACCATCACGTCGATCGGGTCCACCTGCATCTGCGTCTCGCCGAAGTCCAGCGTCAGCCGGAAATGGAACGCTGCCTCATGGCCGGCCACTCGCAGCGTCAGCAGCTCGGCCTCGGCCTTCACACCCTCGACCGCACCGTAGAACCCGCGGATCGCCTGCCTGCCGATGTGCACCTCGCCGCCCACCGGGTCCTCCACCGTCGCGTCGTCCGCGTACAGCTCCGCCACGGCGTCGGCGTTGCCCTTGGCCACCAATTCGAGGTAGAGGTTGACGATTTCGGTGATGTGCTCGGCACTCGACATGGGCTCGAAGCTACACGGGAACACCCAGCGCAACAGCCAATTCCGCGGTCGTCGTGACCGGCAGATCGCACACCTGCCCCCGACACACGTACGCCGCATCGGCGTCGTGCACCCTGCCCCGTCCCGCCAGCAACTCCGACGAATCCGCAGGCCCGCCGACCACCACCGCGCCGCCCGGTGCGATCTTGCGCGCGGCACGCAACAGCTCCGACGACGCCGGATCGCACGCCACCGCGATCTGGATCGGCCCGCGCACCGCCGCCTCCGCGACCGACAGCCAGTGCCCGCCGGCCCGCGGCGCCTTCGCCAAGATCGGCGTCGCCGACGCCAAGGTTTCCGAAGCCGCCTCCAGGTACGACGACGAACCCGTCAGATGCGCCGCCAACTGCAGCGCCTCCGCCATCGACGACGCACCCGATGGCGTCGCCCCGTCCATCGGGTCCGACGGACGCACCATCAGCTTCTCCGCGTCGTCGGCCGTGTCGAACCACCGGCCGGGGACCTCCGCATCCGCGAAATGCTCGATCGCCACGTCCAACAGCCGCTCGGCCTCCCGCAACCACGACGACTCCCCCGTCACCGTGTACAGCGTCAGCAGACCCGTCGCGAGCATCGCGTGGTCCTCGAGGATCGCCGCACTCTCCCCCACCCGGCCGCCCAGGCTGGCCCGACGCAGCCGACCGTCCACCACATGCAGGTCCACCAGACGCGAGGCGCACTGCACCGCCGCGTCTAGGAGATCCGAACGCTCCAGGGCCACCGAGGCCTCCGCCAGCGCCGTGATCGCCAACCCGTTCCAGGCGGTGACCACCTTGTCGTCGCGGCCGGGCTGCGGCCGCTCCGAGCGCACAGCCGCCAGCGCCGCCCGCACCCGTGCAAATCGCTCGACGTCGTCCGGATCGCGGAGCAACTGCAGCACCGACGCGCCGTGCTCGAACGTCCCGGCGGCCGTCACGCCCAGAACGTCGGCCGCCCACGCCCCGTCCTCGGGGCCGAGCGCCTCGGCCAACTGCGCCGGCGTCCACACGTACGTCAGCCCCTCGACGCCGTCGGTGTCCGCATCCAATGACGACGTGAACATTCCGCCGTCATCCAGCGCGTCGATCAGAAAACGTGCCGTCTCCGCACTGACCCGGACGGCCAGTGCCGAACCGGTCCGACGGGCCACGTGCGCATACAGCCGCAGCAGCAACGCGTTGTCGTACAACATCTTCTCGAAGTGCGGCACCACCCACTCGGCATCGACGCTGTACCGCGCGAAGCCGCCGCTCAACTGGTCACAGATGCCACCGCGGGCCATCGCCTCACACGTCCGCTCCACCGCGGCCAGCGCCTCGGCTGACCCCGTGCGTTCGTGATGCCGCAGCAGCGCCTCCAACAACGCCGACGGCGGGAACTTCGGTGCACCGCCGAAGCCGCCGCGCACCGCATCGAAGTCCGCCAGCACCGCCTCGGCCGCCGCGTCGCACAGCGCCGCCTCCACCGCGGGTCCACCGCCCGGCAGTCCCGCCGCCCTCGACCGCAGTTCCCCCTTGATGTGGTCGGATGCCTCCTCCACCTCGGCGCGCCGCGTCCGCCACGTCTCGCCGACCGCCGCAAGCAGCTCGAGGAAGCCGGCCTTCGGGTAGTACGTGCCGCAGAAGAACGGTCTGCCGTCCGGGGTGAGGAAACACGTCATCGGCCAGCCGCCCTGACCGGTCAGGGCGACAGTGGCGTTCATGTAGACCGCGTCGAGGTCGGGCCGTTCCTCCCGGTCGACCTTGATGCAGACATAACCGTCGTTCATCGCGGCGGCCACCTCGTCGTCCTCGAACGACTCGTGCGCCATCACATGGCACCAGTGGCAGGCCGCGTAACCGATCGACAGCAGGATCGGCACGTCCCGCTCGGCCGCCTCCGCCAGCGCGTCCTCCGTCCATTCCCGCCAGTGCACCGGGTTGTCGGCGTGCTGGCGCAAATACGGGCTGGTCGCGTCGGCGAGGCGGTTAACCGGGAGGCTCCTGGGTGCGCGGCTGACCCTCCGGGCCGAGGTCGACGGTGCCCTCGTCGACGGCCTGGTCGGGTTCGGGGTGCTCGGGGTCGAAGGACTCCGGCAGCCGCTTGAGGTGCTTGCTCATCGACCACACCAGCAGGAACGTGCCGATCAGCAGCAGCACCACGACGAGCAGGCCGAACGGGCTGGCCTTGCCGAAGTTCGGCCCGGTATTTCGTGGCTGGTCTTGGGCCAGCAGGGTCACGGCCAGCAGCAGGGTGTCGGTCATCGCTGCGTCTCGATCCCGGCGAACAGATCCGTCTCCGGCAGATCGACCGGGATGCGCGAGCGGGCCAATTCGTACTCCTCGGTCGGCCACAGCTCCTGCTGCCACTCCATCGGAGTCGCGAAGAAGAAACTCGTGGGGTCGATCTGCGTCTGGTGGGCGCGCAGCGCGTCGTCGCGCAGCGGGAAGTACTTCGCGCACTCGACGCGTGTGGTCACCCGGTCGGCGAAGATGTCCTTGTCGACGTCCCAGTGCTCCAGCCACTTGGCGAACGGCCCCTCGAGCCCCCGCTTGGCGAACTCGTCCTGCAGCAGCTGCATCCGCTGCCGCAAGAAGCCGTGGTTGTAGTACAGCTTCGACACGGCCCACGGCGCGCCGGCATCGGGGAACAGCCGGTAGTCCGCGGCCGCCTCGTACGCCGCGACCGACACCTCATGGCAGCGGATGTGATCCGGATGCGGATAGCCACCGGTCTCGTCGTAGGTGGTCATCACGTGCGGCTTGAACTCGCGGATCACCTTCGTCAGCGCCTCGGTGGGCCCGTCCAGGGGGATCGCTGCGAAGCAGCCCTCGGGCAGCGGCGGCAGCGGGTCACCCTCTGGCAGGCCGGAGTCGACGAACCCGAGCCAGTGGTGCTCGACCCCGAGGATCTCCGCGGCGCGGGCCATCTCGTCGCGCCGGATCTCAGCCATCCTGCCGTGCACCTCGGGCAGGTCCATCGCGGGATTGAGGATGTCGCCGCGCTCGCCGCCGGTCAGGGTGACCACAAGCACGCGCGCGCCCTCGTCCGCATAGCGCGCCATCGAGGCGGCGCCCTTGCTGGATTCGTCGTCGGGGTGCGCATGCACCGCCATCAACCGCAGTTCACTCATCTCATCTCATCTAACTACGGCGCCGGCGAACCTATGCCGCGGTGTCGATCACTCTTGTCGCCCTATAGTTCCAGTTCTAATTGTTCTCTCCGACCGACGGGCTGCCAAAACGAGATGATCGAACGTCCCGCCGACCGCTACGGGCGGCAGCGGTCGCCGCGCCGCAACCGCCGCTGGCTCGGCGTCGCCGCGTTGGCCGGGGCGATCGTGGTCGGCGTGATCGTGGCTCTGGTGGCGTTTGCCCGGTTCGGATCCAACGACGTCGAGGGCGAACTCAGCGCCTACCGGCTGATCGACGACGAAACCGTCGAGGTGACGATCGGCGTCACCCGCCCCGATCCGTCGCTGCCCGCGGTCTGCATCGTGCGGGCCCGCGCCAAGGACGGCGGCGAGACCGGCCGCCGCGAGGTGCTGATCCCGCCATCGTCGCAGGCCACGGTGCAGGTGACGACGATCGTCAAGTCGACGCGCACGCCTGCGGTCGGCGACGTCTACGGCTGCGGCACCGACGTCCCGCCCTACCTGAAGGCGTCTTAGAGCACCGCCGATCGGGCGCCGCAACAAACGCCAACCAGCGAATTCGTGAAAACCGCGAGTCGCGCCGGTGGTATGCTCGGTCGGTACACGGTTCCCGCTGGGACCGTGTATTGCTGCATTTGCGGGGGGAATCTCGAGTCCGCGAAACGCTGCGATACGCGTCGTGAATCCCGGCGAACCCACAACTTCGTATGCGAACAGCGCGAGACAACGACGACAGGAGCGCGAGGACATGACTGACACCCAGGTCACGTGGTTGACCCAGGAGTCCTATGACCGGCTCAAGGTCGAGCTTGACCAGCTCATCGCCAACCGACCTGTGATCGCGGCCGAGATCAACGACCGCCGCGAAGAGGGCGACCTGCGCGAGAACGGCGGCTACCACGCCGCACGCGACCAGCAGGGCCAGGAAGAGGCGCGCATCCGCCAGCTTCAGGAGCTGCTCAACAACGCCAAGGTCGGCGAGGCCCCCAAGCAGTCCGGCGTCGCTCTGCCCGGTTCGGTCGTCACCGTCTACTACGACGGCAACAAGTCCGACGAGGAGACGTTCCTGATCGCCACCCGGCAGGAGGGCGTCAACGACGGCAAGCTCGAGGTGTACTCCCCGGTGTCGCCGCTGGGCAACGCCCTGATCGACGCCAAGGAGGGCGAGACGCGCTCCTACACGGTGCCGAGCGGGAAGACCGTCGAGGTCACCCTCGTCAAGGCCGAGCCCTACCACTCCTGACGCCGCCGGCGCATCCGCTCGGGTGCGCGGCACGCATGCGCACCGGGTTACCCTCCGACCGTGGCGCAGATCGCCGAGGACCTCTTTCTCCTGCTGCTGGACAATGCGTCCGGTCAGCCGGGGCTCGACCGTGCGCGCCGTGAGCGGGTGTTGACGGCCGCCGTCCTGCTCGATCTGGCTTATTCCTTCCACATCCGGCCGACCATGCCCGGCGACGCGGTGGACGAGGGCCGGCTGATCGCACTGACGTCCAACGCGCCGCTCGATCCGGTCGGCGAACCTGCCTTCCGGCTGCTTCAGCAGCGGCCGATGCGCCCGACGGCCGTGGTCGCCAAGCTGCGCAAGCACACCGAGGACAACCTCGCCGGATACCTGCACCGCACCGGGCAGATCGGTCGGGTCGAGTTGCCCGCCAAGAGGTTCGGGCACGCCTACGCGTGGCCGCTGCTCAATCGCGACCGGGTGGGCCATGCCAGGGCGGCGGTGCTGTCGGCGTTGTTCGACCGCACTGCACCGGCGCCGGCCACTGCGGCGATCATCTTCCTGCTGCACGCCGTCGACGGTCTCGGCGCCCTGTTGAGTCTCAATGACCGCGGCTGGCGCTGGGTGCACGGCCGGGCCGGCGAGATCGCCCTGGGCAGCTGGACCGAGGAGTCCTCCTCGGAGCTGCCCGAGATGAACTTGGCCGTCACCGCGTCGGCACTGCGGGCGGCGTTAACCTAGCGCCTGCTCCAGATCGGCCAGCAGGTCGGCGGGATGCTCGATGCCGACCGACAGCCGCACCAGATCGTCGGGCACCTCCAGCTGTGAGCCGGCGGTGGACGCGTGCGTCATCGCGCCGGGGTGCTCGATCAGCGACTCCACGCCTCCGAGCGACTCGGCGAGGATGAAAAGCTCTGTGCGCGCGCACAAGTCACGCGCCGCCTGGGCGCCGCCGCGCATCCGCAGTGACACCATCCCGCCGAATCCGCTCATCTGCCGGGCCGCGACGTCGTGCCCGGGGTGGCTGGGCAGCCCCGGGTAGAGCACGGTCTCGACCGCCGCGTGGCTGTCCAGGAACTCCGCGACCAGCGCGGCGTTCTCGCTGTGCCGCTGCATGCGCAGCACCAGTGTCCGCAGGCCGCGGATCGTCAGGTAGGCGTCGAACGGCCCCGGCACGCCGCCCGCGCCGTTCTGCAGGAACGCGAACGCCGTGTCGAGTTCCTGGTCGTTGGTCAGCAGCGCGCCGCCCACCACGTCGGAGTGCCCGCCGAGGTACTTGGTCGTCGAGTGCAGCACGATGTCGGCGCCCAGCGACAGCGGCTGCTGCAGTGCGGGTGAGGCGAACGTGTTGTCCACCAACACCTTCACTCCCGACGGGGAAGCCAGCTCCGCGATGCCCGCGATGTCGGCGATCGACAGCAGCGGGTTGGTCGGCGTCTCCACCCAGATCACCCGGGTCTGCGGCGTCACCGCCGCCCGCACCGCGTCGAGGTCAGACAGCGCCACCGCGGTGTAGCTGATCCCCCACTTGGTGAACACCTTGTCGATCAGCCGGAAGGTGCCACCATAGGCGTCGTCGGGGATGACGAGGTGGTCACCCGGCTTCAGCAGCGACCGCAGCGCGCAGTCGGTGGCGGCCATCCCCGAACTGAAGGCCCGCCCGTACGCCGCGCCCTCGACCGCGGCCAGCGCCGCCTCCAGCGCCGCGCGGGTCGGGTTGCCGGTCCGGGCGTACTCGAAGCCTTCTCTCAAGCCGCCGACGCCGTCCTGGGCGAACGTCGAGCTGGCGTAGATGGGGACGTTGACCGCGCCGGTCCGGGCATCGGGCCGCACGGCGTGAATAGCCGTCGTGGCCAGGCCCTGCCACTTGCTGTGTGCACTCATAACGCGTCGAGCCTATCCCCGTCCACACGCGCGGCAAGCGGGTGTAGACATGGATCATGACGACTCGGATCGACGACCTGCTCGACATCGACCAGATGCTGGAACCCGAAGAACTGGCGATCCGGCAGACCGTGCGTGAGTTCGGTGAACAGCGGCTGCGCCCGCACATCGCGGAGTGGTTCGAGGCCGGCGAGGTGCCGGTGCGTGAGCTGGCCACCGAGTTCGGCAAGCTCGGCCTGCTCGGCATGCACCTCACGGGCTACGGCTGCGGCGAGTCCAGCGCCACCGCCTACGGCGTCGTGTGCCAGGAGCTCGAGGCCGTCGACAGCGGTCTGCGCAGCATGGTCTCGGTGCAGGGCTCGCTGGCCATGTTCGCGATCCACCGGCACGGCAGCGAAGAGCAGCGCCAGCAGTGGCTGCCCGGGATGGCCACCGGTGACACCATCGGCTGCTTCGGCCTGACCGAACCGGACTTCGGGTCCAACCCGTCCGGGATGCGCACCACCGCTCGCCGCGACGGCTCCGACTGGATCCTCAACGGCTCGAAGATGTGGATCACCAACGGCTCGGAGGCCGACGTCGCGATCGTCTGGGCCCGCGCCGAGGAAGGCATCCTCGGGTTCATCGTGCCGGGCGGAACCGAAGGATTCACGGCGCGCAAAATGTCGCACAAGCTCTCGCTGCGGGCGTCGAACACCTCGGAACTGAGTCTCGACGACGTGCGCCTGCCCGACGACGCCCGGCTTCCAGGAGCGCGCGGGCTGTCGGGTCCGCTGGCCTGCCTGTCGGAGGCCCGCTTCGGCATCGTGTTCGGCAGCGTCGGCGCCGCCAGGGACTGTCTGCAGACCGCGATCGACTACGTCGGCACCCGCGAGGTGTTCGACAAGCCGTTGGCCGGCTACCAGATCACCCAGGTCAAGATCGCCGACATGGCCGTCGAACTGGGCAAGGCGCAGTTGCTGGCCCTGCACCTGGGTCGACTCAAGGACGCCGGCCGCATCCGGCCCGAGCAGATCAGTTTCGGCAAGCTCAACAACGTGCGGGAGGCCATCGAGATCGCCCGGCAGTGCCGGACCTTGCTGGGCGCCAACGGGATCACGCTGGAGTATCCGGTGTTGCGGCACGCCAACAACCTGGAGTCGGTGCTGACCTACGAGGGCACCTCAGAGGTGCACCAGATGGTCATCGGAGAGGCGCTGACGGGCGTCAGCGCCTTCCGATGAACCGTCTCGATTACTGCTGAGGTCCGCCGTACTGCTGTCCGCCGTGCGGCGGCAGCGGCTGCGGGTTGAGTTCCTGACCCGACAGCGGCAGCGCGACGTGGTTCAGGATCTTGTCGACGAGCGTCTGCCGCTTCTGATCCCACAGCGGGAACAGCACGGCGACGATCCAGACGATGCCGCAGACCGCAGAGGCCACCCAGTACAGCACCTCACGCAGGAACGACATGCCGAATCCGACAGGCTGACCGGTGCTTTCGCCCACGATCTTGAACTTCATCCTGCCCTTGCCGATGCTGGAGCCCGTCGTCCCCTGCTTGTAGCCGAGGTTCCAGATCCAGTAGGCGATACCGGCCAGCCAGGTGAGGGCCAGCAGGGCGAAGCCGATGCCGGAGAACTCGGATGTGCAGCCGCCGCCGTAGCCGTAGGTGTCGCCGTAGCAGTTGTTGTCGGCGGTGGCGAAGGCGACGCCGTAGCCGATGCCCAACAGGATGAGCAGCGGAATGTAATCGATCAGGTAGGCGAGCACGCGGGTGCCCCAAGAGGTGTAGGCCTCCGCAGGCATGGCTCCGACTCCTAGACCATGCTGTGCCGGATATCCCTGTGGCCCACCGAATCCGCCCTGCGGACCTTGGTAGCCACCACCTTGCGGGGGCGGCGGGTATCCGCCCTGCGGCGGTGGCGGCGGGTAGCCACCACCCTGCGGCGGGGGCGGGTATCCGCCCTGCTGCGGAGGCGGCGGGTAGCCACCACCCTGCGGCGGGGGCGGGGGCGGGTATCCGCCACCGCTCTGAGGGGGCGGCGGGTAGTCGCCGGGTGTCTGGTCGCTCATCTGTCCTCCGGGATCAGTAGGTGGGTTGGCCGGGCGTGTGGTCGAGCGGTACGCATACGGTGGTCATGATCTTGTCAGCAAGAGATTGCCGTTTGGTGTCCCACAGCGGAAAGAGGACGGCGACGAGCCAGACGACGCCGCACGCCGCCGACGCCACCCAGTAGATGATCTCGCGAACCAGTGACAGCCCGAAACCGATGGGCTGCCATGTCTTTTCGCTGACCACCTTGAACTTCATCACCGACTTGCCGATGCTCGACCCGGTGGTGCCCTGGCGGTATCCGTAGTTCCAGACCCCGTAGGCCAGCGGCAGCAGGACGCCGAACAGGCCGAAGGACAACTGGCCGAGAGTCGACGCGCCTTCGGCGCAGAACTCGCCCATCTGGTAATCGGAACTGTCGGTGATGCACGCGGTCTCCCGGGTGCCCATCAGCAGCCCGTAGCCGATTCCGGTCAGGATGATCACCGGCACGTAGTCGATGAGCCACGCCAGCACGCGAGTTCCCCAGGACGTGTAGGCCTCCTGCGGCAGCACCGAGCCCTGCGCCGAGGGATAGCCGGACCCGCCCTGCGGAGGCGGATAGCCACCGCCCTGCGGCGGCGGTGGAGGTGGGTAGTTTCCACCCGGCGGTGGCGGAGGAGGGAGGTTTCCAGTGGGCGGCGGCGGTTGTTCGCTCATGAACACCTTCCAGGTGAGGTAGCCGACGACAAGCGAGCTAACAGTACCTGAGATGTCGCTTTGAGCAGCGTTTCTCGCAAGATCTTGAAGATGCTGCTATAGCAGGCCACGGCCACCGGGTATCGGTTTGCCGGGCTCGAGATCCGGGCGGCGAAGCCTACCTGCGGCCGCTGCCTTCGGACAGGAAACCGAGCAGATCGTGACGCGTCAGCACGCCGATCGGCTTGCCGTCCTCGACGATCATCACCGCGTCGCATTCCCGCAACGTCTTGGCCGCCGTGCTGACGAGTTCTCCGGCGCCGATCAGCGGGAGGGGCGGCCCCATGTGATCGGCGACTGCGTCCGCGAGCTTTGCGCGACCCTCGAACACCGCCGACAGCAATTCGCGCTCGGAGACGCTGCCTGCCACCTCGCCCGCCATCACCGGCGGTTCGGCGCCGACCACCGGCATCTGCGAGACGCCGTACTCGCGCAGGATGCCGATCGCGTCGCGCACGGTCTCCGACGGATGGGTGTGCACCAGATCCGGAAGCGCACCCGACTTGCGGCGCAACACATCTCCGATCGTCGACTGTTCGATCGATCCGTCGAGCCTGCTGCGCAGAAAGCCGTAGGACGACATCCAGGCGTCGTTGAAGATCTTGGACAGGTAGCCACGGCCGCCGTCGGGCAGCAGCACCACCACGAGGGCATCGGGGCCCGCTTGCTCGGCGACCCGGATCGCGGCGACCGCCGCCATTCCACAGGATCCCCCGACCAGCAGCGCCTCTTCCCGGGCCAGCCGGCGGGTCATCTCGAAGGAGTCGGCGTCGGAGACGGCGATGATCTCGTCGGGCACCGCAGGGTCGTAGGCCGACGGCCAGAAGTCCTCACCGACGCCCTCGACCAGGTAGGGCCGGCCGGTGCCGCCGGAGTACACCGAGCCCTCCGGGTCGGCGCCGATGATCTTCACCTTCCCGCCGGAGACCTCCTTGAGGTAGCGGCCGGCGCCGGTGATGGTGCCACCGGTGCCGACGCCGGCGACGAAGTGCGTCACCTTGCCGTCGGTGTCGGCCCAGATCTCCGGGCCCGTGGTCTCGTAGTGCGACTCCGGACCCATCGGGTTGGAGTACTGATCGGGCTTCCAGGCGCCGTCGATCTCCGTGGTGAGCCGGTTGGACACGCTGTAGTAGCTGTCGGGGTCATCGGGCGCCACCGCCGTCGGGCAGACGACGACGTCGGCGCCGTATGCGCGCAACACGTTTCGCTTGTCCTCGCTGACCTTGTCGGGACAGACGAAGATGCACTTGTAACCGCGCTGCTGCGCCACGAGCGCCAGGCCGACGCCGGTGTTGCCCGAGGTGGGCTCGACGATGGTGCCGCCGGGCTTGAGCTCGCCGCTCGCCTCAGCGGCGTCGATCATCTTGATCGCGATGCGGTCCTTGGAGCTGCCGCCGGGGTTGAGGTACTCGATCTTCGCGGCGACGGTGCCTGCGCCGTGAGGGACGACGGAGTTCAGCTGTACCAGAGGGGTATTGCCGATGAGCTCACTGACGTGCCGGGCGATGCGCATGACTCCATCGTGTCAGGCTCGCGATCAGCTCACCACGTGGCCTCACGGATGTACTCGCCGATCTGGCGCAGCGACCGCGTCGCCTCCTTCACCATCGGCGAAGCAATTTGGAAAACATGCATCTGACCAGGCCAGACGCGGATCTCGACCGGGATACCCGACTCCGCGAGCAGCCGGGCGGCCTTTCGCGCATCGCTGATCAGAACCTCTGAGCCGGACACGTGGATCAGCGTGCGAGGCAGGCCGGGTTCGATGTGGTCGAGCGGTTCGTAGATCTCCGGCGCCGCGCCGTCGACCGGATTGCGCCGGTTGGCGTGCTCGATGAGGTCGACCAGCGCCCCGAAGGCATGCGCCGGGAACATCGCGTCGCTGCGTACGTTCGGGTGGTCGGCACGGCGCTGGTTGTCGATCTCGAACAGCGGCGACATGGTCACCATCGCCGCGGGCTCCTCACCCTCCGCGAGCAGGCGCTGGGCCAGCGTCAGCGACAGGTAGCCGCCCGCGGAGTCGCCGGCCAGCACGATCTGGTCGGGCTCGTAGCCCTTGAGCCGCAGCCACTGGTACGCGTCGTAGCAGTCGTCGACGGCCTGGCCCACCGAGTGCTTGGGGATCATCCGGTAGTTCACCACCAGCACGGGGCTGTCGGCGTAGCCGCTCAACGCGTTGACGATGCGGTGGTGGGAATTCACCCCGCAGGTGATGAATGCGCCGCCGTGCAGGTACAGGATGACGCTGCGCTTGCCGTCGGCGGGCAGTACCCCCGGGGCCCGCACCAGCTGTGCGTTGCAGTGGGTCAGCCCGATCGTCGCCCGGACGGTGCCCGGCGGCGGCCGCAGCACTCTGCATGCGAAATCAACGATTCCCCACGGCCATGGCATCTTGGGGGCGTAGCTGCCGATGGCCAGAGTTGGCTTGATAGTGGCCATCGCGGCCAGTGCGACCAGCCGTCCGCCGAGGCTCGGGCCGTCCTCGACCACCTCGACCGGAGCCCCGTCACTGACGGGAAATCTGCGCGGTTTGTTGGCTCTAGCTGCATGAATAGCAGCACGAGGGGTGCTCGGAACCTTACTAGGTGCGGTCATCGCCACCACTTCCTACGCCGTTGTAGTGCCCCGGGTGCATGTTGTTTCAGCCAACCTCGGTAACTTAGCTTGACATCTGTAACCGGTTTCCTAGCCTGTTAAACCATTTTCGTACCGGAGTTGATACCGCACCGTGACTGCCAGTTGGCGTCGCCACGCGGTCGATGACCGTTTGGGCACCTAAACTGGCCGCGTGGGCATACGTGCACCGCGCAAGTCGACCGTCGCTCTCGCCGCTGCGGCCACGCTGGCGTCAACGGGTTCTGCCTACATCGGGGCGCGAAACCTGCTGGTCGGGCAGGCCGACCAGGCGCGTCAGACCATCCCGAAGGCCTTCGACATCCCGCCGCGCGCCGACGGCGTGTACTCGGCTGGCGGCGGACCGGTCGAGAAATGGACCCGCGGGGTGCCGTTCGACATCCACCTGATGATCTTCGGCGACTCCACCGCGGTCGGTTACGGCTGCCGGGTCGCCGACGAGGTGCCCGGGGTGCTGCTGGCACGCGGGCTGGCCGAAGCGTCGGGGAAGCGGATACGGCTGAGCACTAAGGCCATCGTCGGCGCGACGTCCAAGGGTCTGCAGGGCCAGATCGACGCAATGTTCGTCGCCGGCCCGCCGCCGGACGCCGCGGTCATCATGATCGGCGCCAACGACATCACCCGCCCCAACGGCATCGGTGCCTCAGCGCGCCGACTCGGCGCCGGGGTGCAACGGTTGCGGACCGCGGGCGCCGTCGTCGTCGTCGGCACCTGCCCGGACTTCGGCGTGCTGACCGCGATTCCGCAGCCGCTGCGCATGGTCACCCGCGCTCTCGGACTGCGGCTGGCGCGCGCCCAGACCGACGCGGTGCGGGCTGCCGGGGGTGTGCCGGTGCCGTTCGCCGACCTGCTGGCGCCCGAATTCCTCAAGGCGCCGGACCAGATGATCTCCGACGACATGTTCCACCCCTCGGCCGAGGGATACGCGTTGGCGGGCAACCAGCTGCTGCCGGCGTTGTGCACTGCGCTGGGCGTCTCCGCCGCGGACACCGACGCCGCGCTGGAGCCGCGAGCACCCGAGGGCAGTTCGCTGCTCGAGCGGATCGGCGGCATCTCGCGGCTGTGGCACCGGCCCACCACCGGGGTGCCCGCGCCGATCGTCGGGCCCGCCAGCTAGGTTCTTCGGTGACCAGCAAGTTGAGGAGCCGTCATGCCTGAAGCCGTCATCGTCGCCACCGCCCGCTCGCCGATCGGCCGCGCCAACAAGGGGTCGCTGGTCGACATGCGACCCGATGACCTGGCCGCCCAGATGGTCCGCGCGGCGCTGGACAAGGTTCCGTCGCTCGACCCGCACGACATCGACGACCTGATGATGGGCTGCGGCCAGCCCGGCGGCGAGTCCGGCTTCAACATCGGCCGCGCCGTGGCCGTTGCGCTCGGCTACGACTTCCTGCCCGGCACCACCGTCAATCGCTACTGCTCCTCGTCGCTGCAGACGTCCCGGATGGCGTTCCACGCGATCAAGGCCGGCGAGGGCCACGCCTTCATATCCGCAGGCGTCGAGACGGTGTCGCGGTTCGCCAAGGGCAACGCCGACGGGTGGCCGGACACGAAGAACCCGCTGTTCGCCGAGGCTCAGGAGCGTTCGAACCAGGCCGCTGCGGGCGGCGACGAGTGGCACGACCCGCGCGAGGACGGCTCGCTGCCCGACGTGTACATCGCGATGGGTCAGACCGCCGAGAACGTCGCGCTGCACACCGGCATCAGCCGCGAGGACCAGGACCACTGGGGTGTGCGGTCGCAGAACCGGGCGGAGGAGGCCATCAACAGCGGCTTCTTCGAGCGCGAGATCTCCCCGGTCACGCTGCCGGACGGCACGGTCGTGTCCAAGGACGACGGCCCGCGCGCAGGCACCTCCTACGAGAAGATCAGCCAGCTCAAGCCGGTGTTCCGGCCGAACGGCACGGTCACCGCCGGAAACGCCTGCCCGCTCAACGACGGCGCCGCGGCCGTGGTCATCCTGTCCGACGAGAAGGCCCGCGAACTGGGCCTGACGCCGCTGGCGCGCATCGTCGCCACCGGGGTGTCGGGTCTGTCACCGGAGATCATGGGGCTCGGGCCGATCGAGGCGTCGAAGAAGGCGCTCGCCAACGCGGGCATGAGCATCGGCGACATCGACCTCTACGAGATCAACGAGGCGTTCGCCGTCCAGGTGCTCGGCTCGGCGCGTGCGCTCGGGATGGACGAGGAGCGCCTGAACGTGTCCGGCGGCGCAATCGCGCTGGGCCATCCGTTCGGTATGACCGGTGCCCGCATCACCGCCACGCTGCTGAACAACCTGCAGACCCAGGACAAGCAGTTCGGCCTGGAGACCATGTGCGTCGGCGGCGGCCAGGGCATGGCGATGATCGTGGAGCGGCTTTCCTAGAGTTTTGCGCGTTGAGTTTGCACACAGATCGTCGAATCACGTGGATCGGCGATCTGTGTGCAAAGTCAACGCGTTCGCATGCGCCACGCCCGCTGAATGCGGTCCAGTACGTCGACCTCACGGGTTCGCGCGGCCACTCGCATCACCAGCCACCCGAGCTCGCGGATGTCCTCGGCGCGCTGGATCTCGTAGGCGTACAGCTCTTTTGACGTCCGATGGTGGTCGCCTTCGTACTCCACGGCGAGCTTGAGGTCTTCCCACCCCATGTCGATGTAGTACTTCTGCCATCCATCCGGGCTGAGCACGGGAATCTGCGTGCGCGGTCGCGGATATCCGGCGCGCTGGAGTAGGAGGCGCAGCCACGTTTCTCGCGGCGACTCGGCGCCCGCATCCACCAGGTCGAGCACCGCCGCGAGTCGGCGCAGACCTCGCGTGTGTGGGTGGCGCCCGGCGACGTCCTCGACCTTCGCCAGGTCGAGACGCGTCGCCCGTGCGAGTGCGTCCAGTCGTGCGACGGCATCGTCGACCGTGCCACGCCTGCCGAGATCGAAGGCCGTCCGTTCCGGCGTGGTGACCGGCAGACCCGCGACGACCGCGCACTCCTCGGGCTCCAGGCCCATCGCGTAGGTCCGTAGGCCGGCAGGCGGACGCGCACAGCTGAAGACCAGTTCGATGGGCTGGGAGGCGTCGACCCACTTGGCGCCGTGGAGGGCAGATGCCGTCAGGCCCGCGAGAACACCGCGGCGCCCCGACCACAACCACGCGGCGTAGGCGCGCTGTCGAGTGTCGAGTGTGGCGTCCCTCGGTGCGTAGACGTTGGGAAAGATGCCGCGGAAATGGGACCGCAGGCGGTGCTTGGGAACTGCGCCCGCGGCGACCGCCTCGGACCCGAGGAATGGAGTGCCGTCCATGCCCGCAGCCTCATGGCGGCCACCGACGGCAAGCGCGTTGACTTTGCACTCAGATCGCGATCTGTGGAGCAATCGCGATCTGTGAACAAAGTCAACGCGAAAGGCCTCGAGAACGCAGAAAGCCCGACACCTCGTCCGGTGCCGGGCTTCCCTCGCGAAGGCTGCTAGTCGTTCTGGAAGTAGCTCAGCAGCCGCAGGATTTCGGTGTACAGCCAGACCAGCGTGACGGTCAGGCCGAGGGCGATGCCCCATGCGGCCTTCTCCGGCGCGCCGGCGCGGATCATCTGGTCAGCCGAGTCGAAATCGAGCAAGAACATGAACGCGGCGAGGCCGATGCACACCAGCGAGAAGATGATCGCCATTGGGCCGCCGTCGCGCAGCGGGCCGGCACCGTCGGTGAACATCGAGAACACGAAGTTGCCGAGCGCGAGCACAAGCACGCCGAACATGGCGGCGACGAGCATGCGGGTGAACTTCGGCGTCACGCGGATGGCGCCGGTCTTGTAGACGACCAGCATGCCGAAGAACACGCCGAAGGTGCCGAGCACCGCCTGCGAGATCAGCCCACCGGCGCTGGCGCCCTGGATGTCAAAGGTCAGCAGGAACGAGAATCCGCCGACGAACATGCCTTCGAGCACCGCGTAGCTCAGCACGAGGGCCGGGTTGTCCTGCTTCCGGCCGAACGTAGCGATCAGTATCAGCGCCAGACCACCGAGCGCACCGATCAGGGTGATCGGCACAGCTAGCCCGAGGTTCTGCGTGATCAGGAAGTAGGAGACCACGGCCGAGACCGTCAGCACGGCCAGCGTGATGCCGGTGCGGGTGACGACGTCGTCGATGGTTAGCGGCCGGGCGACGCCCGTCTGCTCGGGGTACTGAGTGGTATAGGGCTCAGCGTATGTCTGCTGGGCACCGTAGCCGGCGGCTCCGGTACCGAATGACGCGTATCCGCCCTGCTGCCCCTTGGGCAGCGAGCGGAATACCGGGTTGCTGCTCTCGCGCACCGTCGGATCCTCTCCTGTGCTGTGGTTCGAGTGACGAACACACTCTCAACGATCACCGGCAGCGAGTTGGTTCCCGAGATGGCAAGGGATCCTGGGAACTTCCTGTGGCCGGTTCGTGTCAAAACATTACCCGTCGGACCAGAGAGTCGGGCGACGATCTAGATTGCTACCCATGGAGGAAAACGAGGATGTCCTAGTAACCGTCGAGAACGGCGTCGGCCTCGTCACCCTGAACCGGCCGAAGGCGATCAACTCGCTCAACCACGGCATGGTCACGGCCCTGGCCGAGGCGCTCGACGCCTGGAAAGGCGACGACGACGTCCACACGGTCCTGCTGACCGGCGCCGGTGAGCGTGGCCTGTGCGCCGGTGGCGACGTCGTCGCGATCTATCACAGCGCCAAGGCCGACGGTTCCGAGGCGCGGCAGTTCTGGTACGAGGAATACCTGCTCAACGCGGTGATCGGCCGCTATCCGAAGACGTATGTCGCGGTGATGGACGGCATCGTGATGGGCGGTGGAGTCGGCGTCAGCGCGCACGGCGACGTCCGCGTCGTCACCGACACCACCAAGATGGCGATGCCCGAGGTCGGCATCGGCTTCATCCCCGACGTCGGCGGCACCTATCTGCTCGCGCGTGCGCCCGGTCTGCTCGGCCTGCACGCCGCACTGACGGGTGCACCGTTCTCCGGCGCCGACGCCATCGCGATGGGCTTCGCCGACCACTATGTGCCGCACGAATCGCTGAGAGCCTTCACAGAATCAGTCGTCGCCGACGGGGTCGAGGCCGCGCTGGAGACCCACGCCGTCGAGCCGCCTGCGAGCACCCTGCTCGAGCAGCGCGACTGGATCGACGAGTGCTACGCCGGGGACACCATCGCCGACATCGTGGCGGCACTGCGCGGCCACGACGCCAAGCCGGCCAACGACGCAGCCGACCTCATCGTCGGTCGCTCCCCCGTCTCGCTGGCCGTTGCGCTCAAAGCCGTGCGCCGCGCCGGTGAACTCGCCACCCTGGAGGACGTGCTGCGCCAGGAGTACCGGACGTCGTGCGCGTCGCTGCGTTCGCACGACCTCGTCGAGGGCATCCGCGCGCAACTGGTCGATAAGGACCGCAACCCGAAGTGGTCGCCCCCCTCGATCGACGCCGTCACCGAGGAAGAAGTCGACGCCTATTTCGCCCCCGCCGACCCCGATCTGACCTTCCCGGAGGAGACACCGTGACGTCCTACGAGACCATCCTCGTCACCCGCGACGACCGCGTCGGCACCATCACCCTGAACCGGCCGAAGGCACTCAATGCCCTCAACAGCCAGGTGATGGCCGAAGTCGGCGCGGCGGCAACCGAACTCGACCAGGATCCGGGCATCGGCGCCATCATCGTCACCGGCAACGAGAAGGCCTTCGCCGCGGGCGCCGACATCAAGGAGATGGCGACCCTCGAGTTCGCCGACGTCTTCGCGGCCGACTTCTTCGCTCCCTGGGGCACATTCGCGGCCACCCGCACCCCCACCATCGCGGCCGTCGCCGGCTACGCACTGGGTGGCGGCTGCGAACTGGCGATGATGTGCGACCTGCTGATCGCCGCCGACACCGCGAAGTTCGGCCAGCCCGAGATCAAGCTCGGCGTGCTGCCCGGTATGGGTGGCTCGCAACGGCTCACCCGCGCGATCGGTAAGGCCAAGGCGATGGACCTCATCCTCACCGGGCGCACGATCGGCGCCGAGGAGGCCGAGCGCAGCGGCCTGGTGTCGCGACTCGTCCCGGCCGACACGCTGCTCGACGAGGCCAACGCCGTAGCCAAGACCATTGCGGGGATGTCCCTCAACGCCGCCCGGATGGCCAAGGAGGCCGTCAACCGCGCGTTCGAATCCTCACTCTCCGAAGGCCTGCTCTACGAGCGCAGGCTCTTCCACTCCACCTTCGCCACGGCGGATCAGAAGGAGGGGATGGCGGCGTTCAGCGAGAAGCGCCCACCGAACTTCACCCATCGCTAAAGTGCTCTGGTGACCGAGACCGCGGAGGCCGAACCGCAGGCGCCCCCGCAGGAGGAACCGCCGCCCGCCAAGCGACCGTGGTGGCTACGCCGTTACACGTTCTTCGGCACAGCCGTCGGGCTGGTGTTCCTGTGGTTCTCGATGACCCCGTCGCTGCTGCCCCGCGGACCGCTGTTCCAGGGCCTCGTCAGCGGCGGCGCAGGTGCATTCGGCTACGCGCTCGGTGTATTCGGGGTGTGGTTGGTCCGCTTCATGCTCTCCAGGAACACCAGCCCGCGCGCCCCGCTGTGGGCGTGGCTCGGGCTGCTCGTCGTCGGCGTGATCGGGACTGTGCTGATGATCGTGTACTTCCACGTGTGGCAGGACCAGGTCCGCGACCTGATGGGGGTGCCGCGGCTGGGATTCTGGGACCATCCGCTGACCGCGGTGCTGTCCATCGTGGTGCTGTTCGCCCTCGTGGAAATCGGCCAGCTCATCCGGAAGCTGATCCTGTTCCTGATGCGCCAGCTCGAACGCGTTGCCCCACCGCGGGTTTCGGCCGTCGTGGTGGTGGCCCTGCTGCTCGTGCTGACGATCGCGATCCTCAACGGCGTCGTCGTCCGCTTCGCGATGAGCACGATCAACAACACCTTCGAGGCGGTGAACGACGAAACCGACCCGGATTTCGCGGCGCCCACGTCGGCGCTGCAGTCCGGCGGGCCGCAGTCACTGGTGAGCTGGGAGTCGCTGGGCCACCAGGGCCGGGTGTTCGTTTCGGGCGCGACGACGACCGAGCGGCTCACACGGTTCAACGGCGCGCCGGCCGTCGAGCCGATCCGCGCCTACGCGGGCCTGAATTCCGCCGACGGCATCAAGGCCACCGCCGCACTCGCGGCGCAGGAACTGTTGCGCACCGGCGGCCTGGAACGTGAGGTGGTCGCGGTGGCCACCTCGACGGGCACCGGCTGGATCAACGGCGCCGAGGCCGCCGCGCTGGAGTACATGTTCAACGGCAACACCGCGATCGTGTCGATGCAGTACTCATTTCTGCCGAGCTGGCTGTCGTTCCTCGTCGACAAGGAGAACGCCCGCCAAGCCGGGCAGGCGCTGTTCGAAGCCGTTGACGGGCTCATCCGGGCGATGCCCGAAGCGCAGCGGCCCCGGCTGGTGGTGTTCGGTGAGAGCCTCGGCTCCTTCGGCGGCGAGGCGCCGTTCCTCGCGCTGAACAACCTCGTCGCCCGCACGGACGGCGCGCTGTTCAGCGGGCCGACGTTCAACAACACGATGTGGACCGACCTCACCCTCAACCGCGACGCCGTATCACCGGAGTGGCTGCCGATCTACGACAAGGGTGAGAACGTCCGGTTCGCCGCCCGGCCGGAGAACCTCGACCGGCCCGCCGATCCATGGGGTGTGCCGCGCGCGGTGTACCTGCAGCACGCCTCCGATCCGATCTCGTGGTGGAACCCGGAACTGCTGTTCGCCCGGCCCGACTGGCTCGAGGAACCGCCCGGTTACGACCGCACCCCGCGGATGAAGTGGATTCCGGTGGTGACGTTCCTGCAGGTGTCGGCCGACATGGCGGTGGCGATCGACGTGCCTGACGGACACGGCCATGTCTACGTCAGGGACGTCGCCAACGCCTGGGCGGCGATATTGCAGCCGCCGGGCTGGACGCCGGAGAAGACCGAGCGCCTGCGTCCGACGCTGCGTTCCGGCGAGAGCAGCTAACAAGATCGATCAACGATCGGCCGAGCAATTTTGCGCAAATGCCCTTATTTCCCGGGTCGAGGGCTATGTTCGCTGCATCGGCGTCAATTTGAGGAGCAATCATGACGCTTGTCTCAAGATCGATCTGCACCGGAATCGCGGTCGTCGGAATCAGTGCGCTTGTCGCATCGCCGACGGTGACGCCACCCGTGACGGAAACAGCCGCCGTGCGGTACGTGGCCGACGTCCGGCCCGCCGCGCAGACGAGCCAGTTCCCCGAACTGTACGAGTGGTGGCAGCAGACCTTCTGGCCCAGCGCGAACCGTCCGGTACCGCAGCCGCCGGTGACTGGGCCGGTGCCGACGCCGGGCTCGGTGGCCGGCAGTCTCGAAGCGGCGTATCACGCCATCGAGCCGTGGGTTCGGTACGGCTTCGAACTCGGCGAGTACGCCGTGGGATGGATCCCGTACGTCGGGTGGCTCGCACCCCAGGTGATGATCCTCTACAACTTCGGCGAGCGCATCGTCCATGCGATCGTCCACAACACGCTCGACTGGATCGACGGCGACGGCAACTTCTGGACGAATCTCGCCGAGGGTGTTTCGTGGAGCGTGGACGCGCTCATCCAGCTGGGAATCGACGAGCTGAACTTCTTCCTGCCGAATCTCCCTCCGCTTCCGCCGTTTCCCGGGTCGACGGAGTTCGCCGAGGGCTATGAGGCCTTCCGCACGTCGGCGCGGGAGTTCCTCCGCAATCTGTCCGATCTGCTTCCGTACCACGACGAGGAGCGGCCACCGGTGGGATCGACCACGTTGGTCGACGTGAGTCTGGCGAAGACCGAGGTGGTGCCGGAGGCGAAGGAAGACGTCGCTATCGATCCGGCCGAACCGACCGGGCCTGTGGTCGAGGCGCAACCCGGCAGCAGCATCGAAACCGTCGTGGACACAGTCACGCCGAAGCCGGCGGCTCCGGTCGATCCGCAACTCGAGACGGGCGCCGCCGTGGTCGATACCGCGACCGTCGACGTCGAACCCGCTGAGCCGACCTCGACGCCGAAGGCGGAAAAGCGGCTTCTGCGCCCATTCGGTGTGCTCCGCGAGATCAGGGGCAATCTGAAGCAGGCGAGGGACGAGCGTGGCGAGGCGACGGAGTCAACGTCGGAGACTCCGCGGAAGAGCCTTCGAACGCGAATCCAAGACCGCGTCGAGAAGGCCACGGACCAGATCCGGTCCAGGACCGATCGTGCGACATCGGACTCCGCTCCGGCCGCAGACCAGAAGAAAAAGAAGAACGAAGCCGACGCGGAGAGCTAGACGAGGACGCCTTCGGCCTTCAACGCGTGGTAGCCGCCGATGACGTCGGTCGACCGGTGCAGCCCGAGATCGAGCAGCGCAGCAGCGGCCAGGCTCGAGGTGTAGCCCTCCGAGCACAGCACCACCCACTCGACGTCGTCGTCGACGGCCTGGGCGATCTTCGCGTCACTGGTCGGGTCGCAGCGCCACTCCAGCACGTTGCGTTCGATCACCAGCGCGGCAGGCACCTCGCCCTCGCGCGCCCGTTGCGCCTGCGGGCGGATGTCCACCAGCAGGGCGCCACGCTCGAGCGCCACGGGCACGTCGCGCGCCGGCATCCGGTCGAGGCGCGATCGCGCACCCTCGAGAATGCGGTCGATACGGCTGGGCATGCTCATCCCTCCGGGTGTTCGGTGAGTTCGGTGCGGTTGCGCCGCAACGTCTGCCGTTCCGTGACCTCGTAGTACGACATCGCCGTCAGCGGCGGCGAATAGGCGTGCACGCTGAGCGTGGGCGTCGGCACCGGATCGGGCGCCCACACCACATCATGCACCCAGCCCAGCGGGAAGCCGGCCTGATCGCCCGCGGACAACCGACGGCGCCGCAACGCCTCGCCGTCCCAACGGGTTTCGGACAGCGACCCCGACACGACAGTGAGCGCACCGAGCGATCCGCCGTGGTCGTGCAGTTCGGTCGACCGGTCAGGCACCCAGCTGATCAGCCAGATGTCGAGTTCGTCGTCGCCGTACATGCGGGTGAACCAGCGGTCGTCGCGCGGAACGCCGCGGGCAGGCAGCAGGTGGTCGTAGCGGCCGCTGAGCACCTCGTCCGCGCCTGCGTCGGTGGCGTGCAGCAGGTCGGGCAGCCGGAGCCGGGTGGGCGCCGAGACGGCGGGGGCGACCGCGACGGGCGGCAGCGTGAGGGGACGCGTGGAAACCGCGGAAACCATGGAGGAGCTCCAAAGGGGTGTGACGGGACGGATCGGGGGCGGGCGTCAGGCCCGACAACACTCCAGACGGTCAGTCGTCTTCGTCACAGCGCCAAGTGTTCCACAGCCCGGGACCGCCCGGTAGACGCCGGCTTTAACCTCAGGGTGAATCTTGAAATGCGCTGGTCGGGTCGCGAGCGCCGGCGCGGCCGAAGCGGTGCAGACAGGTGTCGAAGCGTGGGTTCGACACCGCCTCCCGGGGGTAAAGTCGGGGTCGGGCCGTGGGGAGAAGCTGCAGGAGGCCTGCAATGAAGATCAGACATCTGGCGGTCGCCGCGGCTGCCTCGTTCGCGCCGTTGTTGTTCGTGACCGTCGCCACTCCCGGTGTGGGGAATGCCGCCGAATGCGGCCCCGGCACGGTGTACGACGCGCCGTCCAACTCATGTGTGGGCGCACCCCCGCCGCCGCCACCCCCGCCACCCCCGCCACCGCCGCCGCCGTGGAACGGCGACCCGACGCCCGGCTTCTCCATCGGGGTGTGCGCGCCGATCCCCTTCGTGTCGATCTGCACCGGCATCTGACGCGGGCGGCGGCGGGCCGCATCGCGCCGTTGCCTAGATTGAGCGGTATGCGCAGCTACCCCGCAGTGGTGATCGCGGCCGCCTGTGTCCTGGCCCTCGCCGGCTGTTCGTCGGGCTCCGACGACGCCGCCCCCGCCAGTTCGCCGCAGCCCGGCCCGTCGACGACGGCTACCTCGGAGACCCGGACGGCGGCGCCGGGCGCGCAGGAGGTGACGCCGGGCGGGGTGACCACCGCCGTCGGCTCGCCCGCGGAGTCCACCGAGGAGGAGTACTTCCAGGCGTGCAACGCCGCCAAGACGTGGATGACGGAGAAGGGCGGCGACCTCGCGTCGCAGATCGAGCCGTACCTCGGCGAACTGCAGCGCTCGGACTCGGCGGGACCCGGGACGTTCGGGACGCCGTGGTCGAAGCTGGCACCGCCGCGGCAGGCGGCGGTGATCGTCGCGGTCGAGGCGGCCGCCGGTGGGCTGTGCGGCTGACCGCGCCGATTCGAGAGGGCGCACAATAGCGCGATGAGCAAGCGGGTCGCTCTGGTGCTGGGCAGCGGCGGAGCCCGCGGCTACGCGCACATCGGGGTGATCGAGGAGTTGCGCGACCGCGGCTACGAGATCGTCGGAGTGTCGGGGTCGTCGATGGGTGCGCTCGTCGGCGGTCTGCACGCGGCGGGAAAGCTCGACGAGTACGCCGAGTGGGCGAAGGGCTTGACGCAGCGTGCGGTGCTTCGGCTGCTCGACCCGGCGATCACCGCCGCCGGAGTGCTGCGCGCCGAGAAGATCATCGACGCGGTCCGCGAGATCCTCGGCGAGGTGGCGATCGAGGACCTGCCGATCCCGTACACCGCGGTGACGACGGACCTGATCGCGGGCAAATCGGTGTGGTTGCAGCGCGGTCCGCTCGACGAGGCGATCCGCGCCTCCATCGCCATCCCCGGTGTGATCATGCCGTACGTGCTGGACGGCCGGTTGCTCGCCGACGGCGGCATCCTCGACCCGCTGCCGATGGCGCCGATCTCGGCCGTCAACGCCGACCTGACGATCGCGGTGAGCCTGAGCGGCAGCGAGTCCGGCGGGCGCGCCGAACCCGACGGCGACCAGTCCGGGGTCAACTCCGAATGGTTGAACCGCCTGCTGCGCAGCACATCCGCGCTGCTCGACACCAAGTCGGCCCGCACGGTGCTCGACACGCCGGCGGTGCGGTCGATGCTCAGCCGGTTCGGCACCACCGAAGACCCGGAGGACGGCACAGACGGCCAGGGCGGCATCGTCGAGGACACTCCGGACGGCGCAGCCGAGGACGGCTCCGACGAGGTGGACGACGTGGTGGTGCCCCGGCTCAGCAGCTTCGAGGTGATGAACCGCACCATCGACATCGCGCAGGCCGCGCTGGCCCGACACACGCTGGCCGGCTATCCGCCGGATCTGCTGATCGAGGTGCCGCGAACGGTCTGCCGCAGTCTCGACTTCCACCGCGCCGCCGAGGTCATCCAGGTCGGCCGGGAGCTGGCCGCGCACGCGCTCGACGAGCTGGAGGCGCCGGGGTTCACCCCGACGCTGACCCCCTAGCCGAGGTACGCCGCGATCTCGGCGGCCACCCGGCGGCCCTGCGTGCGCCCGGCATGGGCGGAGGGGACGCGACACGCCGGGTCGAGCGGGTTGGCGCCGAACGCCGCGAGCGCGTCGTCGTCGGCGAACACCCCGAGCACCCGGTCGCCCTGTGCGGCGATCTCTTCTGCGGCGCCACCACCGAACGGCGACGGCGAGTCCCGGCCGGACGGCACCAGCACCACGACGACGTCGCAGTCGTCGACGAATCGCAGGTTGATCGTGCTGCCGACGCCGCCGTCCATGTAGCGGCGGCCGTCGATGGTCACCGGCGGCCATGCGCCGGGCACAGCGCAACTGGCGGCCACGGCGTCGACGAGGCCGACACCGGCGGACCGGTCGAACGCCACGAGTTCGCCGGTCGCCGTGTCGATCGCGGGGATCCGCAGCACCCGGTCGGGCCACTCGTGCGATAGCAGCCGGGCGGCGATGACGTCGCGCCGCACCCGCTCGTCGACTGTCGGGGTGGACACCGCGATCTCACCGATCCGCTGCAGCTTCTCTGTGGTGGTCAACCCGGGCTGTGCCATCGCGCCGACGAACAGTTCGACGATGCCGTCGATTCCGACGGCCGGACTCAGTTCCGCCGACGCCGTGGCCAATTGACGGTCGAACAGCGCGTCGAGGCTCGTGCCGCTGCTGATCTGCGCGGCGACCGTCGATCCGGCCGAGGTGCCCAGCAGCACATCGGCGTCGAGAAGTGCCTGCGCCGTGGACGGCGACCTGTCGGCGATGCCCCGCAGAATGCCGGTCTCCCAGGCGATGCCCGCGATCCCGCCGCCGGCGAGGACCAGTGCCGTTTTCGTTGTCACGGGTCCCGAGTGTGCCAGCAGTCGCCTACCGTGAGTCGGATGGCCACCATGCGCGCTCAGCGCTTCTACGCCGACACCAGGACCGTCGCCGTGGAGGACGTCCCGATCCCTGAGCCTGGTCCGGGTGAGGTGCTGGTCAAGGTCGCCTTCTGCGGCATCTGCCATTCCGACCTGAGCCTGATCAACGGCACGTTTCCCTCGCAGCTGCCGGTGGTCACCCAGGGCCACGAGACGTCGGGCACCGTCGCGGCCATCGGGCCCGGCGTCACCGGCTGGGCGGAGGGCGACCGCGTGGTGGTGGCCGCGGGCAAGCCTTGTCTGGAATGCGTCAACTGCCGCCGCGGCGACATGTCGAACTGCCTGCGGATCAGGTTGATGGCGTTCGCCTACGACGGCGGCTGGGCCGAGTACACGGTGGCCCAGGCGTTCGGGCTGACGAGGATTCCCGACAACGTGCCCTTGGAGCAGGCCGCGATCCTGGCCGACGCCGTCTCCACGCCGTACGGAGCGGTGGTCCGGACGGCCGGGGTCGGTATCGGCGAGTCCGTCGGCGTATGGGGTGTCGGAGGATTGGGCACCCACATGATCCAGCTCGCCCGGCTGGTCGGCGCCGCGCCGATCGTCGCGGTCGACATCAAACCCGCCATCCTCGACAGGGCGCTGGCCGTCGGCGCCGACCATGCGTTCGACGCGCGCGACCCCGACCTCGCGGGCAAGATCGCCGAGGTCACCGGCGGGCGCAACCTCGACGTCGCGTTCGACGCGGTCGGCCTCGGGTCGACGTTCGAGCAGGCGCTGAACAGCCTCACCGTCGGCGGCAGGCTCGTCGGTGTCGGGATGAGCGCCGACGCTCCCACCATCGGTCCGACCTCGATCTTCAACCTGTTCAAGCGCCAGGTGCTCGGCCACCTCGGGTACCAGAACTCCGACATCGGCACACTGGCCCAACTGGTCTCACTCGGCCGGCTGGACCTGTCGCGCTCGATCAGTGCCGTCGTACCGCTGGAGGACGTGGCGCTCGGCATCGAGAAGCTCGAGAACGCCGACGGCGATCCGATCCGAATCCTGGTGCAGCCGTAGCTCGTCGGCTCAGCGCAGCCGCGGCGCCGCCTTGGCGCTGATCAACGGCAGATCGAGATAGGTGGCGACGCCCGGTGCGGCCGCACACACCGCGGGGACGGAGTTCACGCAGTGCGCCGCGGTGGCCACGATGCCGTTGTTGCACTCCAAGCCTTCCGCCACGCTCTCGGGCTGAAAGCCCTTGATGGTGACCGCGAAGTCCGGGTTGCCCTTCGCCTCCATCTCGTAACGCTCGCCGGCCGGTCCGAAATCCCATGGTGGATCGAGGTTTTCCTGTCCCATCAGCCAGTTGACGGTGACCCGGACGACGACCTCGTCGCCGACGAGAGCCTCCCAGTGGAACCTGCGGCCCGCGACCTGGCCGGGTTCGATGGCGCCCATCGGGGAGTCGATGGGCGCGGTCGCGACGGCGATCTCCTGGGTGGCGCGGATCTGCGGGTCGGCGTTGAAGCCCATGGTGTCGACGATCATCTTCACCGACTGGATGAAACCGCCGTCGAGCAGCTTCTGCATCGGCCCGGTGAGTGCCTTCTCGGGGGTGTCGCCGAAACCCATCACGTAGCGCAGCACGTCCGGCGCGTCGTAGGTGCGCAGGTCCGAGAACTCCTCGGCGCGAACGAATGTCACTCCGGTCGACATGATCGACATCATCAGCGGGAACTTGTCGCTGATGCCGCCGGGCGCAATACCGGTGCCGTGCAGCGTGACACCGCCCTCGACGGCGGCGGTGCGCAGCGGTGTGCTCTCCTTCTCCCCGGGGTAGAACCAGCCGACCGGGGTGACGACGTTCTTGCCCGAACGCAGCAGCGCCTCGACCTCCTGGGGGTTGGGCAGCAGCGGCGCGTAGATCACCGCGTCGGCGTCAAGAGCCAGGATCTCCTCGACACTGTTGGTCGCGGCGATGCCGATCGGGTCGACACCGACCAGCTCCCCGACGTCGCGTCCGGCCTTGTCGGGCGAGTGCACCCAGCAGCCGGCAAGCTCCAGATCGGGGTGCTCGAGCACGCCCTTGATCGCAGCCACACCGACTCCGCCCGTCGCCCACTGCACGACCCGTAGGCCCACGTCACCCTCCTTGTCGGCGAATTAGAACGCGTTCTATTGTGGTCTACACCACTTGCGGTGATAAGCGAAGGGCCACAGCCATGCCTGAGAAAGTGTTCGTCGTCGGCGTCGGGATGACGAAGTTCGAGAAGCCCGGCCGCCGCGAGGGGTGGGACTACCCGCAGATGGCCAAGGAGTCGGGCACCAAGGCGCTCGAGGACGCCGGCATCGACTACTCCGAGGTGCAGCAGGGTTACGTCGGCTACTGCAGTGGCGATTCCACGTCGGGCAACCGCGCGCTCTACGAGCTGGGCATGACCGGCATCCCGGTGGTCAACGTCAACAACAACTGCTCGACCGGTTCGACGGCACTGTTCCTGGCCGCCCAGACGATTCGAGGCGGCCTGGCCGACTGCACGATCGCGCTCGGCTTCGAGAAGATGCAGCCCGGCGCGCTGGCCGGCGGCGCCGAGGATCGCGAGTCACCATTGGGCCGCCACATCAAGGCGCTGGCCGAGATCGAGGAGTTCGCGTTCCCCGTGGCGCCGTGGATGTTCGCCGCCGCGGGCCGCGAGCACATGCGTCAACACGGCTCAACCGCAGAGCATTTCGCGAAGATCGGATACAAGAACCACAAGCACTCGGTGAACAATCCTTACGCGCAGTTCCAGGAGGAGTACAGCCTCGACGACATCCTCGGCGCGCGGATGATCTCTGATCCGGTGACCAAGCTGCAGTGCTCCCCCACCTCCGACGGTTCGGGCGCGGCGATCCTGGCCAGCGAGGCGTTCGTCGACAAGCACGGGCTGGCGGACCAAGCCGTGGAGATCGTCGGCCAGGCGATGACCACCGATTTCGAGTCGACGTTCGACGGCAGCGCCAAGAACGTCATCGGCTACGACATGAACGTGCAGGCGGCGCGCCAGGTCTACGACCAGTCCGGTCTCGGCCCCAGCGACTTCCAGGTGATCGAGCTGCACGACTGCTTCTCGGCCAACGAACTGCTGCTCTACGAGGCGCTCGGCCTGTGCGGCGAGGGCGAGGCGCCGAAGCTGATCGACAACAACGACACCACCTACGGCGGCCGCTGGGTGGTCAACCCGTCGGGCGGGCTGATCTCCAAGGGTCATCCGCTGGGTGCCACCGGACTGGCGCAGTGCGCGGAGTTGACGTGGCAGCTGCGCGGCACCGCCGACAGGCGTCAGGTCGACAACGTGACGGCGGCGCTGCAGCACAACATCGGGCTCGGCGGCGCGGCCGTCGTCACGGCCTACCAGCGCGCCGAGCGGTAGTCACCTTCCAGCGTGAGCAGACGCAAATTGCCCGTTAACGACGGCGTGTCGCAACGATTTGCGTCTGCTCGCCAGAGAAGCGTCAGTCCCGCAGTTCGATGACGTCGTAGGCGCCGTCGGCGTGGCGGGCGCGGATGGTCTTCTTGTCGTACTTGCCGACGCTGGTGCGCGGCACCTCGTCGACGAAGGTCCAGCGTTCCGGTAGCCACCAGCGGACGACCTTGTCGGCGAGGAATTCCCGTAGTTCGGCGGGGTCGGCGGCCGCGCCCTCGTTGAGCACCACCGCCGCCAGCGGGCGCTCCTGCCAGCGTTCGTCGGGCACGCCGACGACGGCTGCCTCGAGCACCGCTTCGTGGGCGATCAGGTGGTTTTCGAGTTCGACCGACGAGATCCACTCGCCGCCGGACTTGATGACGTCCTTCGCCCGGTCGGTGAGCGTGACGAAGCCCTGCGGATCGACGCGGCCGACGTCGCCCGTACGCAGCCAGCCGTCGTCGAATTTCTCCGCGTCGCGGCCGCGGTAGTAGCCGCCGGTGATCCACGGCCCGCGGACCTCGATCTCGCCGACCGCCTTGCCGTCGTGCGGCAACGGGTTGCCCTCGTCGTCGACGATCCGCACCTCGACCCCGCACGCCGGGCGGCCCTGCGACGCGCGCTGCGTCCACCGCTCGTCGTCGCTCACGCCGGGGGTCGGGTGCGCCACGGTCGCCAGCGGTGACGTCTCGGTCATCCCCCACGCCTGCACGATCTGCACGCCGAGCCGCTCGTAGGCCCGCATCAGCGACACGGGTACCGCCGATCCGCCGCTGGTGATCAGTCGCAGCGAGGAGATGTCATGGCCAGGAGACGCTTCGATCCGGTGCAGGATGTCGTTCCAGATGGTCGGCACCGCGCCGGCCACCGTGGGCCGTTGCGACTCGATGACGTCGATCAGCGACGCGGCGTCCATGAAACGGTCGGGCAGCACCAGGTCGGCGCCGGCCATCAGCGCCGCGTACGGCAAACCCCAGGCGTTGGCGTGGAACATCGGCACGATCGGCAGCACCGAGTCGCTGCAGCCGATGCCCGACGCGTTGGCGGTGCAGGCGTTCATGGAGTGCAGGTAGCTCGAGCGGTGGCTGTAGACAACGCCTTTCGGGTTGCCGGTGGTGCCGCTGGTGTAGCACATGGCTGCCGCCGAGGTCTCGTCGATCTCCGGCCAGTCGAAGACCGGACGTTCGCCTGCGACGACATCGGCGTAGCGCAGCACCCTCATGTGCGGCGAATCGAGCGGATCGAGGTCACCGTCGCCGACGGCGATCACGGTGTGCACCGTGTCCAGCAGCGGCAGCACGGGCGCCAGCTGGGCCACCAGCGAGACGTCGGCGATGATCACCTTGTCCTCGGCCTCGTTGGCGATGAACGCGATCTGTTCGGGCGACAGCCGGATGTTGAGGGTGTGCAGCACCGCCCCCATCGACGGCACCGCCAGGTAGGCGGCCAGGTGTTCGGCGTTGTTCCACATGAACGTGCCGACGCGTTCGTCGCCGCTGACACCGATCCTCCGCAGCGCGTTGGCCAGGCGCGCGGCCTGGTCGCCGAGTTCGCGGTAGCTCGTCGTGCGGTAGCCGCCCCCGCCGGTGGCAGTGGTGACGGCGCGGTCGCCGTTGACGGTCGCGGCGTGCCGCATGATCGCCGCGATCGTCAACGGACAGTCCTGCATGGTGCTGTGCATCGGACGCCTCCCCTTCGGTTGGGCGCGATGCTAATGCCGGCGCGGCGGTGGAGTCCGTCGATTGGTGCTGTCGAACGTCCGGCGTCAGGAACGTTTGGGCTTCCGCCGGCGATGTATTCAGAGGATGGTTGAGGTGAACCAGGAGGTTCGGTCATGAATGCGAAGACAGCACTGGGCGCTGCGACGCTGGCGATGTGTGGGGTGCTGGCCGTACCCGCTGGTCTGGCATCGGCCGAGGAAACGGCGCTGGAGACCATCACCCGCTATGAGGACGCCGGTTACACGGTCAACATCGACCGGGTCGGTTCCGCACCGCTCGACCAATGCACCGTCACCGGGATCCGCAATCCCCAACAGACCACACGGCTGGTACCCAACAACGGTCAGTACCGATGGTGGGACGACGACTACGACGACAGGTTGATCGAGGTCGTCGTCCGCAGTATCTCGGTGTCGCTGAACTGCTCGCGCTGAACCGATCGCTCAACGTGAGCAGTCCACCGAGACGGTGATCGTCTGGCGTCGGTTGTTGCCGGTGGCGAACGGGTTGTCGCCGTCCTCGTCGCGCAGGACGAATCCGGTCTGCCTGCGCGGGTTCCTGATGTCGGTGACGACGCACTCGTCGATCGGAGCGCTGCCCAACCGGTTGACCCTCACGTCGAAACCCTGTGCTTCGAGAACGGCGATGGTCTGGCTCGCCGATTCGGCGGCCGCCTCGGCCACCGTCCCCGGTGCGAGGATCGCCGCGCAGGCCGCGGCCGCGATGCCGGTGGTGATCAACAGGTAGGTCTTCATGGTCGTGCCCTTCATTCGTCGTTGTGCTTCAGGAGGCTCGACGGGCGAGGCACCGAAAAGGTTCACCGCACGAAAAAGCCCGGCCGAACGTGTCGGCCGGGCTCTTCGCGTCTCGGTCAGGCGGTGACGGTCTGCCGCGTGTCGGCGTGATCGTCGTCGACCATGGTGAGTTCGTCGAACGGATCCTCGCCGCGCAGAACGGAGTCGACCCTGCCCTTGTCGATCGTGTGGGTCCACGAACCGACGAGGATGGTGGCGACGGCGTTGCCGGAGAAGTTGGTCAGCGCGCGGGCCTCGGACATGAACCGGTCGATCCCGACGATCAGGCCCACCCCGTCGAGCAGGTCCGGGCGGTGCGCCTGCAGGCCGCCGGCCAGGGTGGCCAGGCCGGCGCCGGTGACACCGGCCGCACCCTTGGACGCGACGATCATGAACACCAGCAGTCCGATCTGTTCGGTGACCGACAGCGGGTCGCCGAGCGCTCCGGCGATGAACAGCGAGGCCATCGTCAGGTAGATCGCGGTGCCGTCCAGGTTGAACGAGTAGCCGGTCGGGACAACGACTCCCACGGTGGTGCGGTCGACGCCGAGGTGCTCCATCTTGGCGATCAGTCGCGGCAGCGCCGATTCCGACGACGACGTCGACACGATCAGCAGGTACTCGCGGGCCAGGTAGCGCACCAGCTTGAAGATGGACACGCCGGACACCACGCGGAGAATGACGCCGAGCACACCGAACACGAAGATGATGCAGGTGATGTAGAAGCCGAGCATGAGGCCGAGCAGCTGCGTGACCGCGGACCAGCCGGTCTGGCCGACGACGTTGGCGATGGCGCCGAACGCGCCGATCGGGGCCAGCCACAGGATCATCACCAGGACCTTGAACACCAGCTTCTGCAGCGAAGCGATGGCCCGCAGTGCCGGCTCGCCCGCGGTGCCCATGCCCTGCAGCGCGAACCCGACCAGCAGGGCGACGAACAGCGCCTGCAGCACGCTGCCTTCGGTCAACGAGGAGAACAGCGTCTCGGGGATGATGCCCTGGACGAAGTCGAGCATGCCGCCCGATTCGTGCGCCTTCTCGGCCAGCTCCGCACCCTTCCCTGCTGAGCTCTCGGACAGGTTCAGCCCGCTGCCGGGATGCAGGATGTTGCCGACCACCAGGCCGATGGCGAGGGCGAAGGTGGACATCGCGAGGAAGTAGACGAACGCCAGCCCGCCGACCTTGCCGACGGTGGCGGCCTTGCGTACCGACCCGATGCCCAGCACGATCGTGCAGAAGATGACGGGGGCGATCATCATCTTGATCAGGTCGACGAACATCGTGCCCAGCACGCCGACGCTCTTGCCGACCTCGGGGGCGAGCAGGCCCACCACCACACCGGCCAGCACCGCGACGACGACGGCGATGTACAGCCAGTGCGTGCGGTCGCGGCGCTTGGGCGGTGCAGGCGTGGGATCGGGTTGCGACGGCGGGGGCGGGTCCAGGGTCACGCTCATGGCTCTTCTCCAAGGTCGACAGTGAATGTGATCTGCAAGTAGGTTCGGCGAGGACGTGAGCCAGGTCACGCTTTAGTTCATTAAGTGCAGCGGGAGGCGGTGGGGTGGTCGACGGCACGGACGGCGCCGACGGGCAGGTGATGACGCCGGACGGCCGCACCCTGAGCTATCTCGACGTGGGAGACCCAGGCGGGCCCCTGGTGCTACACAACCACGGCGGGCCCAGCAGCAGGCTCGAGGCGCGCCTGTTCGCCGACGCGGCGGCGGCCCGAGGCTTGCGGCTCGTCTGCGTCGACCGTCCCGGCTTCGGGCGCTCCACCCGGCAGCGCCACCGCACCTACCGCGGCTGGACCGAGGACCTGATCACTGTCGCCGACGCACTCGGCCGCCACGAGTTCGGCGTGACGGGCTGGTCGGAGGGCGGCCCGTGGGCACTGGCCGCCGCGGCCTACCTCGATGCCGGACGGCTGCGGCACGTCAGCAGCCTCGCCCCGGGCAGCTACGGCGCCTTCGGCGACAACTGGGCGGCCGGCCGGCTGTCGAGAGCCGACGCGTTCGGCGGCACCCTGGCGCTGCGCTTCCGGCCCGGCTTCCACCTGATGTACGCGGCGGTCGGGTTCACCGCCACCCGGTTCCCGCGCAGCTACCTCAACGAAGTGCGCAAGGCCGTCAACGATTACGACCGAGAGGTCCTGCAGCAGGCCGACAACGCGGCCGTGTTCGCCCGCGCGGGTGCAGAGTGCTTCGCGCAGGGCAGTGAGGGTCTGGTCCGCGACGCCGATCTGCTGTACCGGCAGTGGGCGTTCGACGTGACGGCGATCGAACGCCCGGTGCATCTGTGGCAGGGGCTCGACGACCGATTGGTGCCTGCGTCGATCAACGAGACGGTCGCCGAGCGGATGCCCGGCGCCGTGTGGCATCCGGTGGCGGAGGCCGGCCACTTCGTGGCCGTCGGCTGCGCGGACGAGGTGTTCGCCATCGCCGCAGCGGATCTCGGCGCGGATTAGGCGGCGCCCGGTGCGGTGGAGGGCCTGGCCGCGGTCGCTGGCCGGTCAGGCGATCGCGATGCAGATCGTGGTGATCGCCGTGATCGTGCTGGCCGGCAGCGTGCTCGCGCTGCTCGACGCGCGCCGCGACGGCGACGAGGCCGCGCGCCAGCAGGTGGTCGCCATCGCCGCCGCGCTGGCCGACGCACCGTCGACGGCGTCGGCGATCGAATCCGGCACGGCGACAGCGACTCTGCAGCCGGTCACCGAGGCGGTCCGGATGCACACCGACATCGCGTTCATCACCATCATGGCCCCCGACGGCATCCGTTACACCCACACCGATCCCCGCCAGATCGGCGGGCGCTACCTCGGCACGACGGAGCCGGCACTGCGCGGCGAGACGTTCAGCGAGGTGTACACCGGCACCCTGGGTCCGTCGATCCGGGCGGTCGCGCCGGTGCGCAACGGCTCCGGCGAGATCGTCGGGCTGGTCTCGGCCGGGATCACCCAGCAGACCCTCGCGCAACGGTGGCGCGGCCAGGTCCCGACGATCGTCGCGCTGAGTGTTGCGGCGCTGGCGGTGTCGTCGGTCGGGCTGTTCCTGATCCGGCGCCGCCTGCTCCGGCAGACCCACGGGCTGCGGCCCGACGAACTGCGGGTGATGTACGAGCATCACGATGCGATCCTGCATTCGGTGTCGGAGGGCCTGATCGTGCTCGACCGCAATGGCGTCGCGCTGGTCAACGACGAGGCCCGCCGATTGCTCGGGCTGCCACCCGGCCCGGTGGACGCCTCGGCGCTGCCCGCCTTCCTGCGCGCCCACGATCCGGGCGTACGCGACGAGGTGCACGTCACCGACGAACGGGTGCTGGTGGTGAACCGGTCACGTGTCGCCGACTCGGACTCCGAGGTGGTGACGGTCCGTGACCGCACCGAATTGCAGGGCGCGCTGGGCGAACTCAGTTCCCTGCAGGTGCTCGCCGACTCGTTGCGCGCGCAGGCGCACGAAGCCGCCAACAAGCTGCACACCGTCGTCACGATGGTGGAGATGGGCAGGCCCGAGGACGCGGTGACGTTCGCGACCCGCGAGTTGGAGCTGTCCCAGCGCCTCGTCGACCGTCTCTCGGAGGCCGTCGGCGAGCCGGCGCTGGTGGCGCTCCTGCTGGGTAAGACCGCGCAGGCCGACGAGCGGGGCATCGCACTGACCGTCACTGAGGACACCCACCTGCCGTCGGACGCCGACGACGTGCCGCTGAGCGGTCAGGAGATGGTCACCGTGCTGGGCAATCTGGTGGACAACGCGATGGACGCGTGCGACCGCGACGACCCGTGGGTGGAGGTGACCGTGACCCTGGACGACGACACCCTGCTGCTGCGGGTGGCCGACAGCGGGTCCGGGATGGACACGCAGACGTTCCGGCGGGCGATGCAGCGCGGGTATTCGACGAAGTCCGGCACCGACGCCGGCCAGCACGGCCTCGGCCTCGCGTTGGTGGCGCAGGTGGTCAACCGTCATCGGGGCACGCTGACCGCCGACGTCACCTACGGTTCGGTGGTGACGGTGACCGTGCCGCGGGAGGCGCCGTGATCTCGGTGCTGATCGTCGAGGACGACCCGTTGATCGCCGAGGCGCATCAGGTGTATCTCGGCCGGCTGCCCGGATTCACCACGGCGGCCGTCGCGCACACCGCACGCGACGGCATGCGGTTGGCGGCCGAGGCGGCGGCGTCGGACAGTCCGATCGACCTCGTGCTGCTCGACATCGGCCTGCCCGATGCGAGCGGGATCTCGCTGGCGTCAGCGCTTTCGGGGTTGCGGCCCGCGCCCGACATCATCGCGATCACGTCGGAACGGGATCTGGAGATGGTGCGCGCGGCGGTGTCCCACGGCGCACTGGCGTACCTGCTCAAGCCCTTCACCTTCGCCGCGTTCCGCGACCGCCTCGAGCGCTATCGCCGCTACCGCGACGCGCTGCCCGCGGGTACCGATGCGGCCAGTCAGGTGGAGGTCGACCGCGCGCTGGCCGAACTGCGCATCGCCACCGACAGGTCGGTGACACCCAAGGGTGCGGCGGCGGGCACCACCGATGAGATCGCCCGCGTCGTCCGCGACGCCGCCGAAGGTCTGACGGCCGACGAGGTGGCCCGGCAGATCGGGGTGTCACGGGTGACGGCGTGGCGCTACCTCGAGCGGCTCGCGGACGACGGCACCGTCACCCGCACCACCGACTACGGCAAGGCCGGCCGCCCCAAGACCCGTTACGAGTGGGGCTGACCCCGGTCAGACCGCGACGAGTTCGCGCGCCTGCGCCGGGATGCGGTCGGTGGCCGCGGTATGGGAGTACACCAGCGGCTGCATCGCCGCGACGGCGAACGCGGTCACGGTGCCTGCGTAATCGGCGACGTAGAGCCGGCTGCCGTCGACGCTGAGCGCGATGCACGACGGGCGAGCTGCCACCTGCACGGTGTGAAGCACCTCGTTGGTCCGCGTGCAGAGCACGGCGACGTGGTTGTAGTCGACGACGTACGCCCGGCTGCCGTCGGCGCTGAGCGCGAGCTGCACCGGTGCGCGGCCGATCTCGACGGTGTCGGTCACCCTGTTCGTCGACAGGTCGACGATCTCGATCGCGCCGCCGAGGGTGCGGTGAGACGTGAGCACGTGAGCGGTGCCGTCCTCGCCGAGCGCGAGGTCACGAATGGGGGCGCCGATCCTGATCGTCGCCACGATCTGGGTGGTCTCCACGTCGACCACCAGGAGGCGACTGCCTTCGCTGTCGGAAGCCGCGACGTACAGACGCTTGCCTGCCGCGTCGACCCGCAGCGCGTCGACGTTGATCCCGGGGCCGGTGGCCAGGTCGATGGTGCCCGCCCGCTCCGCCGTGGTGTCGATGACGGCGACGTCGACGTGGTCGTAGCCGGTGCGGCCCGCGAAGACCTTCTTGCCGTCGGGGCTGACCGCGATTGCTGTGACGCCGAACGCCAGCGGGTATTCGGCCAGCACCGAGGCGCCGACCGTGTCGATCACCGCGACGCCGTCCGTGGTCGACGACATCGTCGTCACGTATGCGCGGTCACCGGTCGCCGCTACGGCGAACGGTTCCCCCGGCGCGCGGACAAGAGCCGTGACGGCCGCCGCATCGGCGTCGAGGACCGACACCGCCCGCACGCCGAGGTGCGTCGCGACGACCGCTCCGCTGTCGGGATCGACGGTCAGATCGCCGATGGGTCGGCCGATCGCCACCGATCCGATGACGGTGAGGTCATGGTCGGTGGTGATGACGTCGTCTAACGGCTCGTCGTGGGCGGCGCGGCTTGCGCGGGTGAAGATATTTGCCATGGTGTTGGGCACCTCCGCCGGCATGGCTGTGCGCCGGCTCTCGATTGCAGCTGTCTCTGCGCCTCCTGGGCGCGGTCCCGGTCGAGTGTAGCGACGTGAATTGGGCGCATTAGTCACCGACTTCACGCGATCGCGGCAGTAACGTTCTTTACTCTCAGACCATGCTTAAGAAACCGATCGTTATCGAGTTGTTACCCTTCCTCAGCGAATCGTTGGTGGCACCTCCAGCTGCTGGGTTAGCGCCACAGCAATTCTTGCTTGATCAATTTGTTCGAGCACGCGACTAAGGATTTCTTAGTTTCGACCGGTGAAGTGAGGGCCAAATCACAGCCTGCGCACCCAGCAAACTGCTGACAGGGACCGCCACTGTTCTGGTCGGCGCCGTGGACGTCGTCCGGACGACGCCGGACCGCGGTCGCGGGTGTTCGCTGGACGATCGGCGGGCAGGTCAGACCCCCGCGTCTGCCGCCGAGGGTGCGCGTACTTCGGGGACGATCCGCAGCCGGAGGGCGGCCGCCGTGGCCGGTCCGACCACACCATCGACGACGAGGTCAGGCGTTCGTCGCTGGAATTCTCTGACCGCTGCCTCGGTCTGTTCGCCGTACACGCCGTCGACCACCAGGTGACCCCCGTAGGCGGCATAGCCGTACTTCAGTCGGCGTTGCAGTTCGGCGACCTGTGCGCCCGTCGAACCCCGAAACAGCAGGATGTCGGCGTATCGACCGATCGGCACACCCGGCTTGGGCGTCGGCGCCGGCGAGGGCACCACGCCGATGCGCGCCTGCACGTCGCGGCGGAGCAGGTGCATGTCGATGGCTCCGGGATCCCACTTGCCCTGCGCCCGGCCCGCGTACTCCTTGTGGCCGATGGTGCGGTCCGCCGTCTGCGCCAGCCGCCGGTTGATCGCGGCACAGCAACGGACCAGGGCGGAGTACTGCGCGTCGGGCCAGTTCGTGCGGTGCGGCGCGGACGGGCCGGTGCCGCTGTTGGCGCACTCGATACCGATCGTGTGCCAATTGCCCATGTTGGTCGGCAGCCACGGGTACATCCCGACACCCGCATGCCACGCCACGCCCGCGGCGACGACCGTGACGGTGCCGTCGCGGGCGATGTGCAGCTGTGACAGCGCACCGGGCAGATCGGGCCGTCCGCGCGCGATGGACCCGGCATCGGCACTGTCCGAGCCCGTGTGGTGAACCATCACGCCGCGGATGTCCCGGAAGTCACCGTGCCCGCGCGATCGCCAACCGGGGTATTCGACCGGGTGCACACCTTCGCCACGCAACACGTCAACCAGCCACACCGGGTCACCGGTCCGGGAAGTCTGAGGCATCGGTACGAATCTACCGGGGCGATTGAGCTGTCCTGCAGCCGAATTGCCCGCCGGGGCTCACTGCAGGAAGCGGTGCGGCGAGTCGAGCAGTAGCAGGTCGGGGAAGGCGAATGCCGGGACGCCGAGTAGCGCGGCGAGCTGCCTGGCGTACCCACGGGCGATCGTCAGGCCGTCGTGCTGCTCGTCGAAGGTCCCGGTGAGGTCGACGGCGATGCGGCAGCCGAAGGTGTCGGTGACCGAACGGTCGTCGACGACCGCCTCGAGCACACCGTCGGGCAGCGGCAGTTCGGTCACCGCCGCACGCACCGCGGCTGGACTGGCCGCCATGTCGACGTAGACCGATGCGAAAGCCTCCACCGGCCCATGATCCCCGCTGCCGGGCCAACCCACACGTCGATAACCCTGTCGCTACGCCGTGTTCACCCGCCGGCCACATCGCGCCGAATTCGTGCGCGGCGACACTTCCGCCGCCGTTCGCCGACCCGAAACCTCGCAGCGGTAGCTTCGCCGAGTGTGATGCTCGCGGCGGGCCCGGAGTTCCTCGATCCGATGTACTGGCTCGGCGAGGGCGGACTGTTCGCGTCGGCGATCGTCGCCGGCGTCATGGTCATCGTGTTCGTCGAATGCGGGCTGTTCGTTCCCTTCCTGCCCGGCGACACCCTGTTGTTCACTGCCGGAGTGATCGCCGCACAGGCAGCGGCCGACGTCAGCATCTGGACACTGATGCCGTGCGCCACCGCGGCCGCGATCGCGGGCAGCCAATGCAGCTATCTCGTCGGGCGGCGGATCGGGCCGAGCCTGTACGAACGCCCGGATTCCCGGATCTACAAGCGGCGATACCTGGCGGAGTCCCACGACTTCTTCGCCAGATACGGTTCGAAGATCCTCACCATCACACCGTTCATCGGCGTGGTCCGCACCTTCACGCCCGTGGTGGCCGGGATCTCTGGGATGCGCCATGCGGTGTTCACGACTTTCAACGCGATCGGTTGCGTCATCTGGGGATTCGGTTTGCCGGCGGTCGGATACCACCTCGGCACCGTCGCCTTCGTCTCGCGGCACCTCGAACTGCTGGTGCTGGCGATCGCCTGCCTGTCGTCGCTGCCGGTGATCGTCTCGGTCACCCGGGTGGTGCTGGCGCGACGTCGCCGCGCCGCCGACCCCGATGCCGGCTCACTTCCTGCAGACGTCGGGTGAGTCACCGCGCGGGGGCGCGCCGGCGGGCAGGGTGTAGTTGACGACCACGGTGGCGTCGACGGGGCCGTCGTTGTCGACGCGATGCGGGACCCCGGCCGGGATGAACACCGCCTGGCCCTGGCCGTACCGCACGACGGCGCAGCCGGGTGCCTGCTGCAGCGCGACGCTGCCCGCGGTGATGACCGAGAACTCCGTCCCTTCGTGGGTGTGCCAGCCGCTGTCCGCCCCCGGTTTGAGCACGAGATTCTGCACGATCAACGTCGTCGGCCTGCCGGCCTCGGTGACGATGGACACGGGCGCGTCGGTGACGCCCTTGGCCAGGTCGGTGCGGACCACGTCACCTTCAGGCGGAGTGGCCGCCGCCGAGGCGCTGAACGCCGCGCCGCAGCCGATCGCACCGATCGTCACTGCGCAAAGTCGTTGGATCTTCATGCTTTCCTCTCCCCCGGAACGTGCGAAGAATCGTAAAGCAGTTCCCCGGCTGAGGACTAGATCCGACCGGCGGCGAAGGATGCGGCCTGGTTCACCAGGCCGTTTCGGGCATATGCCGTGTGTGCGCCCATGTCCCAGCCACCCTGGAAGCAGATCGGGTCGTTGGGCACGCACAGGTCGATGAGCTTGCCGGCGTAGGCCGGTGCGATGACCGGTGACGGACCAGCCGACAGACTGTCGGCGAATGTGCTTCTGGGCCCGCCGAAATCGGCCACCGCGGCGACATGGTCGGCCACCTCGGGCGGCAGTTCGCCTGTGGCCATGTCGATGACCGCCGCGCCCTGGGAGTACCCGCCGAGCACCATCCTGGTGTTCGGGCAGCTCGCCGCCGTCGCCCGGATGTGGTCGACGGCGTCGCGGGCGCCCGCGGGTGTGCTGGAGTCGAAGTCGTTGCTCGCCGGGTAGTTCACCGGGTAGACGCCGAGCGAACGGGGTCCGAGTTGCGAGCGCAGCGCCTCGACGAATGCCCCGCCGGTGCCGCCCACTCCGGGTGGCTCCGTGGTGCCGCGGGCGAAGACCACCTCCACGTCCGGGCACGGCGCGGCGACCGCTGTGGGCGCGACGGTGGAAGTCAGCGCAAGCACGGCAGCCGGCGCCAACACGTATCCGAGAATCCGGGGCTTCGAGTTCATGCTGATATGTCGCGTAATGCGGGCGAAATGTGACAGTTCTTGCGAAATCCACAATAGGCGAGCGCTTCTGGCGGGCGTACGCTTCCCACATGATGGGAACGATCATCGCCATCGGCGTTGTCGCGGTGGTGATCGCCGTGGTGATCGCCGTCTATCGGTTTCTCGCCCGCAGAGGTGCAGGCGATTCCGGCGATTCGGGATTCTGGGGTGCCGGTAGCGGCGACCACGGTGGTCACGGCGGAAGCGGCTGCGGTGGCGGCGGCGGCGCGAGTAGTGGCGGCGGGGGCGGCGGCTGTGGCGGCGGCGGCGCGAGTAGTGGCGGCGGCGGGTGTGGCGGCGGCGGAGATTGAGCCGGCGCACATCAGCGGCTGACGTGTGCTCCGGCGTCGCGTGGTAGCCGAAGCGTCTCGACGAGCGTGACGGCCAGCACCGCCCCGAGCACCAGATATGTCGTCTGGTAGGACGCGAGAAGGCTGAGCAGCAATGCCGCGACGGCGATTCCGAGCCCGGCGGCGAGCTCCTGGACCGACGCGTTCAGCGTGTTCCCGTGGGTGAGGTCGTCGCCTTCGACGTCGGAGAAGGCCAGCGTGGCATAGGCCGTGAAGCCGATCGAGCGCAGCGCGCCACTGATGAACAGGATCAGCGCGATCACCGCGACGGGGAGTCCGGGTTGCATCGTCGCCAACACTGCGAACCAGCCGACCGAGGCGATTCCGTTGACCAACAGCACCTGTCGGATACCGAATCTGCGCATCAGCGGAGTGGTCGCGGGCTTGATGCCGAGATTGCCGGCGAACAATGCGGCGACCATGAGACCGGCGGCGACCGGCGACCACCCGAAGGCGAGCTGGAACTGCAGCGGCAGCAGGAACGGCACCGCGGTGATCACCATGCGGTAAAGCGATCCGGCTGTCACGGTGACCCGCAACGTCTGCACGCGCAATACCGCGAGTCGCACCAGCGGCTCCGATACATGCAGAAGATGGCGCAGCGCCCAACCCAGCAGCACCACGGCCGCCGCACCGCCGATCCCGACGAACCACCAGTCGGTTCCGCTCACTCGGATGTGTTCGAGGGAGATCAGCGCAGTCGCGATTCCCGCACCGATGATCAGCATGCCGCGCCAGTCCAGCGACCTCGACGACGACGTCGGGCCGCCCCGGACGAGGCGCAGCGCCAACACGAATCCGGCGATGCCGATCGGGATGTTGATCAGGAAGATCCATCGCCACGAGCCGTAGGTCGCGATGGCGCCGCCAAGCGCCGGCGCCAGCACCGGCGCCGTGAGCGCGGGCCAGGTGAGCAGCGCGATCGCCCGTACCCGGTCGGCCTTGCCGGACCGGCGCAGCACCGCCAGCCGACCCACCGGCACCATCATCGCGCCGCCGACCCCCTGCAGCACCCGCATGCCGACGAGCATGGGCAGGGTCGTGCTGACTGCACACCCGACGGAGGCCACCGTGAACACCGCGATGGCGGTGATGAACACCCGCCGCACGCCGAACCGGTCGGCCATCCATCCGGTGGCGGGGATGAGTACGGCGACCGTCACCATGTAGGCCGAGATGGCGACGTTGACGTCGACGGCCGCGACGCCGAACGAGTCGGCGATCAGCGGGATGGCCGGAGCGATGATGGTGGCGTCGAGGATCTCCATGAAGAACGCGCCGGCCACCAGCAGGGCCATCCCACGCGGGAACTCGGACGGCGTGGACATCGCGGTCAACATAGTGGGTGTGCCGGGGCGCAGCGAGCCGATTCGCGGTCCGGGTCCGCCCGGTCACCGTCGACGCGGTGCGATTGTCCGCGCTCAGCCGGCCGCGCGACGCGGTGTCGTCGGCGCGGCCGCGTTTCAGTTCTCGGTGAACTTATGTGCTGCGCCCCTTACCGTGGGCGCGTGAGTGGCTTCTACTGCATGGTGATCCCGACCGATCCGAGGTGGGCGCCAGACGATCCGCACGAGTCGGCTGCCGTGGCGCTGTTCGCCGATCAGATGTACCCGGATTCGGGCCACCGCGAAGTGAAGGCCGACCGTTCAGATGGCGTGACACTCTTCACCGGTGGGGTGAATCTCGAGCGCCTGGTGTGTCCCCGTTGCGCTGAGGTGCTCGGCCAACCCGTAGGGCCGGTGTCGATGGAGTGGTTCGTCGAACAACTCGACCGATGCCACACCGAGCAGGACGGCTACTGGCCGCTCGAGGTCGTCGCGCCGTGCTGCGGGGCAGAGATCTCGCTCAACGACCTCAACGATGAGTCCGCCGACGCGACGATGGGCTTCGCGCTGTGGTCGATGGAGGCCTACAGACCTCAGACGGACAACCTCGGTGGTGAGGAACAGCAACAGCTCGAGGCGGTGCTCGGCCATCCCGTCCGGGTCATCTGGGTCCGGATCTGAACGGCTACAGGAGAACCCGTCACCAGCGGTAGTCGAGGAACTTCCCGTCGAAGGTGACCACCACCCGGTCACCGTCGGGGTGTGGCCGCCGCCCGAACTCGATGTTGAAGTTGATGGCGCTCATGATGCCGTCGCCGAACTCCTCGTGGATCAACTCCTTGAGCGCGGGTCCGTAGACGGCGAGGGCCTCCTGGAACCGGTAGATCGTCGGGTCGGCGAGCGCCGCCGGGTCGATGCCGCGGCTGGGTTGACGCTGAAGGCTTTCCGACACCGATGAGTCGAGTTCGAGCAGCGCGCAGATCGTGTCGGCCTGTGCGGCCTGCATCGGGTGCTGGCCGAGCAGCGCGGCCACCGTCCAGACCAGGGGCGCGTCGATCTCCGCGGCGACGTCCGCCCAGCTGAGTTTCTTGCGGATACGGGCCGCCACCACGAGTTCGGCCGCCTCGGACTTCGGCATGATCGGTGTCACGAGCGCGCCCCGTTCGTTTCGAGCGCCGCGGCGACCTGCGCGGGCACATCGGGCACGACGGTGCGGGGCGCCGCAGTGCGCGCATGGGTCGCGAACAGCGTGAGTCCGACGAACGTCACACCACCGACGATGTTGCCCGCGATCGTCGGGATCTCGTTCCAGATCAGGTAATCGCCGATCGAGAAGTCACCGCCCAGCATCAGCCCGGACGGGAACAGGAACATGTTGACCACGGAGTGTTCGAAACCCATGTAGAAGAACAGCATGATCGGCATCCACATCGCGATGACCTTGCCCGAGACGCTGGTCGACATCATCGCCGCAACCACTCCGGTGGACACCATCCAGTTGCACAGCACCGCGCGGATGAACAGGGTGAGCATCCCAGCGGCGCCGTGTGCGGCATACCCGACGGTCCGGCTGTGACCGATCTCGCCGAGTTGCTGCCCGACGGCGTTGGGATCCACGCTGAAGCCGTAGGTGAAGACGATCGCCATCAGCAGAGCGACCAGCAGTGCCCCGCCGAGATTGCCCAGGAACACCAGGCCCCAATTGCGGAACATCGCCCTGACGGTCACGCCGCGGCGCTTGTCCAGCAACGCCAGCGGCACCAGCGTGAACACGCCTGTGACGAGGTCGAATCCCATCAGGTAGAGCAGGCAGAAACCGACCGGGAAGAGCACCGCGCCGAGCAACGGATTGCCGGTCTGGACGGTGATGGAGACGGCGAATGCAGCCGACAGCGCGAGCACCGCGCCCGCCATGAAGGCGCGGATGAGGGTGTCCCGAGTGGACATCAGCGCCTTGGTTTCTCCGGCTTCGATCATCTTGCCGACGAAGTCGGGCGGACTGACATAGGACATGACTGACCCTTCCGGGAGGAGACGGTTTCCAGCAGCGTCGCGCAACGCTATTTCCGGAAGGGAACGTCACTGCTGCGCCGATGTTGCGGGCTCCGCACAACGCAGAGCCGCGGACTGTGAGTTGCGGCCGCATTACCGCGACGGCTCGCCGCGTCGGTGCTGCAATGGCGGGATGAAGATTCTGATGACGGGCCTCGCCTGTGCCGCCCTCGTCGTGTCCGTCACCACGGCACCCACCGCGTCTGCCGTGGATCCCGCCGCTCCGCCGGACTTCGTTTCAGTCAGTGACGTCGACCCGACCATCCTGCTGGACATCCGGTACGTGACGCCGCACAACTTCACCGGGGATCCCGTGGACGGGTACCGCGCGCCGATGTGCATCCTCACCCGCCCGGCGGCCGAGGCGCTGCGCCGGGCGCAGCAGCAGTTCCTCGAGGACGGCTACTCGCTGAAGATCTACGACTGCTACCGGCCGCAGCGCGCCGTCAACGACTTCGTCGCATGGGCCAAGGATCCGTTCGACCAGCGGATGAAGGCCGAGTTCTACCCACGGGTGGACAAGTCACAGCTGTTCGCCGACGGATCCATCGCCGACAAGTCGGGCCACAGCCGGGGCAGCACAGTGGATCTCACACTCGTGGCATTGCCCGCGCAATCGACACCCCCGTACGTTCCCGGTCAGCCGCTGGTCGACTGCACCGCCCCCCAGCCCGAACGGTTTGCCGACAACACCATCGACATGGGTACGGGCTACGACTGCTTCGACACGCTGGCCCACACAACGGATCCCAGGGTCCACGGCGACCAGCTGAAGAACCGGCTCCGCCTGAAGGACGGCCTGGCGGCGCAGGGCCTGGAGAACTACCCGAACGAGTGGTGGCACTTCACGTTCAAGCCGGAGGCCTATCCGGACACGTACTTCGACTTCGTGGTCGACCCGTCCTCACTGGCGGGCCAGGTCACTGCTCGATGAGGCCCGCCGACCGGGCGGAGCCGACGACGCGTTCCCACCCGATCATGCCGACGGCGATCAGCGTGATGGCGGTGGCGAAGCCGGCCAGCGAGGCGACCACGTACGCCCACTGCCCCGTGGCGTAGACGACGGCGAGCAGCATCGCCATGAAGGCTGCGGCCAGGGCGGTCCTGGCGGCCGGAGTGCGTCGCCACCACCCGCGACGGCCGTTGCTGGAGGCGGCGCCGGCGGCCCTCCGGCGGGGTTCGATCGAAGCGGTCATGACACCACTGTCCGCGCGCGGACTGAGGGACCTCGAAGGGTTGTTTGTGGAAATCCTCTGGATTGCTGAGCGGTCGCTGTGGCTCGGCCCGTCGAGGCGCATCGAACGTCATCGGCAATGTCGCCCCGCGGGCACGCGACCTGAGTAGCGTGATCTACATCACAGGTCGAAACCTCGGCTGATTCCTCAGCACCAGAGAGGTACTGATCATGACGACGACCGACCACGCCGATCAGCCCGCCGACGCCCCGGCGGCCAAGCCGGCCAAGGTCGGTCTGGTCTATCCGGGGATGGGCCTGCTGTTCGTGGTTCTGATCAGCTGTTTCACAGCCTGGGGAGTCGCGGCCGACCTCACCACGCCAATGGTGGCGGGCTTCAAGCAGATCTTCGACATGAACACCTTCCAGGCGTCCCTGGTGCAGTTGGCGTACTTCGGGGCGTACTTCCTGCTGGCGATCCCGGCGGCATTCATCAACGAAAAATTCGGATACAAGGCCGGCCTGCTCTCCGGTGTGCTGCTCGCCGCGGCAGGAGCGATGGCGTTCTACCCGGCCAGCAAGATCATGACCTACGAGGCGTTCCTGATCGCGCTGTTCGCCATCGCCGCCGGCTGCTCGATCCTCGAGACGTCTGCCAACCCGTACGTGCTGTCACTCGGGCCCGAGGAGACCGCGACCCGAAGGCTCAACTTCGCGCAGGCGTTCAACCCGGTGGGCACCAACATCGGCGTGCTGCTGGCCGCCACGCTCATCCTGCCGAAGCTGGACGAGCCGGTGAACATGGCCAACCTGACCCCGGCTCAGGAACAGACCATCCGCGCCGGCCAACTGGGTGCCGTCATGGGGCCGTATCTCGGCCTGGGTCTCGTCCTCATCGCGATCGGTCTGGTGATCGCGATCAAGAAATCGCCACCGATCGTCGAGGAGTTCGAGTCGGGCGACCTGGACGGCCGGCGGCCCTTGAAGATCCTGCTGTCGAACAAGCGCTACGTCTACGGCGTGGTCGCGCAGTTCTTCAACGTCGCCGCGCAGGTGTGCACGTGGACGTACCTGATCCAGTACTCGCAGCAGGCGCTCAACGGCTCGCTCGAACTCGGCGGGTATCTGCTGCAGGTCAGTCTGATCGTGTTCCTGATATCCCGGTTCATCATGACGTGGGTGATCGGCCGGATCCGCGCGACGAAAGTCCTTCTGGTGCTCGGCGCTCTCGCGGTGGGGCTGTGTGTGTTCGCCATGTTCTCGCCCAATGTGGCCGGTGTGACCGCCGTCGTCGCGCTGTCCTTCTGCCTGTCCCTGATGTTCCCGACGATCTACGGTGTGGCGCTGCAAGGCCTTGGTCCGGCAATGAAATTCGGCGCGGCCGGCCTGGTCATGGCGATCGTGGGCGGCGCCGTGATGCCGCTCATCCAGGGCGGCATCCTCGATGCGACGAGCCCGGCGTTCTCGTTCATCGTGCCCGCCTTCTGCTTCGTCGTCGTCACCAGTTTCGCCGTCTTCGACCTGAAGGCGGCGCCGCACCAGGTGGGAGACCGAACAGCATGAGGCGATATTGGATCATCGCGCTGGCATTCGTCCTCGCCGGCTGCGGAGGCGGCCAGCAGGCGAACTTCTCCGAAGTGACCGACCGGTTGGAGGTGGTGTCCTGGTGGGCGTCGTCCTCGGAACGCCCCGCCCTGGACGTACTGCTCGACGCCTTCACGTCGGCCCACCCCGACGTCGAGATCGTCGACGGCGCCATCACCGGCGGTGGTGGCAGCAATGTGCAGGTTGCCCTCGCCGCGCGATTGCGGGCCGGTGATCCGCCTGACGTCTGGCAGACCTTCCTCGGCAGCTCGCTGCGTGCCTGGGTGGACGCGGACCGCATCGCCGACGTGTCCGCGGTCTACGAGCGTTCCGGCCTGGATCGCACCATGCCGCAGGCGCTGCTCGACGCGGCGACGCACCGTGTCAAGGCCTGGGGTGTGCCGACCGGCTCGCACCGCGGAAATGTGTTGTGGTTCAACCAGCGGATGTTGCGAGACGCCGGAGTGAGGGCACCCGGCCCCGGTTACACGACGGCCGCCTTCGAAGCAGACCTGGCGAAGGTCTCGGCCGGCGGGAAGACCGCGTTGTGCCTCGGCGCCAAGGACAGGTTCACCGCCACGGAACTGTTCGAGAACACGCTGCTGGGTGTCACCGGCACCGACGGCTGGTCCAAGATCACCGACGATTCGTTCGATTGGCGCGGTACGCAACTGCGACAGGCTCTTTCGGCCTTCGCGCAGATCGTCTCGCACGCCGACCCGAACGCAGCCGGGCTGACGTGGGACCAGGCGGCCAAGAAGCTGGCCACCGGAGAGTGCGCCTTCCTGTCGATGAACGACTCCGTCTACGGCGAACTCGTCGCCAACAAGTCGGTGGAGGGCAAGGACTTCGGGTACGTGCCCTACCCCGGCACAGCTGAGGCGTACCTCGCGATCGTCGACACCTTCGTGGTGTCCTCCCAGGCGAAGGACGGGGTCAACGCCATGGACTTCGTGGCGACCGTCGCCGATCCCAAGACCTCACTGGAGTTCAACAGGGCGAAGGGCTCGGTGCCGATCCGCGACGACGTCGACGTGTCTTCCTTGCCCGCCTACCAGCGGCAGGCTTCACAGTCGCTGTGGAAGGACAAGATCGTCCTGTCGATCACCCACGGCGAACTCATGTCGACCGGCTTCCAGCAGGCGGTGTACGACGCTGTCGCCGCGTTCGTCGTCAGCAAGAACCAGGACGCTTTCATCGACACGCTGCAGAACTCGATCGAGGTCCCCGTCGCAGGACGGTGACGCCGGGCGGCGCGGCATGGAATAACGTGACATGTCACGCAGTTGTCACGGGTACGGCGGAACGTCCGCCCGAACAATCGAGGAGTATCCGTGAATCAGCTCAGCGGAAAGACAGCTCTGGTCACCGGCGGAACGTCGGGCATCGGCCTGGCGACGGCGCAGAGGCTCGCGGCCGAGGGGGCACACGTCTTCCTCACCGGACGGCGCCAGAGCGGTGTCGACGAAGCCGTCGCCTCCATCGGTGCCAACGCGACCGGGGTGCAGGGTGACATCACAGAAGCGGACGATCTCGAACGGCTCGCCGGCGCCATCCGGGAACACGGCGAGGGACTGGACGTGGTGTTCGCCAACGCCGGTGGCGGCGAGTTCGCCACGTTGGCCGACGAGACGCCGGAGCATCTGCTGGACACGCTCACCCGCAATGTCGGCGGAACGGTGTTCACCGTCCAGAAGGTGCTGCCGCTGCTCAACGAGGGCGCATCGATCGTGTTGGCCGGTTCGACGGCGGCGTCCGCCGGGGTGCCCGCGTTCGGTGCGTACGCGGCGTCGAAGGCCGCGATCCGCTCGCTGGGCCGCACATGGGCTGCCGAGCTGGTGGACCGCAAGATCCGGGTCAACACCGTGGTGCCGGGCCCGGTGGAGACTCCCGGGCTGCGGGGGCTGGCACCGAGTGGGCAGGATCAGGCGCTGCTCGACGGGGAGGCCGCCAGTGTGCCATTGGGCCGCCTGGGCCGGCCCGACGAGATCGCCTCGGCCGTGGTGTTTCTGGCGTCGGATCAGAGCAGCTTCATGACAGGGACCGAGTTGTTCGTCGATGGCGGCTCGCGACAGCTCTAATCCGGCCTGGGCAGGCTGCCGTGCCGCAGGAGGCTCTCGTGAACGACGGCCAGCGCGTCGGCCAGGGCGGTCTCCTGCGCCGGGTCGAGGTCGGCGAAGAAGGCTTGCGCAACCCACGCGGCGTGCAGCGGCGCGGCGGCGCGCAGCTCGCGCCAGCCGGCGGCGGTCAGCACCGCGTCGGTGGCGCGGCCGTCGGTGTCGGACTTGACCCGGTCGACCAGGCCCCGGCCGGTCATCCGCTGCAGATGGTGTGACAGCCGGCTGCGTTCCCAGCCGATGGTGGTGGCCAGGGCGGTGAGCTGCGCCCGTCGCCCCGGTGCCTGCGACAGCGCATTCATCACGGTGTAGTCCCCCAGCGAGACGTTGGAATCCGCGAGCAGCTGACGATTCATCTCGTATTCGAGCCGGTGGTACACCCGCATGTAGTTCAGCCAGGTTCGCTGCTGAGACTCGTTGAGCGGATAGGGGTCACGTTTCGGCATCGCGACGCGTCTCCGATCAACAGATGGGTGATCTTTCACGCATCCTATCGCTGGGCGGCATCAGCTCGGCGTCATCGACACCAGCACGAAGGTGCGCACCCGACCCGACGCCTTCGCCGAACACATCGACAGGAGCGGTTCGGACAACTCCTCGGCGAGCACGACCTCCACGGGTCCCGACTCCGCGCTGAGCACCACGCGCACGGTGTGGTCATCGCGTTCGACGTGCAGGGGCGACAGCGCCGCGATGCGGTCCTCGCCCGTGGCCTCCCTGACGAAATGCTGGGCCGCCTGCACCGGATGCGGCAGCGACGTCCGGCCCCGCAGGAATCGGTTGTCGAGCCTGCCGTCGAGATACTTGCGGATCAGTTCCGGTGAGTCGGCCGAGTCCACCCGGCCGTAACAGAGACCCTCGGGCAGTACGAGCATCGTCGCCGCGAACCGGTCGCCGCCGAGATGGGAGCACTCCCAGGTGGATTCGGGGAACTGCGCGGCGATCGCCGCAGTGGCGGATCGCCCCCGCACCGCGCAGCACTGGTCGTGCTTGCCGTGAGCGCAGATGGCGACGAGCGGGTCCGTGCTCACCTCGCCGTCGGAGCCGTCGAGGGCGAGGCTCAGATATCCACGGGCATCATCGACCTCGCCGTGGTGCAGCGCCTCGCTGCCCTCGTCGCAGTGGGCGACGAACCAGCGCCACCGCGGTGTGGCGGAGCGACGGCCCGGGCGGCGTATCGCGGCGATCCGCATGCCCGCGGCTTCGGCCCGACGCGCGATCGCACGGCCGAGGTCACGATCGAGGACCGCGCCGGAGTCCAGGAATGCCGAATGCCCCCACGGTCCCGCCAGTTCGAGCATCAGCCAGGAGTGCCCGGCGGACGCCGTGCCGTACATGGTGTCGTTGCGGGCGAGGGACTGGTCACTGCACGGTTCGCGCTTCGCCGAGGTCATCCTCCGCTCACCGGTACGACGACGGCCTCCCGCAGCAGCCTTCGGATGAGCACTGCGCCGTCCGCGCGGTCGAGGCCCGGCAGGGAATCCGCTCTCCCAACCGCCCCGTGGTGCAGCGCCTCCACCGCGGGCGCGCAGGACTCCGGGAAGGTGATGGTCCGGTCCGGCAGCCGCAGAACCACGGAGCCATCGCGGTCCTCGACGGAACCGACGAGGCCGTGACGCCACCGGACCGTGACGGTGTCGGCGTGCTCGGTGGCCTTCAGCGTCGCCAGCGGGCGGACCGCGACGGGACGCGTCCGGTCGGCGTGGCGTCGCGACAGTCGCTGGGCCGCAGACTCACTGAGCTCGGCGGCGCTGTCGCGCATGAATGCGATGGCCTCGGCCATGATCTTCGAGGCGGTGGCCATCATGTCGTCCCGATTCGTGGCGTCGATGCCCAACGGCAGGGATGCGCGGAAGTCCCCGACCGTCGTCAACGTGTCCACGACGGCCTGCAGGACGTCGAGGCGCGTCACCGCGGAGACGCCGACGGTCAGGTGGATGGACGTGGTGTCGAGCGCGTGAGATGAATGCACCCAGCCCCGCGGCAGATACAGTGCGTCGCCCGCGGACAGCACCGTGTCGATGACCGGTTCTTCCCCGGCGCGCCTGGCGATCGCCGTCCGGTGGTCCGTCCACGGCTGGGACGGCAGGGGGTGCTCGTACACCGGTGCGTGCACGATCCACCGCTTCTGCCCGCAGGTCTGCAGAACGAACACGTCGTGCACGTCGTAGTGCGTCTCGAATCCCGTCTGGCTCGGAGGCGTGACGTACGCGTTGGCCTGAACGGGGTGCCCGAGGTCGTCGACCATGCCCCGCACGAACTCGATCACGGGCGGCCACAACCGGTGCAGGCCCTGCAGCACGATGGTGGCGCCCGCGGCGAACTCGCCGAGCACCTTCCCGGAATCCACCTGGTCGGGCATCTCGGCGCCGAAGCCGGCCGAGTCGAGGTAGCAGTTGCGCGCCAGTACGTCGCCGGCCTTGGCCATGCGGATGAACGGCGCACGTACCCCGCGCTCGGCGATCAGTTCGTCGACCATCGAGGACGACAGCAGATCGGCGAAGTCGCGGGGCGGTGCACCGGACCGGCTGAGCAGAGGCCTACGGCCCCAGTACTGCTCCGCGAACTCCGCAGGGTCGACGGCGATGCAGCGGCTCAGCATGAGAAAGGGCTACGCGGTTCCGTCCGCGCCGCCGTCGTGACCGTCCGGATTCGAACCGCCGTCCGCGGTTCCCTCCCCGCCTGCGGTGCCATCGGCGCCGCCGTCGTGGCCCTCGGGGTTCGAACCGCCGTCCGCGGTTCCCTCCCCGCCTGCGGTGCCGTCCGCGCCGCCGTCGTGGCCCTCGGGGTTCGAACCGCCGTCAGCGGTTCCCTCCCCGCCACCGGATGTCGTGATGTCGTCGTCGTCGAGTGCCATGGTGAATCCTCTCGGGGCTGCGTGCGTACCACCTGTGTTCGCAGTATCTACACCGTCGAGGTGTTGCCGCCAGAGGCCTGACCGAAACGCTGCCATCATGACGGGATGACCTCGCCCGCGCCCCAGCCGGTGCCACGCTCCCCGTCGCGGCGCATCGGCCGGTCGGTGTTGGCTCTCGCAGTCGCCGGGGCGGGCGTCGTCGCCGGGTGGTTCCTCGTCACCGGGGTGCTCGCGCTGCCGCTACGCGAGGGCCCTCTGCTGGGCCTGAGCGGACTGGCCGCTGCAGCGTTGCTGGCCGGCGCGATAGCGGTGCACCGGCTGTGGATGCGCGCCTTCCTGGCCGGTGCGTTCCTCGGGGTCACCGCGTCGATCACGCTGGTCCTGCTCATCGTCGGATCGTGAACGACGCGACCGCGCCGATCAGGTCCGGTCGAGCAGGGCAAGCAGCTTGGTGGTGGTCGACCAGCTGCGGATGGTCATCATCTGGTACTCCGGCTTACCCACGATCCGGCTCATCCGGCTCTCTGTCCGCCGCGCGCTGAGCCGGGCGAAGTACACCGCTCCGGTTCCGGGCCACGCCTGGTCCACGCCGTCGCGCACGTCGACGATGCGCATCGCCTGCGCGGCGGTCAGCGGCGGCTTCAAGAACACGACGTCCGAGTGATAGGTGTCCGGCTGCTCACCGAAACCTGCCGGCGCACGGTGCACCACTGCCCGTACCTGGCGGTGCGAGCGCACCACGACCACGAGCGGGATTCCGAGCCGGGCTTCGAGCATGCCTTCGATCGAGGACTCCAGGGACGCGCGCGGCGCATCCGAGCAGAACAGCACGTTGCCCGACTGGATGTAGGTGGTGACGTCTTCGAACTCGAGGGACTCGAACGCGGAACGCAGGTCGGCCATCGAGATCTTGTTGCGCCCGCCGACATTGATGCCTCGCAGCAGCGCCACGTACCGCGTCATGCCCATGCGCGCAACGGTACCCAGAACGCGATGGACGCGGTGGGCTTGTGGTCGAGGTGCTAGTCCCTGACTTCCAGGACGTCATAGGCGTTCTCGGCGTACCTCGACCGGATCAGCTTCTTGTCGTACTTGCCGACCCCGGTCTTGGGCACCTCGTCGACGAACGTCCACCGCTCGGGCAGCCACCAGCGAACCACTTTGTCCGTGAGGAATTCCCGCAGCTCCGCCGGTGTGGCATCGGCGCCGTCCTCGAGTACCACGGCGGCCAGTGGCCTTTCCTGCCAACGCTCGTCGGGCACGGCGACCACCGCCGCTTCCAACACCGCCGGATGCGCGATCAAGTGGTTCTCCAGCTCCACCGAGGAGATCCACTCGCCGCCGGACTTGATGACGTCCTTGGCGCGGTCGGTCAGTGTCACGAAGGCCTGCGGGTCGATGCGCCCGACGTCACCGGTGCGCAGCCAGCCGCCCTCGAACTTCGCTTCGTCGTGTCCGCGGTGATACGAGCCGGTGATCCACGGGCCGCGAACCTCGATCTCGCCGACCGCCTTTCCGTCGTGCGGCAGCGGGTTGCCCGCGTCGTCGACGAGCCGGGTCTCGACTCCGCAGACGGGCCTGCCCTGGCTCGATCGCACCGCCCAGATCCGGTCTTTCGGGGTGGCAGGCGCCGCGCGCGCCACGGTGGCCAGTGGTGACGTCTCGGTCATTCCCCACACCTGGACGATCTCCACGCCGTGCTTCTCCTGGAACGTCTTCATCATCGAGGTGGGGACGGCTGACCCACCGCAGGGCACCAGCCGCAGCGACGAGAGATCGTGGCCGGGGTTCTTGTCCAGGTAACGCATGACGTCGTTCCAGATCGTCGGCACCGCGCAGGCCACCGTGGGACGTTGCGTCTCGATCAGGTCGACCAGCGATCTGGCGTCGAGGAAGCGGTGCGTCATCACCAGATCGGCGCCGGCCATCATGGCCGCGTAGGGCATTCCCCATGCGTTGGCGTGGAACATCGGCGCGATCGGAACCAGGGAGTCCGCGCAGTTCAGACCCAGACCGTTGCCCGAACACACCGCCATCGAGTGCAGGTAGTCGGAACGATGGCTGTAGACAACGCCTTTCGGATTTCCCGTGGTGCCGCTGGTGTAACACATCGCCGCCGCGGAATCCTCGTCGATGTCGGGCCAGTCGAACATCGGCGACTCCGCGGCCAGGATGTCGTCATAGCGCAGCACTGTCTTGCCGGGTGACGACAGCATGTCCGCATCGCCCTGCCCGACCGCGATGACGGTGTGCACGGTCTCGAGCAACGGCAGCACCGGAGCCAGCTGCGCGGCGAGCGAGAGGTCGGCGAAGATGACCCTGTCCTCGGCGTCGTTGGCGATGAAGGCGATCTGCTGCGGGGACAGCCGGATGTTCAACGTGTGCAGCACCGCTCCCATCGCCGGCACGGCCAGGTACGTCGCCAGATGCTCGGCGTTGTTCCACATGAAGGTGCCGACACGTTCGTCGCCGGCGATTCCCAGCCGGCGCAGCGCATTGGCCATTCGGGCCGCCTGCTCGCCGAGTTCGCGATAGGAGACGCGGCGATACTCGCCGTCACCCATCGCCGTGGTGACCGTTCGGTCGCCGTGCACGTCGCAGGCGTGGCGCATGATCGTGGTGATGCTCAGCGGAACCGTCTGCATCGTGCTCTTCATGACGTCCGCCCTTCAGGCAACCGGCCAGTGGGTGCGATGCTACGACCGCCGGAGGTCGCTTTCAGCGAATTGACGAATTGTGTCGATACTGCTCCCCGGCTCGGCGCTCTTCATTGACGCACGCGAAAGAAACGGCCTCCGACAAGCACTGATGTGGCACGGCCGCTCGACGGCCGCGCGCAGGACCTGACCAGGATCGCCTAGAACAGCTAACATATGTCTGGATCTGCCGGGTTTGTGCGAACCGTCACGCCGCCTCGTTCGATGTGCCACCGTTTCTGCACGGGGCGAAGGAGGACGATGTGACCGTTTCCGAGGAGAGACTCAACGCATTTCTGGGACGGGCGGTCGGCGATCTGGCGGCCTCGGTCAGCGCGGTCCTGATGTTGATCGGGGATGAACTCGGACTGTATTCGGCACTGGCCGGTCAGCGCCTGTCGGCATCAGCTTTGGCCGAGAAGACCGGCACGAGCGAGCGCTATCTTCGTGAGTGGCTGGCGAATCAAGCCGCGGGCGGATACGTCGAATACGACGCCGACACCGATGAGTACCACATGACCGAGGAGCAGGCATTGTGCCTTGCTGATCCGAACGGGCCGGTGGATCTGCCCGGCGCCTACCAGATCGTCAACGACCTCTTCCAGGTACGGGAACGGGCGGTCGAGGACTTCCGCTCCGGCAAGGGCATGGAGTGGGGTGAGCACCATCCCTGCCTCTTCGAGGGCACCGAGCGATTCTTCCGCGCCGGCTACAACGCGAACCTGTTGACCTCCTGGCTCCCCGCGCTCGATGGGGTGGTCGACAAGCTCAACGCCGGGGCGCGCGTCGCCGACGTCGGCTGCGGCCATGGCGCGAGCACGATCCTGATGGCGCAGGCATTCCCGCAATCCGAGTTCGTCGGCATCGACTATCACGACGCGTCCATCCAGACCGCACGTGACCGGGCGGCGGAGGCGGGGGTGAGCAACGCCCGCTTCGAGGCGGCGGACGCGACGTCCTACCAAGGTGGCGACTACGACGTCATCGCCTTCTTCGACTGCCTGCACGACATGGCCGACCCGGCGGGTGCCGCCCGGCGCGCGAGGGAGGCGCTCAAACCGGACGGCCACTGCATGCTCGTGGAGCCGATGGCCGGTGACCACCTGACCGACAACCTGAATCCCGTCGGCCGCCTGTTCTACGGTGCGTCATCCCTGATCTGCGTGCCGGTTTCCCTGTCCCAGCAGGGACCTGCGCTCGGTGCGCAGGCCGGCGAACACCGTTTGAGGAGCGTGATGGTCGACGACGGCGGTTTCACGCGATTCCGGCGGGCCACCGAGACGCCGTTCAACATGATCTTCGAAGCGAGGCCGTGACGCTCGTCGCCGAATGCCGGACAGCCGATGCGCAGCCAGACGGCGGTGAGCGCCGCTGCCGACACCACGACGGCCGACGCCATGAGGGCATACCGAAACCCTTGATGCAGAAGGGGTGCGACGATCAGCGGGCCGAGGATCTGGCCTACCGAGTAGCCCGCGGTGAGCACCGCGACCGCACGCGGGAAGGCGAGCAGGCGACCGGCCGCCAGTGCGACCGTGCTCACCCCGATGAAGGTGCCGCCGAACAGCACTGCGCCGATGAACGCTGCTGCGGCGCCACCGGCGAGGGCGGGCAGCGCGATTCCCGCCGCCTGCAGCGCGAGTGCCACCGCCAGCAGCGTCGCGTGCGACCAGCGTCTGCTCGCCGCGGCCCACAGCGCCGCCGACGGCGCCGCTGCCAGTCCGACGACGATCCACGCACTGTTGCCCAGCCACTGCGGTGAACTCTGGCCGATGGCGGCAACCAGGAACGTGCCCGCGATGATGTAGCCGATTCCCTCCAGGGTGTAGCACGCGAGCAGCACGGCGAACCATCGGCGCGAGTCGGGTTGCTGCTCATCCTCTTTCGACGGCCCTGTGATCGGCGCCGCACCGCGCAGGTGCCAGGCCACGGCGGCGATCACGGCGGCCAACGCCGCGGCCGCCCACCATGCGACCCGCCAACCCGAGGCGGGCACCACCAGCACCAGTGCACCCGACAGGGCGATACCGACGCCGACGCCCCCGAATCCCCACCCGGACAGCGCAGACCGGCGGCCGGCATGATCGAGCATCCAGTCGACCGCGATGACGAACAGCACGGCGCTGGCGAAGCCCGCGAGGGTACGGATCGCCAACCACGCGAGCACACTGTGCGTCAGGGGCATTGCGGCCAGACTGCACACCACCACCACGAGTGCGACACGCAGCGTGACGGTCGTGCGCACCAGGCGGGGAACCACCACACCGGCCAACGCACCGGCGAGGTACCCGGCGTAATTGGCCGTGGCGAGGCCACCGGCGGCCGCGGCGCTCAGACCGGTCTGCGCGGTCATCAGCGGGAGGATGGGTGTGTAGACGAAACGGCCGATGCCCATGGCCGCGGCCAAGGTCGCTGCGCCGCGGGCGATGTGGATGTGTGGGTGGGGCCGGCTCATCCTGCCATCGTCGGCACCGCGCGGCGGCTCCGCCACGACCCGTTTGCTCGCAGCTGCAAGTCGTCGGCTCTCAGTCGGAGCGGGTCCCCGGCGCCGTCGAGCTCGGTAGTCTCATGCGCGGACCCCGCACGGCGACAACGAAGGACCAGATGACCGGGAGTGGACGAGGGCGGCGCATCCGCGGGCTCGGTAAGCGTGCGTGGCTGGTCACCTGGTCGATTCGGCTCGTCCTGTGGACGCTGGGAATCACCCGCGTCATCAGGACGAAGATCGTCGGCGCCGAGGTGGTGCCGGACAGCGGCGCAGTCATCCTGGCGGCCAATCACACATCGATGATCGACGTGCTGTTCATCCTGGCGGCGCTGCGCCGTGAGGCGATCGCCATGGCGATGGCGGAGCTGTGGAAGTCACCGCTCACCCGCTGGCTGGTCGAGGTGCTCGGTCAGATACCGGTCGTGCGCGGCGATCCGGAATCCGGGAAGCAGGCGATGGACAGCGCCGCCAAGGCATTGGCGGACGGGGCCCTGGTCGGCATCTTCCCGGAGCAGAAGTGTGTGATGCCCGGCGAGGTCGCCCCGTACCGTCCCGGGGTGGCGGTGCTGTCCAAGCGCACCGGTGTGCCGATCATCCCGGTGAGCCTGGTGAACGCCAACAAGGTGCTGCCGGTGGGTCGGAGCTTTCCGTCGTTCGGGCACACCGTCTACGTCCTCTTCGGCGAGCCGATCGATCCGGCCGACTTCGACTCGGTGACCGATCTGCTCGAGGAGATCCACTTGCGCATCACCGCGATGGCGAAAGAACGATGAGGGCGGCGGCTTCTGGGCTGCCGCTGTTCACCGGTCGAAGCGCATCGCGTCCGATGCCCTAGCTGCGCGGTCGCTCATATCCGCCCGGGAAACGAAACGCAATGGAAACGTGCGGACCGTTTCGGCGAGTCAACGCACCGGGTAGAAGACGTGTGACGCAATGGCGCGGACCGATGTGCTGCCGATCGCCGAGCGAGGAGACCTCCATGACCGAATCGCTCGCCAGGACAGCCGCGCAGACACTCGTCGCCGGCATCGGGCGGCGTGACTTCGTGCGCGCCGCGGCTCTGTTGGGCGCGGGCACCGGTGTCGCCGGTGTCGCCGCGGCCTGCTCGCACGACAGTGCGTCTCCACCGGGTAATGCCGCCGTCGCGGGCCCCGTCACGGTGCTGCGACCCGGCCAGGGCGAGACGCCCGGTGACCACTACCTGCCGTCCAACCCGGACCAGGTGCTGTGGGGATACGTGCCGAACGTGCACGCCACCTCGGTGATGCAGATGCGGTCCGGCGAGACCGTCACGATCGACGCCGTGTCGCATGAAGGCATTCTCGAAGACCAGGGCCGCGACCCGGTCACGTACTTCGGCAGTCACGGCGTCGCGCGGGGCGACGTGCTCGAGGACGCCGTCGCGATCGCGAGCGACTACCGGCGCACACCGAGGAACTTCGACAAGGACGGTCCACACGTGGTGACCGGCCCGGTGTTCGTCGAAGGCGCGCAACCGGGTGACGTGCTGAAGATCGAGACCCTCGAAGCCGTGCCGAGGGTGCCGTACGGCGTGGTGTCGAGCCGGCACGGCAAGGGATCGCTGGCACGCACGGCCGACGGTGGCGCCCCGGCGGGAATCTCACTGGCCGAAGTGATGCCGCCGATCGCCGCGGATGGCAGAGCCACCAAAGACCCGATGTCCTACGGCAACATCTCGACGTTCACGGCCATCGAGGACGGCCAGGGCGTGATGGCCTACGGCGATGCCAAGGTCCGCTTCCCGCTGCAGACGTTCATGGGAATGATGGGCGTCGCCTACTCGCAGGACCCCGAACTGACTGCGCCGACGTCCAATTCGGTGCCGCCGACCCTCGGCGGCGGGAACATCGACATCCGGCTGCTCGGCAAGGGATCCACGTTCTATCTGCCGGTGGTGGCCGAGGGCGCCCTGTTCTACGTCGGCGACCCGCACATGGCGATGGGCAACGGCGAGGTCGCGCTGACGGCGATGGAGGGATCGTTGCGCAGCACCTTCCGCCTCACGGTGTGCAAGAAGGGGTCGGGCGACGCCCCGTCGGTGGCCTTCCGTTACCCCTTCGCAGAGACCGCCGACGTGTGGGTGCCGATCGGCCTCTCCGATCCCGACGGCGCCCGCGACGGCCAGGGCAGCGACCTCGACGTCGCGATGCGTCGCGCCGTGATCAATGCACTCGACTATCTCGAGACCGACCGCGGAATGGATCGCGCCACCGCGTACGCCTATCTGTCGGCGGCCTCGAACTTCCACGTCTCGCAGGTGGTTGACAAGACGGTGGGCGTGCACGGCGAGATCTTCAAGTCGCACTTCGCGTGAATTGCGCAGACGTCTGAGAGAGGCGTGTTATCCAGTGTCACGGCGCACGGCGACCTCATCCGTGCTGACGAGTTCGACGCTGTCCCCGACGTCGATGCTGACGACGTCTTCGGGTGGCTCGGCCATGAACGGGAATCGAAGCAGACCGTGGAAGTCGTCGGTCTCGACGAACGTATGCGCCCGCGCGAACAGGGGCTGGACGTCGAAGACCCTCACCCGCAGCTTCTCCCGCCGGATCGTGCCCAGCTCCCTGCCGGTGTCGGGATCGGTGACCACCCGGCCGGTGCGGCCGTAGACGGCGAAGACCATGCCCGCTGCGACGCCCGCGTCGGCGCCGCGGTTGATCACAAGGGTGTAGTCGTCCTCGACGAGCGCGACGCGTCCAGCGGACTGGTCGGTCACGACGCCGCCAGTGACGGGCCCGCTTGGATGCGGGGTCGCCGGCGAAGATCGTCGACCGTCAGGGCCGCGCCGGTGTCTGCGCCCAGAGCCAGGTCGGTGGCCGTCTTCGCCTGCACCAGAGCGATCACCGCCTGCTGGTGGTGCTCAGTGCCGATGGCGCTCAGCGCGACGGTGAGCTTCTTGTCGACGTAAACGACCGATCGTGCGATCTCGGCCGCTTTGGCGTCGGCATCGCGTGCGTCGGTTCGGGGCACCCCGACGTCACCGTTCCTGCTGACCCAGCCGTGGGCGAGCGCACCGAATGCGACGGAACAGACCGGAACGATCACGATGGCGCAGAACAGCTTCGGCGTGTCGGCCAGTGCGATCGACCCGACGATTCCCAGCAGCGTGAGCAGGCCGAGAACGGCGAGCAGCCGGAGAGTGGGGGGCACGACGCCCATCGCCGACCACGCCTGCTTGACCACGCGGCCACCCGATCTGGCGACGTCGGCCGCGACGACGGCGATGCCGGCACCTGCCTTGCTGGTGAAGCGACCGAGTCGGTCGACGTGCTGTCGCGTGACGTACGACTTCGGCATCGTCCAGGTTCGCTGCGTCGGCGGAAATGGACCTGTGTCGGGTTCGGTCTGCGGCGCGTCGGCGGCGGCCCCGATGATCACAGTGGCATCAGCAGTCACATCTGCATCATGCCCGCGCACGATCGATTCGAGGTTCTGACGCGCCGGAAGCGCCCTGCCGTCGAACATCACGGCGCATGTTGCCGCGTCTGGCGACACGCCTCCACGGGATCGTGACGAGGCGTCGCGCCGGGCGGATGATCGTCACGGCCCGCAGCGTTGCTCGAGGGCGCAGGAGGTGATCGAGTTGGTTTCATCGCAGCACGAGTTCGTTGCATACGGCCCATCTCACGTGGTGGTGCTCGGGGTGTTCGCGGTCGGCGCAGCCGTTCTGGTGTGGCACGGTCGCCGCGAGAGCGCCGCGCAGACGCGTCTGGTGAGTCGAATGCTGGCGGTGCTGCTGCTGGCGGCGTTCGGCACGGCGCTGGTCTACAAGCTGATGCGGCCGGACCTCGCCACGTCGATACCGCTGCAACTCTGCGACATCGCGGAACTCATGGCGGCCTACGCGCTGTGGACGCAGCGGCATCGGGCGTTCGTCCTCACCTATTACTGGGGTCTGCTCCTCAGCTCGCAGGCGCTGCTCACCCCGGACATCGGCACTACCCAGGAGGGGGCGCCCGACTTCCCGAGCCACCTCTTCCTCACGTTCTTCGTGTTGCACGTGCTCGTGGTGTGGTCGGCCGTCTATCTGACGTGGGGTCGTCGGATGCGTCCGCAATGGCGCGACTACCGGTTCGCGGTCGTCGCGACGCTGGGATGGCTGTTGTTCACGTTCACGTTCAACACGATCGCGGGGACCAATTACGGATACCTCAACGGGAAACCGCCGACGGCTTCGATCCTGGACGTGCTCGGCCCGTGGCCGCTGTACCTCGTGATCGAGATCCTGATCGTGATGGGAGTCTGGGCGCTGATGACTTGGCCATGGGAAAGGCTGAGGCGACAGCCGGGCATCCGACCGACGGCAGCAGCCCAGGTTCACACCGCCGAGCGGAATGTCGGGTCCAGCGACGTCTCGGGCTGATCGACGGATTCACCAGTACCGGTGTTGCCACGTAACGTCGAGTCATGGTGTTGGCGCGGGAACTGAGTGCAGTCAGAAGCGGGCTGGGTCGCGCACTGTTCGGATTGGTCGCCGGACCGGACGGACCGGACAACCGCGCACGGATCCACGGAACACCCGGACCGCGGTGGTTCGCCGAGGATCGGCCGATCCGCCGCGTCCACGGTGACGCGTCGATGTTCGTCGGAGGACTGCGCGCACTGCTCCTGCAGTCGCTGCATCCACTGGCGATGGCCGGCGTCGCCGACCACTCCGACTACCGCGGCGATCCCTGGGGACGCCTGCAGCGCACCAGCACGTTCCTCGCGGTGACGACCTTCGGGCCTGCCGCGGACGCGCAGCGGGCCGTCGACAAGGTCCGCGGGATCCACCGACGCGTACGCGGGGTGGCGCCGGACGGCACGCCCTACGAGGCCACGGATCCCCACCTCCTCGAGTGGGTCCACATCGCCGAGATCGACAGCTTTCTTCTGGCACACCAGCTCTACGGCGCACAGCCACTCGACCAAACCGGCCGCGACCAGTACGTCGCCGACACCGCCCGCGTCGCAACCGCTCTCGGGGTGCTCGACCCGCCGCGCACCGAGGACGAGCTGCGGGCGCGGATCGAGGCATACCGACCGGAGCTGCGCAGCACGGCGTCGGCGCGCGAGGCGGCCCGGTTCCTGTTGTTGACGCCGCCGCTGCCGCTGCCTGCCCGCGCTCCCTACGGTGTGTTGGCCGCCACCTCGGTGGCGATGCTGCCGGGGTGGGCCCGCAAGCCGTTGCGGCTACCGCATCTTCCACCTCTCGAGTCGACGGCGGTGCGGCTGTCCGGGCGGGTGCTCGTCGGTGGGATTCGCTGGGTGCTGACGGCCGGTCAAGAAGAGATACCGCACGCGACGTCGGCCTGACCGGCGGTCCTTCCCGCCTCACAGGTCTCCGATTTGTGATGTCTCGAAGATTGATTGACCCGTTGTCTTCAGGTTGATCATGGTCGATGGTGGTCGCGATGCTGCTAGCCCGCCGTCCTGGCCAAACTCTGTCCTCAGCAGCCTTAAGGGCGCACAATTGAGGGGTCCGCCTGAACCTGGGGAGCTGCGATGAGCAAGCAACCGTACGACCTCTTCGGCGAGATCTTCCAGAGGTACTTCAGACCCGCGATCGACGCATATCCGCGAATGGGCGCAGCACTCGTCGACAGATTACTCACGTTGAGTGACGACATCCCCGACAGACTGGCGCAGACCCGGTGCGCCGCAACGGCATGGGCCAAAGCCGAGACCCCGAACGCCAGGATAACCTCGGAACTCTTCGTGATCACCCAACACGGACTGATGTATGCCGCCGGGCTGAACGAGTCGCGCCGGGGGCTGTACTACTTGGCCACACCGCCCGCATTGTTCGATCCATTCGTCGATCAGGTCGACACCGCCGAACTGCGTGACGGCACAGTAGTTGTGGTGGACAGCCGGTTGGGCCGCGACCTCGCGTCCGCGCATCCGATGGACGCCGCGCTGCGCCGGATACTCGATGAGCACCTGGCGCTGCGGGTAGATCTGCCTGCATAGACAGCCGGGCAGGTGTCGGAAGCCGATATGGGCACTGTCGGCGCGTTGAAAGACCCGCTCGCGACGGCGCGCTAGCGGGACTTACCAGACCCGAACCCAGTCCACGAGCATCTCGGCAGGGTAGACACCGCCGCTGGGATCGCCGCCGCCGGAACCGGCAACAGCGAGATTCAGTATCGGAAAGAGCGTGTAACCCGGGGTGTTGAACGGCCAGCCGGGCAGCGAACTGGCGGGAACGTTGAAGTACGGCTGCGCGCCGTCGACGTAGTCCTTCCAAAAGCGGATACCGTCCGCATCCCACCCGGCGCGCCAGGTGTGCCACGCGCTGTCCACCGCGATTGTTTGGCTCTGGTGTTCTCCACCGTTCAAGTTTGCGTGGACGGTGGTGCCCGGTGCCCAGCTGCCGTTGCCGTACCACTCCATAATGTCGACTTCGCCGCCGTTGACTGGATTGTTGTTGGCCAGATACCAGGCGGGCCAGCAGCCGGGGGTGAGGCAGTTCAGCTTTATCCGGGCTTCCCAAGTTGTGCCAATAGGTCCCCTGTACTTGCCGAAGAGCTTCCCGCTGAAGTACGTGTCGCCGTCCTTGGCTGCCCGGAAAACGAGGTTGGACTTGCCGTCGAGGAAGACGTTTCGTTGATCGTCACGGTATTGGCCGACGTTCCCGGGCAACTCCCAGAACGTCGGGTCCTCCATGTCTTCGCGGGCCAGCGCCGGCTCCCATTTGGAGTAATCCGGGGCCGAGCCTGCCGGGCCGTCGAATTCATCGTGGAACAGGTAAGCGCTCGAGGGCGGCGCAGCTCCGGCCGTGGGCAGGGGCATTGAGGCCGCCAACGCGCCAATACCGGCAATCTGCATCACGCGGCGACGATTCATTTCAGACATCCCAATAGGTAAGCCGTTATGCCCGCCGAGCGCAAACGTTCGGGGCGGTGACGCACTACGGCGACGCCTTGGGAAGGTGTCGGTCAGGAGGAGCGCAATGCCGCCGAACGTGACGACGATCGTGGCCTGCATTCTCGCCACGGCAGCGGTATGAAGTCTCGAATGGGTCGCCCCTAGAAGCGCGCGTGTTTTTGACGGACGAGCCGAGGAACCTCGGTAGAGGCGATGTCGCGGTAGACACCGGTCAGACTTTCGGCGATCTGATGCATGACCTCCTAATTACTCAACTCGACCATATGCGTAGCTTGTATAAGTAAATAGACAGGAGTCAACCCGCGTCTGAGCTTTCGGCGCTGGTCGCGGAGCATATGGCCGAAGTCAACGCCAGGTCAGCTGAGCGCCCCCCTCGCCGCCGGGATCACGCCGCGAGCTGCGACGAGAGCCCCGGTCGAGCCGTTTCATCCTCGCCGCCGCAATCGCCACCGGCTGGCTTTTTCCGGTGCCCCCAGTCGGACTCGAACCGACACTGTGCGGATTTTAAGTCCGCTGCCTCTGCCAATTGGGCTATGGGGGCTCGGCTGTTCGGAGCCGTTCTTACCCTAGGGACCTCACGCGGCTGAATCGGAGTATCTCAGTGATCCGCGATGCCGATGCGGTAACGGGTCTATGGTCAGGTCATAGTGTGTCCGCAGCGGCGGTTATCGCATGCTGTTGAAGGGCACAGATCATGACTGCTGATCTTGTCGCACCATTGGCCAGGCTGGTCACCACCGCAGAGGCGATCGAGGGCTTGCGAGATCTCTTCGTCGCCGAGGAGCCCATCGACGACATCACGGGGCGGGTCGCCAAGACGGCGGTCGCCGCGATCCCGCATGCGGACGTCGTCAGCATCACGGTGCTCTCGGGGCCCGATGCGACGACGGTGGCCTACACCGATCAATCGGCGCTGGAACTCGATCGCCGGCAATACGCATCGGGACGAGGACCTAGCCTGGAAGCCGCACGACAGCGCACGCCGCTGCGAGCGATCATGGGCGACGAGCTCCAGCGGTGGCCGGAGTTCGCCGAGGCCGCACTGCGACACAGGATCTGCGCAAGCCTGTCGGTTCCGCTACTCATCGCGAGCGGGGCGGGCGAGCAGGAACTCGTCGGCTCACTCAACATCTACAGCCACACGGCAACAGCATTCGATCAGTTCGACGCCGAGCTCATGCGCCTGTACAGCGTTGCCGCCGGCCAGGCGATCAGCAACTCCAGCCGTTGGCAAAGAGCCCGGGAAACCGTCACCCAGCTCGAGACAGCGCTCGTCTCTCGTTCTGACATCGACATGGCCAAGGGCGCTCTGATAGCGGTGCACGGCTGCAGTCCACGTGATGCCTTCGACCGACTCAAGAGCGAATCCCAAAGGCGCAACGTCAAACTGCGTGACGTCGTCCACGAGTTGCTGGATCGGCTGCAGACGGCGCCGAGGTCCGGCTAGCACGCCACCGCGACCGCCGTGTGGTGATCCGAGACCCGTGAGCAGCGCTACGCGCCGCCCGAGCCGACACTTGCGGCCAGTGCGTGGGCGCTGCCGCCGTCCAGGCCGTCCGCGATCGACACCACCAGCCCGCCCAGCATGAACGCGACGATCGCCGCAACGAGCGTCCCGGTGCTCAGCGACGGGATGTACCGCCGCCACCCGGTCGCGTCGCCGCCGCCGTGGTGGTACTCGTGGGTCAGCGCGTGCCCCTTTCCGCGCTGCAGCAGATAGCGATTCACCGGATACGCGGCCGCGAACGCAGCTGCGAGCGCGATCGACATACCGATCCAGAAGACGGCGTTCACCAGGCCGGCGTTCATCGCCCCCGGGATCAGCGCCATGACGAGGTTGTCCACGATCTCCATCGTCAGGATCGACAGGGTGTCGGCCGCGAGCACGACGCTCAGCGCGGTGCCGACCGCCAGACCGGCCTTCAGCAGCGGCAGCGTCGACAGCGAGTAACCGAACAGGAACGCGAGCGCGACGGCGATCGCAATGGTGGCGACGTTGCCCAACCCCAGGGCGGTGCCGATCATCAGGCCCACGATCTCACCGATCGCGCACCCGGTCAGGCAGTGAAGCGTGGCGCTGAGCGCCATCGTGTTGACGTTGCCGCCCATGTCGTGGCCGGTGTGGTCGTGGTGTTCCGTCATGCCCTGCACTATACCCCCATGGGGTATAGTGCACCGAGCTGACTGTCGGGCTAACCCGCACTCACCAGTGCGGCCGCGTGCAGCGACAGTCCGAGCGCCGGCCGCGGATAACGCAGTTCGGCGCACGCCTCCTCGACCGTCAACTGCAGCCGGTGCACCCCCTGCCGCAACGCCTGCGCGTCGCCGCCTCCGTGCCCGAAGCCCGACAGGCACAGCCGCGTGAGAATCACGTCGTGCGAGCGCCGCAACCGAGCCATCTGCTCGACCATCGCGTGGGCCGCCTCCCCCGCGTCATCGTCGTCGCCACTGATCCGGTGGCGTAGACCCACGACGTCCACCCTGGCCGCCGCCATCAGCGAGGCTGCCATCCGATCGCCGGGGCCCTTCGTCACGTCGAGCAGCACCCGCGGCGCGGACGGCCGGCACCGCGCCAGCAGCATCACCTCCGACCAGGTCCCGACGATGAATCGCCCGACCCTCGCCGCCACCGCCGCCTCGATGGCCGCATCATCCGCGCACTGCGCCGCCACCCGCTCCGCCGGCACGCCGGCCGCCAGCGCCAGCCGCAGCTCCTCGGCGCTCGACACATCGACACCCAGCCCGCGCCGGCGCACCCACTCCGCAACTGAGGCGGTCGTCAGCAGCTCGGCGGGCACCTGCAGCGGCATGCCCCGCAACGCGCGGCGGCACACCGCATACCGGGGTGATGCTTGGGGACGGCGCCAACGGTTCATGCCACCGATCTTGACTCCGACGCCTGACTTCGCACTGAGCGCAGCCTGTCAATCCGCCTCGCGAGCGTGAAGTGGTGCGCGTGAAAACGCGCAGAACACGTGCACAGCTTCACGTTCGCGTCGGCCCCCGCGCGAAAGCCGTAAAGGTCGGCCGCGCGCCCGTCAAGAAAGCGTCAAGATCGGGTCGACGCGCCCGAACTGGACAGATGCTGGTGCAGGCGTCGAGATCCGGCGCCGCGTCAACGTCTGGAGTGGCATGTCCGTAGTCGCCTACATCGCGGTGACGGTGGCGATCTTCACCCTGCTCGGCCTGGTGCAGAAGTGGGTGGAGCAGCTGTGATCCACAACCTCATCGGCCTGGCGCTGGCCGTCGTCATCGCCGTGTTCCTCTTCGCCGCCCTGCTGTTCCCCGAGAGGTTCTAGTGAGCACCGAACTCGCCGGGATCCTGTTCCTGGCCTCGCTCGTCGTCGCCCTGGTGGCCGTGCACGTGCCTCTCGGCGACTACATGTACCGCGTGTACGCATCGGAGAAGGACCTGCGCGCCGAACGTGCCGTCTACCGGGTGATCGGCGCCGACCCGCGCTCGCCGCAGACCTGGGGCTCCTACGCGCGCAGCGTGCTCGCCTTCTCCGCCGTGAGCATCCTGTTCCTGTTCGCGCTTCAACTGGTGCAGGGCAGGCTGCCACTGCATTTGGAGAATCCCGGCACCGAGATGACGCCCGCGCTGGCGTGGAACACCGCGGTCAGCTTCGTCACCAACACCAATTGGCAGGCCTACTCCGGCGAATCCACCCAGGGCCACCTCGTCCAGATGGCGGGCCTCGCGGTGCAGAACTTCGTCTCGGCCGCCGTCGGCTTGGCCGTGGCGATGGCGTTTGTCCGCGGACTGGCTCGTCGCGACACCGGTGAGCTCGGCAATTTCTGGGTCGACCTGGTCCGGGGTTCGCTGCGAATCCTGCTGCCCCTGAGCATCATCGGTGCGATCATCCTGCTGGCCGGCGGCGTCGTGCAGAACTTCGCGTTGCACGACCAGGTGGTCACCACGTTGACCGGCGCCCAGCAGGTCATTCCCGGCGGACCCGTCGCGAGCCAGGAGGCCATCAAGGAGCTCGGCACCAACGGCGGCGGCTTCTTCAACGCCAATTCCGCGCACCCGCTCGAGAACCCCACCACGTGGACCAACTGGGTGGAGATCTTCCTGCTGTCCTGCATCGCGTTCTCGCTGCCCCGCACCTTCGGACGCATGGTCGGCAGCCGCAAGCAGGGGCTGGCGATCGCCGCGGTCATGGGCATCATCGCCACCGCCAGCGTGTCGCTGCTGATGTTCTTCCAGCTGCAGGCCCACGGCACCGTCCCGAGCGCCGTCGGCGCCGCCACCGAGGGCGTCGAACAACGCTTCGGTGTCGCCGATTCCGCGGTGTTCGCCGCATCCAGCACGCTGACCTCCACAGGGGCGGTGAACTCGTTCCACGACTCGTACACCAGCCTCGGCGGCCTCATCACGATGTTCAACATGCAGCTCGGCGAGGTCGCGCCCGGCGGCGTCGGCTCCGGGCTCTACGGCATGCTGATCCTGGCGATCATCACGGTCTTCGTCGCGGGACTGATGGTCGGACGGACGCCCGAATACCTGGGCAAGAAGATCACCCCTCGTGAGATCAAACTCGCTGCAACGTATTTCCTGATCACCCCACTCATCGTGCTCACGGGCACCGCCGCCGCGATGGCCATGCCCGGCCAGCGCGACAGCATGCTGAACGCCGGTCCGCACGGCCTCTCGGAGGTGCTCTATGCGTTCACCTCGGCCGCGAACAACAACGGCTCGGCCTTCGCCGGCATCTCGGTCAACACCGAGTGGTACAACACCGCACTCGGCCTGGCCATGGTCTTCGGGCGGTTCCTGCCGATCATCATCGTGCTCGCCCTCGCCGGATCGCTGGCCCGACAGGGCAAGACGCCGGAGTCGGTCGGCACGCTGCCGACACACCGGCCGCAGTTCGTCGGCATGGTCGCCGGCGTGACGCTGATCCTCGTCGCCCTGACCTACCTGCCGGTGCTCGCGCTCGGCCCCCTCGCCGAAGGAATCCACTGACCATGACACTCACCACCCACGAGTCGCCCGCCGCCGACGCTGTCGAAACCCAGGCGCGCAGTCAGGTACGCAGCGGCCTGCTCGACCCGTCGATGCTGTGGCGCTCCCTGCCGGACGCCCTGCGCAAGCTCGACCCGCGCACCCTGTGGCGCAATCCGGTGATGCTCATCGTCGAGGTCGGCGCGGTCTGGAGCACCGTTCTGGCCGTCACCGATTCGAGCTGGTTCGCCTGGCTGATCGTCGGCTGGCTGTGGCTGACGGTGCTTTTCGCCAACCTCGCCGAGGCGGTCGCGGAAGGCCGGGGCAAGGCTCAGGCCGCGACCCTGCGTAAGACGAAGACGTCGACCATGGCCCGAAGGCTCACCGCATCGGGCCGCGAAGAGGAGGTCGCGGCGGCACTGCTGCAGCGGGGCGACGTGGTGGTCGTCGAGGCCGGACAGGTGATCCCCGGCGACGGCGACGTCCTGGAGGGCATCGCCTCGGTGGACGAATCCGCCATCACCGGCGAATCCGCCCCGGTGGTGCGTGAATCCGGTGGCGACCGGTCGGCCGTGACAGGCGGCACCACGGTGCTCAGCGACCGCATCGTCGTGAAGATCACCCAGAAGCAGGGTGAGAGCTTCATCGACCGGATGATCGCGCTCGTCGAGGGCGCCAACCGGCAGAAGACACCGAATGAGGTCGCGCTCAACATCCTGCTGGCCTCGTTGACGATCATCTTCGTCTTCGCCGTCGTCACCCTGCAGCCCCTGGCCATCTACTCCAAGGCCGGAAACCCCGGTGTGCCCGACACGCTCGCGCTGGACGACTACGGCATCACCGGGATCGTGATGGTGTCGCTGCTGGTGTGCCTCATTCCCACCACGATCGGGGCGCTGCTCAGCGCGATCGGCATCGCAGGCATGGACCGCCTCGTCCAGCGCAACGTGCTGGCCATGTCGGGTCGCGCGGTCGAGGCGGCCGGCGACGTCAACACCCTGCTGCTCGACAAGACCGGCACCATCACCCTGGGCAACCGGCAGGCCGCCGCCTTCGTCCCGCTCGACGGCGTCACCGAGGAAGAACTCGCCGACGCCGCACAGCTGTCCAGCCTGGCCGACGAGACTCCCGAAGGCCGCTCCGTTGTGGTGTTCGCCAAGGAGGAGTACGCGTTGCGTGCCCGAATACCAGGCGAACTCGGCAACGCACGCTGGGTCGAATTCACCGCGGTCACCCGGATGTCGGGGGTCGACCTGCAGGGCCGTCAGCTGCGCAAGGGCGCGGCGGCATCGGTCGCCGAGTGGATCCGCACCGAAGGCGGCACCGTGCCGGGTCAGCTCGGTGAGATCGTCGACGCCATCTCCGCCGCGGGCGGTACTCCCCTGGCCGTCGGTGAAGTGCGCGACGGGCAGGCCCATCTGCTGGGCGTCATCCACCTCAAGGACGTGGTCAAGCAGGGCATGCGGGAACGCTTCGACGAGATGCGCCGCATGGGCATCCGCACGGTCATGATCACCGGCGACAACCCGTTGACCGCCAAGGCGATCGCCGATGAAGCCGGCGTCGACGACTTCCTCGCCGAGGCCACCCCCGAGGACAAGATGGCGCTGATCAAACGCGAGCAGGCGGGCGGCAAGCTCGTCGCGATGACCGGCGACGGCACCAACGACGCCCCCGCGCTGGCCCAGGCCGACGTCGGCGTCGCGATGAACAGCGGCACATCGGCGGCCAAGGAGGCCGGCAACATGGTCGATCTGGACTCCGACCCGACCAAGCTGATCGAGATCGTCGAGATCGGCAAGCAGTTGCTCATCACCCGCGGCGCCCTCACCACCTTCTCCATCGCCAACGACATCGCCAAGTACTTCGCGATCATCCCGGCGCTGTTCGTCGGCGTGTTCCCCGGGCTGGAAGTGCTCAACGTCATGCGGCTGCACAGTCCGCAGTCGGCGATCCTGTCCGCCGTCGTCTTCAACGCACTGGTGATCATCGCGCTCATCCCGCTGGCCCTGCGCGGTGTGCGCTACACCCCGAGCAGCGCATCGAAGCTGTTGAGTCGCAACCTGACTCTCTACGGTCTCGGCGGCATCGTGGCGCCGTTCATCGGCATCAAACTCATCGACCTCCTCATCCAGTTTCTCCCGGGAATGTGACCATGAAACTCACCGCTGTCCTCCGCCAGCACTGGGCGGCGCTTCGCGCGCTGCTCGTCCTCACCGCGATCCTGGGCATCGCCTACCCGGCCCTCATCTGGCTGGCCGCCCAGCTGCCGGGGCTGTCCGAGAAGGCGAACGGCTCGATCGTCGACGTCGCGGGAAAGCCGGTCGGCAGCAGCCTGATCGGGCAGCTCTACTCCGACGCCGCCGGCGAGCCGGTGCCACGGTACTTCCAGAGCCGGCCGTCCGCGGCGGGTGACGGATACGACCCGATGGCGTCCGGCGCGAGCAACCTCGGCCCCGAGGACGTCGTCGACACCCCCGACCGCACCAGCCTGCTCACCCTGGTGTGCAGCCGGAGCAAGGCGGTCGGTGAGCTCGAAGGTGTCGAGGGCGGCCGGCCGTTCTGCACCGGTGGCGGCGTCGGCGCGGTGCTGTCGGTGATCGGGCCGCGAGACGCGCACGGCACCGTCGTCGCCCCCACCAGGGTGGTGAGCGTCAACGAGCCGTGCACCACGACCGCGCGCCCGTTCCTCGACTCCTACGAGGGCGTGCGGGTCGAATGCGCTGCGCCCGGGGAGGACTACCGCCTCGGTCAGACCGTGCCGATCCGCGGTTCGGCCGAGGCGCTGGTGCCCGCCGACGCCGTCACGGCCGGCGGCAGCGGCCTGGACCCGCACATCTCACCGGCCTACGCGGATCTGCAGGTGGCGCGGGTGGCCAAGGCCCGCGGCGTGGGCGCCGACGACATCCGGCGGCTGGTCGTCGACCACACCGACGGCCGCACACTGGGCTTCCTCGGCGAGCCCCGGGTCGACGTGCTGTCGCTCAACGTCGCACTCGACCAGAAGTACCCGGGTGGATGATGGACGGGTGAGCACGTCGAGCGCCAAGCGAGGTGAGTTGCGCATCTACCTGGGTGCGGCTCCCGGCGTCGGCAAGACGTTCGCGATGCTCGGCGAAGCGCACCGGCGACTGGAACGCGGCACCGACCTGGTCGCCGCACTGGTGGAGACTCACGGCCGCACGCGGACCGCCGAACTGCTCGACGGTATCGAGGTCGTCGCGCCCCGCCACGTCGAGTACCGGGGCGGCCGGTTCGCCGAACTCGACGTCGACGCCGTGCTGGCCCGCAGGCCCGAGGTGGTGCTGGTCGACGAGCTCGCCCACACCAACACCCCCGGCAGCCGCAACCCCAAGCGCTGGCAGGACATCGAGGAACTGCTCGAGGCCGGCATCACGGTGATCTCCACGGTGAACGTGCAGCATCTGGAGAGCCTCAACGACGTCGTCACCCAGATCACCGGCATCGAGCAGCAGGAGAAGGTGCCCGACGAGGTGGTCCGGGCGGCCGACCAGATCGAACTCGTCGACATCACGCCGGAGGCGTTGCGGCGCAGGCTCTCCCACGGCAACGTCTACGCACCCGAGCGGGTCGACGCGGCGCTGTCGAACTACTTCCGCCGGGGCAACCTCACCGCGCTGCGCGAATTGGCGCTGCTGTGGCTCGCCGACCAGGTCGACGCCGCACTGGCCAAATACCGCGCGGACAACAACATCACCGACACCTGGGAGGCGCGAGAGCGCGTGGTCGTCGCTGTCACGGGCGGTGCCGAATCGGAGACCCTGGTGCGCAGAGCCTTTCGCATCGCATCGAAGTCCAGTGCCGAGCTGATGATCCTGCACGTCGTGCGTGGCGACGGCCTCGCCGGAGTGTCGGCGCCCGGGATGGGCAAGGTCCGGGAGTTGGCCGCCGACCTCGGTGCGACGCTGCACACGGTCGTCGGCGATGACGTTCCCGCCGCACTGCTGGACTTCGCCCGGGAGCGGAACGCCACCCAGTTGGTCCTCGGCACGTCCCGCCGGTCGCGCTGGGCGCGCATCTTCGACGAGGGCATCGGCGCGGCCGTCGTGCAGGACTCCGGAAAGATCGACGTACACATGGTGACCCACGACGAGGCCCACCGCGGTGCGGGCACCCGGCTGCCCCGGCACCGGCACCTCACGTCGTGGCTCGCCGCGCTGTTCGTACCGCCGCTGGTCTGCGCCCTCGCAGTACTGCTCGACCCGCTGCTCGGCGTCGCAGGCGAGAGCGCGCTGTTCTTCATCGGCGTACTGGTGGCGGCGCTGCTCGGCGGTGTGGCACCCGCGGCGCTCTCGGCCGTGCTGTCGGGTCTGCTGCTCAACTACTTCCTGATCACACCCCGGCACACCTTCACCATCGCCGATCCCGACAGCGCGCTGACGATCGTCGTCCTGCTCGCCGTGGCGGTCGCCGTCGCGGCCCTCGTCGACAGTGCGGCGAGCCGCACCCGCGAAGCCCGCCGCGCGTCGCAGGAAGCCGAGCTCCTCGCACTGTTCGCCGGATCGGTGTTGCGCGGGGCGGACCCGACGGCGCTGCTGGAGCGAGTGCGCGAGACGTACGGCCAGCGGGCGGTCAGTCTGCTCCGGGTGGGCGCGGGGACCGTCGCCTGCGTCGGCACAGATCCCTGCGTCGATGTCGACTCCGCGGACACCGCAGTCGAAGTCGACACCGATGGCGACGAATTCTGGCTGCTGCTGGCCGGTCGCAGCCTGGCGGCGCGCGACCGGCGGGTGCTGTCCGCGGTGGCCCGGCAGGCCGCAGGCCTGGTCCGGCAGCACGAACTCACCGAGGAGGCCGGGCGCGCCGAGGCGATCGCGCGCGCCGACGATCTCCGGCGGTCGCTGCTGTCGGCGGTCAGCCACGACCTGCGCACCCCGCTGGCCGGGGCCAAGGCGGCGGTGTCCAGTCTGCGCAGCGACGACGTGCAGTTCTCCGAGGACGACACCTCGGAACTGCTCGCCACGGTCGAAGAATCGGTCGACCAGCTGACCGCACTGGTGGGCAACCTGCTGGACTCGTCGCGACTGGCAGCCGGTGCGGTCCGGCCCTCACTGCGGCGCGTCTACCTAGAGGAGACCGTCCAGCGGGCACTCCTCGGAATCAGCAGAGGAACAACGGGGCTCGGTCGAGGCGTGGACCGCGTCAAGGTCGACGTGCAGGATTGCGTGGCGCTGGCCGACGCCGGTCTGCTCGAGCGGGTGCTGGCCAATCTGATCGACAACGCACTGCGGTATGCGCCTGACGGCCAGGTGCGCGTCACTGCGGGCCGGGTCGGGGGTCGGGTGCTGATCGCCGTGGCCGACGACGGCCCCGGCATCCCCCGCGGCGCCGAGGAGCAGATGTTCGGCGCGTTCCAGCGCCTCGGTGACAGCGACACCAGCAGCGGCGTCGGTCTGGGCCTGTCGGTGGCGCGCGGGTTCACCGAGGCGATGGGTGGCACCCTCGCCGTCACCGACACCCCCGGCGGCGGGCTCACGATGGAGATCGAACTGGCCGCGCCGACGCAGGACACGCCGTGACGGCCACCAGGGTGCTCGTCATCGACGACGAACCACAGATCCTGCGGGCGTTGCGGATCAACCTGTCGGTGCGTGGCTATGAGGTCACCACCGCGGCCACCGGCGCGGACGCCCTACGCTCGGCCGCCGACCACCGGCCGGACGTGATCGTGCTCGACCTCGGTCTGCCGGACATGTCGGGTATCGAGGTGCTGGCCGGTCTGCGGGGCTGGCTCAGCGCGCCGGTGATCGTGCTCTCAGCGCGCACAGACTCCGGCGACAAGGTGGAGGCGCTCGACGCGGGCGCCGACGACTACGTGACCAAGCCCTTCGGCATGGACGAGTTCCTGGCCCGGCTGCGCGCCGCGGTCCGTCGCGGCACCGTCTCCGACTCCGACGAACCGGTGGTCGAGACGGCGTCGTTCACAGTCGATCTGGCGGCCAAGAAGGTGACCAAGAACGGTGCGGAGGTGCACCTGACCCCCACCGAATGGGGAATGCTCGAGATGCTGGTGCGCCACCGCGGAAAGCTCGTCGGCCGCGAGGAGTTGCTCCGGGAGGTGTGGGGCCCGGCGTATGCGAAAGAGACCCATTACCTGCGGGTGTATCTGGCGCAGCTGCGGCGGAAGTTGGAGGACGACCCGTCGCGCCCGGTGCACCTGCTGACCGAGGCCGGAATGGGTTACCGCTTCCAGCAGTGAGTTCCGGCGGCGCCGCTCAGGCCTGTGTGCCGGCCTGAGCGCACGCCATCTGCGTGTCCGTGGCGCGGTTGTTGAGTTCAGCCGCAGCGGAATTCATCCGGTCGCCGCTGCCGTGCAGGCCCATGACGAGCAGGAGCTTGGTCGCACCGACCGACCAGGCCCGCATCGGGTTCGCGATCTCCGGCTGCAGCCCGGGCGTGCCTGCGGCTTTCATCGCCGCGGCCGCGGACTGGCGGAGCGCGGTGCGCGCGTCGTCGTTCGTCCCGACGACGTTCGCGTCGCGAAAGGTCCACCGGTCTCCGGCGATGGCGTCGGCGAAGTCCGAGTAGTAGGTGGCCGCGTGATCGAGTGCGGCCCCGAATTGTGTGCACGCGTCGCTCGCCGGTTGCCCGTCGAGTGGTGCGGCAGCGACCGGCGCCGCGGGATCTACTGCGTCCGGCTCGGCAGCTGCGACGGGCGCGAGTCCGAGGGCCGCGAGGAGCACCGTCGCGGGAAGCACCTGGGTGCGGAAGTGTCGACGCATTCATCCTCCAGAACGTTCTAGCCGATACGCAGTGTGGGCGGCGGCGCCGTCGCACCCCCAATGACGAACGTAAATACCAGCCGATCCCGGCATCCATTCGATGAACACAAGCTGTGAAAGAGCTGCCAGTAATTCTGTGGGAAAGCTGTCAGTGCGCCATTCCATCATGTCGTGCGTCACACATTCCGGCCCCACATGCACGAATTCCCCACTGGCAGCTTTCTCACAGCTCTGCGCCGCTTTCTGTACTTAGAATCAGCGTGACGTATTGCCCTTGGGTTCACCATCAGTCCACCTACCGTACTGATGATTTCCGCGACACGATCTGCGGAGTCACAAACCCCGAGAGGCGCAATGTTGAACCGAATCCTTCCGCTCGTCGCGGCCTGCCTGGTGCTGCCGTTGGCGGCCGGGAATGCCGCCGCGCAGCCACTGCCTGCTCCGGCGCCTCCACCACCACCTCCGGTGGCAGCAGTGCCGTCGGGGCCTCCCGGGGTGCTCGACACCCCCGACGGGTGGCACCTGAATGTGTTGGGCAGTAACGAGACCCAGCAAGCGGTCGCGCCCCTGACGACGGCTCTGTCCTCTCGCGAGTATCTGGTGGGCGGCACCTTCACGGGGTCCGTCGAGGGCAGCGGCGATACCAAGCTGTCCGGCGGGTCGCTCGAGGCCGGCTTCCAGATCGGCTGCGGCATAAACGCCGACGATGTCGAATTGATCGGCGGCGCCGGCCTGACACCGGGAATCGCCATACCGCTCGCCAATAACGATCCGGTATTCGGCGCGTCCATCACCGGACAGATCAAGGTTGTGTTGAAGCCGGGCACCGTCAGCATTGTCCCGGTCGACAAGAAATCGTTCAAAGGAAAAGCGCCCCGGATCACGATCACTGGATTCCGGGTGAAAATCGACGGCTGCGCCGGACAGTCATTCTTGCGTTCTTATGCGACATTGACGAGTTCGACGGAGAACACCGACGACGTGATCACGTACCTCGGCGTCACAAAGGCCGTCTGAAATGAATGGGAATATGCGACCACACTCCGATGATTCCGACACGACGACGAAAGGCCGCATGATGAGGTGCATCGCGCCACTGGCCGCGCTGTGCGTGGTGGTGCCGCTCTACGTCGCGCCGACGGTGGCTGCCGAACCCGCCCCACCACCACCGCCGGCAGGTGACGCGGCGCCGCCCCCGCCGCCGCCGGACACGGGTGCGGTGCCGTCCGGGCCGCCCGGAATCGTCCACACGCCTGACGGCTGGGAACTGAATGTCGCAGCGAGTAATGAATCGCAATTGCCGGTCGCGCCGCTGACCACGGCGGTGTCGTCGCGCGAATATCTCGTCGGCGCGACATTCACCGGTTCGGTCAAGGGCGACGGTTCGACGACACTCGGCGGCGGAACGCTGGAGACCGGATTCCAGATCGGTTGCGGCATCGCCATGGACAAGATCAAGTTGAACGGCTCGGTCGGTCTCGGAACGTCCGGATCGCGATTCGCGGGCGGCCTCGTGCCCACCGGTTTGACGGTGCCCATTCAGGGCCAGATCGAGGTCGAACCCCGTCCGGGTGAGGTGATCAGCGTCCTGGTCGACAAGAAGTCGTTCAAGGCGACCGAAGCGCGGGTCACGGTGAAGGACGTGCACATCAAGATCGACAACTGCGTCGGTCAGTCCTTCCTGCGGTCGTATGCGATCTTGACGAGCACCACGACCGACACCGACGACGTCGTCGCCTACTACGGTGTCACCAAGGTTGTCTGACATCCGCGTGCGCGCCGCCCTGGTCGGTGCGCTCGCCTGCGCGGGCGTGTTCGGTGCGGGCGGTGTGGCGGGGGCCCAACCGGTTTCGGAGGTTCCGCCCCCGCCACCGCCCGCACCCGCGCCACCCCCGGCGGCCGTCACCAGTCCGCTCGCGCAGGCCGGCCAACCGGGCGGCCCGGCGGGTATGCCCATCGCGGGTCCGACCGGCACCGAGGTGCTCCTGGGCCAGAACCCGGTGCCCGCAGCTCCCGGCGCCGCGCCGGGCACCCCGCCGAACCTCAACGCGCTCAACGGCGGATACCTGCTCCCGCAAAACACCGAACCCGCCGCACCCGGCGATGGCGCGGTGGCTGGGGTGGCCCCGGGACAGGAGAACGCCGACCTGGGTCGGCTGGACTACCTGCGTCGGCTGCACGGGATGTACCGCGAGGGCAATCTCAAGGGTGCACTGCTGGGCCGGCTGCCCAAAGAGCAACTCGGCGCGCCGCTTCCGGGCACCGCACCGCTACCCGGGACGGCTCTTCCGCCCGGCCTCGGCGGTCCGCCGGCCGCATCCGTTCCTCCCCCACCCACGCCTGCCGAGGTGCCCCCGGGCCCCCAGGCCCCGCCACTCACCCCTTAGGACGACACACATGAATCGCGAAACCTTCACGGTGATGGTGGGTACCGCCGCACTGTCGGTCGCCGTCGTGCTGGGCGCGGCGAACGCCACCGCGCAGCCGTCAGCCCCCAACACCAATGCACCCGCGTCACCATCGAGCAGCACCACGACGTCGAGCAGCACCTCGTCGAGCACGGCAGCCCCCACGGCCGTCGGGAACTACAACGCCGGGTCAGGGATCAACCCCGCCGCCGGACAGGGCACGGGCGGAACCGCCACCGGCAACGGCAGTGCGGGGTCCGGGATCAACCCCGCGGCTGGACAGGGCCCCGGCGGAACCGCCACCGGCAACGGCAGTGCGGGCACGGGAACCAACCCCGCAGGCAAGGTGGGCTGACCACCCGCGGATCAGGTCGGGAGCAGGGACGTCACGTCGGGCGTCCGACCATCCCGTACACCTTGACGGAGAGCGCCGACAGCCAGCCCCACATCACGATCACCGCCACGGTGAAGGCGTACATCGTCAGTGCCCCATGGGCACCCGAGGCCGTCGCGACGAAGGCCGCGCCGAAAAAGCCTGCGACAATTCGCGAGAACCAGGCCCAGCGGACTGAACCTCGGTCCGACAACCAGCCCGCGATGACGAAGGCTGCAGCGATCAGGCAGGCGAAGCCGACACCGGCCGCCGCGAAATGGGCGAGCCCATGGCCGCTCACTGATCCCGCCCCTTCCGGCGTGCCCGGCGGAAACCCGTCGGCAGGGTCGGCGGGGAAGATCCCGGCGACGATCAGCGCGGCACCGTAGACCCCGATGAGCACCGCCGCCCAACTCGCCCGTCGGCCCGGCTTCAGCGCGCGGCCGATGCCCACGGCAGCGGCGATCGTCATCGCCCCGGTCACGAGGAAACTGGCGATCTGGATCCATCCCCAGTCACCATTTGCGAACTGGCTGACGGTGTGGCGTGACGGGTCGTAGCCGTCCCGGAAAACGGCCTGTCCGAACGCTGTCAGCACGTAGAGCGGTCCGGCGATGACGCCATATCCCAGTAGCGATTTCGTGATGCGATCCGCAAGTGGCGGACATTCGGTGGTGGCCACGGCCGTCCCTTCGCTGAACTAGACCGTACAGTACTACCGCTGGAACTAGACTGTCCAGTACACCTGGGAGGAGATCGATGACAGCCGCACTGCCGGCGCGCTCAGCGCGCAAACGGGAAGCGATCATGTCCGCGGGCCGCGAACTCTTCCTCTCCAAGGGCTACCGAGGCACGAGCGTCGATGAGATCGCCGCGCTCGCCGTCGTGTCGAAGCAGACCGTGTACAAGCATTTCGGCGACAAACGCGAGTTGCTGGAGGCAATCGTGAGTGCGGCGATGAATACGGCGGTACAGCCGTTCGTACAGCGGATCGCGGCGCTGGCGGACAGTGACGACGTGCATCGCGATCTGGCCACGTTGGCGGCCGATTACCTTCGGTCGGTACTCGCCGAGCCCGTCGTGCAGTTGCGCCGCCTGGTCATCGGCCAAGCCAATGCCCTGCCCGAGCTCGCACTGACCTACTACCGCCAGGCGCCGGCCCAGACCTTGCAGGCGCTCGCGACCGCATTCGGGAAACTGGATGAGCGCGGACTGCTCTCCATATCCGATGGCGATTCGGCGGCAATCCATTTCGCCTCCCTTGCCGTCGGCCACTGGATCGATCGCGCGTTGTTCTTCGGCGGCCCCGCGACGCTCGAGGGACTCGACGTCGAGGGACACGCCCGCGCCGTGGCCGACGCATTCTTGGTGATCTACCAGCGACGCCATCGCTGACCTCCCTCACCGACGGCCACGCGCTCGGCTACGGTCTGCGCATGAGGCCCCTGCGTGCGACGCTCGCCCTCCTGCTCGGAGTTCTGACGCTGCTCACCGCACCGGTGGTCGCCGACGCACAGCCCGGCGACGCCCTGGCCGCCGCACTGGACGCGGCCGTCGACAGGGTGTTCGCCGAGGCCGGCGTGCCGGGCGCGATCGTCGGCCTGTCGATTCCCGGCACGCTCGAGTACGTCAGGGCCCTGGGCGAAAGCGACACCGCCGCAGGCACACCGATCTCGGCGGCCGACCACACCCGCATCGGCAGTGTCACCAAGACCATCACCGGCACCGCCGTCCTGCAACTGGTCGACCAGGGCCGAATCCGGCTGAACGACCCCATCTCCCGCTACGTCAGCGGCGTGCCGTCCGGTGACGTGATCACCCTCGACATGCTCGGCCGGATGCGCAGCGGACTGTTCAACTACACGACCGACGAAGCGTTCCTCGACCGTTATCTCGCCGAGGGCGGCAAGGGGCCCGACGCGGCGGCGTTCACCCCGCGCGAACTCGTCGACATCGCGTTCGCCCACCCGACGAACTTCCCGCCCGACACGGAGTTCGAGTACTCCAACACCAACACCGTGCTGCTGGGCATGGTGATCGAGAGTGTCACCGGGCAGCGTCTCGGCGACTACCTGGCGCAGCACGTCACCGGCCCACTCGGGCTGGCACACACCAGCTTTCCGGCCAACGGAGCGATGCCCCCACCCTATACCCACGGTTACGCCGAAACGCCGGACGGCGAACCGGTCGACACCACACTGTGGAATCCTTCCGTCGCCTGGGCTGCGGGCGCGATGGTCTCCACCTACCGGGATCTGCGCACATGGGCGCCCGCCGTGGCGAAAGGTGCGCTGCTGCTGCCATGGACGCACCAGGAGAGGACGGCCAGGCCCACCGAGGCGGCGCCCGGCATCGGCTACATGTTCGCCCTCGCCGACTTTCACGGCTGGATCGGGCACAACGGCGACATCCCCGGTTATCAGACGGTCGCCGTGTACCTGCCGGAGCGCGACGCGACCCTCGTCGTGATCGTGAACTCCGATGTCTCCGAGGACGCCTCGACGAAGATCGCGGAAGCGGTCACGACGGTCGCCACTCCCGGCCGCGTCTATGCGATCCCCGCCTCGGCCTAGCCCTGAGTTCGGAAGCGCATCGGGTGCCCGACCATGACCGCGCCAGATACGTGAGATACGTTTTCAGTAGCATGCGTACCACCTACGCCCCGGGAGGCAGTCCGATGGGTTCGTGCGAGCACGCGACGAGGACGGTGCACGTCGCACACGACACCGCGCCCGGATGAGCGCCTCGGAGTTCGCGGTCCTCGTCGGTCAGGCCGCGCGCGGCCTCCCGCCGGATCCCGACACCACCCGGGACCGGATACTGGACGCCGCGTTGACCGAGGCCGCCGCCGTCGGGCTCGATCGCGTCACCGTGGAGGACGTCGTGCGCCGCAGCAAGCTGGGACGAATGACGGTGTACCGGCGCTTCCCCCGGCGCGACGACATGAATCAGGCGTTGCGGCTGCGGGAGATCCAGCGCTTCCTCGCGGCCGTGGCGGCCGGGATCGACCGCGCCGAGGACCGGCGCACCAGCGTCTCCGAGGCGTTCGTCGCGGCCGTCACCTTCGCGCAACGACATCCACTGCTCCGACGACTGGCCATCACCGAACCCGGGCTCGCGTTGGAGACCGTCGCCGCCAACGACAACGAAATACTGTCCATGGGTGCGGCGTTCATCGCGCGCGAGATCCACGGTGACGCACCCGGCGAGCCCTCACAGCAGGTGCGTTGGGTCGCCGACACGTTCGCGCGGCTGTTCGTCACCTACCTGGGCGCTCCGCCCGCTGATCCCGCCGTCGGCGACGAGGCGCAACTGCGGCGCTTCGCCGACGAGGTACTGACCCCCGTCGTCGAGAACGCGCTGGGAAACGCGCGCTGAGGCCGGCTGCCGCTCAGCGCAGGAACAGTGAGTTCACCGCGGCGGTGAGCCGGCGCCGCGGCCAGCCCCGCACCCCGGCGGAGGCCAACGCGGCACGCGCGGCGTTGCGGCCGCAGATCCCGTGCACACCGCCGCCGGGCGACGCGGCGGCGCTGCCGAGGAAGACGTTCTGCACCGGCGTCTCGGCCCGCCCGAACCCCGGCGCCGGCCGGAATATCAACTGCTGGGAGATCTGTGACGTCCCGCCATTGACGGCGCCGGTGTGCAGGTTGGCGTCACTTGCCTCGAGGTCCGACGGCCGCTGGATCGCCTTGCCCACGATCCGGCCGGCGAAGCCCGGCGCATGCTCCTCGAGCACCCGGTCGACCGCCACCGACAACCGGTCGGCGGACTCGTCGTCGGACATGCCTCGGGGCAGGTGCGTGTAGGCCCAGGCGCTCTCCGTGCCCGCCGGTGAGCGGCCGGCGTCCGCGGTGGTCATCTGACCGAACAGCATGAACGGCTGCTCCGGCACCGTGGCCGTGTTGAGGTCGGCCATCCATCGGATCAACCCGTCGCGGTCGGCGCCCAGATGCACCGTGCCTGCCTCGTTGAGGTTCGGCGACCGCCATGGAATCGGCCCGTCGAGCGCGTAGTTGATCTTCAAGACCGGTGTGTCCCAGACGAACTGGGCCATCCCCCGGTGCACGGCCGGAGGCACCGCCGCCTCGGGGAGCAGGCTGCCGAACAGCCGCGGCGCCGAGGTGTCGGCGACCACCGCGCGCCGGACCCGTACGGTCGATCCGTCAGCGGTGTGGACCGCGACCGCGCGACCGCCGCTGACGTCGATCCGTGTCACCTCGCGCGAGCACTCGATGCGCGCACCCGCCGACCGGGCCCGGCTCGCCAGGGCCGCGGTGAGCTGACCCGCGCCGCCCTCGGGCACCGGGAAACCGCCGTCCTGGGCCATCATCACCAGCAGGTATCCCATCAGGCCGCTGCCCGGCGCGTCGATCGGCACGTCCGCGTGCATCGCGTTGCCCAGCAACAGAAGCCGGGCGGCATCACCGTCGAACAACTGCTCGGCGAGCACGCCGGCCGGCAACAGCAGCCGGTGCAGGAACCGCAGCGCCCCGGCACTGCCGAGCCGGCGCAGCATCCCCGCCGCACCGCGGACCGGCGGGAACGGTGCGAACAGGGCCGAGAACACCGGGGCCTTGATGTGCTGCCACTGGTCGAACAGCTCCCGCCACCGGTCACCGTCGCCGGGCGCGCGCCGCTCCAGATCGGCTGCGGTGCGGTCGATGTCACGGTAGATCACCGGCGCATCGTCGTCGGCGGCCGACCGTGCGTGGCCCACCACCGCGGGAGCGTGCACCCAACGCAGGCCGTGCTCCTCGAGATGCAGCGCCCGAAGCGCCGGTGACTCGATCGACAGCGGGTAGAACGCGCTGTAGAGGTCGGAGACGTACCCGGGGAACAGTTCTGCGCTCTTCACCGCGCCGCCCGGTTCGGGCTGCGCCTCGAGCACCAGGACGTCCCAGCCGGCGTCGGCCAACAGCGCCGCGGCGACCAGGCCGTTGTGTCCCGCGCCGATGACGACCGCGTCCGCCGATTCGCTCACCGCGCCCGCTTGTCCAACGGAGTCATGATCAGCCTGTTGGCCGTGGCCTTCACCGAGTCCGGCAGCACCGAGTTCGCCAGTGCCGTCGCCTTGGAGAGCGGCGACGCGGCGACCACTCTGGCTTCCCCGCGCATCATCGCGCGGTAGCCCTGCTCGGCGACCTGACGCGGATCGTCCTTGCCGGGCAGTCGCCCGAGCACGGTGTCCAGCATCCCGGTCCGGGCGAAGAAGTTGGTGTCCACCGGGCCGGGGGCCAGTGCCGTCACCGTCACCCCGCTGCCCCGCAGTTCGTCGTGCACCGCGGTGGCGAACGACTGCACGAACGATTTCGACGCGTTGTACATGCTCTGGCGCGAGCCCGGCATGGTGGCCACGATCGACGACGTGATGAGGACCCGGCCCGCGCCCCGCGCCGCCATGTCGGTGAGCACGAGCTTGGCCAGGTGCACCGTGGAGCGCACGTTGAGGTCGACGATGCCGAGGTCCTTCTCGAGCGGTCCGGTGACGAACGGCCCGGCCCGGCCGGTGCCCGCGTTGAGCGCCGCCGCGTCCAGCACCCGCCCCTCGGAGGTGGCCGCACGGTAGAGCCGCTCCACGCCGTCGGGGTCCCTCAGGTCCACCTGGACGGGTTCGACGTCCACACCGGCGTCCGCCACGACATCGGCGACCTCGTGGACGCCGTCCCCGTCGGCGGCCACGACCACGTCGTAGCCGTCCCGCGCGAACAGCTTCACCAGCTCCAGACCGATACCACTCGACCCGCCGGTGACGAGAGCGCGCGGACGCTGGGCTGCCATGGCCACGGACTACCCGCCGCCCCTCGCGTCAAACGACCACGGTGGGCACCGCCATCGGGGTTACCGTACGGAGATGGGTGCCTACCGGGAACTGTTCGACGCCAGCATCGCCGACCCGACGGCCTTCTGGGGTGACGCCGCGACCGCTGTCACCTGGACCCGCGAACCGAAACGCATTCTGGACGACGACAATCCGCCGTTCTACCGCTGGTTCCCCGACGGCGAGATGAACACCTGCGCCAACGCGCTGGACCGCCATGTCGACGGTGGCCGCGCCGAGCAGGCAGCCCTGATCTACGACTCGCCGGTCACCGGCGCCACCCGCACCTACAGCTACCGCGAACTGCTCGACCTGACGTCGCGCTTCGCCGGCGCTCTGCGCGGCCTGGGCGTCGGGAAAGGCGACCGCGTCGTGATCTACCTGCCGATGGTGCCCGAGGCCGTCATCGCGATGCTGGCCTGCGCACGGCTGGGCGCCGTGCACTCGGTGGTGTTCGGCGGCTTCGCGGCCCACGAACTCGCCGCCCGCATCGACGACGCCCGCCCCACCGTCGTGGTGACGGCGTCGTGCGGCATCGAACCGACCCGCATCGTGGACTACAAGCCGATGCTCGACGCCGCCCTCGAGCGCGCTGAGCACCAGCCGTCGGCATGCGTGATCCTGCAGCGCGAGCAGTCGCCGTGCACGCTCACCCCCGGCCGCGACCACGACTGGGCCGAACTGGCGGCAGGCGCCGCACCCGTCGACCCGGTACCGGTCGCCGCCACCGACCCGCTCTACGTGCTGTACACCTCCGGCACCACCGGAAGACCCAAGGGCATCGTCCGCGACAACGGCGGCCACGCCGTCGCGCTGCTGTGGAGCATGCGCCACGTCTACGACACCGCGCCCGGCGACGTGTACTGGGCGGCGTCCGACGTCGGCTGGGTCGTCGGCCACTCCTACATCGTCTACGCGCCGCTGCTCGCCGGGGCGACGACCGTGCTGTACGAGGGCAAACCGGTCGGCACGCCCGACGCGGGCGCATTCTGGCGGGTCGCCGCCCAGCACCGGGTCAAGGCGTTGTTCACCGCGCCGACGGCCATCCGGGCGATCAAGAAGGAAGACCCCGAGGGCCGGCACATCGGCGACCACGACCTGTCCGCGCTGCAGTACCTGTTCCAGGCCGGTGAGCGGCTCGACCCCGGCACCTACCACTGGGCCGCAGAGAAACTGGGCGTCCCGGTGATCGACCACTGGTGGCAGACCGAGACCGGCTGGGCGATCGCCGCCGACCCGATGGGCGTCGAGCAGATTCCGGTCAAGCCGGGATCGGCGACCGTGCCGATGCCCGGATACGACGTACGGATCCTGCGGCCGGACGGATCAGCGTGCGACCCCGGCGAAGAAGGCGCGATCTGCGTCCGGCTGCCGCTGCCGCCGGGCACCCTGCCGACGCTGTGGGGCGACGACGACCGCTACGTGTCGTCGTACCTGTCCGCCTTCCCCGGCCACTATCTGACCGGCGACGGCGGCTACCTCGACGACGACGGCTACCTGTTCGTGATGGGCCGCACCGACGACGTCATCAACGTGGCCGGGCACCGGATGTCGACGGGATCGATCGAGGCCGTGCTGGCCGACCATCCGGCGGTCGCCGAGTGCGCCGTCATCGGGGTGGCCGACGACATCAAGGGACAGGTGCCGCGCGGATTGGTCGTGCTCAAGTCCGGAGCCTCGGCCGACGGACTTGCCGAGGAACTCGTCGAGGCCGTACGGCAGAACATCGGCGCCGTGGCCGCTTTCAAGACCGTCGACGTGGTGTCGGCGCTGCCGAAGACGCGCTCGGGCAAGATCTTGCGCAAGACGATGCGCGGTATCGCCGAGGGCCGCGACGAGCCGTTGCCGTCGACCATCGAGGACCCGTCGGTGATCGACGCCCTGGCACCGGTGCTGAAAGGCTGACCGCCGCCGGTTAGTTAGACCTGCGTAGGGGTATTTCCCTTCTACTGCTCCGTCAATATGAGCGAAGGGAGGCATGGCGATGACGACGACCACTCCGAAGTACATGGCCGTCCAGGGTGCGGCGATCATCGTCGCCGCCGCATTCCTGGTGGCCGGTGCCGCCGGCTTCATTCCTGGCCTGACCAGTCACTACGACCGGCTGGAGTGGGTGGGCCACCACTCCGGGGCCATGCTGTTCGGGACGTTCGCGGTGTCCGGACTGCACAACGCGCTGCATCTGGCGTTCGGCGTGATCGGGCTGTTGTCGGCCCGTAGCTACGTCGGCTCCCGGCTCTACCTCCTGGGCGGCGGCGTGGCCTACCTCGGACTCTGGGTGTACGGCCTGCTCATCGACCATGGCAGCCAAGCCAATTTCGTGCCGCTGAACAACGCCGACAACTGGCTGCACCTCGGGCTGGGCGCGGGCATGCTGCTGCTGGGCCTGACGCTGAGCGGCCGGCGCGATCCGACGAAGCAACGGGTGCGCAGGCGGGCGGCCCCGGCCTAGGCTCGACCATGTGCTGAGCGCGCTGCTGTGGGGTGCCGTCGCAGCGTCCTCGCTGTTGATCGGCGCGCTCGCCGGCGTGGCGCACACCTGGAACGGGCGACTGGTCGGCTGGGTGCTCGGATTCGGTGCGGGCGCCTTGGTGTCGAGCATCTCGTTCGAGTTGGCGGAGGAAGGTTTTCGCGTCGGCGGCGCGCTGGCGGTCTCGGTCGGGCTGGCGCTCGGCGCCGTGACCTTCTTCGTCGCCGACCGGGCCGTCGACCGCATCGGTGGCGGCGGGCCGACGACGGGATGGCCACTGCTGCTCGGCGCCCTCCTCGACGGCATCCCGGAGCAGGCCGTCCTCGGCATCGGCATCGCCGGCGGCGGCGCCGTCAGTCCGGCGCTGCTGCTCGCGATCTTCGTGTCGAACCTGCCGGAGTCCATCGGCTCGGCCACCGACATGCGCGCCGCCGGGCGCCCCGCGAAGCTCATCATGGCGGGCTGGGGCGCGGTCGCCCTGCTGTGCGTGGCGGCGACTGCCGCGGGCTATCAACTCCAGGAGTTCGCCGGTGACCAGATGCGTGGTGGTATCGACGGTTTCGCGGCGGGTGCGTTGCTCGTCATGCTGGTCGGTTCGATGATCCCGGAGGCCACCGAGAAGGCCCGGGAATCCGCCGGATTGGCCGCCGTCCTCGGCTTCGCCCTCGCGGCCGGGCTGTCACTCTCGTCCTGAGTGACGCGACCGGGTGCCTGACTCCGGCCGAACACGATAGGTTGCGCCCATGGTTCCCGTCTGGCACGTCGGGCCGCTCGCGGTGCCGGTGCACAGCGTGTTCGTGGCGCTCGGGGTGCTCGCGGCGATGGCGGTCTTCGTGCACGAGGCCAGAAGGCGCGCAGCGGTGAACGAACAGTCGCTGGTCGCCGTGGCGGGCGCCCTCATCGGCGGAGCGATCGGCATGCGGTTGTCCGGATGGGCGCGCCATCTCGACTTCTCCACCAACCCGAGCCTGGCCGAGGCGTGGCAGTTCGGTTCACGCAGCATCCTCGGCGGACTGCTGGGCGCCTACATCGGAGTGCTCGTCGCCAAACGCGTCGGCGGCTACCGCGGAAAGACCGGAGACCTGTTCGCGCCTGCCGTGGCACTCGGCATGGCGATCGGCCGCATCGGGTGCCATCTCACCGACGCGCCCGGCCGCCCGACCGGCCTGCCCTGGGGCGTGCACGCATCCCCGGGCACCCCGGAATGCCCCGGCTGTCTCGCCGGCCTGGCCATGCACCCGTCGTTCCTGTACGAGATCGCCTTTCAGCTCACCGCGTTCGCGGTGCTGCTCTGGTTGCGACCGCGCATCGGCCGGCCCGGGGAATTGTTCGTTCTCTACATCGCCGGTTACGCGGCGTTTCGCTTCCTGGTCGAGTTCACTCGCGCCAACGAAACCGTGTGGCTGAATCTCACTCGGCCGCAATGGTTCCTGCTGCCCTCGCTGCTCATCATCGCGGTTCGGCTGTGGTACGGCCACCGACGTGGGTACTATCGCTCACCGGCCCGCGACCAGGAAGTACCTGTATGACGTTCCCACCCTCGGAACCACCGCCCGAGGACTATCCGGAGGACGGCCGGCCGTTGGGTCCCCCGCCCGGTTACCCGCAGGGCCCGCCGCCGGGATATCCGCCGGGACCGCCGCAGGGCTATCCGCCGGGTTACCCGCCGCCGGGATATCCGTACTACCCGGCGCCACAGCAGAAGTCCGGTATCAGCGCAGGCCTGGCGGTGCTCGGCACTCTGCTGTACATCATGGTCAACTCCGTGCTGGCGTTCGCCGCATTCATCGTCGGAGCGCAGACCAGCAATTCCGACGCCGTCTTCGGTGGGGCGGCGGTGATGCTGCTGCTCATCGCGTTCGGTGGGGGTGCGGCGCTGCTGCGGTCGAAGAACCCCAACGCCAGAGGACTGGGGCTCGGCCTGATGATCGGCTGGGCGGTCACCTCCCTGGTCACCGTCGGTTTCTGCACCGGCATCAACCCCGAGTTGTACACGACGTGACGCCCGGGATGTCGCTGCGCGGCGACCGCATTCACCGATACGTCACCGCCTACTGCCCACGCTGCCACGACGAGGCACCGGAGCGGCCACTCGCCGACGTCGTCCGGCTCAACGCCTGGCTGGTCGAACGCGGCGGCCGGGTATGGCTGGAGCGAGGATGCCGCGAGCACGGTCTGGTCCGCACCCTCTACGACGAGGATCCCGAGATCCTTTGCTACCTCGAGGAGTGGACCGCGCCGACCAAGACCCACGTGCCCGACGTCGCCGGAAACTTCGACCCGGTGCCCTCGGCGTATCTGCGCGGGCTGCCCGAGATGCAGACCCAACACACCTGCATCCTCCTCGAGGACATCGCCGAGACCTGCAATCTGCGCTGCCCCACCTGTTTCACCGATTCCTCCCCCGATCTGCGCAACGTGGTACCGGTGGCCGACGTGCTCGCGAATGTCGACCAGCGACTGGCCCGGGAGAACGGCCGCATCGACGTGCTGATGCTCAGCGGCGGCGAACCGACGCTGCACCCGGAACTCCCGCGGCTGCTCGCCGAACTGACGACTCGGCCGATCACCCGGATCCTGGTCAACAGCAACGGCATCCGGATCGCCACCGACGACGCGCTGCTCGACCTGCTCACCGAACACCGGCAACGGGTCGAGGTGTACCTGCAGTACGACGGCCAGGCCGCCACGACCCACCGCTTCCACCGCGGCGGAGACCTGAGCAGGATGAAAGCCACTGCACTGCAGCGCCTCTCCGAGCGGGAGATCTTCACCACGCTGGTGATGACCGTGACCCTCGGGGTCAACGACCACGAGATCGGGCAGATGGTGCGGCTGGCGCTGGCCACCCCCTACGTCGGCGGGCTGACGATTCAGCCACAGTTCGGTTCCGGCCGGTCCGGGCTGATCGACCCGCTCGACCGGCTCACCCACACCGGGGTGCTCAGCCGGCTGGGTCCGCAGACCGACGGACTGGTGACCTGGCGGGATCTCACCGCACTGCCGTGCTCGCATCCGCACTGCTGCTCGGTCGGCTACCTCATTCGCGACGACAGCGACCGGTGGCGCTCGCTGGTGTCACTCATCGGGCACGACGTTCTCAAGGACCGGCTCGGCCTGGTGGCCAATCGCATCGCCGACGCCGAGATCCCGCAGCAGCTACGGGTCGCCGTGCAGGAGTCACTGCTCGGCCTGCTCTCGGAGCAGTCGTCGCTGTCGCATCCCAAGATCGGTGACATCTGGCGGATCATCTGCGAGAGCTGCGATCTCGGCATGCCGACGATGCTGACGCTGGCATCGTCAGCGCTACCCGGACGCCGCAACAAGATTCGGCGACTCCTCGGTGAACGGGTGGTGCGGCTCACCGTCAAACCGTTCATGGACATGTCCACGATGATCGAGGAGCGCCTCGTGCAGTGCTGCGTGCACGTCGGCACCAGATCCTCGCAGGACCAGTGCGCCCCGTTCTGCGCCGTGCAGGCCTGGCCCGCGCTCGGCCGGCAGCGGCTCTCCATCGCCGCGGGGCGCGAGTTGCCGTTGATCGAGCTCACCTGACGCACCGGGCCCATCCCGCGGTGATCTCGACAAACTATTTCGACGGTGAGTATTGTCGAAGGCGACTTCTTTCTGGTCGACCGGCACGAAGGCGCTCGGCGCCTTCTTTCTCCGCCCCTCGTTGACGACACAGCGTGCGGACGACGAGTTCACCATGTCTCAGGGGTCTCACCACCAAACGAGATCGTCGGCTCTGTGGCGGTTCCGCGCGCCACCGAGTGCCGACCCCTGCGACGCGTGTCCCGAATCGTCCGAGCACCCCGATCTACGTGTGGGACGAAGGACAGGTCGCGTCCATATCCCCACGAGGTGGTCGTCGGGAGCAACCCTGACGTTAAGAAGCCAGCGCAGCTCGACGCACCGCCGACAAACCATTGCGACGGCACGAGGGGTCGGCCCGGCACCCCGATTCCGGTGGCGGGCTGAAGCGGGTCCCCGCCGGAGCGACGTTCGCTCTGGCGGGGGTCACCCCCGGCTATCGGGACAGTGCTGTTGATGCGACCACGCCAACCGCGCGAGGAAGACCGTTACTACTGGCTGACCGCATTCTTCGCGAGCCACGATCTGCAGAGCGTGCTGTGCCGGGCCATCGCCGCGACCATCGTCGGCCTCGGGTTGATCCCGACCGTCCTGATCGCCAGCCCCGCAGGGCCCCAGGGTCCGCTGCACCGAGCCGTCGCGCTCGGCATCGCCGGATGTTGCCTGGCCATGGGATGGATGTGGCGCAGGCCCCGTTGGCCGACCCGCAGACAGTCGCAGGGCACCGTCGTCGTCGGCACCGTGTGCATCGCGCTCGCCTGCATGATCGAGAACGACCCGCTGGTCGGCATCCTGGGCGCAACGGGCCTGGCGATCCTCTCCGCGTTCGCCATGCTGTTCCACTCCGGCAGGCTGCTGGCCGTCCCGTGGTTGGTCGGAGGCGGAGTCCTGGCGGTCCTGGCGCCACGAATCGCCGCGGACGACCTGGCCCTCGCGGTCTGTGCGGTCGGCATGGTGCTGCTGGTCAACGTCCTGTTCACCGTTGCCTGCCGGACGGCGATCCGGTTGATCGACGACGAGCCGGGCCACGCGGGGATCGAGCCGCTCACCGGGCTGCTCACCCGGGAGACGTTCGACGAGCGGATGGCCACGCTGCTCGGCGCGCGCAGCAGGGGCGACGACCGGTACCTGGTGGTTCTGGTGGTCAGCCTGGACAGCTTCTCGCTGCTCACCGGCCTGGACGGCGCGGTGACCGGAGATCGCGCGCGTGTCGCGATCGCGCAGCGCCTGCGGGAGACCGTACGGCGCGACACCGTCCTGGCCCACGTCGCGGATACCGAGTACCTGATCGCAGACCTGTTCACCAGGGCAGACCCGGAACCGCTGACCGAACGCATCCACGCCACCGTCAGGAATGCGCCGTTCCGGCTGACGGCCAGCATCGGCGCCGTCAGCACATCGCTGATGCCGCTGAGTGATCAGCCGGTGCCCGACGTCGTCGACGAACTGCTCACCGTCGCCACGGCCGCCATGGCCACTGCCCGCAGCGCAGGGGGCAGCCGGACGGCGCTGCGGCTCTCACCGCGGTTGCACGTGCTCGACCGGCTCGACGACGAGTGGTGCTGACTTCGCTAGGAGACCGACAGCGCGATGCCGTCGAGGATGTCGTGCTCGCTGACCACCAGCTCGTCCAGCCCGGCCCGGGTGCCGAGCGCGTCGGCCAGCTCCTCGACGATGATCGCGCCGCCGCCGATGACGTCGACCCTGCCCTCGTGCATCGGCCCGAGCACCGCGCGCCGCGCATGCGTCATCGTCAGCAGTTCGTCGCACACCTCGCGCAGCCGGGTGAAACCCACACGCGAGAGATGGATGGCGTCGGAATCGTAGGTCGTCATCTTCGCCGCGAGTGCGGCCAGCGTGGTCATCGTCCCGGCCACACCCACCCACGTCCGCGCGCCGTCGACGGGCACCGCCCGAAACGCCGCGGCCAGACCGTCGCGCACCACTTCCCGTGCGGCGGAGATCTCTTCGGCGGTCGGCGGATCGGAGTGCAGGCACCGCTCGGTGAGCCGCACGCAGCCGATGTCGGCCGAGTGACTCGCCTCCACGTCGACCCGGCCCACCACCACCTCGGTCGAGCCGCCACCCAGATCCACCACCACGAACGGCCCGGCGTCGGGATCCAATTCGCCGACCGCGCCGCGATAGGACAGCTCGGCCTCCTCGGTGCCGCTGATCACCTCCGCGACCGCACCGGGCACCACGTCACCCAACACCTCGGCCGTCATCGCGAAGAACGCATCCCGGTTGGCCACGTCCCGGGCCGCCGACGTCGCGACCATCCGGACCCGCTCGACGCGGTGGTCGCGCATCAGCGCGGCGTAGTCGACGAGCGCGGCCCTGGTGCGCGCCAACGCTTCCGGCGCGAACTCACCGGTGGCGTCCACGCCCTGGCCCAGCCGGACGATGCGCATCTCCCGGTGCACGTCGCGCAACCGGCCGTCGACCGGATCGGCGATCAGCAGCCGGATCGAATTCGTGCCACAGTCCACGGCAGCGACTCTGCTCATGTCCACACCTCCGGGTCCAAGATGCCCTCCATCCCAGGTTCTGCGGCCAGCACCGCCAACGCCTCGTCACCGAACGGGTTCGTCCCGGGCCCCTTCGCCAGCGAGTGGGCGATCACCACGTGCAGGCACTTGACGCGATCCGGCATGCCTCCGCCGGAGAACGTGGTGCCCAGCGATTCGATCGCGTCGCGCTCGGCCAGATATGACTCGTGCGCCCGCCGGTACGCCGCGGCCAACTCCGGGTCCTGCTGCAACCGTTCGGTCATCTCGCGCATCAGACCCGCCGACTCCAGCCGGCTGGCCGCCGCGGTCAGCGCCGGGTGGGTCAGGTAGTACAGCGTCGGGAACGGCGTGCCGTCGGGCAGTCTCGGCGCGGTCTTGACGACCGCCGGGGTGCCATCGGGACACCGGTACGCGATCTCGAGCACCCCGCGGGCCTCGCGACCCAGTTGCCGCGCGACGGCCTCGAGGTCGGCGCGCTCAACCACCGGGCGGGGGTGCGGGTGGGCCCGGCGGGGGCGGCGGAAGCGGTGTCGCGCTCGGCGGAAGACCGTGCGGCGCATCGGCGATGGTGCTCCACAGCGCCGAATACCATGGCGTGCCCGGCGGCACGGTGTCCACCCGGGCGTCTGGCGCCTCCGGCAGCACCGCCGACGGCGGCAGCTGCACCTGGTACGGGATGTCGCCCGGCATCACGAAGCCGAGCCGCTCCCTGGCCTGCGCGGCGACGAAGACCGGGTCGGCCAGCTTCACCTTCTGCTGCTCGAGTTCGGCGATCTGCTCACGCAGCACCGCCTCGCTCGCCCGCAGCTGCTGCATCTCCGTGCGCTGCCCGAAGTAGGTCCGCACCGGCCCGGCGATCGTCAGCGTCAGCACGCAGACCACAGCGGCCAGGATCGCCGCCCGCCGCGCGGCCGACCCGAACCGCTGCTCCGACTGCTGCTCCGCCGACGCCGCGATCGACTCGCGGATGGCGTCGGCGACCTCGGGTGTGGTCTCGGGGACGGCAGGCTTGGCCTCGATCGCCCTCGGCTCGCGCCGCACCGGCGACGCACCGCGGGGACGGTCCCGCTTCGACTCGCCCGGCTTCGCCGGCTTCCCTGGCCGGGAAGCCGGTGACCGCCGCTTCGGGTCGGGCCGTTTCGCCTCGGGCACGTCTGTGTCAGGCCTGACCCTCGCCCACCCCGAACCGCGGGAACGCCAGATCGCCTGCATACCGCGCCGCGTCGCCGAGGATCTCCTCGATGCGCAGCAGCTGGTTGTACTTGGCGACGCGCTCGCTGCGGGCCGGTGCACCGGTCTTGATCTGCCCGCTGCCCACGGCGACCGCGAGGTCGGCGATGGTGGTGTCCTCGGTCTCGCCGCTGCGGTGACTCATCATCGTGCGGTAGCCGCTGTTGTGCGCCAGTGCGACGGCGTCGAGGGTCTCGGTGAGCGTGCCGATCTGGTTGACCTTGACCAGCAGCGCGTTCGCCGCGCCGCGGTCGATACCCTCCTCGAGCCGCTCGGGGTTGGTGACGAACAGGTCGTCGCCGACGATCTGGACGCGGTCGCCGATCTCGGTGGTCAGCGCCACCCAGCCGTCCCAGTCGTCCTCCGACAGCGGGTCCTCGATCGACACCAGCGGATAGGAGTCGAGCAACTCACCGTAGAACTGCGCCATCTGCTCGGCGGTGCGGGTCTCCTTCTCGAACGCGTAACCCGTCCCGGCGGTGTAGAACTCGGTGGCGGCCACGTCGAGCGCCAGTGCGATCTCGGAGCCGAGCTTGAAGCCTGCCCCCTCGATCGCCGACGAGATCAGGTCGAGTGCCGCCTTGGTGCCGGGGACGTCGGGCGCGAATCCGCCCTCGTCACCCAGGCCGGTGGACAGCCCCTGCTTCTTGAGCACCGACTTCAGCGAGTGGTACACCTCGGCGCCCCACCGCAGCGACTCCTTGAACGACGCCGCCCCGATCGGGGCCACCATGAACTCCTGGACGTCGACACCGGTGTCGGCGTGCGCGCCGCCGTTGACGATGTTCATCATCGGCACCGGGAGGATGTGGGCGTTCGGACCGCCGATGTAGCGGAACAGCGGCAGGTCCGCGGCCGTCGACGCGGCCTTCGCCACCGCCAGAGACACGCCCAGGATGGCGTTGGCGCCCAGCCGGGACTTGTCCGGTGTGCCGTCGAGGTCCAGCAGCGCCTGGTCGATCAGCCGCTGGTCGTCGGCGCTCATGGTGATGACCGTCGGGCCTATCTCGTCGAGGACGGCCTCCACCGCCTTCTGCACGCCCTTGCCGCCGTAGCGCGAGCCACCGTCGCGCAGCTCGACCGCCTCGTGTTCACCGGTCGACGCACCCGAGGGCACCGCGGCCCTGGCGAAGCTGCCGTCGTCCAGCACGACTTCGACCTCGACCGTCGGGTTGCCGCGGGAGTCGAGGATCTCGCGGGCTCCGACCTGCTCGATGATGGGCACTGGCGTCTCCTTGGTATGCGGCGACTGGCTCGTTGCGCATTCAGCCTAGAGGCTTCAGATCGCGCCGGCGGAACGAGGACGCGTCTAGAGGGACCGGCCCTGCGCGTAGGCGGTGGCCCAGTCCCGCACCGTCCGCGCGTACTGGTCGGAGTAGTTGTAGGCGCGCAGCGCGTTCATCCAGCCACGGGGCGTCGAGAGGTCCTTGCCGCGGTAACACAGGTAGCCGGCCGCCGACAGCACGGCGTCGTCGATGTTGTCGGGGCTGACGTGGCCGTCGTTGTTGGCGTCCACGCCGTAGAGCCGCCACGTCTCCGGGATGAACTGCATCGGTCCCATGGCCCGGTCCAGCTCGGAGTCCCCGTCGAGTTCGCCGCCGTCGCTGTCGTCGATCTTCAGGTTCCCGCTGGAACCGTCGAGCTGCATCCCCCGGATCGGCGGCGTCACCTCACCGTCGGTGGCCACCATCGAGCCCCGGTAGCCGCCGTGGTGGCTCTCGACCATCCCGATCCCCGCCAGCGTCGTCCAGGACAGGTGACAGTCGGGGTTCTCCACCTCGGCGACCCGGGCGGCGTAGGCGTAGGCCTCCAGCGCGGTCACCGGGATCTCCAGCGCATCGGCCCGTTCGGCGGCCCAATCCTGCAACTGGTCGGCGGGCCGTCCCGAGGCGTAGGTGTCGATGGCAGGCACCGGGTCCCCCGCCGGTGGCGGGATTCCCTCGGGGATCGGTGCGCCCAGCTGCCATGAACAACTGGAAGCCATCAGCAAGGCCGTCGCGCCGATCACCGCGACAGCCCGCAGCCAACGAACTGGCGACACCGGACTCCTCAACCTGCTCTGCTGTCCCCATAGTTGCATGCGTTGCGCCGTGGTCCGCAACGCCGGTCTTGCAACGTCACCTCTCGCAGGCCCGTCCCGGTCGCAAGAACGCCCTGCTAAGGTGAGCCACGCCTTGCTATGGATAGGCATAGCTGGCTTACCGATTTTCCTGAAGCGAGGTTGCGTCGATGACTGCGTTCGCGGGATTTCCGGCCAGTATCCACGCCGCCGCCCCCAACGTGACATCGCAGCTGTTCGGCAGCGGTCTGATCGGTCTGCGCGAGGGCCTCGAAGCCGGGATCGTGGTAACGATTTTGGTCGCATTCCTGGTCAAATCCAACCGCCGCGACGCCCTGAAATGGGTGTGGCTGGGCGTGGGCGCAGCAATCGCGATGACGGTCGTCGTGTTCCTCGCCATCCAATTCTCCGCGTACACCATCACCGGCCTCGGGGCCGAGGCGATCGCCGGTGCCGCGTCGTTGGCGGCGGTCGCGATTGTCACCACCATGGTGCTGTGGATGAAGAAGGCCGCCGCGGGGCTGTCGAGCGAGCTGCGCACCGAGATGACGCGAGCGCTGGAGGCCGGCGCATTCGCGGTGACGGCGCTGGCGTTCCTGGCCGTCGGGCGTGAGGGCGTCGAGACCGCGCTGTTCATGGTCGGCTTCGCCGAGGCCGAGACCGCCTGGCCACTCCTCGGCCTGATCATCGGCGTGCTGATCGCCGCGGCCATCGCCTACGGCATGTACGCCGGTGCGGTCCGAATCAATCTCGCCAAGTTCTTCAAATACACCGGCGTGTTCCTGATCGTCGTCGCCGCCGGGATCCTGTCCTACGGCATCGGCGCGCTGCAAACCGTCGGCTGGCTCCCCGGTGCAGGATCGCGCGCAATCGACGTCAGTGCATCGTTCAACTGGTCGACCTGGTACGGCGAGGTCATCCAGGGCGTCTTCAACATCACCCCGTCACCCACCTGGCTGCAGCTGCTGCTGTGGTTGGCCTACCTGGTGACGGTGCTGACCGCGTTTCTGTGGCCGGTCGCCAGCGCCAAGCCCGCCGCCACCCCCGCCGATTCCCGGAATCCTCTACCGTCCGACACCTCGTCCGAAAGGTCCACCACGTGAACAATCTCCCCGGAGCCAGAGCCGGCATGGCCGCCGTCGCCGCCCTGCTGGCCGGCGTCTCGCTGACCAGCTGTCAGGCCAAAGACGAGGGCACCGACACTTCCGGGGGCGGCGCCGCGAGCGACATCACCGTCGAGGCCTCCGACAGCGAGTGCAAGCTGTCGGGCACCGAGACCTCGACCGGGCCGAGTACCTTCGTCGTCACCAACAGCGGCAACAAGGTCACCGAGTTCTACGTCTACGGCGAGGGCGACCGGGTGATGGGCGAGGTGGAGAACATCTCCCCGGGGCTGCAGCGCAAGCTGATCGTCCAGCTCACCGAGCCCGGCACCTACCAGACGTCGTGCCGCCCGGGGATGGTCGGCGACGGCATCCGCGGCGACTTCACGGTCTCCGGTGAGGCCGTCCAGGTCGACACCGACGGCAAGTTCAAGGAGGCGGCCGACAGTTACAAGCGCTATGTCAACAGTCAGGCCGACGCCTTGCTGCCCGCCGTCGAGGCGTTCGTCGCCGCGGTCAAGGCCCGCGACGTCGCATCGGCCAAGGCGCAATACCCCACGTCGCGCGTCTACTTCGAGCGCATCGAACCCGTCGCCGAGTCGTTCCCCAACGACCTCGACCCGCGCATCGACCTCCGCGAGGCCGATCTCGAAGAGGGCCAGAAGTGGACCGGCTTCCACGCCATCGAGAAGGCGCTGTGGGTCACCGGTCTCACCCCCGAGACCGACAAGCTCGGCGACCAGCTGATCGCCGACGTCAAGGAACTCAGCGACGGCGTCAAAGCCCCTGACTACTCGATCGATTCGACCCAGATCGCCGGCGGCGCGCAGGGTCTGCTCGACGAGATCGCGATCAGCAAGATCACCGGCGAAGAGGAAGCCTTCAGCCACACCGACCTGTGGGATATCAACGCCAACCTTCAGGGTTCGCAGACCGCGGTGTCCTCGGTGCGGCCAATCCTCGACGAGAAAGACGCCGAACTGGGCAAACGCGTCGACCAGCGCTTCGAGGACGTCGAGGCGCTGCTCGAGAAGTGCCGTGAGGGTGACGGCTTCGTCTCCTACGACAAGGTGACCGAGCCGCAGCGTCAGGAGTTGTCGCGCGCGATCGACGCGCTGAGCAAGGAAGTCAGCCAGGTACAAGGTGTCGTCGCCCAGAAGTAATCCGGAACCGCCCGTGCCGCAGGCCGAGCAGCAGAACGCCGGGCTCTCCCGGCGCAAGCTGTTCGGCGCGGCGGGGGTGACGGCGGCTGTCGTCGGTGCGGCCAGCGCGGGTGCGCTGGCCGGCCGTGCCTCAGCGGCCAGCACGTCGACCGCCGGGCTGCAGAGTCCGGTCGCATTCCGGGGCGAGCATCAAGCGGGCATCGTGACCGCACAGCAGGATCGGATGAATTTCGTCGTCTTCGACGTCACCACCGACCGTCGCGAGGACGTCGTCGCGCTGCTCAAGCAGTGGTCCGAGATGGCCGAGCGGATGGCCCGCGGCGAGGAGACCGTCGCAGGCGGCGCTGTCGATCACAACCCCTATGCCCCACCGCCGGACACCGGTGAGGCACTCGGCCTGCCCGCATCGCAGCTGACGCTCACCATCGGGTTCGGCCCGTCGTTCTTCCGCAAGGACGGCAAGGACCGCTTCGGCATCGCTGACAAGCTGCCAAAACAGCTCGCGAAGCTGCCGAAGTTCCCGAACGAGACGATGGACCCGAACAAGAGCTACGGCGACATCTGTATCCAGGCGTGCGCGAACGACCCGCAGGTCGCGTTCCACGCCGTCCGCAACCTCGCGCGCGTCGGCTTCGGCACGGTCGCGGTGCGCTACGCGCAGCTCGGCTTCGGACGCACCAGCTCCACCACCCAGGATCAGGCGACACCGCGAAACCTGTTCGGCTTCAAGGACGGAACGGCCAATCTCAAGGCCGAGGAGACCGACAAGATCAACGAGTTCGTATGGGTGGCCGACGGCGACGGCCCGGACTGGCTCACCGGCGGGTCGTACCTCGTCACCCGGCGGATCCGGATGCGCATCGAGAACTGGGACCGCACGACACTGCTCGAGCAGGAACGGGTGATCGGCCGGCAGAAGGGCAGCGGCGCCCCCAACGGGCTCACCGACGAGTTCGAAGAGCTCGACTTCGACCTGCGCGACGACAAGGAAGCGCCGCTGATCGACGTCGACGCGCACGTGCGCCTGGTGTCACCGGAGAACCTCGGCGGCATCGAGATCCTGCGGCGCGGTTACAACTTCACCGACGGCACCGACGGCTTCGGGCACCTCGACGCCGGGCTGTTCTTCATCGCCTTCGTCCGCGATCCCATCACCCAGTTCATCCCGATGCAGGCGGAGATGTCGCGCAAGGATGCGATGAACGAGTACATCACCCACACCGGGACGGCGATCTTCGCCTGCCCGCCCGGACTGCGCGAGGGCGACGAGTCGGCCTACTGGGGCTCGACCCTGTTCGCCTGAGCCGCAAGCGCGCTGAGTGTGAAACCACGGCGACATTCGGCGCCGATTCTCGCCACCACTTCACATTCGGCGAGTCAGCGCTCGGCGGCGCTCACCTCGCCGGCGGCAGGCGGATCGGCCGGCGCGGGCTCGGGTACGTCGACCGGCGACGGCTCGGGCACCTCTACGGGACCGGGTTCGGGCACCTCGACCGGCGAAGGCTCCGGGATCCGATCCGGTGCGGGTTCGGTGTCCATCTCGACCTCCAGCTCTGCCTCGTCGTCCGCAATGTCGTCGTCCGTGATGTCTTCGTCGGCAATGTCATCCGCATCGACAGCGTCATCCGCATCGGTGGCGGCATCCACGGCCGGCGAGGTGTCCGACGGCCAGTACGCCCGCCATTCGTCCTCGCTCACCGCACCGAGCGCGGCGATGTCGAGTTCCTCGGGCACATCCTCGCCGCGGCGGCCCGCGGCGATGTCCCTCTCCACCCGCCGCACCGTGTCCATGAATCGCAGAGTCGCTGTGCGCAAGTCGTTCTCGGCGTCGACATCGGCCGAGATCGTGACCGCGGTGAGTGAGACGGGGATCAGGTCGGCAGGCAGGCCCGCCTGCGTGACCCGGGCGATCACCTTCTGCGTCAACGCCAGCGCCGGCTGACCGGTCGGCACGTCGTCCATCGACGACCTGCGCGACCTGACCGAGTGCTCCTGGGCCTTGCGTTCCTCCCACTGCGCGAGCTGCTCGTCCAGCGAGATCGACTCGCCGGCCAGCACCGCGGGCACCCGGTTGCCGAGCTTGCGCACCAGCGAGTCGGCGACGTCGTCGATCGTGAACGGATGCTCCGGGGCGTCCTCGGCGATCCGGGCGTGAAAGAGCACCTGCAGCAACACATCTCCGAGCTCCTCGCGGAGTTCGTCGGCGTTGCCGCTGTGCACCGCGTCGAACAGCTCGTATGTCTCCTCGAGCAGATAGCGCCGCAGCGAGTCGTGGGTCTGTTCGCTCTCCCACGGCCCCGCCGTGCGCAGCTTGTCCATCATGGCGACGGCGTCGACCAGTCGTTCGCCCGCCTGCGGTTCCGGCGCGGCGATCAACCGGTCACCCGCCGCCAAGCGCGCCCGGACCGCCGGATGATCGGGATCCGACGACAGCAGCACCGGGGCATCCTCGCCGTCGTAGGCCGGCCGTGCCGCGGGTAGTGACCACGGCACCGCGATCGGCATCTCCTCGGTGTACTGCACGTCTCCGGCGAGCATCTCGATGGCCGCGATCGGGACCAGGGCGGGTCGGCGGGGATCGACCAGCACGACTGTCATGGCGTCTGCCGTCTGTCAGTCATGGCCGGGCCACCTCCGAATTTGGTTATATCAACATCCGTCACAGCATTCCCGCTAAGCGTCAATATCAAGCCGGCGACCATCGCCACCAGTTCGAGGTCGCGGATCCGCGGCGAGCCGACCCCGGTACCGGCCCGCGGTATCGGGACCTGCACCGTCGCGGTCGTCGCCCGGTAAGACGCCGACGGATACAGCCGTTTCAGCCGCAGCTGCGCCGAATCGGGCAGCTCCAGTGGCGACACCTTCACCGTCGACCCTGAGACTCCGCTGACCTCGGTGACGCCGTATTCGCGGCACAGCAGCCGCAGCCGCGCCATCGCGACCAATCGCAGTGCCGGCTCCGGCAGCGGCCCGTACCGGTCGACCAGCTCGTCGATCACCGCGTCCACCCCGGCGTCGTCGTGCGCCGCCGCGAGCCGCCGGTAAGCCTCCAGTCGCAGCCGGTCACTGGCGATGTAGTCCGGCGGCAGATGCGCGTCGACCGCGAGGTCGATCCGGACATCCTTCGGCTCTTCCGCTGTCGCAACGGTTTTGCCGTCGGCGGCAGCCCGGTAGGCCTCCACCGCCTCGCCGACGAGCCGGACGTAGAGGTCGAACCCGACCCCGGCGACGTGCCCGGACTGCTCGGCACCCAGCACGTTGCCCGCGCCGCGGATCTCGAGGTCCTTCATCGCCACCGCCATGCCTGCGCCGAGTTCGTTGTTCTGCGCGATGGTGGCCAGCCGGTCATAGGCGGTCTCGGTCAGCGGCATCTCCGGCGGGTACAGGAAGTAGGCGTAACCGCGTTCCCGGCTGCGACCCACCCGGCCCCTCAGCTGGTGCAGCTGCGACAGACCGAAGGTGTCGGCCCGCTCGACGATCAGCGTGTTGGCGTTGGAGATGTCCAGCCCGGTCTCCACGATCGTCGTGCAGACCAGGATGTCGTACTCGCGGTTCCAGAAGCCCTCGACCGTGCGCTCGAGCGCCTCCTCCGGCATCTGGCCGTGGGCCACCACCACCCGCGCCTCGGGCACCAGCGCCTGCACCCGCGCGGCGGCCTGGTCGATCGTGCGGACCCGGTTGTGGATGTAGAACGCCTGACCGTCGCGCAGCAGTTCGCGCCGCAGCGCCGCCGCGACCTGTTTGTCGTCCTGCGGACCGACGTAGGTCAGCACCGGGTAGCGCTCCTCGGGCGGGGTGAGGATCGTCGACATCTCGCGGATGCCCGCCAGGCTCATCTCCAGCGTGCGCGGGATCGGGGTGGCGCTCATCGTCAGCACGTCGACGAAGGTGCGCATCGACTTGATGTGCTCCTTGTGCTCGACGCCGAAGCGCTGCTCCTCGTCCACGACCACCAGGCCGAGGTCCTTCCACGTCACCCCGGTCTGCAGCAACCGATGGGTGCCGATCACGATGTCGACCGACCCGTCCTTCATGCCCTCGAGCACCGCCCGGGACTCGGCCGGGTCGGTGAACCGCGACAGTCCCTTGACCGTCACGGGGAACCCCGCCATCCGCGTGGTGAACGTCTGCAGGTGCTGGTCGGCGAGCAACGTCGTGGGCACCAGCACGGCGACCTGCTTGCCGTCCTGCACGGCCTTGAATGCGGCGCGCACCGCGATCTCGGTCTTGCCATATCCGACGTCGCCGCAGATCACCCGGTCCATCGGCACCGGCTTCTGCATGTCGGACTTGACCTCGGTGATCGCGGTCAACTGGTCGATCGTCTCGGTGAAGCCGAACGCGTCCTCCATCTCGGCCTGCCACGGGGTGTCCGGGCCGAACGCATAACCGGGCGCGGCCTGCCGCTTGGCGTAGAGCGACACCAGTTCGCCGGCGATCTCGCGCACCGCCCGACGGGCCTTGGTCTTGGTGTTCGCCCAGTCGCTGCCACCCAGCTTGGACAGCGACGGCGCCTCGCCGCCCACGTACCGGGACAGCTGGTCCAGGGAGTCCATCGGCACGTAGAGCCGGTCCGACCCGCCGCCGCGCTTGCTGGATGCGTACTCGAGCACCAGGTACTCCCGGCGCGCCCCGCCCACCACCCGCTCGGTCATCTCGACGAACCGGCCGATGCCGTGCTGGTCGTGCACCACCAGATCGCCGGCAGAGAGTGCCAGCGGGTCGACGACATTGCGGCGCTTGGCGGCCAGCCGCTTGCCCTCCGGGGCGGTGACGCGGTTACCGGTCAGGTCGGTCTCGGTGATGATGACGAGGTTCGACCCCGGAAGGACGACGCCGTCGTGCAACGGACCCCGGAGCACCCCGACCACGCCGGCCCTCGGCTCGTCACCGGGTTCGAGCATCCCCGCGGGGGTGTCGGCGTCGGCGAGCTGCTCGCAGACCCGGTGCGCGGTGCCGGTGCCGGGGGTGACGACCGCCGCATGACCACCGGTCGCCACGTGAGCGCGCAGCATCGCGAAGATCTCGCTGACCGTCGAGTGCTGGCGGGCCGACGGCGCGGACCGGACGTCCAGCGCGATCGCCGACTCGTCGGACAGCTGGCTCAACGTCCACCAGGGATGGCCACCCGCCCGGGCGCCTTCGGCCACGTCCTCGAGCTGCAGGAACCCCGACGCGCCGAGTTCCTCCAGATCGATCGGCGCGTCACCGCCGACCGCCGCCGTCGACCACGACGCCTCCAGGAACTCCCGGCCCGTCTTGATCAGGTCAGCCGCGCGGGTGCGCACCTTCTCCGGGTCGCACACCAGTACCGGGGTGCCCGCGGGGAGGTGATCGGCCAGCGAGGAGAGCTCGCCGGGCCGCAGCACCGGCAGCAGCGCCTCCATGCCGTCGACGGGGATGCCCTCGGCGAGCTTGGCCAGCATGTCGGGTACGCCTCCGGGCACCGCGTTCTCCAGGCGGGGATGGTCAGCGGCGATCTTGGCGGCCCGTTCGCGGACGTCCGCGGTCATCAGCAGTTCGCGGCACGGCACGGCGATCACCGCGTCGATGTCGATGTCGGGGATCGATCGCTGGTCGGCGACGGCGAACATCCGCATCTCCGAGACCTCGTCGCCCCAGAACTCCACGCGCACCGGATGTTCGGCGGTGGGCGGGAAGAGGTCGAGGATGCCGCCGCGCACCGCGAACTCGCCGCGCCGGGCGACCATGTCCACCCGGCTGTAGGCCAGGTCGACCAGCCGGGCCACCAGTCCCTCGAAGTCGAGCTCGGCGCCGACGGTCAACGTCACCGGCTCCACCTCGGCGAGGCCGGGCGCCATCGGCTGCACCAGTGACCGGGTCGTCGTCACCACGATCCGCAGCGGCGGGCCGAGCCGGGCGTCGTCCGGGTGGGTCAGCCGGCGCAGCAGCATCATCCGCGCGCCGACTGTGTCCACCCCTGGCGACAGCCGTTCGTGGGGCAGCGTCTCCCACGAGGGGAACAGGGCGGCGGCGTCCCCGAGATAGCCGCGCAGTTCTGCGGTCAGGTCGTCGGCCTCGCGGCCCGTTGCGGCAACCACCAACAGCGGGCCGTCCTGCGCCAGCGCCGCCGCCACCAGCACCCGGGCACTGGCCGGACCCACCACGGCGAGCCGCTCGGGCCGTTCGGCCGCGCGGCGGGTGAGGTCGGCGAGCGCCGGATCGCGCAACGCCAACGAGATGAGCCCCGCGATCGGGGTTTCGACATGGGTGGGCCCCGAAGAGGTCATGATGCATCCATCCTAGGCAACGCCCGTCGGGCACGTTCTCCGTGCACCTACCCCGTTTCGACGGGTGTCAACTACCCCTCGTCGTCCTGCAGCCTGGGGTCGGCCTCGAGATGGGTCAGGCCGTTCCACATCAGGTTCACCAGGTGCGCGGCGACGACTTCCTTCTTCGGTTCCCGTGTGTCCAGCCACCACTGAGCCGTCATCGACACCGAGCCGACGAGTGCCTGTGCGTACAGCGGCGCCAACTCGGGTTCGAGGCCGCGGCGGGAGAAGTCACCGGCCAGGATCGAGCTCACCTGGTTCACCGCGTCGTTGAGCAGGGTTGAGTAGGTGCCCGACGTGATCGCGGCCGGCGAGTCGCGGATCAGGATGCGGAACCCGTCGGTGCGCTCCTCGACGTAGGTCAGCAGCGCCAGGGCGACCCGTTCGACGCGCACGCGGGAGCGGTTGTTGGTCAGCGAGGAGGTGATGCCGTCGAGCAGTGCGGACATCTCCCGGTCGACGACGACCGCGTACAGGCCCTCCTTGCCGCCGAAGTGTTCGTAGACCACCGGCTTGGAGACGTTCGCCCGCTGCGCGATCTCCTCGATGGAGGTGCCCTCGTAGCCACGCGCAGCGAACAGCGACTTCGCGATCTCGATGAGTTGCTGGCGCCGCTCACTGCCGGTCATCCGGGCGCGGGGTGCACGCACTTCCTTGTCGGGTGCTGCCACGATGCTCAGGGTAGCCGCTGGCCTGTGTCGACTAGAGTCTCCAGGTGATCTTTCCGTCGTGGTGTAATCGGCAGCACCTCTGATTTTGGTTCAGATAGTTCAGGTTCGAGTCCTGGCGACGGAACAATTCTCGGCGGCGGGCGTGCGCGGAACGGCGCGACGAGCGGCGTGTCGACCGACAGGCATCCGCTTACGCGAGAAGAGGGGACGGCGATGACGGTGCACGGCGAAGCCGCGGTGCTGGTGCTGGCGGCGGGCGCAGGGACCCGCATGCGGTCCGACACCCCCAAGGTGCTGCACACCCTCGGCGGGCGCAGCCTGCTCTCCCACGTCCTGCACACCATCGCCAAGGTCGCGCCGCAGCACCTCGTCGTCGTCCTCGGCCACGACCGCGACCGGATCGCGCCTGCGGTCACCGCACTGGCCGAGGGCCTCGGCCGTCCCGTGGACATCGCCGTACAGGACCAGCAGCTCGGCACCGGCCACGCCGCCGAATGCGGGCTGTCGGCACTGCCCGACGAGTTCGCCGGCGTCGTCGTCATCACCTCGGGGGATGTGCCGCTGCTGGACGCCGACACCCTCGCCGACCTGCTGTCCGCCCACAGCGCGGAGGCCGCCGCCGCCACCGTGCTGACCACCACGCTGCCCGACCCCACCGGTTACGGCCGAGTGCTGCGCACCCAGGACCACGAGGTCACCCGCATCGTCGAGCAGTCCGACGCCAGCCCATCGCAGCTGGCGATCCGCGAGGTCAACGCCGGTGTGTACGCCTTCGACATCGGCGCCCTGCGCTCGGCACTGCGCCGGCTGCGGTCCGACAACGCCCAGCACGAGCTCTACCTCACCGACGTCGTCTCGATCCTGCGGCAGGACGGCCTGGTGGTGCGGGCCCGCCACGTCGACGACAGCGCCCTGGTCGCGGGCATCAACGACCGCGTCCAGCTGGCCGCGCTGGGCGCCGAGCTGAACCGCCGCATCGTGGCCACCCACCAGCGGGCCGGCGTGACCGTCGTCGACCCCGCCACCACGTGGATCGACGTCGACGTGACCATCGGCCGGGACACCGTCATCCAGCCGGGCACCCAGCTGCTCGGCGCCACCAGCGTGGGCGGCCGCTGCCAGATCGGCCCGGACACCACCCTGGCCGACGTCACCGTCGGCGACGCGGCATCGGTGGTGCGCACCCACGGTTCGCAGGCGGCCATCGGATCAGGTGCGACCGTCGGACCCTTCAGCTACCTGCGGCCCGGCACCGTGCTCGGCGCCGCGGGCAAGCTCGGCGCGTTCGTCGAGACCAAGAACGCCACCCTGGGCGCGGGCACCAAGGTGCCGCACCTCACCTACGTCGGTGACGCCGACATCGGTGAGAACACCAACATCGGCGCGTCCAGCGTGTTCGTCAACTACGACGGCGAGAACAAGAGCCGCACCACCATCGGTTCACACGTGCGGACCGGCTCGGACACCATGTTCGTCGCGCCGGTCACCGTGGGCGACGGTGCCTACACCGGCGCGGGCACTGTGGTCCGCGAGGACGTGCCGCCGGGTGCGCTCGCAGTGTCGGCGGGCCCACAGCGCAACATCGAGGGCTGGGTGATCCGCAAACGGCCGGGATCGGCCGCCGCCGATGCCGCGGCGGCGGCACATGAGGCCGCCGAGCGCGCCGCCGACCGACAGGACGACGCCCAGGGGTCGTGATCTCGACCCCTTCTGTTGGCGATCCGGCAACCCGGCAGCGCATCTGCAGGACCGCTACGTACGATTGGGCCGACATCGACCCCCGACCGGCAGAGGCGCACAGTGGGCACCGAGTGGACCGACAACCGCAAGAACCTGATGCTCTTCTCGGGCCGCGCGCATCCCGAACTCGCCGAGCAGGTGGCCAAGGAGCTCGACACCCCGGTCACCGCGCAGACCGCACGTGACTTCGCCAACGGCGAGATCTTCGTCCGCTTCGACGAGTCCGTGCGTGGCTGCGACGCCTTCGTGCTGCAGTCCCATCCCGCGCCGCTCAACACGTGGCTGATGGAACAGCTGCTGATGATCGACGCGCTCAAGCGCGGCAGCGCCAAGCGAATCACGGCGATCCTGCCGTTCTACCCCTACGCCCGGCAGGACAAGAAGCACCGCGGACGTGAACCGATCTCGGCCAGGCTGGTGGCCGATCTGCTCAAGACCGCAGGCGCGAACCGGATCCTCACCGTCGATCTGCACACCGACCAGATCCAGGGCTTCTTCGACGGGCCGGTCGACCACATGCGGGCGCAGAAGCTGCTGACCGGGTACATCGCCGAGAACTACGCCAACCACGACATGGTCGTGGTCTCCCCCGACTCCGGCCGCGTCCGCGTGGCGGAGAAGTGGGCCGACGCACTCGGCGGCGTCCCGCTGGCCTTCATCCACAAGACCAGGGATCCACTCGTGCCGAACCAGGTGGTGTCCAACCGCGTCGTCGGCGACGTGCGCGGCAAGACGTGCGTGCTGACCGACGACATGATCGACACCGGCGGCACCATCGCCGGCGCGGTGAAACTGCTCAAGCAGGACGGAGCGGGCGACGTCATCATCGCGGCGACCCACGGCGTGCTGTCCGATCCTGCGCGTGAGCGGCTGGCCGACTCCGGTGCCCGCGAGGTCATCGTCACCAACACCCTGCCGATCGGCGAGGACAAGCAGTTCCCCCAACTCACGGTGCTCTCGATCGCGCCGCTGCTGGCGAACACCATCCGCGCGGTGTTCGACAACGGTTCGGTGACCAGCCTGTTCGACGGGTCGGCCTAGATGGCGCAGACCGCCACCATCTATCACAACTCCCGGTGCAGCACGTCACGCAAGACGCTGGATCTGTTGCGGGACAACGGCATCGAGCCGACGATCGTGCAGTACCTGAAGACGCCGCCGTCGCGCGACGAGCTGGCCGCACTGATCCGCGACGCGGGCATCGAGGTACGCGCGGCGGTGCGCAAGCGCGAATCGCTCTACGGTGAGCTGAATCTGGCCGACGCGAGCGACGAGGAGCTGCTCGACGCGCTCGCCGAGCACCCGATCCTCATCGAGCGGCCCTTCGTCGTCACCGCGAAGGGCACCCGGCTGGCCCGGCCGATCGACACGGTGCGCGAGATCCTGTGACCCCCCGCCGCCGCTGCGTGGCGGCAACGCTCGCGCTGATCACCGTCTTTGCCGCCGGCTGCGGCGCGGAAACCCCTGACTACGAAGCGGTCTGGTCGACGACGAGCAGCACCACCTCGGCGGCCCCGACGAGCACCGAGGCGCCGGTGCCGCTGTCGCAGTACCTGGCGAGCATCGGGGTCGACGGCAAACCGGTGGCCCCCGACCGGCTGCCGGACCTCACGGTGACGCTGCCGACGCCGCCGGGCTGGAAGCCCTACACCAATCCCAACTTCGAGCCCGGCACCCGCACCATCGTCAAGGGCGACACCTACCCGATCGCGATGCTGGTGGTGTTGGAGCTCAAGGGCGACTTCGACGCCGCCGAGGCGGTCAAGCACGGCACGGGTGATGCGGAGCTGTCGGAGAACTTCAAGCGCCTCAACGCCTCCGAGAAGAACTGGCGAGGATTCCCGTCGTCGATGATCGAGGGCAGCTATGACCTCAACGGTCAGCGGATGCAGAGCTACAACCGCATCGTGATCGCCACCGGATCGCCACCGGCCAACCAGCGCTATCTGGTTCAGCTCACCGTCACCAGCTTCGCCGCCGAAGCCCAGGCGCAGGGCAAGGACATCGAGACCATCATCTCCGGGTTCACCGTCGCCCCCAAGCCGGCAGCACCCAAGTGACGGCGGCCCGCTGAGGCGACGTCTATAGGGTGGTGGCCATGACTGGTTGGACCGCTGCCGAATTGCCCTCCTACACCGGCCGGACGGTCATCGTGACCGGCTCCAACAGCGGTCTGGGGCTGATCACCGCCCGCGAACTGGCACGTGCCGGCGCGTCGGTGGTGCTCGCCGTCCGCAACACCGCCAAGGGCGACGAGGCCGCGGCGGGCATGACCGGCGACGTCACCGTCCGCAAGCTCGACCTGCAGGATCTGGCGTCGGTGCGGGAGTTCGCCGCCGGTGTCGACGCGGTGGACGTCCTGGTGAACAACGCCGGCATCATGGCGGTGCCGTATGCACAGACCAAGGACGGCTTCGAGAGCCAGATCGGCACCAATCACCTCGGCCACTTCGCGCTGACCAACCTGCTGCTGCCCAAGATCACCGACCGGGTGGTCACGGTGTCGTCGATGATGCACTGGATCGGGCGCATCAACCTCAAGGACCTGAACTGGAAGGCCCGGCCGTACTCCGCCTGGCCGGCCTACGGTCAGTCCAAGCTGGCCAACCTGCTGTTCACCACCGAACTCCAGAACCGTCTGCAGCGGTCCGGGTCCACCGTGCGGGCCGTGGTCGCCCACCCCGGTTACAGCTCGACGAACCTGCAGGGCCGCAGTGGCCGCAAGCTGGGCGATGCGCTGATGTCGATCGGCAACCGGTTGGCCACCGACACCGACTTCGGGGCCCGCCAGACGCTCTATGCGGTGTCGCAGGACGTCCCGGGCGACAGTTTCGTCGGGCCGAGGTTCTCGATGACGGGCCCGACGCGGTCGGTCGGACGAAGCCCGCTGGCCCGCAACAAGGACACCGCAGCAGCCCTGTGGGAGCTGTCCGAGCAGCTCACCGGAACCGCGTTCCCCCGCTGATTTCTCTCTGACCAGCGGGTTGCGCTACCCTGGGCGAGCGTCACGGCGAGGGCGGCCGGCATGTCGGCCACCGTTATCGACGGGAACACGCGTCTTCACGGATGCGGCCCCTGCTGTGCGATGAATTCCCTCGACCAGCACAGGAGCACCGCACATGGCCAAGAAGTCGGCCTCTTCGAACAATCTGACCGCATCGGTCCGTACCGCCACCGGCAAGGGCGCATCGCGTCGCGCCCGCCGTGAGGGCAAGGTCCCGGCCGTTCTGTACGGCCACGGCACCGATCCGCAGCACCTCGAGATCGACGCCCGCGACTTCGCGGCCGTGTTGCGGCACTCCGGCACCAACGCGGTGCTGAGCCTCGACATCGAGGGCACCGAGCAGCTCGCACTGACCAAGTCGCTGGAGATCCACCCGATCCGCCGCAACATCCAGCACGCCGACCTGCTCGTCGTCCGCCGCGGCGAGAAGGTGACCGTCGAGGTCAACATCGTGGTCGAGGGCGAGGCGATCCCCGGCACCCTGGTGACGCAGGAAGCCAACACGATCGAGATCGAGTCGGACGTGCAGGCCATCCCCGAGCAGATCACCGTCTCGGTGGAGGGCGCCCAGGCAGGCACCCAGTTCACCGCGGGCCAGATCGAGCTGCCCAAGGGCGTCGCCCTGATCACCGATCCCGAGGCGCTCGTGGTCAACGTCGTGGCCGCGCCCACCGCCGAGGACCTCGAGGCCGAGGGCGGCGGCGCGTCGATCGACGAGCAGGCCGCGGAGTTCGTCGAAGCCGTCGAGGAGGCCGAGGGCGAGGCCGGCGAGGGCGACGAGGCCCCGGCCGAATCCGCCGAGTAGGCGGTCGACTCACCTCTCATGGCCGAGCCGCTGCTGGTGGTGGGCCTGGGCAATCCCGGGCCCACCTACGCCAAGACCCGGCACAACGTGGGCTTCATGGTCGCCGACCTGCTCGCGGGACGGATGGGGTCGGGCTTCAAGGTGCACAAGAAGTCCGGCGCCGAGGTCGTCACCGGCCGGCTCGGCGGCCGGTCGTTGGTGCTGGCCAAGCCCCGTTGCTACATGAACGAGTCGGGCCGCCAGGTGGGCCCGCTCGCCAAGTTCTACTCGGTGGACCCCGCCGACGTGGTGGTGATCCACGACGAGCTGGACATCGACTTCGGCCGCATTCGGCTCAAGTCCGGCGGCGGCGTCGCCGGCCACAACGGGCTGAAGTCGGTGTCGGCGGCGCTGGGCAGCAACGGGTTCCAGCGCGTTCGCGTCGGGATCGGCCGCCCGCCCGGACGCAAGGATGCGGCAGCATACGTGCTCGAGGCGTTCACCACCGCCGAGCGCGCCGAGGTGCCGACGATCTGCGAGCAGGCCGCCGACGCGACCGAACTCCTGCTCCTGCACGGCATCGAACCGGCGCAGAACACCGTCCACGCCTGGTAGCGGCTGTCAGCGCCCGCGGATCCCGCTGTCGACCACCTTCACCGGCTTGTGCGGGAACCGTCGTTCGGCGTGCGCCTTGGCCGCCGAATTCGGCAGCACGTACAGCGTTTCGCGCTTCTCCTGCAACGGCTTGAGCACCAGGTCCATGAAACCTTTCCGGTCCTCGAGGTAGGGCTCGATGACGTCTTCGCCCGCCGGACACACGGCGAGGCAGTAGGCCGCCTTGTAGTTGGCCTTGAACGACAGGCTCTGCCACATCGAGGCGTTCTCCGAATCGCTGACGCGCGAGCGGAAGTCGTCGGCGTCGGCGCTGTCGGCAATTGTCTGCGCCCAGTCGGTGAAGCCGCCCATGAACTCGCGGTAGTTGTGCACCGAACATGCGACGAAGTCGAAGGCGCCGTCTTTGCCGATGGCGCCGACCGGGCAGGCCGCGACGCAGAGTTTGCACTCCAGACATGGTGAATAGTCCAGCGGCGAACCGTATTCGGTGATCTCGGCGTCGAGCAGGATCGTCGCCAGCAGGATGAAGTTGCCGAACTTCGGGTGGATGACGTTGCGGTGGATGCCCATCACGCCCAGGCCCGCCGCGACCGCGACCGGCTTGTGCGCCACCACCCAGATGCGGCCGGGGAACTTGTCCATCTCCATCGGGAACGTCGCCGACGGGTTGAGCGCCCGGTGGCCTGCGTCCTCCAGCGCACGGGTGATCCGGTGCGCCGCTTCGTTGATGATCTCGCCGCTGCGGTGGAACTCCTGGTTGGCGACGCTGCGCGCCGTCGACCGGACGTTGTCGCGATTCATCCGCACCACCAGCGAGATGTAGCTCCTCACGCCGGGCAGCGCCGCCTCGACGTGCTCGATCTCCGAGGCCAGCTCAGGGTTGGCGACACTGGCGAAGGCGACGTCGTCGGCGCCCGCGGCCAGACACACCTCGCGCAGCCAGCCGGCGTCGACGGCGCCGGGCTTCTCCCGCTTCCGTGCCAGCACCGCCCGCACGGTCGGATGGTCGGCGATCCGCGCAGGGGGCTTCAGCATGGAGCTGAGTATAGCGATAAATACTCAGCTCGCCAGGCGGACCGTCAGCCGCCCGTGCGGCGGGCGTAGGCGCGCAGCGCGACGGGCGCGATGATCGCGGTCAGCAGCACCGACCACAACACCGTCGCGAGCACCGGATGGTGCAGCGGCAGCTGAGCTTCGGGCGCCGCAGGCGGCCCGTTGCCCCACAGTTCGCGCATGGCCTGCGCCAGCGACGAGACCGGATTCCACTCGGCGATCACCCGTAACCAGTGCGGCATCGGCCCGGTCGGCACGAAGGTGTTCGCCAGGAAGGTGATCGGGAACAGCACAGTGAACATCACACCGTTGACGGCCTCCACCGATCGCATCAGCGAGCCCACCAGGATGCCGAACCAGATGATGCCGAACCCGAACACCAGCAGCAGCACGAACGCGAGCACCGCCTCACCGACACCGCCACGGATCCGCCACCCGATCGCCAGGCCCGTCACCGCCATCACCACGACCCCGATGGACGAGTGCACCAGGCTCGCGACGCTCCGCCCGATCAGGACCGACGACCGGTGGATGGGCAGCGATCGGAACCGGTCGATGATGCCCTTCTCGACGTCGGCGGTGATGCCCGAGGCCACGACGAACGCGGAGAACACGATGGTCTGCGCCAGGATGCCGGGCAGCAGGAACTCGCGGTAGGACGCGCCGCCGGTGTCGGTGATCGACGCGCCGAACACGAACGCGAAGAGCAGCACGAACATGATGGGCTGCGCGGTGACGTCGCTCAGCATCTCCGGCATGCGCTTGGTGTGGATCATGTTGCGCTTGACCATGATCCAGGACTGCTGCGCGATGTTGGTCGGGTGCGTGCGGGGACGCTGCGCCTCGACCTCCGTGCGCGATGCGACGGTGGTCATGCCTCGACTCCTCCTCGCTCGGTCACGCGCTGGCCTCCTCTTCGGTCCGGTGCCCGGTGAGCGACAGGAAGACGTCGTCGAGACTGGGCCGGGACAGCCCGATGTCGTCGACGGCGATGCCGCTGTCGCGGAGCCAGCCTGCGACGCGGATGACGTCGTCGAGCCCGTCGGCGGAGGCGGTGACCTGGCGGGCCCCGGATTCGACGAACACCTCGGCACCGGTGCGGGCCAGCAGTTCCTGCGCCGCCGCCAGGTCGTCGGCCTCGGTCACGGTGACCACCAGGCTCGCATTGCCGGCCTGGCGCTTGAGCTCCAGCGGCGATCCCTCGGCGATGATGCGGCCCCGGTCGACCACGACGATGTTGTCCGCGAGCTGGTCCGCTTCCTCCAGGTACTGGGTGGTGAGCAGCAGCGTGGTGCCCTGATCGACGAGGCCGCGCAGCACGTCCCACAGGTCGCTGCGGCTGCGCGGGTCGAGGCCGGTGGTCGGCTCGTCGAGGAAGAGCACCGGCGGCGACGCGAGCAGGCTGACGGCCAGGTCGAGGCGGCGACGCATCCCGCCGGAGTAGGACTTGACCACCTTGTCGGCGGCGTCGGCGATGGAGAACCGTTCCAGCAGTTCATCGCCCACGCGGCTGAGCTCCCTGCGCCGGATGCCGTAGAGGCCGCCGATCATCCGGATGTTCTCGCGGCCGGTGAGCAGTTCGTCGACGGTGGCGACCTGACCGGTGAGCCCCATGTTGCGCCGCACCGCGTCCGGTTGCCGCAGCACGTCGTAACCGGCGACGCGGGCCGTCCCGCTGGTGGGCTCGGTGAGCGTGGTCATCATGCGGACGGTCGTGGTCTTGCCCGCGCCGTTCGGCCCGAGCAGGCCCAGCACGGTGCCCGGCGGGACGGCGAAGCTGACGTGGTCGACCGCGGGCGGGACGACCGCGGGATCCCCGAACTGCTTCACCAGGTCGATCGCTTCGATGGCCGGTGTCATGTCAACGACGGTATCGGTGATCACCGACACCCCGTTACCCGTGGGCGGCCCGCGGGGTTAGGTGACCAGCGAGACCGAGTTGGCCCGGCGCAGCTTGCCCGACGGCGTCTTCGGGATGGTGCCGGGCCCGAGCACCACGACGTTGCGCGGACGCACGTCCACCTCGGTCACCACCTCGTGGGCGACCTGGTGCTCGATGCGGCGCACCTCGAGCGGGTCCTGCCAGGCGTTGGACTCCACCGCGACGGCGAACGTCTCACGCGAATGGCCGGCGTCCAGCCGGACGGCGACGGCACAGCCCGGCCGCACGCCTTCCACGCGGCCGGCGGCCCGCTCGATGTCGGTCGGGTAGATGTTGCGCCCGGCCATGATGATGACGTCCTTGACGCGGCCGCAGACCACGACGTGGCCCTCTTCGGTCAGGTAGCCGAGGTCACCGGTGTCGTACCAGCCGTGCTCGTCCTGCGCGGGGACGAATCCGCCCATGGTGATGTAGCCGGGGGTCAGCGGTTCGCCGCGCAGCTCGATGACGCCGACGCCGCGGGCGGGCATCACGTTGCCCTGCTCGTCGATGATGCGGGCCTCGAGCCCCTCGAGCAGCGGGCCGAGCGTGGCCAGCCGCTTGGTGTTGCCCTTGGTGGCGGTCACGGCCCGCCGCAGGGCGGCCAGCAGGTCGGCGTCCACCTCGTCGACCACCAGGCCTGCGCCGCATTCGGAGAACGACACCGCCAGCGTCGTCTCGGCCATGCCGTAGGCGGGCAGGATCGCCTCGGCGCGCAATCCGAACGGCTTGCCCGCGTCGATCAGGTCCTCGACGTCGGCCGGTTCCACCGGCTCGGCGCCCGACAGCGCGAAGCGCAGCGTCGACAGGTCGAACTCGCCGGGCGTGGCCTGCCGGCGCAGCCGCTTGGCCAGCAGCGCATAGGCGAAGTTCGGCGCGGCCGTCATCGTGCCCTTGTACTTGTCGATCAGCCGGGCCCACAGCAGCGTGTCGCGCAGGAAGTCCATCGGCGTGACCTTGACCAGCTCGGCGCCGAAGTACATCGGGATGGTGAGGAAGCCGACCATGCCCATGTCGTGGAAGCAGGGCAGCCAGCTGACCATGACGTCCTTCTCGACGTCGTACTCGGCGCCGATGAACATCGCCTCGGCGTTCGAGTGGATGTTGCGGTGGGTGATCTGCACGGCCTTGGGCGACCCGGTCGAACCCGACGTCAGCTGCATCAGCGCCAGGTCGTCCTCGCCGACCTCGACGGGGTCGATCGGCTCCGACGCCAACAGCTCGGCGACGGTCAGGACCGTGATGCCCTTCTCCTCGAGCACCGGGATGGCCACGTTGAACGGCTCGGACACGATCACGGCCTTGGCCTCGATCATCCCGATCACCATCATGGTGTCCTCGGCCCACAGCACCAGGTCGGTGCGCGGGGTCGGCTGGTGCAGCATGGTCAGGCTCGCGCCGCGCATCCACAGCCCCTGTGCGGTCGGCGCGATCTCGACGGGGAAGCCGGCGAGCACGCCCACCGCGTCGCCCAGTCCGACACCGGCCGCGGCCAGCCCACCGGCGATGCGCCGTGCACGCTCGTGCACCTCACCCCAGGTGTGCCGGACCGGCTCGTGCGGCTCGCCGGTCACCATGCCGGTGGTGACGGTGCGGGCGTTGCGGTACATCTTGTCGGTGAACCTGCTCACGACATCCTCCTCGGGACCGGCGACATCGCCCGGATTCTCATGCTCCGCCAGTGAGCAGACGCTGCCGAGCAGGCGCGCATACACAATTCAGGAGCGATTTCGTCTCGAAACGGTGATGCATTGGAAAACCCGGGCGCGGTAGCGACGACGCCCTCGAGGGTGCCTGCCGCGCGGCTGCGCGGCCACCCGCCGAGGTGCCCGGCAGGTAAAGGTCGTGCGCCCGATGCTTGACCGTGAGTTTTCACCGCCCGTCATCTTAGAAGACCCTTAAGTAACCGACAAACCGCAGCGCCGAATGAGGCCTGGGTCACAATTTGCGGTGTCAAATACGCAGCGCGGCCGCTCAGCCCGACGGGGTCGGAGCGGGCACCAACCGGGCCCCGTGCACCGGCCCGCTGGCCACCCGCACGGTCCGGCAGACGCCGGCGCCGGCCAGCCGGACACCGATGTCGACCGCCGCCGCCGCAGACTCGCACAGGAACGCACAGGTCGGACCCGAGCCCGACACCAGGCCGGCCAGCGCGCCGGCTTCGCGACCAGCCCGCAGCGTGCGCCGCAGACCCGGGTACAGACTGAGCGCCGCGGCCTGCAGGTCATTGCCCAGCAGCGGAGCCAGCTCGGCGGGATCACCGGAGGCCAGCGCCGAGAGCAGCGGCTCGGGATCGTCCAGCCGCGGCGGCGCCTCGCGCTGGTCGTCCGCCGCCGCACGCAGCCGGTCGATCTCCCGGAAGACCTTGGGGGTCGACAGGCCCTTGGGGGCGAACGCGAGGACCCAGTGGAAGGTGTTGCGCGCGAGCACCGTCGCGAGTTCCTCGCCACGGCCGGTGCCCAGCGCCGTACCGCCGTGCAGGGCGAACGGCACGTCACTGCCCAGCGTGGCGGCCAGCGCGTGCAGGTCGCGGCGCGGCACCCCCAGCTCCCACAGGGCGTTCATCGCCACCAGCACGGCCGCTGCGTCCGCGCTGCCGCCCGCCATGCCGCCCGCCACCGGAATCGCCTTCTCGATCGAGATCGCGACGTCGGGGGCGCGTCCGACGTGTTCGGCGAGCAGTTCGGCGGCCTGCCACGCCAGGTTCCGCTCGTCGAGGGGCAGCCCCTCGGCACCCTCGCCCGCGATCTCCAGCGACTGCACGTCGGCGTTGCGCACGGTGATCTCGTCGACCAGCGACACGGCGTGGAAGACGGTGGTGAGGTCGTGGTAGCCGTCCTCGCGCAGGTCGCCGACCCCGAGGTAGAGGTTGACCTTGCCTGGTGCGCGCACGGTCACCGAACCCGTGGGGACCCACTGCGATGCGGTGTTGCCGTCGGCCACCGCACGACACTAGCGCCGCGGGCCGGCCCGGAGAACCTAGGCTTCCCCATATGCTCGCGCGCGGCGACCGGGTGGCGTCCTACGTCGTCGACGAACCGCTGGGCCGCGGCGGGTACGCCGAGGTCTACCGGGTGCGTACCGACGCAGGCGCCGAGGTGGCGCTCAAGATGCTCGACGAGCATCACCGCAGGCCCGCCGACCTCGGCCGGCTACAGCGCGAGTTCGGGTTCGCCCGCGCGGCCGACCACCCGCACGTCGTGAAGGTCTACGAGGCCGGACCGCACTGGCTCACCATGGAGATCGTCGGCGGCGGAACGGCGATGACCCTGCCCCGGATGGACGACCGGCTGACGGCGTTGGCTCAGATCGCCGGCGCGCTGGACCACACACACCGTCAGGGAATCGTGCACTGTGACGTCAAACCCGCCAACATCCTTGTGCGCGAGCCGTTCTCGCCGACAGATGCGGTGCTCGTCGACTTCGGCGTGGCGCACTCGATGGCCGACGACGCCGCCCGCCACCCGACCCGCATCGAGGCGTCGCTGCCCTACTCGGCACCGGAGCTGCTGCGAGGACGGACGCCGACGCCGGCGGTCGACGAGTACGCGCTGGCCTGCACCGCCATCGAGATGATCACCGGTGCAACGCCCTTCACCGCGAGCACCTCGCTCGGCCTGGTCGACGAGCATCTGAACTCCCCGCCACCGCGGCTGGCGCGGCGGATCGCGTGGATCCCGCACGCGTTCGACTCGATCATGGCCAAGGCGCTGGCGAAGGATCCTGACCTGCGCTACGACTCGTGTTCGGAGATGATCCGGCTGATCACCCGCACGCTGCGGTGAACGGCGTCCGCCCGCCGACTTAACGCAGCTTTAACTGGCGTCAGGTTCCGCTTTACACGGCCGGGGCTAACTTCGGGCGTATGACCGCGACCGCGCCGTACGACAACTCCGCACTCGCGCACGAGGAGGAGGGCTACGAGAAGGGCCTGAAGCCGCGGCAGCTGCAGATGATCGCCATCGGCGGCGCCATCGGCACCGGCCTGTTCATGGGCGCCGGCGGCCGGCTCAACAGCGCCGGACCGGGCCTGTTCATCGTGTACGCGATCTGCGGCGTCTTCGTGTTCTTCATCCTGCGCGCACTGGGCGAGCTTGTGCTGCACCGCCCTTCGTCGGGATCGTTCGTCTCCTACGCGCGCGAGTTCCTCGGCGAGAAGGCCGCATATGTCGCCGGCTGGATGTACTTCTTCAACTGGGCCTGCACGTCGATCGTCGACGTCACCGCCATCGCGCTCTACATGCACTACTGGGGCGCCTTCGAGGCGATACCGCAGTGGACCATCGCACTGATCGCGCTGGTGATCGTCCTCAGCGTGAACATGATCTCGGTCAAGTGGTTCGGCGAGATGGAGTTCTGGGCGGCGCTGATCAAGGTCGTCGCGCTCGTCACCTTCCTGATCGTCGGCATCGTCTTCCTGGCGGGCCGATTCTCGATCGAGGGCCAGACCACCGGCCCCTCGGTGATCGCCGACAACGGCGGCATCCTGCCGACCGGCATCCTGCAACTGGTGATCATCACCTCGGGCGTCATCTTCGCCTACGCCGCAGTCGAATTGGTGGGCACCGCCGCCGGCGAGACCGAGGATCCGCCCAAGGTGATGCCCAAGGCGATCAACTCCGTCATCTTCCGGATCGCGGTGTTCTACGTCGGCTCACTCATCCTGTTGGCACTGTTGCTGCCGTACACCGCCTACGAGGAGGGCACCAGCCCGTTCGTCACGTTCTTCTCCAAGATCGGCGTTCCCGCGGCGGGCGACATCATGAACTTCGTGGTGCTCACCGCCGCGCTGTCCAGTCTCAACGCCGGGTTGTACTCGACGGGGCGCATCCTGCGGTCGATGTCCATGAACGGCAGCGCGCCCAAGTTCACCGCCAAGATGTCGAGCAGGGGCGTGCCCTGGGCCGGCATCGCGTTGACGGCCTGCTTCACCGTCGTCGGCGTCTTCCTCAACCTGATCGTGCCCTCGGAGGCGTTCAACATCGCCCTCGACCTGTCGGCCCTGGGCATCATCGCGTCATGGGGGACGATCGTCATCTGCCAGATCCAGTTGTACCGCTGGTCGCAGAAGGGCATCCTCGAGCGGCCCAGCTTCCGGCTGTTCGGCACGCCCTACACGAGCTACGCCACCCTGGTGTTCCTCGTCGGTGTGACCGCACTGATGTGTTACCAGAACTACTGGAACCTGATCGCGCTGCTCGTGATCATCCCGACGCTGGTCGGCGGGTGGTACGCGGTCCGCGGCCGGGTGCTCGAGATGGCGCGCGAGCGCATCGGATTCACCGGCAACTACCCGGTGGTTGCAGAGACGCCGCTGCTCGACGAACTGCTCGGCAAGGACAACCGGCGCGACGCCGACAAGGAGTAGCCGGCCGGACTACGCGAGGCGGACGGGCTCTTCGGAGTCGTCCGAGCGCTGCAGCAGCCGCACGAAGTCGGCGACCCCGAGGGTCTCCCCGCGACGCGACGGGTCGATGCTGGCGGCGAGCAGCCGGCGTGCCGACTCGTTGCCCGATCCCGCCCACTCGGCGAATGCGTTGCGCGACGTCTTGCGGCGTTGCGCGAACGCGATGTCGATGAGGTCGAAGACCTGCTTGCGGAAGGCGGGCTCGGTCGGCCACGGCGAGGTCTCGTAACGGTCGAGCCGCACCAGCCCGGAGTACACCCGCGGGATCGGCCAGAACACCGTCGGCGACACCATGCCGTACCGGCGCACCTTGCCGTAGAACCGCACCTTGGCACTCGGCACGCCGTAGTCCTTGCCACCGGGTTCGGCGGCCAGTCGCTCGGCGACCTCGGCCTGCACCATCACCATCACCGACTTGATCGTCGGGAACTCCGCGAGCAGGTGCAGCAGTGCGGGCACCGCGACGTTGTACGGCAGGTTGGCGACGAGCGCGGTGGGCTCGTTGTCCAGGTCCGTCGGCTGCAGCGTCAGGATGTCGCGGTTGAGCACGGTGAGCCGATTGATCTCGCTGTGCGAGTGATCGGCGATGGTCTTGGGCAACTGGCGCGCCAGCAGCGGGTCGATCTCCACCGCGGTGACGTGCGCACCCTTGTCCAACAGCGCCAATGTGAGCGAACCCAGCCCGGGTCCGACCTCTAGGACGTGGTCGTGCCGGTGGATGCCCGACGCCGAGACGATCCGGCGAACGGTGTTCGCATCATGGACGAAGTTCTGTCCAAAGGACTTGCGTGGCCGAAAGTCGATGTCTTTCGCCAAGCGTCGTATCTCGGTCCGCCCGAGTAGCCGAATCGTCAGGACGCCCCCACTCTCGCACTACACACGGGCCACGCGCCCCATCCTTGACGCGCCCGAGTGACCTCAGCAATCGCGATCTGCTCTTCTCTTGTGGCCAGATCTGCGCGCTCAGCATACCTCAGACCGCCGTTGCGCTCCCAGGTGTTTTGATCAAATTGGACTCCACCGAAATATCCGTTGCCGGTATTGATGCCCCAGTTACCTCCGGCTTCGCACTGCGCAAGCGCGTTCCACTGGCTCCCGTTGCTGACCGGAGGCACTTCGGTACCAGGTTTGGCACCCACCCGCAGCACCCCGGGACGGGCCGGTGTCACGACGACATTGGCTACTGGCAACCTGCCCGTTTCGACACCGTTCACCTTCGCGATGGCGAATGTCACGTCCTGCGAGCCGGGTGCGCCGGGGTCTTCGACCACCGAACGGCTCATGTTCAGCGAGACGTCCTCGATGCGCTGGTTGGCCGGTGCGAGCGGCAGCCGCTCGGTGACCCGCTCGATGCGGATCCGGGTCACCTGGATCGCCATGCCGTCGACGACCGGCGCGGCAGCGGGCGGGGTCACCTTGTCGCGCTGCTGCAGCGGAGCGCCCGCGGCGTCGAGCAGGCCGGCCACGTTCGGCGCAGCCAGACGCACGGTGCGCACGACGCCACCCTCGTCGATGTGCACGGTTTTGGGGCTGACCACGGGCAATGACATGCCGGCCAGCGGGACGCGGCTCCCGCGCGATGCCGCGGCGGGCGCCTTGTCGGTCATCTGCAGCTGGCTGAGCGCCTCGTCGACGGTGGACGCCGTGGTCCACACCTGGGTGCTGTGCTGGCCGTCGAGGGAGATCTGCAGCGGCCGGCTGCGGCGCAGTTCGATGGTCTCGGACTGGCGGATCTTCTGGTCGCCGGCGGGGCGCAGATCGTCGCGGTCCTCGACGTCGAAACCGTTCTCCTCCACCACGTCGATCACCCGGGACTTCATCGTGGTGACCGTCGTGGAGGTGCCGTCGACGTTCAGGGTGACGGTCTTGTGCGCCGTGACGGCGTAGCCGCCGGCGAACGTCAACGTGAGCAGCAACGTCCCCACGAGGAGTCGCAGGACAGGCGAGCGCGATTCATGGAGCTTGGTCAGAGCATTCAAGATGGAGTCAGTCCCCGACTGTCGGACGGCATTGGGCTCAGCCGTACTGGATCACAAGACGGTAACGAAAAGGTGTCCGGGCAGCAACTTAGGCCACGCGGTAGGCCCTTCTCGCGTTTGCCGTGGTTTCGCCGGCGAGTTGTTGGGCCGGGCGCCCGACGACCTCGGCGAGCGCACGCACGGTGTACGGCAGACAGTATGGCTCGTTCGGCGCACCCCGGAACGGGTGCGGGGTGAGAAACGGGGCGTCCGTCTCGATCAGCAGCTGGTCGGCCGGGATCAGCGGAACCGCCTCGCGAAGCGCCCGGGCGTTGCGGAAGCTGACGGTGCCCGAGAGGCTCAACAGCCAGCCGGCGTCGACGCAGGCCCGCGCCATCGCGGCGTCCGACGAGAAGCAGTGGAAGATCACGGTGTCGGGGGCGCCCTCGGCGCGCAGCACGTCGAGCACGTCGGCGTCGGCATCGCGGTTGTGAATCATCAGCGGCTTGTCGATGCGTTTGGCCAGGTCGATGTGCCAGGCGAAGGCCTCGCGCTGCTCGGCGGGCGTGGCGCAGCCCTCCAGCCGGCCCGGCCAGTACAAATCCATGCCGGTCTCGCCGACGGACACCACCCGCGGATGCGCCGCGAGGCGTTCGAGCTCCGCCCTGGCGTCGTCGGTGAGCGCGTTGGCGCGCGTCGGGTGCAACGCGACCGCGGCGTACACCCGCGGGTCCCACTCGGCGGCCCGGGTGGCCCACCGCGCCGAGGCCAGATCGTCGGCGATGGTGACCACGGTCTGTACCCCGACGGCCTCGGCCCGGTCCACGATCGCGCGCACGTCCTCGGCGTCCTCGGCCCCACAGGCGTCGAGGTGGGTGTGCGCGTCGATCAGCGGGGTCAGGGGTTCCGGCGGCGGCGGCGCCTCACGTCCGGCTGAGCGCTTACTACTCACCGCAACACCATAAGGTTGTGTCCAAATGAGCATCCCGTTCTACATCACCACGGCGATCGACTATCCGAACGGCGCACCACACATCGGGCACGCCTACGAGAAGATCGCGACCGACGCCATCGCGCGGTTCAAACGGCTCGACGGCTTCGACGTCCGCTTCCTCACCGGCACCGACGAACACGGCCTGAAAATGGCCGAGACCGCCACCCGTGAGGGTCTGCCCACCCCCGATTTCGCCCGGCGCAATTCCGACGTGTTCCAGCGCCTCTACGAGAAGCTCGACATCTCGTTCGAACGGTTCATCCGCACCACCGACGCCGACCACATCGACGCCTCGATCGACATCTGGAACCGGATGGACGCCGCCGGCGACATCTACCTCGACGCGTACTCCGGCTGGTACTCCGTGCGTGACGAGCGGTTCTTCACCGAGGGCGAGACGACGGTCCGCGATGACGGCACCCGGATCGCCACCGAGACCGGCGCACCGCTCACCTGGACCGAGGAGGAGACCTACTTCTTCCGGCTGTCGGCCTACGCCGACCGATTGCTGGCCCATTACGAGGCCCACCCCGAGTTCATCGGGCCGGACGTGCGGCGCAACGAAGTGGTCAGCTTCGTCTCCGGCGGCCTACGCGACCTGTCGATCTCGCGGACCACCTTCGACTGGGGCGTTCCGGTGCCCGGCCACCCCGACCACGTCATGTACGTGTGGGTCGACGCGCTCACCAACTACCTGACCGGCGTCGGATTTCCCGACACCGACTCGGCGGCGTTCACGAAGTACTGGCCGGCCGACCTGCACATGATCGGCAAGGACATCATCCGGTTCCACACCGTGTACTGGCCGGCATTCCTGATGTCGGCGGGCATCGAACTGCCCCGACGGGTGTTCGCCCACGGCCACCTGCTCAGCGGCGGCGAGAAGATGAGCAAGTCGGTCGGCAACGTGGTGGACCCGGTCGCACTCGTCGACACGTTCGGCGTCGACCAGGTGCGCTACTTCCTGCTCCGTGAGGTGCCGTTCGGGCAGGACGGCAACTACACCGAGGACGGGATCATCGCCCGGATCAACGCCGACCTCGCCAACGAACTGGGCAACCTGGCGCAACGCTCGCTGTCGATGGTCGCCAAGAACCTCGACGGCGCCGTGCCCGAACCCGGGGCGTTCACCGCCGAGGACACCGCGCTGCTCGACGCGGCGGGCGCACTCCTGGCCCGGGTGCGGGAGCACTACGACGGGCAGGCCCTTCACCTCGGGCTGGAGGCGATCTGGTCGGTGCTCGCCGCCGCCAACAGGTACTTCTCGGCTCAGGAGCCGTGGGTGCTGCGGAAAGGCTCCACCGACGAATCCCAGCAGCGCTTCAAGACCGTGCTCTACACGACCCTGGAGGTGGTGCGCATCGCGGCACTGCTCACCCAGCCGGTCATGCCGACGGCGGCAGGCGCGCTGCTCGACCTGCTGGGGCAGCCCGCAGACGAGCGCGACTTCGCCGCGATCGGCACCCGCATCGCGGTGGGCACGCCCTTGCCGCCGCCCAGCGGGGTGTTCCCGCGTCACCAGGTGGAGTGATCTGCGCCACATCGACGCGGTCGCCTGTCACACTCGCGGCGTGTGCGGTGTCTCCAAGGCAACCCGGCTCGATCGCAACGCCGGATGAACCGAGGAGTGTGAGATGACCGAACAGCACAGGGTGGTCGTGGTCGGCGGCGGTTACGCCGGCGTGATGGCCGCCAACCACCTGCGACTCGACGAGACGGTCGACGTCACCCTGATCAACCCGCGGCCCACGTTCGTGGAGCGGATCCGGCTGCACCAGGTCGTCACCGGGTCCGACGATTCCGTCGTGGACTACGAAAGCATCCTCGGTGCGGGCATCCGGCTCGTCGTCGACTCGGCGACCCGGATCGACGCCCCGTTACGGCAGGTCGAACTCGGCTCCGGCGAAACGCTCGACTACGACTATTTGATCTACGCGGTCGGCAGCACCGGCGCCGCGGTGACCGTGCCCGGCGCCGCCGAGCACGCATATCCGATCTCGGAGTTCGAGCACGCCGAGCCGCTGCGCGCCGCCGTCGCCGGCGCCGCCGCCGACGCGCCGATCGTCGTCGTGGGCGCCGGACCGACGGGCATCGAGGTGGCCGCCGAACTGGCCGAGCAGGGCCGCCACGTCACTCTGGTGTGCGGCAGCGTGCTCGGCCCCTACCTGAGCACCGCGGGCCGGCGCTCGGCGGCCAAACGGTTCGCCAAGCTCGGCGTGACCGTGCTCGACGGCCCGGGCGCGGTGGTGACGGCGGTCGGCCCGGCTGCGGTCACGCTGGCCGACGGCCGCGAACTGCCCAGCGCCGTCACGATCTGGACGGCGGGCTTCGGAGTGCCCGACCTCGCTGCGCGCAGCGGCCTGACCACCGACCGGATCGGCCGGCTGCTCACCGACGAGACGTTGACCAGCGTCGACGACCCCCGCATCGTCGCCGCCGGCGACGCGTCGGCACCGTCGGACCTCCCACTGCGGATGAGCTGCCAGGCGGCGATCCCGCTCGGCGCACAGGCCGCGAACACGGTGCTGGCCCGGATCGCGGGCGCCGAACCCGCCGTGCTCAATCAGGCGTTCACAGGGCAGTGCATCAGCATCGGGCGCAACGCCGGACTCATCCAGCTCGCCCACCTCGACGACAGGGTGATGCCGTTGCACATCGGCGGACGGGCGGCGGCGTCGATCAAGGAAGCGGTGTGCAAGGGCACGGTCGCCTTCCTGGCCCGGGAGGCGCGCAAGCCGGGAAGCTACTTCTGGCTCAAGGGCGGCAAGCGGCAGAAGCGGCTCGCCGAGGCGGTGGCGGTCCGGTGACGGCCGCGCCGGGTGCTTCGGAGCACGCCGAACGGTTCACGTTGCTGCGCCCGCTGCTGTTCACGATCGCCTACGAGATGCTGGGCAGCGCAACGGAAGCCGACGATGTGCTGCAGGAGAGTTACCTGCGCTGGGCCGAGGTGGACCTGGACACGGTGCGTGACACCAAGGCCTACCTCGCCCAGCTCGTCACCCGGCAGGCCCTCAACGCCCTGCGCACCCAGTCCCGCAGGCGCGAGGACTATGTCGGGCCGTGGCTGCCCGAACCCCTGCTGCTGGACACCCGGGACCCCGCTGCCGACGTCGTCCTCGCCGAGTCGGTGTCGATGGCGATGCTGGTGGTGCTCGAGACGCTGACCCCCGACGAGCGCGCGGTGTTCGTGCTGCGCGAGGTGTTCGGCTTCGACCACGACGAGATCGCCTCGGCCGTCGGCAAGTCCACGGTGGCGGTGCGGCAGATGGCGCACCGCGCCAGGGAGCACGTGCAGTCGCGGCGCAAGCGGTTCGAGCCCGTCGACTCGAGGACGTCCGAGGCGCTCACCACCAGGTTCTTCGCTGCGGCCGCCAGCGGCGACCTCGAGGACCTGATGGCGATGCTGGCCCCCGACGTCGTGTGGACCGCCGACAGCGACGGCAAGCGTTCGGCGGCAAGGAGACCCGTGGCGGGTGCGGAGCGCGTCGCCAAGCTGGTCATGGGATTGATCCGGCTGGCAGGCGAGGGTGGCCGTATCGAACCGGCCATGTACAACAACGCCCCCGCGCTGCGGCTCTACCTCGGCGACAGCTTCGAGGGCGTGATCACCGTGGAGATCGTCGACGGCCGCATCGCGCACTTCTACGCGATGCGCAACCCGGACAAGCTGGCCGGTGTCGACATCCGCCGGGAGATCAGCCGCTAGCCTCTGTCACGCTTGGCGGGTGCGGATCGAGCGGCTCGGGCGACTCGGCGACGCGCCAACGGTGCTTGCCGCCGTCGGCGCCGCCGCCGCGCGCCGCGGCCTGCCGCCGCCCGCCGCGCTGATCGGCGACTGGTTCGGCTCGCGCGCGGTGATCGCGCCGAGCGTCGACATACGGCCGGTGCCGGCCGATTCGGTGTTCGACGGTGCGGTGTTCGACGGTGCGGTGGGCGACGGTTCGACGATCGGCGGTGGCTGGTTCGGCTATCTGTCCTATCCCGATCCGGGCGCCGACGGGCTCGGTCCGCGCATCCCGGAGGCGGCGGGCGGCTGGTCGGACTGCGCGCTCCGCCACGACCGCGACGGCACGTGGCGGTACGAATCTCTCACCGACGCAGCACTTCCGGCGTGGATCACGGAGGCCCTGCACGGCCCCGTCCCGGCGACACCCGCCGACATCACCTGGCGTGCGCCCGACCGTGAAGCCCACCGCGCCGGTGTGCTGGCCTGCCTCGAGGCGATCGCCGCGGGTGAGGTGTACCAGGCCTGCGTGTGCACGCAGTTCAGCGGCCGACTGCGCGGCGCCGCACTGGATTTCTTCGTCGACGCGGTCACGAGGACGTCACCCGCGCGGGCGGCGTACGTGGCCGGCGAATGGGGTGCGGTGGCGTCGTTGTCACCCGAACTGTTCCTGCGCCGACACGGGACCACGGTGACATCCAGTCCGATCAAGGGCACGCTGCCGCGCGACGCGGACCCTGCCGCGCTTCGGTCGTCGGTCAAGGACGTCGCCGAGAACATCATGATCGTCGACCTGGTGCGCAACGACCTGGGGCGGGTCGCCGACATCGGCACCGTCACCGTGCCCGACCTGCTGTCCGTCCGGCCGGCCCCGGGCGTGTGGCATCTGGTGTCGACGGTGGCGGCGCAGGTCGGCCTAGACGTGCCGATGGCTGCGCTGCTGGAGGCCGCGTTCCCGCCGGCGTCGGTGACCGGCACTCCGAAGGAGCGGGCACGCCGGCTGTTGCGGTCCTGGGAGTCTGCGCGTCGCGGCATCTACTGCGGGACAATCGGTCTGGCGTCACCACTGGGCGGTTGCGAGCTCAATGTGGCGATCCGCACCGTCGAGATCGACGCCGCGGGCAACGCGGTGCTCGGCGTCGGCGGCGGCATCACCGCCGACTCGCTCCCCGACCTCGAGTGGGACGAATGCCTGCACAAGGCCGCGTCGATCGTGGACGCCGCTCACTCCCGCGAGCGCAAGACCGCGTCGTAGAGCTCTCGCCGCGACGGCGAGCCAGGATGCGCGGCGACCACCTGCGCGCAGGCGTCCTTCACCCGCATCCCCTCGTCGACGAGTGCGCTCACCTCGGCGACCAGTATCGCCTCGTCGGCCCGCGGCACCGCACCCGCCAGCACCACGGTGATCTCGCCGAGCACGCCGTCCCCGGCCCATTCGACGAGTTCGCTCAGCGACCCGCGCACGATCTCCTCGTGGGTCTTGGTCAGCTCCCGGCACACCACCGCGCGACGCTGTCCGCCGAGCGCCTCGGCCGCGTCGCGCAGGGTGTCGGCCAGGCGCCGCGGCGACTCGAAGAACACGCAGGTGCGCGGTTCGGCGGCCAGGGCGGCGAACCACGACACCCGCGCGGCGTGCTTGCGCGGGGCGAATCCCTCGAAACAGAACCGGTCGGACGGCAGCCCGGACACCGCGAGCGCCGTCGTCACGGCCGACGGCCCGGGCAGGCAGCTCACCGGGAGACCGGCGTCGACACAGGCCGACACCAGCCGGTATCCGGGATCGTTGATCAGCGGCATGCCCGCGTCGCTGACCACCAGAACCGTCGCCCCGGAGCGGATCGCGTCGAGCAGGCCGGGAATGCGCGTCGCCTCGTTCTGGTCGAACAGGCTCACCACCTTGCCTGCGATCCGGACCTCGAGCGCCTGGGCGAGGGTCCGCACCCGCCGGGTGTCCTCGGCAGCGACGATGTCGACGCTGCTCAACGCGGTGATCAGGCGGGCGGACGCATCCGTGGGCAAACCCAGGGGCGTGGCGCCCAGCAGTAGTCGACCAGGATTCGTCACAACCGACAGCCTACGATCGCTGTCGTGACCGCCCCCGCCACCGAAGCGCCGCGCGCGGTCCCGGTCATCAGTCCGGCCCCGCTGACACCCCCGGCGGACTTCGGTCCACTGGACCGGCTGTCGGGGTGGGCGATGACCGCCGTGGTCACGGCGCTCGCCGCGGTGACGCGGTTCCTCAACCTCGGCTCGCCCACCGACGCGGGCACCCCGATCTTCGACGAGAAGCACTACGCGCCGCAGGCCTGGCAGATGCTGCACAACCACGGCATCGAGGACAACCCCGGCTACGGGCTGGTGGTGCATCCGCCGGTCGGCAAACAACTGATCGCGATCGGCGAGGCGCTGTTCGGTTACAACGGCCTGGGCTGGCGGTTCTCCGGCGCGCTGTGCGGTGTGATCGTGGTGCTGCTGGTGGCGCGGATCGGACGGCGCATCAGCCGGTCCACGATCGTCGGCGGTATCGCCGGTCTGCTGCTCATCGCCGACGGGGTGAGCTTCGTCGCGTCCCGGACCGCACTGCTCGACGGGTTCCTGGTGGTGTTCGTGGTGGCGGCGTTCGGCTGCCTGATCGTCGACCGCGACCAGGTGCGCGAGCGGATGCACATCGCGATGCTCGAGGGCCGGATCGGGGAGACGGCGTGGGGCCCGCGGCTCGGCGTGCGCTGGTGGCGGTTCGGCGCCGGTGTGCTGCTCGGGTTGGCCTGTGCGACAAAGTGGTCGGGCCTGTACTTCGTCATGTTCTTCGGCGTGATGACGCTGGCGTTCGACATCGCCGCGCGCAGGCAGTACCGGGTGCGGCGGCCGTGGCGGGGGGCGCTTCGCCGCGACCTGGGGCCGTCGCTGTACGCGCTGGTGCTGATTCCGTTCGGCGTCTACCTGGCGTCGTACACGCCGTGGTTCGCCTCCGAGACCGGGGTGAACCGGCACCAGGTGGGACAGGCGATCGGCGAGGACAGCGTGCTGCCGATCCCGGATGCGCTGCGGTCGCTGTGGTACTACACCCACGCCGCGTACCGATTCCACTCCGGGCTCACCAACGCCGACGGCAACCACCATCCGTGGGAGTCCAAGCCGTGGGCGTGGCCGATGTCGTTGCGGCCGGTGCTGTATGCGATCGACAACCAGGACGTGCCGGGCTGCGGCGCGCAGTCATGCGTCAAGGCCGTGATGCTCGTCGGGACACCCGCGATGTGGTTCATCGCGGTGCCGGTGCTCGGCTGGGCGGTGTGGCGGGCGTTCGTGAAGCGGGACTGGCGTTACGCGGTGATCCTGGTGGGCTACTCGGCGGGCTTCCTGCCGTGGTTCGCCGACATCGACCGGCAGATGTACTTCTTCTACGCCGCGGTGATGGCGCCGTTCCTGGTGTTGGCCATCGCGATGATCCTCGGCGACATCCTGCACAAGCCCCGCCAGAACGCCGAGCGGCGAACGCTGGGGCTGCTCGTCGTGAGCATCTACGTGGCGCTGGTGATCACCAACTTCGCGTGGATGTACCCGATCCTGACCGGGATTCCGATCTCGCAGTCGACGTGGAACCTGCAGATCTGGCTGCCCAGCTGGCGCTAGCGGGTTCATGCGCTCGTTTTTGCGTCCTGGGCTGTTGCGGGCGGTTATCCACAGCCATAGACGCAAAAATGCGCTCAGGCTGGCCGAACTGTCGGCCGCGACGGCGACCATCGCGGCATGCAGGAAGTCGTGATCGGCGGCGAGGTGCTGGCCCTCGGCACGCTCACCCGCGGTCAGCTCCGGTGGAACTACCGTGCGCTCTTCCCCGGTGTCTACGCGCCGAAGGCCGCGACGCCCTCGCTGCAGACGAGAACCGTCGGCGCCTGGTTGTGGTCAGGACGCAACGGCGTGATCGCGGGTCGTGCAGCCGCGGCGCTGCACGGAGCGCGATGGGTGGACGCTGCCACGCCGATCGAATTGATCTGGCGCTCCGGCCGGCCGCCACCGGGCATCACGGTGCGCAATGAGCGCCTCGACGCCGACGAGGTCGTCCGCATTGCCGGGCTACCCGTCACGAGCGTGCATCGCACGGCGCTCGATCTGGCGAGATGTCTCCCGCGAGACGCTGCCGTCCGACACCTCGACGCCCTCGCCCATGCGTCCGGAGTCACCGCGGTCGACGCTCTCGAGGCGGCCGAGCGCCATCCCAGGGCGAGGGGGCTGCCGCGAGCGCGGGTGGCGCTGGACCTGATGGACGGCGGCGCACAGTCACCGAGAGAGACGGCGCTGCGGCTGATGCTCATCGATGACGGCCTGCCCCGCCCGCAGACCCAGATCCTGGTCAGCGACGGATTCGCGGACGCCTACATCGACATGGGCTACGAGGAGCCGAAAGTGGGCCTCGACTACGAGGGCGCCCACCACCTCGATGATCGCGGTCAGTACGTGTACGACATCGGAAGAGCCGAACTCATCGAGCGTCAGGGCTGGATCGACATCAAGGTGGTGAAGGAGCACAGCAGGCTCTTCACACTGCGACGGGTCCGCGACGCCTTGGCACGACGCGAGTGGACGCCTCGTTTCTGCGCGTAGGGCTGTGGTTTCGACGCGACAACAGCCCTCCACGCAAAAACGCGCAGAAGCTACAAAACACGCCAAAAACGCGGCTACACCGGGTCGCGGGCCGCCGGGCACGACATGCAGCGCGGGCCGCCGCGACCGGTGCCGAGCTCTGACGCCGCGATCGGCAGCACCTCGATGCCCGAATCCGCGAGGCGCGCATTGGTTTCGACGTTGCGCTCGTAGGCCACCAGCACGCCGGGGGCGACGGCGAGGGTGTTGTTGCCGTCGTCCCACTGCTCACGCTCGGCGGTCACCGGGTCCAGGCCGGTGTCGATCACCCGCAACCGCTCGATGCCCATGGCAGCCGCGGCGGCGGTGACGAACGGCGCGGCGTCGTCGATCCGCACCCCTCCGCTGCCGTTGCGGTGAATCGTGAACGCCGACAACGAGTCCTTGATGTTGGGGTACATCACGACGGCGTCGACGTCGACCATCGTGCACACCGTGTCGAGATGCATCTGCGCACGCTCCTGGGCGATCGGCACCGCCAGCACGGTGTGCGCCAGATCGTCGTCGAACAGGCTGCGCGCCAGCGCTTCCGCTCCGGCCGGTGTGGTCCGCTCCCCCACGCCGACGGCGACGACGCCCTTCGCCAGCAGGAGCACGTCACCGCCCTCGATCGGCGCCGAGCGCGACTCGTAAGCCCGTCGCACCCCGAGGAACCGCGGATGGTGCGCGTAGATGAGGTCGGTCAGCGACGTCTCCCGCACCCGCGCGGGCAGTGCCAGCGACGTGATCGCCACCCGCGGCCCGATCCAGAACGACGAGTCGCGGGTGAACAGCAGATTGGGAAGCGGGTCGATGACGAAATCACCGCCGTGATGCATGCGGCGCACCAGCGAGAACTCGCCGCCGGCCAGCGGCAACTCGTTGAACGTCATCCCCGCCATCAGCACATGCGCCAGCGCCGCCGGTTCGAGTGTGCGCAGATACGCCGACAGTTCGTGCGCCAGCGGGATGCCCAGCCGTCGCGGGTCGACGGCGGCCGCGATCCCGTGCATCCGGGCGGCGCCGCTCACCAGCGCCTCGGACAGCAGTTCGGCCAGCAGCAGCACCTCTACCCCGCGCGAGCGCAGTAGGTCGGCGAAGGCATCGTGCTCCTGCTGCGCCTTGGCGACCCACGGCAGCCCGTCGAAGAGCAACGCGTCGTTGTTGCGCGGAGTGAGCCGCTGCAACTCCGCGCCCGGGCGGTGCAGGATGACGACGCGCAGCGGGCCGACCTCGGAGTAGGAGCCCAATACGGTGCCGGTCACACCTAGCACCGTAGCGCCAAAGGTCACCTCAACTATTGTTCAGGTATGGACACGCACGAGTTGACCCCGGGCGAGATGGCCGAGCGCAGCGGCGTCGCGGTGTCGGCACTGCACTTCTACGAGCGCGAGGGCCTCATCCAGAGCCGGCGTACGTCGGGGAACCAGCGGCGCTACGCGCGTGAGACCCTGCGGCGCGTCGCGTTCATCCGGATGTCGCAGCGGCTGGGCATCCCGCTCGCCCGCATCCGGGAAGCACTGCGGACACTGCCCACCGACCGCGTTCCGACCAGTAAGGACTGGGCCCGTCTCTCGGCGGGCTGGCGGCAGGACATCGACGACCGCATCCTGCACCTGGAGCGACTGCGCGACAACCTCGCCGGGTGCATCGGCTGCGGCTGCCTCAGCCTGAAGACCTGCGTCCTGTCCAACCCGGGCGACGTGCTGGCCGAACACGGGCCGGGAGCGGTCCGACTCTGAAAATTCGAACGGGTGTGCGATACACTCGCGAACATGGAGGTGGCTCTTCAGGACTCGCTGTTCGAGCACGCCGAACGCCGCCAGCTCGGGAACGGCGCCTGGCTCGACGTGCGATCCGGCTGGTTGACCGACGCCGACACCCTCTTCGACGAACTCCTCGACGCCGTGCCGTGGCGAGCCGAGCGCAGGCAGATGTACGACCGCGTGCTCGACGTGCCCCGGCTGCTCAGCTTCCACAATCTGGTCGACGGGCCGGCCCCCCATCCGCGGCTCAAACAGCTGCGCCGACGTCTCAACGACACCTACGGCGGTGAGCTCGGCGAACCGTTCACCACCGCCGGGCTGTGCCTGTATCGCGACGGCAACGACAGCGTGGCCTGGCACGGCGACACCATCGGCCGCAGCAGCAGCCAGGACACCATGGTCGCGATCGTCGGCCTCGGCGCCACCCGGGTGTTCGCGTTGCGCCCGCGCGGTGGCGGACGGTCACTCCGGCTGCAACACCACCACGGCGACCTCCTGGTGATGGGCGGCTCCTGTCAGCGGACCTGGGAGCACGCGGTGCCGAAGACCACCAGGCCGACGGGCCCGCGGATCAGCATCCAGTTCCGCCCACACGACGTGCGGTGAACCTCAGCCGCGCACGGCGGCGACGGCCGCGGTCAGCAGGTCGCGGGCCCGCTGCGTGTCCACCGGGGCCACCGGCTTGTTCGGCACCACCAACGGGTTGGCGGTCACGATCACCAGGTAGTCACCGAAGCTGGCGACGTAGTTGTAGAGCTCGCCGGTGCGCGGCTGCTTGTCGACGATCGTCTGCAGCACGCGGTGGGTGCCGCGCGTCGTCACGCCGTCGATCTGCGGTGCCTCGACCGACTCGGCCAATCCGCGGAACTGCCCACCCGCGAACTCGACCTTCTTGCAGTTCTCCCCCGGGTCGGCGGCAGGCACCGGCTCGGAGGTCTCCACCGCCATCGCGATGAAGCGGTTGCCCTGCCCCTCGGCGAAGGTGGCGGCCATGTTGCCCTTGAGCCCGTCGGGCAGCACCTGGCCTTCGGCGAACTTCGCGCAGTCCGCCGGTGTGAACGTGATGCCCGCAGGCAGCTTCTGCGGGGCCAGCAGCTTCGGATCGATACCGCTCGACGGCACGCTGGTGACCTTGAACTCGGGCCCGAAGTTCGACGTGAGCTGGTCGATCCGGTTGATGTCGCCGGTGGGCTCTTCGGTTCCACACGCGGCGAGCAGCACGGCACAGCCGGCGACGGCCGTCGCCCTCAGAAGCAACACCGGCGTCAATCTACCCGTGTCGGGGCGGTCAACCCCGTAACGCCGCCACGGTTTTCGTCAGCAGGTCGGCGGCGAACGCCGGGTCGAGTGCAGCCTGGGCGGCACCCGGATCGGTGACCACGGCGACCACCACGACACGGCCTTCGGCGAAGGCGTAGTACGTGTCGGCGTGTGAACGGGTGGCGGTGCCGCCCTCGACGGTCGTGACCACGTCGGCGGCCATGCCGAGCGTGATGGCGCCGTCGACCGTCGGCGCGTCGAGGCGGCCGACCGTGCCGGAGGTGGGCCCTGACGTCACCGTCCATGCGGCGCAGCCGTCGACGACCGCCGGATCCGGTGCGACCGCGCCGCCCGCCGCGAAGGTGTAGACGATGCCGCCCTCGCCCGACGCCGACCATCCCCGCAGCGAGGCGGGGTCGAGCACAGGATCGGCGAGCGCAGCGCACTGCGGTGGTTCGGCGCTCCACCCGGGGCCGAATCCCCACAGCGCCACCGGGGTCGGCCGGTCGATGAGGTCGGCAACCTCGTAGCCGGGGGGCAATTCGCCGCGGACGCGATCGACCCGCGCCGGGTTGACCACCCCGACCGTCGTGGAGGACGACGGGGTGACGGCGGGTGGCGCCTCGGCCGGCGCGGCACAGGCCGCCAGACACAGCACCGCCGCTGCGAGGGCCGCGTAGTGGCGCACGTCGCCGTTGATACCACAGTTGACGCGCCGGACGGTGCCGAGCGGCCCGCGTCTCCCAAACTCGTTCGGAATCAATTCGATTGATCGCACGTTGACAAGATCAGATATCGAAAGGCACCACGAATGAAGAAGTTGCTGCTCGCCGTGATGGCGGGCGGAGCGATGACCGTACTCACACTCGGGATTCCGGCCGCCTCGGCCGCGCCCGCCGGCGTCGGATCGGCCGAGGACACCGCCGCTGCCCTCGAGCGCAGTGGCTACCAGGTGGTCGTCGACAAAGTCGGCGATCGGCCGCTCGATCAGTGCTCGGTGGCCGCCGTGCAAGCGGGCGGAGGAGCGACCCAGCCGATGAGCTCCGGGCGCCGCGGCGCGCTGCTGCTCACGGCGAAGTGCTGACTCAGGCGGCGTCCTTGGTGTCGTTGTCCGCCGAAGGCGACGGGTCCTTGTCCGGCGCGTCGTCGGACGACGGGGAGGGGTCCGCGGCGTTCGGGCGTTCCTGACGCTGACCGGTCAGCCGCTTCACGAAGTTGCGTAGGTGACTGCCCGGGCGGTGCTCGGAGCGCGGCTTGGGATTCTGCTGCTCGTCGTCGGCGTTGTCGCGTTGCCGGAAGAACGTCTGCAGGTTGCCGTTCGACTGCGGATCGGCTTGCGCCTTCGGCACTTCCGCGTTCGGGGTCTCGGGTGTGCTCCCGGCCGCGGGGAGGGCCGTCAGCTCGGTGGTCCGCTGGGAGTCGGCGCTCTCGGCACCCGCCGCCGGCGAGTCGGGCGCGGCTGTGGTTGCCACTTCCGTCGACGTCGTGGGATCGGGCCGGCCCAGCGGGACGAACCCCACCGGTGTGCCCTCGAGGTCCTCGTCCTCGCCGCCGACGCCGTAGATCCCGGCCGGTTCTGTGCCGAGCGGCCGCTCGCCGGTTTCCTCTTCGATGGCGTCGTCGATGCCGACGGGGATGGAGGCCAGCAGGTTGGCCAGGAACCTCGGGTTGAGCACGGGCACGAGCTGCGCCGGCACCGGCTCGCCGGGGCTGATGTCGCGACGGTATGCGGTCTCGATGATCACACGCAGCGGTGCGTCGATGACCCGCAGCAGCGCACGCGGCACACCGATCCGCTCGAGCGGCATGAGCAGCGGCAGGATGTCCGCGCCGACCATGTAGTAGTGGGTGTCGCCGAACTGCCCCTGATCCTCGTCGACTTCGTCCATGCCGGCGTACGGCATGTCGCCGTGCAGCAGCAGATAGGCGGCGATCGAGTTCAGCGTCGCCAGCAGATTGAGCGGGTAGAGCGGGAAGTCACCGCCGAGGGCGTCGTACTGCTGCGCCACGTCGACGGTCGGCAGATGGCACGTGCCGCGGACACAGCTGTCGGTCGGCGACGCGCCGTCCATGGTCACTCCGAGGATCGGGATCGAGAGCCCGTTGAAACGCATGAGCACACCGCCGTTGGGACGGTTCGGGTTCGACAGGAGCAGGAACGAGACGTCGGGAGTCTCTTCACCGGCGATCCAGTCGTCGCGGTACTCGTCGATCAGCCGCTGCTTCTCCATGGACGCGATGCGGGCACTCTGGGAGTAGCCGACGATCACCCACTCGTCGTTGACCCCGGGTTCGGGGTCGGTCACCACATTCGAGTCACAGCCGGTGGTCATACAGCCGTCGAGGTTGTCCGCACCTTCCTGCACCGAGTCGTCGAACGTCTTGGAGCCGACGACCGGGAAGAACTCCTCCGGCGTGTACACGGCCACCAGGCGGTAGGGCTCGTTCGATTGAGCGTCCCGGTCGCCTTCGGTCGGCTCGAGGTAGTTCTCCTGCATCGCGTCGAGATAGTCCCTCACCCACTGCTCGTCCGCGGTCAACGGATCATTGCTGACGCCGTCGTGATCGGACTGCACCAGCGGATGCTCGGTGCCCCCCATGATGAGCGCGGTGGTGGCCAGCAGTTGGACCATCGACGGCAGCGGTGACGCCAGACCGAATGTGACCGCCGCCGCGACGGCTCCCCCGGCCACGCCCAGCGAACGAAGTTGATTGCGCATACGCGACTTCCCCCATGCAGTAACAGCAATGATTCCCCGGCGCCCAGTGATGACGCGGGTGTCAAGAGACAGCTGCTTCCTGCTGGGCACGACCAGTTTCTCATCGGATTCTCAGGTTGCCAACGGGCAATGGCGAAGTTTTCGGCTACCAGATTCAAGTAGTTGCCGCAGGAAATAACCGACCGCCCGCGACCAGCCACAGCAAGCGAATCTCGCCCGGATTTCGGAATCGGTTCAGAAGCGCCGGCGGACCGTCGCGGAGCCCGACGGCCTCCAATCGAGTTCCAATCATCGCCGGTTAACGTGCCCGGCGATTCGGCCTTCGGCGGGCATTTGCCAGCCGTAGGCTCTGGCCGACATCTCAATCGACGGGAGAACTCATGAGGAATTCACGGCGGGCGAGCGGCGTCGCCATCGCGGCGGTCGCCCTCGGACTGGCACTCGTAGGGTGCGGGTCCGACACCGCCACCGAGCCGAGCACGTCCAAGGAGACGACGTCGAAAGCGACGTCGAAGGCGGAAGCGACCAAGTCCGCTCCCGAGACCTCGCCCGCACCGGCCGAGGGCGCCAACTACACGATCGTGGACTACATCAAGGAGAACCAGATCGTCGAGACGCCGATCCACCGCGGCGATCCGGGCTCGCCGACCCTCGACCTGCCCATCCCGCCCGGATGGGAGGACGCCGGCGCCAACGCACCCGAATGGGCTTGGGGCGCCATCGTGTTCAGCGACCCCGCCGCCGCGGCTGACCCGCCGAGCGTCATCGCGCTGATGTCGAAGCTCACCGGCAACGTCGACCCGGCGAAGATCATCGAATTCGCGCCGAACGAGCTGAAGAACCTCGACGGCTGGGACGGCAGCGACGGGCAGTCCAGCACGATGAGTGGCTTCGACGCCTGGCAGCTGAGCGGCACCTACGTCAAGGACGGCGCCACCCGCTTGATCGGCCAGAAGACCGTCGTGATCCCCGGCCAGGACGGCATGTACGTGCTGCAGCTCAACGCCGACGGCCCAGAAGGGCAGGAGGGGCCGATGATGGACGCGATGAACCTCATCGACGAGCAGACCACCGTCACCCCCTGACGGCGGGCGGTCAGGCGCGGGAGATCGCGGACGCCTCGGCGATCTGCTCGGGCGTCGGTCGCACGCCGGTGTAGCGCTCGAACTGCTCGGCGGCCTGCAGCGCGATCACCTCGGCACCGGTGATGACCGGCACCCCCGCGTCCCTGGCGGCCCTGATCAGCGGGGTCTCGGACGGCATCGCCACCACGTCGAACACCGTCTGGGCCCGTGTGACAGTCGCGGTGTCGAAGGCACTGTCGCGCTCCTCGGGGCCGCCGGCCATGCCCACCGGGGTCACGTTGACGATCACCGCGGCGGTGCGCGACCCGACGTCGCCCGCGTAGCCGTAGCCGAGCCGGTCCGCCAGTGCCGCACCGGTGTCGCGGTTACGCGCCACGATGGTGCCGGTGCCGAAACCCGCGTCCCGGAAAGCGGTTCCGACCGCCGCGGCCATGCCACCGCTGCCCCGGATCAGCACCGGGGCGGCGGGATCGAGCGCGTGATCGGCGATCAGCCGCTGCACCGCAAGGTAATCGGTGTTGGACGCCGTGAGACGCCCGCCGGACACGGTGACGTCGTTGACGATGGTGTTCACCGCGTCGATCGCGCGGGCGGAGGGTTCCACCTCGTCGACGAGGGCCAGCACGTCCTGCTTGAACGGCATCGACACCGAGCAACCGCGGATGCCAAGGGCGCGCACCCCACCGATCGCGGCGACGATGTCCGTGGTGGTGAACGCCTTGTAGATGAAGTCCAGGCCGAGCACGTCGTAGAGATGGTTGTGGAACCGGGTGCCGATGTTGCTGGGCCGGCCGGCCAGCGAGATGCACAACCGGGTGTCCTTGCTCAGCGGTGGTCTGCGTTCGGCGCCGGTCATCCGACCGCCCGGATCACCTGGCGGGTGACGGCGCGGATCTGCTCGACGAGAAGGGGTTTCAGCGACAGTCGGGACGCATCGGGGACGTCGACCACGGTGGTGACCACGCCGAGATCCTCACGGTGCCAGAACGCGCCGAACCGGTCGAGGATCTTGCGCATGGGGAAATTGTCCGACAGCACGCGCGCCGAGAACCGTTGCACACCGTCGTAGGCCGCGGACACGGCGAGCGCCTCCATCAGGAACGTGCCGATCCCGCGACCCTGATAGGCGTCCCCCACCGTGAACGCGACCTCGGCGGTGGTGGGGTCCTGTTCGTCGCGCACGAACCGGGCGTCGGCGACCACCGGCCCGTCGGCGCCGTCGGTCACCACCCACACGAAATGGTCGAGGTAGTCCACCTCGAAGAGGTACGCCATCAGCGTGACCGTGGGGCGACGGACCGACTGGAACCGCCGGTACAGCGTCTCGCTGGAGAACTCGACCGGCCCGTTGATCGTGCGCTCGTTGTCGCCGGGGAGCACCGGACGCAGGAACAGTTCGGTGCCGTCGCGCACCCGCACCGGGATGGGGTCGGTGAAGGCGGCCAGCCGCTGCCGGGCGATGCGCACCAGCTTGGCCATCATCGGCGGCAGGTCGAGCATCGTGGTGAACGCCTCGTGGCCACCCACCCAGCCGGTCAGTTCGTCGATCGCCACCACCGTCGCGGTGCGCGGGGTGTTCCGCAGCAGCGCGATCTCGCCGACGATCATGCCCGGCGCCACCTCGACGACGAGCGGATGGGTGTCGGCGGCCGCGTGGGTGACCTGGGCCCGGCCGGAGCCGATCAGCAGGAAGGACACCGCCTGCTCACCCTGGCGCATGAGGACCTGGCCGGGCGTGGCGGTCAGCGGCCGCAACTGGGCCGCCAGCGGCGCCAGAGCGTCAATGGGGCAGCCGGCAAAGATTTCCAGTGCCGCGAGTTCGTCTACGCGGACGGCTGTCGCACCGGCCACGCCCCGAGGCTACGGGGAAGGCCGACCGTCGTCGAGAGGTGTGCGCACATCTGTCTGGGTGATCGGTACCGCACCGGCGGCCAGCAGCGCCGCCATCGCCTCACCCGGGACGGGCCTCGAGAACAGGAAGCCCTGCGCCCTCGAACACCCGAGATCCATCAGGGTCCTGGCGGCGAACTCGGTCTCGACGCCTTCGGCGACGACGTCGAGGCCGAACGCGTCGGCCAGCGCCATGATCGCCCGGACGATCGCCAGGTCGTGCGGATTGCTGCCCAGGTCGCGGACGAAACCGCGGTCGATCTTGACCGTGTCGACGGGCAGCGACTTGAGGTGCGTCAGCACGCTGTACCCGGTGCCGAAGTCGTCGATCGCGATCTTCACGCCGACGTCGCGCAGGCCGGCCAACGTGTTACGGGTGGCCTCGATGTCCTGTACCACAACGCTTTCGGTGATCTCCAGGCAGAGGTTGCCTGCGTCGAGCCCGCAGTGGTCGAGCGTCGCGGCGACGATGTCGACGAAGCCGTGCGAGACCAGTTGCACCGGTGAGACGTTGACGCGCAACACGAGGTCGAGGCCCAGCCCGTTGCGCCGCCAGCCGGTGAACTCCTCACACGCCATCCGCAGCACCCGGCGCCCGAGCCGGCCGGCCAGGTTGATGGATTCGGCGACGCCGATGAACGCGTCGGGCAGCAGCAGCCCGCGCGTCGGGTGCTGCCATCGCACGAGGGCCTCTGTGGCCAGGATCTCGCCGGTGCGCATGTCGATCTCGGGCAGGTAGTGCAGCACCAGGGCGCCGTCGACGTCGATCACCTCTTCGAGGCGCAGCTCGACGTCGTTGATCAAGGCCTGCTTCTCGGACTGGGCGGGGGTGAGCACCGAGACGTTGTTGCCGCCTGCGCTCTTCGCCGACAGCGCGGCCTGGTCGGCCCAGCGCAGCACGTCGGACGTGCTGTCGCGCCCTGCCACCCCGACGGCGACGCCGATGCTGACGGTGCGGGTGAGCGTCTCGCCGTCGATCACCACCCGCTTCTGCAGCCTCGTCTGCAGTTCCCGGGCGTAGACCTCCGCGCCGTCGGCGTCCATCGACGCGTTCGGCATCACCAGGAATTCGTCGCCGCCGATGCGCGCGAGGGTGGCCGGACCCTCCACCGCTTCGCGCAGGCGATCGGCGAACACCTTGATGAACGCGTCGCCGGCCTTGTGCCCCAGGTAGTCGTTCACCGCCTTGAGCCGGTCGAGGTCGATGAACAGGACGGGCACCGACTCCTCCCGGCCGGAGGCCAGCCGCCGGTCCAGGTGCTCGGTGAGCGAGCGGCGGTTCAGCAGGCCGGTCAGGTCGTCGCGCTCGGCCAGGAAGTGCAGCTGCTCCTCGGCCACGATGCGGGCCTGCAGCTGCGCGAACAGGGTGGCGATGGTCTGCAGCGCGTTGAGCTCCTCCGGCGTCCATTCGCGATCGCCGAACTTGACGAATCCCAAAGTGCCGGTTGTGGTCTCACCGGACAGCAACGGCACACAGGCCATCGAGCTGGCCGGCACCGCGGTACCCTCCTCGATCCGGCGCTGGTAGTCGTCGTTCGCCGGCTCGGGCCGCATCACCAGCGGGGTCTTGAGGTGCTCCGCCGCCGCGAACACCGGGTCGGCGTCGACGAAGTGCACAACCCCGATCGGATCGGGGTCCGGGATGTACGGCCGGGGCGGCCACTGCGCGATGAGTTTGGTGGCATGGATGGTGTGGTCGTTGTGGCGCAGGAAGCTGATGTCGACACCGAGCTGCCCGACCAGGATCTCCAGCACCCGTTCGCTGCTGCGCACGACCGACGTGACGTTCGCCGCCATGAGTTCGGCGGCGACCGAGGTGACGACCTCCTCGAGTGTGCGCGACACGTGTCAAACCTTACGACAGCGCGTTCACCGGGACAGTGCCCGAACACGGTCGAGACTGCGCCTGCTCCGCACCGATGCCGGACCCGTGGCGGCCAGTCGCAGAAGCAGGACGACGGCGTCGTCAGGGCCGGTGCCGGCCAGCCGCGCGAAGTCCGATGCCAGGCCGGCGAGCTCGTCGGCGAACTGCGGTGACAGGCCCCGCAGTTCGTCGTGGGACCGGGCGTACAGGAACACCGGCGAGACCGGCTGCACGCCGAGCCCGTGCGTTTGTGCGGCGACCCACACCGCCTCCATCGCCTCCCCTCCCGCCGCGTAGTCGCGCAGGCTGTGGCCCGCCACGGTCACCACCGCGAGTGCGCAGCTCGCCCGCACCCGGTCGTAGGTGTCCTCGCCGAGTGCGCCGCCCGCCCCCCAGTCCGCCAGGTGAGCCATCACCTCGGGCCGTCGGAGGATGTCGAGCACGGCGAGGTCACCGGCGTCCATCTCGAGGCTGCGCACGTCGATGCCCTCGTCGAAGTCCGGGTCGCCAGGCCAGCGGAGCTCGGAGATCATCTCGGCGTGCAGCCGCGGGGTCAGGTACCGGGTGCGGTCGGCGGCGGCGAGAATGCCTGCGGCGTCTGCGAGTTCGGCGTCGGTGGTGAGCAACCGCAGGGTGGCGCCGTGGCGGGTGGCGGTCGCGCGCAGTGCCTCTGCGGTGGCGGGGTCGAGGGGGCCGGGCGTGCCGTGGTGACGGTTGCTCTCGCGGGCGAGCATGGGACGGTACAGCGCCGCCAGGTCGGCGTCACTGTCGTCGCCGAGCCGCAGCGTCGCCTGAAGCGGGACCCCGTCGGTGTGCTCGGTCACGGCGACGGGGCCGAGCACGTCGTGCGCGGCGGCCGCGACCCTGGCGTTGAACAGCGCAGCGCCCAGCGCGACGGCGCTGCCGCGGTGCCCGACATCCATCGCCGAGGTGTGTTCGGAGGCAACACGAATGGTGAGCGCTTCGTGGGTGACGTCGATGCGCCACGGCTGCACGTTGCCGCCCGACGGCGCCCGGATCGCGGCGGCGGCGAGCACGCCGGTCAGGCCCGGCAGGTCGGCGTCGTCCTGATCGGGCGGCGGCTCGGGGGCTTGCCGCGCCATCTCGGGTTCGGCGAGGCGGTCGAGCGCGCCGCTGACGTCGATGCGCACCCGCCCGGACCGCAGCTCCTCGCCGAGCCCGATCCGGCGAACCGCCTCGGCCAGCGCCGTGGCGCCCAGCGCGACATCGCCTGCGAGCTGCGGCCACGTGGAGATCGACCGGTCGACCTCCACCAGTGACGCCGCGGTGCGCGATGACAACCGCGACGCCTCGAGGTGGCGCAGGATGTGCGGCACCTTGTCGCGGCTGCTCATTCCCGGCAGCAGCGACACGTCGAGTTCGCCGAGCAGTCCGTGCAGGATCGGGCGCTGCGGTTCCAGGTCGAACCGCTCGACGTCGATCAGCCCGCGGTCGCTGGTGGCCATCACGACGGGGATACCGCGCGCACGCGCGCCGAGCCGGAGCACCGCCTTCATGTCGAGCGAATCACATTCCTCGACAACGACGTCCAGCCCGTCGAGGAACTCGTCGACGGTGTCGGTGGTGAGCCCCGCCTCGAAGACGCGGACCGGCAGGTACGGGTCCACCTCGGCGATCCGGCGGGCCGCGACGTGAGCCTTGTTCACGCCGAGGTCGAGCACCGTGGCGGGCACCCGGTTCAGGTTGGACAGCTCGAGGCCGTCGAAGTCGGCGAGGTGCAGTTGCCCGCAGAGCCCCTGGGCGGCGAGCGTGTGGGCGATGACGTGTCCGACACTGAGTCCGGCCACGCCGATGCGCAGGGCGCCGAGCCGCTGCTGCTCCGCGGCGGTGATGATGTTGCGGTTGCGGTCGAGCCGCACGGCGCGAAAGGCCTTCGGTCCCAGGACGGCGACCACGCTGCGTCGCCACGGGAAGTACGCCCACCGGCCGGGTTCGTCGAGCACGGCCGCGTCGGGCGCGGGCCGCAGCCGGTGCAGATCGTCGAGTTGCTGGCCGCGCCGGTCGAGGAACTCGATGCGGGGGTCGGCGCGCAGCCGGTCGAGCATCGCGCGGTCAGCGGAGTCCTCGGGGTTCAGGAGGTGGGCGGCGTAGATGTTGAGGCCGTCGTCGTCGACGCTCATCGGGACACCCCTGGCTCGCGGTGCCGGACCCGGGCCCAGATGTGGTCGTCGGCGACCATGGTGAACGGTACGGCGACCGGGAAGTCGTCACCCACAGACGTGACCTCGACGCGCCGGATGAAGGTGGCCAGCCCGAGAGTCGCCTCCAGCATGGCGAAGTGGTCGCCGATACAGGACCTCGGGCCGCCGCCGAACGGCACGTACTGCCAGCGATCCCGGCTCTTCATCGCCTCGGGCGTGAACCGGTCGGGGTCGAAGGTCAGCGGGTCGTCCCACAGCGTGGGGTCGCGCTGCACGGCCATCCGGCCGAAGATCAGCATGGTGCCGCGCTCGACCCGGAAGCCGCCCACCTCGACGTCGCGTGTCGCCATTCTCGAGCCGGTGGGGCCGGGCGGGCACAGCCGCAGCGCCTCGCGCAGCACCTGCACCGTGTACGGCAGGTCGGCGATGTCGCCGGGTTCGAGTTCCCGGCCGGGCAGCGCGTCCACCTCGGCGGCCACCCGCTTCTGGATGTCGGGGTTGCGGCCCAGCTGCCACATGGCATAGGTCAGCGTCGTCGCGGTGGTGTCGTGCCCGGCGAACAGGAACACGATGAGTTCCTCGGCGATCTCGCGGTCCGACAGGGTCTGCCCGGTCTCGGGATCCGTCGCGGCGATCAATGCCTGGACCAGTGGAGCGTCGGTGGTGGGGTCGGCGCGGCAGGTGCGCAGGATCTCGCGGGCCAGGCGGTGCAGCGTCGCGCTGGCCGCCCTGGCCTGCCGTTGCCGTCGAGTGGGCAGCCATGCCGGCGTCCGCACCGGCTTCAGCGCGCGGTCCGCGACGTAGGTGACGGCGATCCGCAGCGGGTCGGCGACCTCGTCGGTGTGATCGGTGAGGTCGCGACCGAGCACCGAGTGACCCAGCGCGCGCAGGGTGAGTGTGCGGCACTCCGCGTCGAGATCGATGGTGGCGCCGTCGCGCCAGGTCGACGCCACCGACTCGGCGGCCGCCGACATGTGCCCGCCGAAGCGGCGGACCTGCTGCTTGGTGAACACGGGCTGCAGGGTGCGTCGTCGCGGCAGCCAGGCCTCGTGCGGCAGATCGAACAGGTTGCCGCCGATCACCCGGCAGAACTCGGTGAACACCCGGGTGGTCTTGTCTATCGACCCGTCCTTGTTGCTGAGGATGTCGCGGATGCCCTGCGGCGAGGTGACCGCGACGACCGGGGGCATCAGCCACCGCGGGCCGACGGTGAACCGGGTGACCGGGCCGCCGGCGTCGCGCAGCTGCTCGATACCGGTGTGGAAGGTCCTCAGGGCGCGCACCCGTTGCGAGAAGGGCAGTGGATTGTCGGGCACCGGTGGCAGCGACGCCAGCCGGGCCGACGACTGATCAGCCACGCTCGACCCTTTCCATCGCACACCGAAACGCATACCGGAAGGCATGCGGCACAGCGGATCCCGAGACTCCGGGCCGGAGCGACGAGAGATGACCCGACCTGAGCTTAGCAGGGCTAATTCTTCGCGTTTCAACTATTCAGGACACGCGTCAATATTGTCTCGCGTGACTCACCAACACAGTGCGGTATTGGGGCATTCCCAGGCGAAGGGAGCGGAGTGCGACCGCTGACTACAGTCGTCGCCTCCTACGACAGCTGCCGGACGACCTCTTCCAATGGCTGCGAGGACGTTCCGATGTCGCCGAGGAACGGGTGCGAGAGTTCCATCACCAGGAACAGGTTCACCGCCACCAGCACGCCCAGGATCGCCACCATCGAGTAGTGCGTCGAGGGTTTCTCGACGTCGTAGATGATCGCGCACAGCAGCAGCAGGGCACTCGTCAGCCAGATGACCGCCCACAGCGACCATGGCGGGCCGACATCGGTGCGCGCCTGCAGCACCCGCTGCGTCCGGGCCTGACTGAGGCTGTCGAGATCGCTGAAAGAGCTTGAGAGCAAGGTCTTCTGCGTATCGGTGCGGGCCTGGACGCCTTCATACGCCGCATAGAGGCGCGTCAGAGCCTCGTCGGCCTCGGGGTAGGACCGTCCCCTGGCATTCTCGTTCCACTCGACCACCGCCGCCTGGTGGTACTCGAGCAGCGCCGTGCGGATCCGGTCGCTGTCCGGCTGGTCGAACGCCGTGGCGTATCTGGCGAGCTGCACGCCCGCCGCGCCTTCGGTCCGCGCTCTTCCGTCCGCGTCGCCGATCTGCCCCCACATTGCGGAGACGACGAAGCCGAGGAAAAAGGCGAAGACGAACCCGACCACCCCGAACGCGAATCTGATCACGTCGTTGTGCTCTTCGCCGTTGAGGCTGGGGAACTTCCGGCGCACCAGTGTCTGGACGAGCACCGCCCCGCCGGCGACGACCACGATGAGGCCCAGCAGCAGCAACCACGAGGGAAGGTTGCTCACCAGCCACAGACTGACCATTCGGCTCTCCTAGCACTGCACCGGGCGCGGCTTGTCGACTCTAAGCGTGGTCATGCGAATGCGAGTGACGCGGGAGGAATCAAAGGCCCTCGACGGCGATTCCCTTACGGCAACCCGTCTGACCTGCACATACTCTGTGGAGCTAAGGGGAATCGAACCCCTGACCTTCTCGATGCGAACGAGACGCGCTACCAACTGCGCTATAGCCCCTTGCGGAACGAAAGGCTACCAGTCGCGCCGCGAGTGCCGAAAATCGACTACTGGCCCGCAGCGCGCGGGAGGTCGTAGTGCCGCGCGAACGTCGTGTAGTCGAGGTGCTCGAACGCCGGATCCTCGTCGTCGATCTCCAGCACCGCCGCACCCGGCCGCCGCAACCGAGCCGGGACCACGTCGAGTTTGTGATCCTCGGCGTTCTCCACACCGAGCCGCGACCGCATCATCCGCTGCGCCCGCCGGCGTCGCAGTCGTTGCTCGATGCGGGTCTGGCGGCGCAGGTACATGAGGTACATCAGGGTGACGGAACCGATGATCGCGCACGGCCACCACGCCCACGGCGCGACGAGATACGCGGCGGCGGCCGTCGCCACGATCGCCACGGCCATCGACACCAGCATGCGCATGCGGAACCGGTACTTGCGCGCGCTGACCGCGGCCGCGGTCTTCGACTCGTTCCTGCGCCGGCGGGCAGCGCTCATCGAGTCGGCGACGTGCAGGTCTGATTCCGACGGCGCTTCCAGGCCGGAAGAGTCGGCGACGTACTCGTATTCGTCGTCGGTGCCGTCGTCCTCGTCGTCGTCGGTGTCGTCGGTCTCGTCTTCGAGGGCTTCGTCCTCGACGGCCCCGTCCTCGGCCACGACTTCGACGTCTTCGTCTTCGTCTTCGTCTTCGTCTTCGTCTTCGTCCTCGAGAGCTTCGTCATCGAGGGCTTCGTCTTCGGCCACCGGCTCAGGGGCGTTGAACTCCAACGGCAGCTCGGGTTCGTCGAATACGGATCCGCCCACCGGCAGTGCGCCGGATGCCTCGTCGACGACGTCGACGTCGAGGTAGTCGGGTTCGTCGGTCACGACGGTGGCGGCCGCGAGCACCATCGCGCGCTGCGGCCGGGCCTCTTGTTCGTCGAGGTCGTCGAGTGCGTCCTCGTCGAGGCCGTTCTCGTCGGGCCGCCAGTGCGGGTCACTGTTGTGGCCGGCGGCCGGGCCGCTGCGACGCAGTTTCGAGCGGCGCCCGGTGTCGAGCACCCGCGTGGCCAGCGCCACGTCGCTGGTGCGGCGAACCGCGTCGCGCTTGCTGATCAACATCGGAACCAACACGAAGAGCCAGAGCACGACGAGAGAGATCCACAGGAGAGATTGGGGGATGCTTGGCATGACGCCGGCTCCTTTCCCCGTTCAGGCTAGGTCCGTGACCAGCGCGTCCGGGGATGACGCGCCGAGGACAATTACACACCTGTAATTCGCAGGATACAAGCACCACGAGTAACACGTGTCACACGCGTCACGGATTCGCCGGCGAAAGTGGCAGCGGCCTCTCCGTCAGGCCCACTGCGCGCGGCCGCTGCGCACCAGCGCGGCCGCCGCCGTCCCCTTCATCTCCTCGATGGTGATCGCCACCAGGAGGTGGTCCCGCCAGGCACCGTCGACCTCGAGGTAGCGCTTGAGCAGCCCCTCCTGACGGAAGCCCACCTTGCCCAGCACCGCGCGACTGGCGGCGTTCTCCGGGCGAACCGTCGCCTCGACACGGTGCAGCATCACCTGGCCGAAGCAGTGGTCGAGTCCGAGCGCCAAGGCCGCGGTCGCCACTCCCCCGCCCGTGCGCTGGCTTGTCACCCAGTAACCGATCCACGCCGACCGCAGCGCGCCGTGGGTGACGTTGCCGATCGTCAGCTGTCCGGCGAACTGGCCGTCGACTTCGATCACGTACGGCAGCATCCGGCCCCTGCGGGCTTCGGCACGCAGACTCGAGCAGACCGTGGGCCACGCCGAGAGTGCGTGCCGCACTTGCCAATCCACCGCCGCCGTCGGCTCCCACGGCTCGAGCTGTGTCCGGTCGGCCAACCGCAACCGGCTCCATTGGGCGGCGTCGCGCAGCCGGATCGGTCGCAGCCGCACCACCCCGGCGGGCACCTGCAACGGCCCTGCCGGCGTCGGCCAGCCCGGATGCATCGGACTCGCACGCAGGAAACTCATCGCCCGCCGGTCAGCCGCGCTGCGCCAGGAATGCCACGTCGACGACCTCGCCGGTACGGACCTCCTCGGTGTCGGCCGGCACCGTCACCAGACAGTTCGCCTCCGCCAGCGTTGCGAGCAGATGCGACGACGAACCCGGGGCGCCGCCGAGCGCCTGCACCAGGTACTCACCGGTGTCCTGGTCGCGCATCAACTGACCGCGCAGGAATCCCTTGCGGCCGGGCACCGACGTGATCGGCGACAGCGTGCGGGCAGGCACCACGCGGCGCATCGGCGCGCGCTTCCCCAGCGAGAGCCGGATCAGCGGCCGCACCATCACCTCGAACACCACCAGGGCGCTCACCGGGTTGGCCGGCAGCAGGAAGACCGGGACACCGTCGCGGCCCAACTGGCCGAAGCCCTGCACCGACCCGGGGTGCATGGCGATGCGGGTCACCTCCATCTCGCCGAGCTCGGAGAGCACGGCACGCACCTGTTCGGCAGCCACACCGCCCACTGCGCCGGCGATCACCACCACCTCGGCCCGGTTGAGCTGTCCCTCGACGATCTGCCGCAACTCCGCGGGATCGGTGGTGTCGACGATGCCGACCCGGTTCACCTCGGCGCCTGCGTCGCGCGCGGCGGCGGCGAGCGCATACGAGTTGACGTCGTAGACCTGCCCGTTGCCCGGCGTGCGGGAGATGTCGACCAGTTCGCCGCCCACGCACATGATCGACAGCCGCGGCCGTGGGTGGACGAGCACACGCTCGCGGCCCACCGCGGCGAGCAGGCCGACCTGCGCGGCGCCGATGATCGTGCCCGCGCGTACGGCGACGTCACCGGGTTGCACGTCGTCGCCGGTGCGGCGCACATAGGCGCCCGATCGGACCCCGCGCAGCACCCGCACCCGGTTCTTGCCGCCGTCGGTCCACCGCAGCGGAAGCACCGCATCGGCGAGGGTGGGCATCGGCGCGCCGGTCTGCACGCGTGCGGCCTGGCGAGGCTGCAGCCGGCTGGGCGTGCGCGCCCCCGCCTCGATCTCCGCCATCACCGGCAGGCTGACCTCGCGCTCGCCGTCCTCGTCGTCGGCGCCGGGCCGATCACCGAGGCCGAGCCCCAGCACGTCGACGCTGCGCACCGCGTAGCCGTCGATCGCGGCCTGGTCGAACCCCGGCATCGGCCGTTCGGTCACGACCTCCTCGGCGCACATCAGGCCCTGCGACTCGGCGATCGCCACCCGAACCGGACGGGGCGCCACCGCGGCGGCGGCCACCCGGGCCTGCTGCTCCTCAACCGAACGCACAACACGCCTTTCTGCCATCCGCGGGCCGTGCCGCGCAGCAGTGCTCGCCTACGGTCGGGTCAGCCCTAGTCGTTCGATCAACCACTCCCGCAGTTCGGGACCGTAGTCGTCGCGTTCCAACGCAAAGTCAACCGCAGCCTTGAGGTAGCCGCCGGGATTTCCCAGGTCGTGTCGAGATCCGCGATGCACGACCACGTGCACGGGATGGCCCTCCTCGATCAGCAGCGCGATCGCGTCGGCGATCTGGATCTCGCCGCCCGCCCCGGGTTCGACCCGTCGCAGCGCGTCGAAGATCGCCCGGTCCAGCACGTAGCGGCCGGCGGCGGCGTAGGGCGACGGCGCGTCCTCCGCCTTGGGTTTCTCGACCATGCCCTTGACCCGCAGCACGTCGGGGTTGGCGGCGTCGGGCACGGTCTCGACGTCGAAGACGCCGTAGGCGCTGATCTTCTCGGGCTCGACCTCGATGGCACACAACACGGATCCGCCCCGCTTCGCGCGCACCTTCGACATCGACTCCAGCACCCCGGTGGGCAGCACGAGGTCGTCGGGCAGCAGCACCGCGATGGCGTCCTCGCCGGGTCCGAGCACCTGCTCGACGCAGCCGATCGCGTGGCCGAGGCCGAGCGGCTCTTCTTGCACCACCGACTCGACCTTGATGAGTTCGGGTGCGCGACGGACCTTTTCGAGCATCTTGTCCTTGCCGCGCTCCTCGAGCGTGCTCTCGAGCACCAAATCCTCGACGAAGTGCGCGACGACGCCGTCCTTGCCCTCGGAGGTGATGATGATCAGCCGGTCGGCGCCCGCCTCGGCGGCCTCGGCGGCCACCAGCTCGATGCCCGGTGTGTCGACCACCGGCAGCAGCTCCTTGGGCACGGTCTTGGTGGCCGGCAGGAATCGCGTTCCCAGCCCCGCGGCGGGCACGACCGCGGTGGACGGGATGGGCACCTCGGGACGAGTCACGCTGACACACTAGCCGCGTCCGCGCCGTTGAAACCCTGCCGGATGTCCTCGGATGTCATGGTGGACACGTGCCCACCGCGTCCAAGGCCGAGCTGCGCGCCCGGATCCTTTCGGCTCGCCGCGCCGTGCCCGCAGCGGTGCACGACGCCGAGGCGCACGCGCTGACAGGCCATCTCCTGACGCTGGTCGCCGCGGGCCAGACGGTGTGCGCGTACGTGCCGGTCGGCTCGGAGCCGGGATCGGTCGCGACGATCGATGCCCTGGCGGCACTCGGGGTGCGGGTGCTCCTCCCGGTGGCCCGGCAGGACTCCGCGGGTGTTCCGCTGCCGCTGAACTGGGGCGAGTATCGGATGGACGGCCTGGTCGAAGCGCGATATGGGCTGCGTGAGCCGGCGCCGCCGTGGCTGCCCGCCGACGCCGTCGCGACCGCGGCGCTGGTGCTGGTGCCCGCCCTCGCCGTCGACCGCACCGGGACGAGGCTGGGCCGTGGCGCCGGCTTCTACGACCGGACGCTGCCGCTGGCCGACCCGGCAGCCCGGCTCGCGGCAGTGGTCCGTGACGACGAGCTGGTGGACCGGCTGCCCGCCGAACCCCACGATGTGCGGATGACGCATGCCCTCACGCCGCGGGGCGGACTCACCGCGCTCGGCTGAGTGCAATCCCGCCTGCTCAAGATCAGGGCGCTTTAAGCTTCGGCCATGGATCTCGGGGGCAAACGAGTACTGATCACCGGCGCGTCACGTGGAATCGGCGAGGCGATGGCCCGGTCGTTCGCCGAAGCCGGTGCCACGGTCGCGCTCGTCGCACGCAGCGCCGACGCGTTGCAGGCGCTCGCCGACGGCCTCGGGGGCACCGCGCACGCCGCAGATCTCGCCGACCCCGCGCAGGTGGACGCCCTGATCGGCCGGGTCGAGGACGAGGCGGGCCCGGTAGACGTCCTGGTCAACAACGCGGGCATCGAGAGCACCGCGGGATTCGCCGACGCACCGGACGGCGAACTCCAGCGGGTGACGCAGGTCAACTACCTGACGCCGGCGGAACTCTGCCGGCGCGCCACTCCGCGGATGCTGAGCCGCGGCGGCGGCCACATCGTCAACATCTCCTCGCTGGCCGCCATTTCGGTCTTCCCCGGCCTCGTCAGCTACGGCGCGTCCAAGGCGGCGCTGTCCGCCTTCACCTCGGGGTTGCGCGTCGACCTGAGGGGTCTGCCGATCGGTGTGACGCTGGTCGAACTCGGTCCGGTACCCACCGACCTCCTGGCCAAGGCCGACGACTATTGGCCGACGCGCGACAGCTTCCGGCGGATGTACCGGCTGCACATGCTCGCCGACGTGCCTCGGGAGAAGGTCGCCGCGGCGGTCGTGGAGGCCGTGCGCAAGGGCAGGCGGAATGTGCGACATCCCCGGCGTGCGGCGATGTTCTCGGGCCTCGTCGAGACTCCCCGGAGGATCACGGCGTTGGCCCTCAGCGGTGTGGCGCACCAGCCGCGCTGACCGCGGAATGACGGCGGCCGCGTAGCGGTTCTAGCACTTGGCACGATAGAGTGCTAAAGAACTTTGTGACCGTCTCGGAGGTTTCCTTGCCTACCTACTCGTATGCGTGCACCGCGTGTGACAACAAGTTCGATGTGGTGCAGGCCTTCAGCGACGACGCGCTGTCGCAGTGCCCGAAGTGCGACGGACGGCTGCGCAAACTCTTCGGCAAAGTCGGTGTCGTGTTCAAGGGCAGTGGCTTCTACCGCACCGACAGCCGCGAGGCCACCAAGAGCGCGAGCAACGGCTCAGCGAAGAGCTCCGAGTCGGCAGGCGCTGGATCGGCCGGCTCCACGTCCTCGTCGACCGACTCCTCGAGCTCCAGCTCGTCGAGCTCGTCGAGCGACTCCGGCAAGAGCTCGAGTTCGACGTCGGGCTCCAGCTCGTCGAGTTCTGCACCGGCCGCCGCCGCGTCGAGCTGACGGTTATCCACAGCCCGCCGGACTGACCGCGCGGATCGGCCCCTGTCCTGCCTAGCGTGGCGGGATGGGGGAATCGCTAGATCCGACGCCGCTTCATCGGCTCACCGCCGCACTGCGGCCGGACTGGTCGCGCACCGTGGCGGCCCGCCGGATCGCCGCGGGTGTGCTCGTTCTGCTGGCGGCCCTGATCGCGGTGCGCTCAGACCCGCGCGGCGATCATGTCGACGTCCTCGTCGCCACACATGATCTGCCTCCCGGCCGGCCGCTGACAGCCGCCGATCTGCGATCTGAGAGCCGTTCGGCGACAACAGTTCCCGAGGGTGCCGTCGCCGATTCGGCGACTGCGGTCGGGAAGACCCTGGCCGGACCGGCCCGGCGTGGCGAGGTGCTCACCGACGTGCGCCTGCTCGGGCCGCGTCTGGCCGAGTCGGCGGCGGGTCCGAATGCGCGCATCGTGCCGCTGCATCTGACCGACACCGCGTTACTCGACCTCGTCCGGCCGGGTGATGTGGTCGACGTGCTGGCCGCCCCCGATCCGGGTCCGGGTCCCGGCGACGACGCCCGGCCGCGGCTGGTGGCCGGTGAGGCGGTGGTGGTGCTGGTGTCCGGGAAGCAGCAGGGGCCGGGCGCCGGCGACCGCGTGGTGCTGGTGGCGCTGCCGGCGCACGACGCCAACGAGGTGGCGGGTGCCGCGCTGACGCAGGCGATCACCCTGACGTTCCACTAGGCCTGGGAAAGCAATCCGCCCCCGGCCGCAGGGCCGGGGGCGGATCGTCAGACTGTCAGATCACCAGTCGCCGAGGGCGGGTCCGCCGCCCGTCAGCGGGCCTTCGCCGGCCGGCGTGAACTCACCCTCGAACAGCGGGCCGGTGGCCGAACCGGAGACCGCTTTCACGGAATCCCGGACGCCGGCATTCTCGCCGTTCGTCTGTGCGTGGACGATCGTCGGATCGGCGGTGCGCGCCTCTCCACCCTGTCCGCGGGCGGCACCGATATCGGTGAGGCGGATACCGTCCTCGTTGACCGCGACGGCCGCGCGACTCGTCACCTCTGGCGACGGTGCGACCTCTTCGACTTCGGCACTGGCGGTGCCGAGGCCGAGCGTCAGGGCGGCCGCGGCGACGGCAAACGACCCGGCTCCCACGATGCCCAGCTGCTTCGCACGACGAGTGAGCGCCTTGGCGTGTGCTGCCATCAGCATTCCCCTTTGTTGGTTGACGGGACGGAGCCCGGTAGGTTCGCGACCCCCAAAGACTAGCAGTGCCGAGGCTGTCTCGCCTGCCCAGCCGACCACCGAATTTCGAACGGCGCCGGTGCATGTGGGCGATGGCTCCCGCGCACGTCGTCGCGCGTTTCTCGGGCGTCGATGACGGGAGCTCCGGCGGGGCCGTTTCGCCGTCCGAAGGCGGGCGTGGCCCGCTACCGTTCCCGTGGAGCGAGTCACAGGAAACGACGAAAGGGCCACGATCATGCTCAAGGGTTTCAAGGAATTCATCGCTCGGGGCAACGTCATAGACCTCGCGGTCGCGGTGGTCATCGGCGCGGCCTTCACCGGCCTCGTCACCGCGTTCACGGCGAACGTCGTCCAACCGCTGATCGATCGCATCGGCGCGGGCCCGGACGCCGAGTACGGCGTCCTGCGCATCCCGCTCGGAGGTGATCAGTTCGTCGACCTCAACGCCGTGCTGTCGGCCGCGATCAACTTCCTCATCGTCGCCGCGGTGATCTATTTCGTCATCGTCCTGCCGTTCAAGAAGCTCAAGGAGCGTGACGCGAAGGTCGCTACGAGCGAGACCGAGTTGACGCTGCTGACCGAGATCCGTGATCTGCTCCGCGCCGATGCGACAGGCACGGCGGGCGCGCACAGCCAGCGGGAGGACCATTCCGAGGAGTGACAAGCTCCGCACACGAGAACGGCCCCCGGTGGATGACACCGGGGGCCGTTTCGTCAGAACTGGGTCAGTTCATGTTCCACGGTTCGCCGTAGGTGGTGACGCTGTCACCGGTCGAGGCGATCAGCCGGGCGAACGGACGCAGCAGCACACCGCCTGCCGCACCGGTCACCGTGCCGTGGGCGTTGGACACCGCGACCGAGCCGCCGGCGCCGGCCACGTCCACCGAGAACGTCGCGACTTCCTGGATGCCGGGGCCGTTGCCCAGGTCAGCCGAGATCGACACACCGGGGAACAGCGGCGGCGTCTGGATGCCCTCGATGACGCCCCCACCGAAATCGGAATCCAGACCGTCGAACGCGATGTTCGGGGTGGTGTAGCTGAAGTTGATGCCGACACCGAGCGACCAAGGGAAGCCGACCTGGTAGCCGAGCTCCAGGGAGCCCTCGAAGTCGTCAGCGCCCTCACCGGCCACGATGTAGGTCGCCTTGCCGGAGTGGAACCACTCACGGGTCAGCCGGTTGCGGTCGAGCGGGAACACACCGTTGAGGTAGGTGTCCCACTGCTGGATGGTCAGGTTGCGGCCCTGGCCGTCGAGCAGGCTCAGCTCGTTGTCCAGACCTGCATTAGAGGTGCCAGTGCTCGCGAAGAGACCCGCGATGGCCGCGACCAACGCGATCAGCACCCGACTGATTGCCTTCATGTTCTCCCTAGCTTGTTCGAGGGCGAGTCCAAGAACCCACCAGTCTGTTGTCGGTGCCTGGCCGTCCGTACACCACACACCTCGCAAGATCTTCATGTGAGGCGAATTAGAAACTTCACATTCGGTTCTTACGGCTTGCTCATCGTTGACACGGGAAACATAACGGGGCGGCACCACCCCGGCAACGCAAGCGATCGTCGCGCGCCGAACCGGCGACGGGGTTCTGGGAATTTGCTGGGAGAGGAGCCGGGGCGACGGTCGGGGCGATTTGCGAAAACACACCGGTCGTGTCGCACCGGTTCCACGCGCGCGTCGCGGCCGCATCGACCTGGTGATCGCGATGTCCGGAACGCCACGCACGTGTGTCCGTACTCAGAAAACACCAGCTCAGAAACGGTGCAGCGGGCGATTCGTCAATCAGCGAACGCCGCCGAATGCGCCGCCTGACGACCGCCCCACTTCGTCCGGAACAGAGGACGTCCGGGCGATAGGCCGGACGGCCCGGTGTTAACTGTCCACCCGTGGCGCCATGTCCGACGCGCGGTATGGCGACCCTACTGTGACGAGTATCACATTTGCGGCGTATGCGCAGTTCACCGGCTTGTAACTTAAGCGGACGCCCACGCGCCTCCCCGGCGTCAGGAATAGGGCGGCGACGGAGGGACTCGGCCAGCAGCTATTCCAGATGTGCATCGTCCGATGCACATCCTGCATGGCTGTGAGACGACCTGACCGCCGCTGAACGAGGGCCTGCGGCCGAGTCGTCGCGCGCATCAACGACCGACGCCTGAAACGCGACGTGCGCGGGCTCTTCGAGCAGTGGAACGAAACGAAACGAGAACGGCCCCCGGTGGATGACACCGGGGGCCGTTTCGTCAGAACAGGGTCAGTTCATGTTCCACGGTTCGCCGTAGGTGGTGACGCTGTCACCGGTCGAGGCGATCAGCCGGGCGAACGGACGCAGCAGCACACCGCCTGCCGCACCGGTCACCGTGCCGTGGGCGTTGGACACCGCGACCGAGCCGCCGGCGCCGGCCACGTCCACCGAGAACGTCGCGACTTCCTGGATGCCGGGGCCGTTGCCCAGGTCAGCCGAGATCGACACACCGGGGAACAGCGGCGGTGTCTGGATGCCCTCGAGCAGGGCGGACGTGTCGCCCACATCGGTGTCCAGACCGTCGAACGCGATGTTCGGGGTGGTGTAGCTGAAGTTGATGCCGACACCGAGCGACCAGGGGAAGCCCACCTGGTAGCCGAGCTCCAGGGAGCCCTCGAAGTCGTCAGCGCCCTCACCGGCCACGATGTAGGTCGCCTTGCCGGAGTGGAACCACTCACGGGTCAGCCGGTTGCGGTCGAGCGGGAACACACCGTTGAGGTAGGTGTCCCACTGCTGGATGGTCAGGGTCCGGCCGGCACCGTCGAGCAGGCTCAGCTCGTTGTCCAGACCTGCGTTTGAGGTGCCAGTGCTCGCGAAGAGACCCGCGATGGCCGCGACCAACGCGATCAGCACCCGACTGATTGCCTTCATGTTCCCCCTAGCTTGTTCGAGGGCGAGTCCAAGAACCCACCAGTCTGTTGTCGGTGCCTGGCCGTCCGTACACCACACACCTCGCAAGATCTTCATGTGAGGCGAATTAGAAACTTCACATTCGGTTCTTACGGCTTGCTCATCGTTGACAGGAGGAACATAACGGGGCCGCATCGACCCGGCAACGCATAGCGATGTCGCGCGCCGAACCCGCGGCGCACGCCACGATTAGCTGCCGGCAGCCATGATCAACGACTGGACTCGTGGGGGAGGGTGTGCGGCACGCACCGGTCGGATGGGCAGGCACGACCACGCACCTCGGGACCGACGTCGGCGCCATTCGAACAGTCCGCGGACACGTGCCACGAAAATACAAATCCGGGCAGGTCAGCCGTGGTGCGGGGGACGATTCTCGATCAGCCAGTCGTCGTGGTCCATGCCGGCGTCGGGCACGCCCTGCTCCCGCTCGTCGGCACTGGTGTCGGGGAGCACGTCACCGAAGACCTCGTTAACTGACGGCACCGGTTCTCGTGAACCTTCAATCATGGCCACAGCCTACTGTGACCAAGATCACACATGGCAGGTCAGTGCAGTTCATCCGCCCGTAATTTGACGTCTGCGAAGAACTCGGCGTCGCATCGTCACCATGCACGGCTGTGACCTCGCAGGTCAGATTTCCAGGCTGGAGAGCTGCCCGATGATCTGGACCGCCAGCGGGTTGAGCGTGGCCATTCCGTCGCGCACCGCGGCACGTGAACCGGCGATGTTGACCACCAGCGTGCTGCCCGAGACACCGGCCAGTCCGCGAGACAGGCCCGCGTCGACGATCCCGGCCGACAGCCCGGAGGAACGCAGCGCCTCGGAGATACCCAGCAGTTCGCGGTCGAGGATGTCGAGTGTGGCCTCGGGGGTGACGTCGCGAGGCGTCACACCGGTGCCTCCCACGGAGACCACCAGGTCGACACCGCCGATGACCGCGGTGTTCAGTGCATTGCGGATCTCGACCTCGTCCGCGGCGACCACGACGACACCGTCGACCACGAAGCCGGCCTCGCCGAGCAGTTCGGTGACCAACGGCCCGCTGTGATCCTCTTCGCCGTGCGCGGTCCGGTCGTCGACGACGACGACCAGCGCGCGGCCCACCAACTCCCCTGGCTGTTCCATGAGTGCAACCGTATATCCGGGGCCGGACAGCGGCGCAGCCACCAGCACGGTCTCCAGACCGTCGCCCGACGTCACTGCTCGGCCTTGCCCAAGGTGACCTGCGCGGTCTGCGGCTTGCCGGACGGGTCGAGGTAGGTCAGCGTGACCTTCTCGCCCGGGGCTTTCGATCTGACCGCCGCGACCAGCGCGTCGGCACTGTTGATCACCCGATCGTCGACCTTGGTGACCACCACGCCGCTGGGCAGGCCGGCCGCCGCCGCCGCGCCGCCGCCGGTGACCTCAACGATCTTGGCGCCGTCGGTCGCGGTGTCGTCGCTGACCTGGACACCGAGCGAGGCGTGCGAGGCGCTGCCGTTCTGGATCAGTTCGTCTGCGATGCGCTTGGCCTGGTCGACAGGGATCGCGAAGCCGAGTCCGATCGAGCCGCTCCGCGCCTCCGGGGAGTCGCCGCCCATCGTCGCGATGGCCGAGTTGACGCCCACGAGTTCGCCGTTCATGTTGACCAGCGCACCACCGGAGTTACCCGGGTTGATCGCCGCGTCGGTCTGGATGGCGTCGAGCACGGTGTTCTGGTTCCGGGTGTCGCCTCCTGCGGCCACCGGACGGTTCAGCGCGCTGATGATGCCGGTGGTCACGGTGCCCTCGAGGCCGAGCGGCGAACCGACCGCGACCACGTCCTGGCCCACCCGCAGGCTGCCCGACGAGCCGAGTGAGATCGGCGTCAAGTCGGACACGCCTTCGGCACGCACCACCGCGATGTCGCTGCTGGGATCAGTACCCACGACGGTGAACGAGGCCGTGCGACCGTCGAAGAACGTCACCTTGGTCTGCGCGGGCGGCTGAGACCCGGCATTGCCCGGCAGGCCCGGGAAGCCCGGCGCGCCACGACCGCCGGGGTTCCCCGTCGCGGCGGCCACCACGTGATTGTTGGTCAGGATCAGGCCGTCCGAGGTCAGGATGATTCCCGACCCCTCTTCGGATGCCCGGCCGAGGTCGGTTTCGAGCTTGACGACGCTGGGCACCACCTTGGCCGCCACCTGCTCCACCGATCCGGCGGGCAACGCCGCCGCGGGGACCGTCGGCGCTGCGCCGCCGAGGCTCGAACCCAGGCTCGGCCGATCGGGCTGGGCCAGCACCGCGACGCCACCGCCGACACCCGCCGAGACGACGGCGATCGCCAACGCGCCTGCGGTCAAGATCCCTGCGCGGGAACGCTTTCGGGGACGGTTGCCCGGCACCGCAACGGGCGCCGAGCGGTACGGGTCGTACGGGGAGCGGAACTGCTGCTGCCCGGCCTGCTGAGTGGCGTAACGCCAGTCGTAGGTCTGCTGGTGGGTCTGCTGGTGGTACGGATCCGGCCGATGAGCTCCCGGGTATCCGGGCGCCGCGGGCTCATTGCCACCAGGCCCACGGCCCGGCTGCGGTGGCGAGTACCTCGGGTGGTTCGTCATTCGCTGATGAGCTCTTCCTCGTGAAGGGATCCGACATCTTCTCCAACGCGCTTCGTAGGCTCACAGTGCCCATGTGGGCTGAGAATCCACTTAGAGATGATTCGGTGCCGGCCGAGACTTGGCGTGCGCCATGTCGCGTCGGTCACACATTCTCTGCTCCGGCCGCTCGTTCGTCCATGCGCCCGGCGGGGCGTGTCGCCGGAATCGGCGACGTCTGAATCACCGCATCGGCGACCGGCCGGCCCGGCAGCACGACCCGGAATGCCGACCCCGGCGGATCCCCTCCTGGCACCGCGTCGTCCACCCGCAGCGCGCCACCGTGTTTGAGCACCACCTGCTTGACGATGGCCAGGCCGAGCCCCGAGCCCGGCATGGCGCGGGCCGCCGTCGAACGGTAGAAGCGCTCGAAGACGAGCGGCTTCTCGTGTGGCGGGATCCCCGGCCCCTGGTCGGCGATCACCAGTTCCGCGTGCACCGGGTCGATCTGGGTCAGCCGCACGGTGACGCGGCCGTCCGGCGGGCTCCACTTGGCGGCGTTGTCGAGGAGATTCAGCACGGCTCGGGCCAGCCCCGCGGCGTCGCCGTACACCTGCCAGGGCTGCGCGCGCACGTCGAACGTGACATCGCTGCGACGCCGCCGCACCCGTTCGAGGCTGCGGTCGACGACCTCGGCCAGCTCGACCGGCTCGTGCATCACACCGCCCGCCTCGTCGCGGGTCAGGTCGACCAGATCGCCGACGAGGGTGGACAGTTCCTCGATCTGGGCGATCACGTCGGCACGCAGGCCGGCCATCTCCTCTTCGGGGAGCCGCGGCGCGCCGGGAACCTGCGATGCCATCAGCAGTTCCACGTTGGTCCGCAGCGAGGTCAGCGGGGTGCGCAGTTCGTGACCGGCGTCGGACACCAGCCGCGCCTGTCTGTCACGGGACTCGGTCAGCGCCCGCAGCATCAGGTTGAAGGCTTCGGTCAGCCGGGCCAGTTCATCGCTGCCGTACACCGGGATCGGCCGTAGGTCATCGGTACGGGCCACCCGTTCGGCCGCTTTGGTCAACCGTCCCACCGGGCGCAGTCCGGCGCGGGCCACCATCCCGCCGGCGATCGCGGCGACCAGGACGCCGATGCCACCCACGATGAGCAGCACTGTGCCCAGCCGCCGCAGCACCTGGCCGGTCGGCGCCAGGCTCTTCGACAGCAGCAGTGAGCTGCCGTTGGCCAGATGCACCGCGAGCACCCGCTGGTGGTTGGCCGTGCGCAGCGACAGCAGCAGTTCACCGGAGACGACGTCCTGCTCGGCGGAGCCGTACGGCAGCGTCTGGCCCTGCTGGTTGGCGGTGTACTTGACGCGTCCCGGGATGATCAGCATCGCGTTCACGTCGGAGTATGCGGTGCCCTCGATGGCCTTGGCGGGGTCGGCCGCCAGCGAGCCGCTCTCAATCAGCAGCCTCGCCCGGCTGTGCAGCTGGTTGTCGAGGTCGTCGTAGAGCGCGCGGGACACCACCGCGTACACCGCGACCGCCATCAGCACGACGACCATGGCCACCATCGACATCGCGAGCAGCATCACCCGCCAGCGCAAGGACAGTGAGCTGGTGTTCGGCGGCGACGGCGGGCGCCACGACGTGTTCTGGGTGAAGAACGACATCAGGGCGGGGTTTCGCGCAGGACGTAGCCCACGCCGCGCACGGTGTGGATGAGTCGCGGTTCCCCTTCGGCCTCGGTCTTGCGACGCAGGTAGCCGATGTACACCTCGAGGGCATTGCCCGAGGTCGGGAAGTCGAAGCCCCAGACCTCCTCGAGGATGCGGCTGCGGGTGAGGACCCGACGCGGATTGGCGATGAGCATCTCCAGCAGCGAGAACTCCGTGCGGGTCAGGCTGATCTGGCGCTGTCCGCGGATGACCTCGCGGGTCACCGGGTCGAGGCTGAGGTCGAGGAAGACCATCGCGGGCGAATCGACCCCGTCTTCGGGCCCGGTGCGACGCAACAACGCCCGCAGCCGCGCCAGCAGTTCCTCGAGCGCGAACGGCTTCGGCAGGTAGTCGTCGGCGCCGGCGTCGAGGCCGGCGACCCGCTCGGACACCGAATCCCGGGCGGTCAGCACCAGGATCGGGAGATCGTCACCCGTGCTGCGCAACTGACGGCAGACTTCCAGCCCGTCCAGCCGCGGCATCATCACGTCGAGTACGACTGCGTCGGGCCGGTCGTTGGCGATCAGGTCGAGCGCCTCGACGCCGTCCTGGGCGAGCGCGACGGTGTAACTGTTGAAAGACAAGGACCGGCGCAGCGATTCGCGGACCGCGCGATCGTCGTCGACGACAAGTATGCGCACAGCCCCAGTCTCACCCCGACGCCTGAGAGTGAACTGAGAGGCGCGCCGAGAGACTCCCTATGGGTCCGATCAGCGGCGGTCGAGGTCGATCAGGCCGAGGCGGGCGGCCTTGAGCAGGCGACGCGGCACCTTGTGCTGCTGACCGGCCACGGTCACGCCCACCAGACCGGTGCTCTTCGCCTTCCACTGCGCGCGACGGCTGCGGGTGTTCGAACGCGACATTCTGCGCTTGGGGACGGCCATGATCGAGACTTCTCCTCTTGCGGGGTAGTGCCAGGCAGGTCCCGGGACAGCCGGGTCGTAGGCAATTGTCGTCAAGGATAGCCGGTGCGCTGGTCAGCCTCCAAAAGCCGACGGTCAGGACGAGGGGCTGCCGCTGTCCATCCAGTCCGCGATGTGCGGCGCCTGGAACACCAGGACGCCGAGAACGGCGACACCCACGCAGGTCATCGCGTCCTCGCCGGCCGCGACACCCCACATGGTCGCCCCGATACCTGTGGCCAGCACAGTCAGGCCGACGACCAGCAGGCGTAGGGCGTCACCGCGGCTGGCGTCCCTGCCGTTCGCATGACGGGGCCCGCCTGGCTTCAGCGCGCGATCCGGCCGTAGCGCGTCGATCACCAGTGCACCGCCGAATCCCGCGAGCGTGCAGCCGAGGATGACCGTCCACTGCTCGCCGACGGCAGGCAACCACGGATTGAAGGTGATGCCGATGCCGCACACCAGCCACAACGCACCGACGACGGCATGGGCGATGCGGTATTCCATGGATCAAGTATCGAGCCACGCCCAGGGTGGCCGGAACACGAATCGCGCCGTCGGCGCCCTTGACGCGGTACCCGCAGTACCGTCTAACCTACCGGTTGGTTGGTCGTTGACGGCGATGGTCGTCGGCTCGCGTCGACAGCAAGGGAGTGCAGTGCCTGATCCGGTGCGCATCGGCAACTGCTCGGGGTTCTACGGCGACCGCCTGGCCGCCATGCGGGAGATGGTCGACGGCGGTGAACTGGACTTCCTGACCGGTGACTACCTCGCCGAGCTCACGATGCTGATCCTGGCCCGCGACCGGGCGAAGAACCCGGACCGCGGCTACGCCAAGACCTTCCTCACCCAGCTCGAGGACTGCCTCGGGTCCGCGCTCGACAAGGGCGTGCGGATCGTCGCCAACGCGGGTGGACTCAACCCCGCCGGCCTGGCGGCAGCCGTCCGCGCCCTCGCCGACCGGCTCGGCCTGCAGGTGAACGTCGCCCACGTCGAAGGCGACGACCTCGTCGGCCGCGCCGGCGAACTCGGATTCGGTCAGGTGCTGGCCGCCAACGCCTACCTGGGCGCGTGGGGCATCGTCGACTGCCTGAACCGGGGCGCCGACGTGGTGGTGACCGGCCGGGTGACCGACGCCTCGGTGATCGTCGGCCCGGCCGCGGCTCACTTCGGTTGGCGCCGAGACGATTACGATGCGCTGGCCGGCGCCGTCGCCGCAGGACACGTGATCGAGTGCGGGACGCAGGCCACCGGCGGCAACTACGCCTTCTTCTCCGAGATCGCCGACCCGCTGCGGCCGGGCTTCCCGCTCGCCGAGATCCACGCCGACGGTTCATCGGTGATCACCAAGCATCCCGGCACCGGTGGCGCCGTGACCGTCGGCACGGTGACCGCCCAGCTCCTGTACGAGATCGGCGGGCCGCGCTACGCCAATCCCGACGTCACCCTGCGCGTCGACTCGCTGCGGCTGTCCGACGACGGCCGGGACCGGGTCCGGATCGACGACGTCAGGGGTGAACCGCCGCCGCCGACGCTCAAGGTGTCGCTCAACAGCGTCGGCGGGTTCCGCAACGCGATGACGTTCGTGCTGACCGGTCTCGACATCGACGGCAAGGCCGACCTCATCCGCCGCCAGCTCGAATCGAATCTGACGGTCAAGCCGGCGGAGCTGGAGTGGACGCTGGCGCGCACCGACCACGCCGACGCGGACACCGAGGAAGCAGCGAGCGCGCTGCTGCGCTGCGTGGTCCGCGACCCCGATCCGGCGAACGTGGGTCGCCGGTTCTCCTCGGCCGCGGTGGAATTGGCGTTGGCCAGCTACCCGGGTTTCACCACCACCGCACCTCCCGGCGAGGGCCAGGTGTGCGGCGTCTTCACCGCGGGGTTCGTCGACGCCGGCACGGTGCCCCACGTCGCCGTGCACGCCGACGGCACCCGCACCGACATCACCCCCGCCGCCGAAACCCTCGGCCTTAAACCGGTGCCGAACCCGCAGGTGCCTGCGGGCGAGCACGGTTCGACGCGCCGCCTGCCGCTCGGCACGATCGCCGGGGCCCGCAGCGGCGACAAGGGCGGCAGCGCCAACGTCGGGGTGTGGGTGCGCACCGATGAGCAGTTCCGTTGGCTCGCCAACGAACTGACCGTCGACCGGCTGCGGGAGCTGCTGCCCGAGGCCGCCGATCTGCCGGTGACCCGGCACGTGCTGCCCAATCTGCGTGCCGTCAACTTCGTCATCGAGGACATCCTCGGCGAGGGCGTGGCCTACCAGGCCCGCTTCGACCCGCAGGCCAAGGGGCTGGGCGAATGGTTGCGCAGCCGACACGTGGACATCCCGGAGGAACTGCTGTGAGCATCCGAAGACGAGCGCGAGTGAGGATCGCAGCGAGGCACGAGCGAGGACCGGAGCGAGTGGGAGTCGAGGCATGAGCATTTGGACCACGCCCGAGCGTGAGGCGCTGCGGAAGACGGTGCGCGCGTTCGCCGAACGCGAGGTGCTGCCGCACGTCGACGAGTGGGAGAAGGCCGGCGAGCTGCCGCGCGATCTGCACCGCAAGGCCGCCGAGGCGGGTCTGCTGGGCGCCGGCTTCCCGGAAGCGGTCGGCGGTGGCGGTGGCGACGGCGCCGACGCGGTGATCATCTGCGAGGAGATGCACCAGTCCGGTGCGCCCGGCGGGGTGTTCGCGTCGCTGTTCACCTGCGGGATCGCGGTGCCGCACATGATCGCCTCGGGTGACGAGCGGTTGATCGACACCTATGTGCGGCCGACGCTGAGCGGCGAGAAGATCGGCTCACTCGCGATCACCGAACCCGGTGGCGGGTCGGACGTCGGGCACCTCACCACCCGCGCCGTCAGGGAGGGCGACGAATACGTCATCAACGGCGCGAAGACCTACATCACCTCCGGCGTGCGCGCCGACTACGTGGTGACCGCCGCACGCACCGGCGGGCCCGGCGCCGCGGGCGTGTCGCTGATCGTCGTCGACAAGGGCACACCGGGATTCGAGGTGACCCGCAAGCTCGACAAGATGGGGTGGCGGTCCTCGGACACCGCCGAACTCGCCTACACCGACGTGAGGGTGCCGGTCGAGAACCTGATCGGCGCCGAGAACAGCGGCTTCTTCCAGATCGCCGCGGCGTTCGTGTCGGAGCGCGTCGGGCTGGCGGCACAGGCCTACGCCAGCGCGCAGCGCTGCCTCGACCTGACGGTGCAGTGGTGCCGCGACCGGGAGACCTTCGGCCGGCCGCTGATCTCGCGGCAGGCGGTGCAGAACACGCTGGCCGAGATGGCCCGCCGCGTCGACGTGGCCCGCGTGTACACGCACAGCGTGGTGGAGCGCCAGCTCGCGGGCGACCCGAACCTGATCACCGAGGTGTGCTTCGCCAAGAACACCGCCGTCGAGGCCGGCGAGTGGGTGGCCAACCAGGCGGTCCAGCTGTTCGGCGGGATGGGCTACATGGCCGAGTCGGAGGTCGAGCGGCAGTACCGGGACATGCGAATCCTCGGCATCGGCGGCGGAACAACCGAAATCCTCACCTCACTGGCCGCCAAGACGCTGGGATACCAGTCATGACGGCCCTGCGCTCGACGCTCGACGCCGCATCGCCGGCCTACGCCGAGGCCGCCACGGCGATGACGCAGAAACTCGCCGAACTCGACGCCGAGCACGCCAAGGCGCTCGCCGGTGGCGGCGAGAAGTACGTCACGCGTCACCACGACCGCGGCAAGCTGACCGCCCGCGAACGCATCGAGATGCTGGTCGACCCCGATTCGCCGTTCCTGGAACTCAGCCCGCTCGCCGCATGGGGCAGCGACTTCACCGTCGGCGCCAGTGTGGTGGCGGGGATCGGTGCGGTCGAGGGCGTCGAGTGTCTGATCGTGTCCAACGACCCGACGGTCAAGGGCGGCACCAGCAATCCGTGGACGCTGAAGAAGATCCTGCGCGCCAACCAGATCGCGCTGCAGAACCGGCTCCCGGTGATCTCGCTGGTGGAGTCCGGCGGCGCCGATCTGCCCACGCAGAAGGAGATCTTCATCCCCGGCGGGCAGATGTTCCGCGACCTGACCCGGCTCTCGGCCGCAGGCATCCCGACCATCGCGCTGGTGTTCGGCAACTCGACGGCCGGCGGCGCCTACATCCCCGGCATGTCCGACCACGTCGTGATGATCAAGGAGCGATCCAAGGTCTTCCTGGCCGGCCCGCCGCTGGTCAAGATGGCCACCGGTGAGGAGTCCGACGACGAGTCACTCGGCGGCGCCGAGATGCATGCCCGCACATCGGGTCTGGCCGACTACTTCGCTGCCGACGAGCTCGACGCGATCCGCATCGGCCGCCGCATCGTCGCCCGGTTGAACTGGCGCAAGGAGGGGCCGACGCCGGCGGCCGTGCGCGAACCGCTGTTCGACAGCGAGGAACTGCTCGGCATCGTGCCGCCCGATCTGCGCATCCCGTTCGATCCCCGCGACGTGATCGCCCGCATCGTCGACGGCTCGGAGTTCGACGAGTTCAAGGCCATGTACGGCTCGTCGCTGGTGACCGGGTGGGCCACGCTGTGGGGTTACCCGGTCGGCATCCTGGCCAACGCCCGCGGCGTGCTGTTCAGCGAGGAGTCGCAGAAGGCCACCCAGTTCATCCAGCTGGCCAACCGAGCGGACACGCCACTGCTGTTCCTGCACAACACCACCGGCTACATGGTGGGCAGGCAGTACGAGGAGGGCGGGATGATCAAGCACGGGTCGATGATGATCAACGCCGTATCGAACTCGACCGTGCCGCACATCTCGCTGCTCATCGGCGCGTCCTACGGCGCAGGCCATTACGGCATGTGCGGCCGCGCGTACGACCCCCGGTTCCTGTTCGCCTGGCCGTCGGCGAAGTCGGCGGTGATGGGCGGTGCGCAGCTGGCCGGGGTGCTGTCGATCGTCAGCCGTGCCGCCGCCGAAGCCCGCGGCCAGCAGGTCGACGAGGAGGCCGACGCCGCGCTGCGTGCGGCGATCGAGGGCCAAATCGAGGCCGAGTCGCTGCCGATGGTGCTGTCGGGCAGGCTCTACGACGACGGCGTGATCGACCCGCGCGACACCCGCACCGTGTTGGGAATGTGCCTGTCCGCCATCGCGAACGGGCCGATCGAGGGGACGTCGAACTTCGGCGTCTTCAGGATGTGAGCGCGATGATCACCAGAGTGCTGGTCGCCAACCGCGGTGAGATCGCCCGCCGGGTGTTCGCCACCTGCCGCCGCCTGGGCATCGGCACCGTCGCGGTGTACACCGATCCCGACGCCGCCGCCCCGCATGTCGCCGAGGCCGACGCACGGGTGCGGCTCGAGGGGACGAGCGGGTACCTCGACGCCCGCCAGTTGATCGCGGCCGCGCAGGCTGCGGGCGCCGACGCCGTCCACCCCGGCTACGGCTTCCTCTCGGAGAACGCGGATTTCGCTGCCGCCGTGCAGGGCGCCGGCCTCACCTGGATCGGCCCGCCGGTGGCCGCGGTGCAGGCCATGGGCAGCAAGATCGAGGCGAAGAAGATGATGTCGGCCGCCGGCGTGCCGGTGCTCGACGAGCTCGATCCGGAGACCGTGACGGCCGCTCAACTCCCGGTGCTGATCAAGGCGTCGGCGGGTGGCGGCGGCCGGGGTATGCGCGTGGTGCGCGACCTGGCCGACCTGCCGGGCGAGGTCGAGGCGGCACGCCGGGAGGCGCAGTCGGCCTTCGGCGACCCGACGGTGTTCTGCGAGCGCTACCTCGCCGCGGGCCACCACGTCGAGGTGCAGGTGATGGCCGACGCGCACGGCACGGTGTGGGCGGTCGGCGAACGCGAATGCTCGATTCAGCGGCGGCACCAGAAGATCATCGAGGAGGCGCCGTCGCCGCTCGTCGAACGCATCCCAGGCATGCGGGACAAGCTGTTCGAGGCGGCCCGGCTGGCCGCCGAGGCGATCGCCTACACGGGGGCGGGCACCGTCGAGTTCATGGCCGACGAGCAGGGTGACTTCTTCTTCCTCGAGATGAACACCCGCCTGCAGGTCGAGCACCCCGTCACCGAGGCGACCACCGGACTCGACCTCGTCGAGCTGCAGCTCCTCGTCGCCGACGACGGCAGGCTGCCCGCCGAACAGCCCGTCGCACAGGGGCATTCGATCGAGGCGCGGCTCTACGCCGAGGACCCCGCGAAGAACTGGCAGCCCCAGGCAGGCACGGTGCACCGATTCGAGGTGCCCGGCGCCCCGGTGCAGTTCGACCGGCTGACGCGGGCTGGGGTGCGGGTCGACACCGGGATCGTCGACGGCTCGGTGGTGTCCATCTACTACGACCCGATGCTGGCCAAGGTCATCTCCTATGCGCCGACCCGTCGGCACGCCGCGACGATCCTGGCCGACACGCTCGCGCGCACGCGACTGCACGGTGTCCGCACCAACCGCGACCTGCTGGTCAACGTGCTGCGCCACCCCGCATTCGTCGACGGCGCGACCGACACCGCGTTCTTCGACACCCACGGACTGGCCGCGCTCGCCGCGCCGCCGGGCGACGACCGGACGACCGCGCTGTCGGCGGTCGCGGCCACGTTGGCCGATGCGGCCCGTAACCGCAGTGCCGCGACGGCATTCGCGGCCGCACCCAGCGGATGGCGCAATCTGGCGTCGGGTCATCAGGCCCGGCGTTACCGCGACACGGCCGACGTCGAGCACGAGGTGCGCTACCGGTTCAGCCGCGGCGCCGTGGAACTGCCCGATCAGGACGACGTGGCGCTGGTGTCCGCGACGCCGGGACGGGTGGTGCTCGAGGTCGACGGTGTCGAGCGGCCGTTCGACGTCGCCCGCTACGGAGACGCCGTGTTCGTCGACTCTCCGCAGGGCGCAACCGAACTCGTCGCACTGCCACGCTTCCCCGATCCCGGCGCCGCGATCGCGCACGGCTCGCTGGTGGCGCCGATGCCCGGCTCGGTGGTGCGTGTCGGCGCCGCGGTCGGCGACACCGTCACAGCCGGCCAGCCGCTGGTGTGGCTGGAGGCGATGAAGATGGAGCACACGCTGGCCGCGCCCGGCGACGGTGTGCTCGCCGAATTGAACGTCGAACCCGGCCAGCAGGTCGAGGTGGGCGCCGTACTGGCACGGGTGTCCGCGCCGGACGAGACCGCAGGAGGAGAAGCATGACCGGATTCGTCGAGACCGAGGAACAGCAGGCGCTGCGCAAGGCCGTCGCCGCGATGGTCGCCAACTACGGCCAGGACTACTACCTGGAGAAGGCGCGCGCGGGCCGGCACACCGACGAATTGTGGCGCGAGGCCGGGCAGCTCGGCTTCATCGGCGTGAACCTGCCCGAGGAGTACGGCGGCGGCGGCGCGGGCATGTACGAGTTGGCGCTGGTGATGGAGGAGATGGCCGCCGGCGGCTCGGCGCTGCTGATGATGGTGGTCTCCCCCGCGATCAACGGCACGATCATCTCGAAGTACGGCACCGAGGAACAGAAGAAGCGCTGGATCCCCGGCATCGCCGACGGTTCGATCACGATGGCGTTCGCGATCACCGAACCCGACGCCGGATCGAACTCGCACAGGATCACCACGACCGCGCGCCGCGACGGCAGCGACTGGATCCTGTCCGGCCAGAAGGTCTACATCTCGGGCGTCGACCAGGCGCAGGCGGTGCTCGTGGTCGGGCGCACCGAGGAGGCCAAGACCGGCAACCTCAAGCCCGCGCTGTTCGTGGTGCCCACCGACAGTCCCGGACTGAGCTACACGAAGATCCCGATGGAGATCGTCAGCCCGGAGTTCCAGTTCCAGTTGTTCCTCGACGACGTACGCCTGCCTGCCGACGCGCTGGTGGGATCCGAGGACGCGGCGATCGCGCAGTTGTTCGCCGGCCTGAATCCTGAGCGGATCATGGGTGCGGCGAGCGCGGTCGGCATGGGCCGGTTCGCGATCGACAAGGCCGTGTCCTACGTCAAGACCCGCCAGGTGTGGAAGACGCCGATCGGCGCGCATCAGGGCATCTCACATCCGCTGGCGCAGAACCACATCGAGATCGAGCTGGCCAAGCTGATGATGCAGAAGGCGGCAAGTCTGTACGACGCCGGTGACGACGGCGGCGCCGCGGAGGCCGCCAACATGGCCAAGTACGCCGCGGGCGAGGCGTCGGTGCGGGCGGTCGACCAGGCGGTGCAGTCCCTCGGCGGAAACGGTCTGACCAAGGAGTACGGGATCGCCTCGGTGCTGGTCGCATCCCGGTTGGCCCGCATCGCGCCGGTGAGCCGCGAGATGATCCTCAACTTCGTTGCGCAGACCTCGCTGGGCCTGCCGCGGTCCTACTGATGGGTGAGCTCGTCCGGTACGCGGTCGACGGCGGCGTGGCGCGGCTGACGCTGGACTCGCCGCACAACCGCAACGCCCTGTCCACGGCACTGGTCGCAGGTCTGCACGAAGGGATGCGCGCGGCGGCGGCCGACGCCGATGTGCGGGTGGTGGTGCTCGGCCACACCGGCGGCACCTTCTGCGCAGGCGCAGATCTGAGCGAGGCTGCCGGTCGCGACCCCTCGGACCTCGCCGCCGGGCGGGCCCGCGAGATGACCGATCTGCTGCGGGCCATCCTCGAACTGCCGGTCCCCGTGATCGCCGCGGTGGACGGGCACGTCCGCGCCGGCGGTATGGGACTGATCGGGGCGTGCGACATCGTGGTGGCCGGCGCGCAGAGCACCTTCGCGCTGACCGAGGCGCGCATCGGTGTGGCGCCGTCGATCATCTCGCTCACGCTGCTTCCGAAGATGGCGCCGCGGGCGGCGGGGCGGTACTTCGTGACGGGTGAGAAGTTCGGTGCGGCCAGGGCCGCCGAGATCGGGTTGATCAGTGTGGCCGCCGAGGACGTCGAGGTGGAGGTGGCAGCGCTGGCCGCCGAGATCGGCCGGGGTTCGCCGCAGGGGCTGGCCGCCTCGAAGCGGCTGACGACGGCGGCGATCCTCGCGGCGTTCGACCGCGACGCCGAGATGTTGACCGCGCAGTCGGCCGAACTGTTCGTCTCGGAGGAGGCGCACGAGGGAATGATGGCGTTCCTGGAGAAACGACCGCCGCGATGGGCACGGTGAGACCGGTACACCGGTACCACTCCGTCGCCGGATGTGGTGAATTTCGCACCGCCGCGACGACGAGTCCTGGGTTACCACAGCGCCGCGGATCGATCGCTGACCAGCAGGAAAAACGAATCGTCTTTCCGATTCGACCTACCCGAAACCGCAAATAGTTCGATGGGCTAGCTGGTTCGCCGAGAACCGTCACACTACATTTCGGCCAACACCCTTGCATGTACCAGTGTTAGTCGTAGGCTCGTGGTGTTATGAGCAGCCCAACGTCGCAAAACGGCTCCACGCGTGCTGCTGACACCGATCGCATTCAGGTGGCGCAGATCCTGACGGACGCGGCTTCTCAGGGTCGGCTGCCGATGAGCGAGTACGAGAGTCGACTCACCAAGGCGTACGCCGCGAAGACCTACGACGAGCTGGCGTTGCTGAGCGCCGACCTCCCCGGCGCGATGGTCAGCCCGCGCGGAACCGGCCCATGCCGGCCTGCGCCCTCGACGGTGCTGATGGCGATCATGAGCGGCTTCGAGCGGCGCGGCCGCTGGAACGTGCCGCGTCGGCTGACGACGTTCGCACTGTTCGGCGGCGGAGTCGTCGACCTGCGCTACGCCGATTTCACCGCACCCGAGGTGGACATCCGCTCGTACTCGATCTTCGGCGGACAGACGATCCTGGTTCCGCCGGAGGTGAACGTCGACCTGCAGGGTGTCGGCGTGATGGGCTCCTTCGACCACAACGTGGAGGGTGAGGGATCTCCCGGCGCGCCGTGTGTGCGGGTGCGTGGCTTCTCGCTGTGGGGCAGCGTCGGCGTCAAGCGCAGGAAGCGCAAAGAAGGCTGATCACTCGTCCGGCGACGAGTCTTTCTCCGACCGGGCGTCGGTGTCGGAGTCGTTCTTCACGCGTGACGGCTTGGTGAGCCGGTGGATCGTCCGCTTGATCGCTGAGCCGACCGGATCGCTCGAGCGCTTCTTCTGATCCGCCTTGGTGGGCGACGGGTCCGTGCTCTCCTCGATCTGAGGCGTCGCCTTCTTCGTCGTGAGCTGCGTCGTGCGGGGTGTCGTGGTGCGGCCGGTCGTGGTGTCCGGTGCGTTGTCGAGCGTCCCCAGCCCGTCGCGCACGCCCTGATTGAAGTCGCGAGCGAAGGTCTGCGTCTCCTTCGCGGTCGGCACCAGCCGCGCGGGCTCGTACCTGTCGGGGTTCGCCAGCGCGTCGTTGTCCGGATAGCCGTAGTCGACGGCGGCCTTCAGTGCCGGCTCGACGGCGTCGGCGAATCGGTCGCCGGGCTCGCCGCCGTACTGGCGCAGCGGCTGCAGCAGCGGCAGGCCGTCGGTGCGATAGCTGATGTAGGTGGTGCCCTCGACCTTCTTGACGCGCACGGTCTCGCCCGTCTTCAGCGTGAACTCGCGCTCGGCGCCGTCGGCGACCTCGCTCTGGCACGCCGCGTCGCAGTTCGTATCGGTGTAGTCCAGGTCGCCGTCCTCGTCGACCGGGAGATTCACCTCGTTCTGGTTGAGCCGGTTGTCGAAGTACGTGGCCAACGAGTTCGCCATCGCGACCGGGTTCAGCACGTACGCCGGTGTGTTGCCGTTGATGTCGTACTCGTAGCCGACGTCGACCACCTTGACGCCAGGCTGCTCCGGTGTCGGGATCGGGTTCACCCCGATGACGGCGAACACCGGATAGCGGGTGCCGAAGCCGCCGTTGGGCCGGGCGACGTTGTTGTCGAGGATGTACAGCGGCGTCGTGAGGTCGGGATCGGCCGAGTTCGTGGCCTCCAGGTAGCTCAGGAGCAGGCTGACGTTCGCGGCGCCCCAGCCCGACGACAGCACGACGTTGTCCTCGCCGGAGTTGGCCTTCAGTGCGTCGTAGACGCCGAACGGCCCGGTGAAGAAGCTGACCTGGGTGACGTCGGGGCGGTCGAACTTGTTGCCGTAGAACCCGCGGATGCCGTCCCCGGTGGGGTTGGTGGAGCTGCCCTCGATCACCAGTGCCGCCAACTCGACGTTCGGCGCAGCGACCGAGCCGGGCGCCGTCACGGCGACGCCACTGACCGCCGCTGCCGTCACCACGGCCGCGCCGCCCACCACGGCCGGTCCGACCCGGCCCGACCCCCGCCGGCCGGACTTCACCCGATGCTTTGCCACTACCGCCCCCTCGCGCACATTTCTGTGAGCAAACTACCGCACGAACCCCCACAACGAGCGAACTGGAAATTGCGTGCGAGCTAGACGATTGCCGGCGCAAGCAACACGTCGCCACCGTCACACGCTCGGCCCGGTTGCCGCCGCGCGGAGCGGGGAATACTGAGTTGCAGCGAACGAAAGGAGCGGACAGTGGCTGAAGAATCGCGCGCCGCCGCCGTCGACAACACCGCGACCAGCGGGCCCGCGCCGGTGCTCCTGTACGACGGGGTGTGCGGGATCTGCAATCGCGGCATCCAGACGATCCTGCGCTACGACAAGAACGGACCGCTGCGGTTCGCGCCGCTGCAGGGCGAGTTCGCCGAAGGTGTGATCGCCCGACACCCGGAACTGCGCGACGTCGACTCGATGGTGTTCGTCGAGCAGCCGGGCTCTGCCGAGGAACGCGTCAGCATCCGCACCGCCGGCCTTCTTCGGGTCGCCGACTACCTGGGTGGGCCGTGGAAGCTGTTTCTGGCCGGCCGGGCCGTACCCGCCGGGGCCCGCGACCGTTTCTACGACTGGTTCGCCTCGATCCGCTACCGGGTGTTCGGCAAGCACGACACCTGTCCGATACCCGCCCCCGAGGTGCGGGCGCGCTTCATCGACTGAGGCTGCGGCTCAACTTAATCGGCGCGAATCTCACCAGAACGGTTCACTGCCCGGCAGCCGGATCACCGTCTGCACGCACAGGTACACCAGGAAGCCGAGTGCGCCGGACCAGAACGCATACCGGTGCCGTTGCGCCCATTGCGGCGCTGCACACGCGCGGTGCGCGGTACACCAAGCGATGGCGGCCGCGCCGAGCAGCGCGACGAACGGTGCGACACCGAAGACCAGAAACAGCAGTAGCGGGATCAGCGCGAACATTGTCGCGATCCAGAAGCCATAGCCCGCAACGACACCCGCTGCCGCCATGGCCACGGACGCAGTAGCGCTCTGCACGGCCGCTCTGCTCATGAATGCAGCGTACGCCCGAACACACAGTCCGAAATCCCGGGTGGCTATGCCGGTTCGGCGTCGTCGTCTCGGTGGGTGAGGTGGCGGCGGGGGTGGTGGTAGTGGTTGATGCGGTGCTGGCCGGTGTCGAGTGGTGGTGGGGGGAGCCATTCGGTCCGGCCGCTTCTGCGGCGGGTGCTCCATTGGGTTTGTTCGATGAGGTTGTTGTCGGGTTGGCAGGCCAGGGCGAGTTCGTCGATGTCGGTGCGTCCGCCGTCGGCCCAGTCGCGTGCGGCGTGGTGGGCCTGCGTGCGGTAGGCGGGGGCGGTGCAACCGGGGCGGGTGCAACCCCGGTCGCGGGCGAACAACGCCAACCGTTGGGCGGTGGTGGCGCAGCGCCGAGCGCGGCCGAGGTAGAGGATCTCTTCGGTGTGGTCGTCGAACACCGCCAGGTAGTGCCGGGATCGGCCGGCCAGCCGGATCAGGTCGCGCACCGGCAGTTTGGTACCGCCTGCGGTGTGGGCGTACCCGGCACCGGATTCGAGGTCGCCGACCGTGGTGGTGGCCACGATCGTGGCCGGCAGCCCGTTGATCTGACCCAGCGCCCCGGATCCGACGACATCGCGTAGGGCGGTCTTCACTGCATCGTGCTGGCGCTGGTCGCGGGTGCGGGGGTCGCCGCCGAATGCTTCGGCGCTGTTCGCCTCGCCGGCACCGGGATCGGCGGGCAGGTTGGTGCCGGAGGCCGCCAGCTTGGCGAATACGACTTCGAACAGGGCGCGGGCTTCCGGATCGAGGTGCCCACTGATGGGGGTCATCCCGTCGCGGCGCTGGCGACCCATCTTCAGACTGCGTTTGGCTTGTTGGGTGTCGTGGTCGGGTTCGGCGCCGTCAGGGTCGATGACCTCGACCAGATAGTCGGCGAGCTTTTGCAGATCCTCCGGGCACATGCCCTGCGCCCACCGCGCGAGGTCGCGCTCGGCGTCGGCGCAGGCCGCCTCGTCGACCCATGGCGGAAGCTTGGTGAAGAACTTGCGAATCACCTCGACGTGCGCGGGGTCGATCAGCCCTTTCGCCAAGGCGGCCGACGTATGGTCCCACTGCGCGGGGAGTTCCTCGCCGGTGAACGTCCACCGCGGTCCGAGGGTGCCGGCAGCGTCGAGGCGTCGCTTCGCATCGGCGGTGTCGAGGTGCAACCGCTGGGCCAACACGTCTTTCAGGCCGGTGCCGCCGAAGTCCGCGGCGGTGAAGCGTTCAGCGAGGGTGGCCAGCACGGTGTGATCGAGCGCGGCTTCCTGGCGCAGTCCGAGCTGGCGGCGCTCATAGACCGCCACCAACTCCGCCCCGGTCAACGCATCAAGAGGCAGGGCGGCCAACCCGGCGCGGGCGTCATCCCACGCCTGCAGTGCCGTGACCACATCCGCCCTGTCCATGCATCGAACACTAGTTCGACCCACCGACAGATCCGCCGCGTTTGTGACAGCTGAAACGCAAGTGGCGCAAGTTTTTTCGAGGTCTTGAAAACCTACCTGCGGCGGCGCGACGACAGATAGTCGCTGACCACTGCGGCACCGAGGCCGTCGAGATCGGGCACCACGACCCGACCGCCGACCCGCCGCGCCACCTGGTCGATGAACCGCGCCAGGCCCGGATCGCTGCCCAGCCGGAAGATCGTCACCTGCGTGCCGAGGCGCGCGACCTCGTCGAACGCCCGCACGGTGTGTGCGATCGTGCGCGGATGCGGCGGATAGTCGAAGAACACCTGAGCGCCGCCGCCCTGGCCGTCGCGGAAATCCTCGAGGTGCGCCGTCGGCTCACCGTCGGTGACCACCAGCACCACCGGCTGGGCATTCGGGTGGCGGCGCAGATGCCGCGACGCCAGCGCGAGCGCGTGGTGCAGGTTGGTGCCCTGCTCGTAAACGCCCTCCAGGCCCGTCAGTTCGGCCGCGCTCACGGTCCTGGCGTACCGGCCGAACGCGATGATCTCGAGCGCATCGGACCGGAACCTCGTGCTCACCAGATGGTTCAGCGCCAGCGCCGTGCGCTTCATCGGCAGCCAGCGGTTCTCCATCACCATCGAGAAGGACGTGTCCACCAGCAGCGCAACCGCGGACTGCGTGCGGGTCTCCGTTTCTGAGATCTCGACGTCTTCCACCGTGATGTGCAGCGGTGGTTCCGCCACGCCCGTGCCTGCGCTGCGCAGCACGGCATTGGTCAGCGTGCGGGTCACGTTCCACGGCTCGGTGTCGCCGAACTGCCACGGCCGCGTCGCGCCCGTCAGCTCACCGGCTGCGCCGGCTCGCCGGGTGTCGCGTTCGCCGTGACGCCCCGAAAGCTGTTGCGCCACATCGCGCAGCGCCGTCTGGCCGAGCTGACGCATCGCCTTGGGCGAGAGCCGCCACTGGCCATCGGACCCGCGGTCGAGGAAACCCTGGTTGAGCAGCGCCCGCTCCAACTCGGCGAGGGTGCGCGCGTCGACGGCGGCGTCGTCACCGAGCTGACGGGCCAGCGCGTCGAGGTCGACGTCGTCCATCGACGCGCCCGCGTAGCTCTGCGACAACTGCTCGGCCAGCTGCTCGAGCTCGCCGATGTCGGCCAGCGCCTGCGCGCCCTCCCCCATCCCGAGGGGGTTGTCGCCGGAGAACTCCGACGAACCCGACCAGTCCTCACCCGGTCGTGCGGCCTGCAGGTGTGAATCGAGTTTGTTGAGCGCGTTCATCAGCGACGGCGACCCGAAGGCCTGCTGCGCCAGCGCGTCCAGTTCGGCCCGCTGGTCGGGCGACAGACTGTTGCGGAACCGCTGCGCGGCGGCCGCGCGCTGGGCGAGCGAGTCGAGCAGTTCGTCGATGTCGCGCGGGTTCTCCGGGAAGAACTCGCCGTGCTTGTTCATGAAGTCTTGAAAGTCCTGCTGCGTGTCCTCGCCGCGAGTGTGCTTGTCCAGCAGGTCGTTCAGGTCGTCGAGCATGTCGTTGACGCGCTGACGGTCCTCGTCGGTGGCGTTCTCCAGCGCCTCCTTCATCCCGGCGAAACGCTGGTCGAGCATCTCCCGACCCATCAGGTCCTTGATCTGCTCGTACTTCTGCCGGGCCTCCGGGGAGCGCCAGTCGTACTCGGCGAGTTCCTGCACGGCCTTGGCCGGCGACGGCGACAACGCCTCCATCTGCAGTTCGCCGAACCGGGCGTCGTCGTCCAGTGCGCGGGCCAGCTCCTTGCGCTCGGCCAGCACCGCCTCGTCGAGCAGCTTCTTGATCTCCTGCAGTGTGCCGTCGAGGTTGTTGCGCTGCAACAATTCCCGTCGCCGCCGGTTGGCCTCCGCCGCGAGCCGATCGGCGCCGCGCATCTCCTTGGTACCGCGCCGCAACAGCTCCGACAGCGCCCGCCGCGGTGAGCTGCCCTCCATCACGTCCTCGCCGATCTGCGCGAGCGCCTCGCGCAGATCCACGGGCGGGGCCAGCGGATCCGGCCCACCCGTGTACGAGGAGTAACGGGAGACGCGTCTAGCCATGGCCGCACTCGCCCCCTACGCTCCGCGTGGGAGGTACCCCCGCAACGCAGCTCGTCCCTCGCTGCTTGATCGTCGTACGGCTGTCAGCCATAAACGGTTTCGCCTTCTCCAGACACCTTGTCGATCCGCTTCGCCAGATACAGCGCCTCGAGCGCCAGCTCGATCGCGGCGGCGCGCTCACCGTCGGTCTGCGCGTTCAGCCGCTCGGCGATCACGTCGATCACCGGCAGGTCGGGCAGCGCGGCCAGCACGTCCTTGGCGGACACCCGCTCGCCCGTCGTCACCGGCGAGCCTTCCTCGACCGCGGCCACCAGCGGGCCGACGTCGATGCCACCGAGCATCCGCTGCGCGGTGTCGGCGGTGGCGCGGCGCAGCAGGTGCTCGAGCACCGCCTGTTCGCGGCCCTCCTCGCCGGACTCGAACTCCAGCTTGCCCCGCAGCACGTCGATGACCGTGCCGACGTCGCAGACCCGGGCCACCGGCTCCTGCTCGCCCAGGACCGCGGAGCGGTGCCTCGCGGCGGCCGCGACGGTCTCGGCCGCGGCGATCGCGAACCGCGCCGACACACCGGAGCGCTGGTCGATCGAACTCGACTCGCGCAGGTTGCGCGCGAACCGGGCCAGCACCTGCAGCAGGTACACCGGCACGTCGGCGGCCAGCTCGGCCTCCTGGCTGATGACGCCGACCTCGGCGTCGAGCTGCAGCGGGTAGTGGGTGCGGATCTCGGCGCCGAACCGGTCCTTGAGCGGGGTGATGATGCGTCCGCGGTTGGTGTAGTCCTCGGGGTTGGCGCTGGCGACGACCAGGACGTCGAGCGGGAGCCGCAGCGTGTAGCCGCGCACCTGGATGTCGCGCTCCTCCATCACGTTGAGCATCGACACCTGGATGCGCTCGGCGAGGTCGGGCAGCTCGTTGACCGCGACGATGCCGCGGTGCGCCCGCGGGATCAGCCCGTAGGCGATGGTCTCCGGGTCGCCCAGGCTGCGGCCCTCGGCCACCTTGATCGGGTCGATGTCGCCCACGAGGTCGGCCACGCTGGTGTCCGGGGTGGCCAGCTTCTCGGTGTAGCGCTCACTGCGGTGCCGCCACGCCACCGGCAGGTCGTCGCCCGAATCGGCGGCCCGGCGGATCGACTCGGGCGTGATCGGGGTGTACGGGTGCTCGTTGAGTTCCGAGCCGGCGATCACCGGTGTCCACTCGTCGAGCAGGCCGGTCAGTGCGCGAAGCAGCCGGGTCTTGCCCTGGCCGCGCTCGCCGAGCAGCACGATGTCGTGGCCGGCGATCAACGCGCGTTCCAGCTGCGGGATCACGGTGTCCTCGAAGCCGAGGATGCCGGGCCACGAGTCGCGGCCCTCGGCCAGCGCGGCCAGCAGGTTGTGCTGGATTTCCTGTTTGACTCCCCGCTCGCGATGACCGGAGGCACGCAGCTCGCCGACGGTCCGGGGCAGATCAGAAGGTTGGGTCACCACTCCACGCTACGACTGCCGGCGTCGGGCGGCACTTCTTCCCCCCACAGCGAACGCAACGTCACGCGCTCGTAAGAGGTCCGGCGCACTGAACGCGGCGCACGCCGACCGGCGACTCGGTCCAAGGATCAAGGTCGGGGCCGGTAGTCTGCGGCCATGCCGTTGGAAAGCGGTCAGGTCTTCGCGGGCTACACCATCGTCCGACTGGTGGGCTCCGGCGGTATGGGCGAGGTCTACCTCGCCCAGCATCCACGACTGCCCCGTCAGGACGCGCTCAAAGTGCTGCCCGCATCGTTCAGCGCCGACGGCGAGTTCCGCCAGCGCTTCCAGCGCGAAGCCGACCTGGCCGCCACGCTGTGGCATCCGCACATCGTCGGCCTGCACGACCGCGGCGAGTTCGACGGCCGGCTGTGGATCTCGATGGACTTCGTCGACGGCTACGACGCGGCGCGGCTCCTGGTCGACCGGCACCCGAGCGGCATGCCGCCGACCGACGTCGTCGAGATCGTCACCGCCGTCGCCGATGCGCTGGACTACGCACACCAGCGGCTGCTGCTGCATCGCGACATCAAGCCGGCGAACATCCTGCTCACCAGCGCCGAGCGGGCCAAGCGCCGAATCCTGCTCACCGACTTCGGCATTGCCCGGCGCACCGACGACGTCAACGGCCTGACGTCGACCAACATCACCGTCGGCTCGATGTCCTACACGGCGCCCGAACAGTTGATGGGCCAGCCGATGGACGGCCGGGCCGACCAGTACGCGCTGGCGGCAACGGCATTCCGGCTGTTCACCGGCACACTGCTCTTCCCGCACACCAATCCGGCCGTGGTCATCAGCCACCACCTCAACACCCCGCCGCCCAAGCTGGGCGAGAAGAAGCCCGAACTGGCCGCCTTCGACGCCGTGATGGCCAAGGCGCTGGCGAAGGATCCCGAGGCCAGATACGCCACCTGCCACGACTTCGCGGTCGCATTGGCCGAGGCCGGCAATCAGAAGGCGGCCGAGACGAGGCCGGTACTGCCGGTCCCACCGCCCGCTCCACCGACACAACCGATCCCGACGATGCAGAAATCGGCGGCGCCGCCCTACGTGCCGCCCCGGCCGCAGTCGCGTCCGCCGGTCACGCCCAAGCCGTCGGGGCCGCCGGTGATCAGTGCGCCGCACGGACCGCCGGTGCCGCCGCAGGCCGGTCCGCACGCCCGGCCGCCGCTGCCGCGGTCGCCGGGTCAGCATCCCGCACCGCCGGTGTACGTGTCGCCGTGGACGCCGCCGACGAACGAACCGTCGCACGCCGCCGGATTCGGCGCACCGCCACCACGTCCGAAGCCACCCGGGAAGCGACGCCCACTGCTGATCGCCGGCGGCATCGTCGCCGTGCTGATCCTCATCGGCGCGGGCATCTTCGGCCTGACCCGTATCGGTGGATCCGATCCGGCGCCGTCGCCGCCGCCCACCGCATCCGACGACACCTCGACGACCACCACCCGCACGTCCACGACAGAGCCGCCTGCGCCGTCGAATGCCAGGGCGTTCACCATCGCCGACTACATCCGGGAGAACCGGATCGACGAGACGAACATCCAGCGGACCACGCCGGGCGCCCCGGTGATCACCATGCCGATACCGCCCGGGTGGTCAGACGCGGGTCCGCGCCGGCCGGCGTGGGCGTACTCGGCGATCATCCGTGAGACGCCGGGCAATCCGGAGCCGCCGACGGTGACCCTGCTGGTGTCCAAGCTCGAGGGCGACGTCGACGCGCAGCGCCTGCTCGAGTACGCGCCGAACGAACTGAAGAATCTGCCGGGCTACGAGTCCGGCGGCGGCAGAAAGGGACAGCTCGACGGCCTGGTCTCCGTCCACGTGCGCGGGACGTTCCTACGCGACGGGTTACGGCGCGACATCGCGCAGACCACGGCCGTGGTGCCGTCGCCGAACGGCCTCTTCGTGCTGCAGATCAACGCCGACGTTGCCGAACCGCAGAGACAGGTGCTCGACGAGGTGATGGGCGCCATCGACACCCAGACGAAGATCAGCCGGTAGCCGGCCGCGCTCAGTGCGCGAAGTGCCGGGAACCCGTCAGGTACAACGTGACACCGGCCTTGGCCGCGGCCTCGGTGACGACGTCGTCGCGCATCGACCCGCCCGGATGCACCACTGCCGTCACACCGCCCTCGGCCAGCGTCTCGAGCCCGTCGGGGAACGGGAAGAACGCATCGGAGGCGGCCACCGCACCGCGCACCCGGTCGCCGCCGCGCTGCACCGCGAGCTTCGCCGCATCCACCCGGTTGACCTGCCCCATACCGACGCCGACGGTGGCGCCGTCGGCGGCGACCACGATCGCGTTGGACTTGACCGCGCGACAGGCCCGCCAGGCGAACACCAGATCGGTCAGCGTGTCCGGGCCCGCCGGCTCACCGGTGGCCAGCGTCCAGTTCGCGGGATCGTCGCCTGCGGCGTCGAGCGCGTCCCGCTGCTGCACCAATAGGCCCCCGCTGATCTGGCGGAACTCATTGCCGCCCGGCTGCGGTTCGGACGCGACGAGGATGCGGATGTTCTTCTTGCGCTGCAGGATCTCCACCGCACCCGGTTCGTAGGCCGGCGCGATGATCACCTCGGTGAAGATGTCGGCGACGGTCTCTGCCATCTCGACGCTCACCGTGGTGTTGGTCGCGATGACGCCGCCGAACGCCGACAGCGGGTCACACTCATGGGCCTTGCGGTGCGCGTCGGCGACCGACGTCGACGAGATCGCGATGCCACAGGGGTTGGCGTGCTTGATGATCGCGACGCAGATCTGCTCATGGTCGAACGCCGCTCGCCAGGCCGCGTCGGCGTCGGTGTAGTTGTTGTAGGACATCTCCTTGCCGTGCAGTTGCTCGGCCTGCGCCAGGCCCGGCCATGCCGCCGCGTCGCGGTACAGCGCCGCCTGCTGATGCGGGTTCTCGCCGTAGCGCAGCACGGCGGTGCGCTGCCACGTGCCACCCACCCAGGCAGGCAGCCGCTGTGCGGGCTCCTCGGGCGCCAGCGTCGATCCCATCCAGGACGCGACCGCGACGTCGTACTCCGCGGTGTGCCGAAAAGCCAACGATGCGAGGATCTTCCGCTCGGCGAGGGTGAACCCGCCTGCTCGCACCGCGGCCAGCACACCGTCATAGCCGAGCGGATCGACCGCCACCGCCACGCTGGGATGGTTCTTCGCGGCGGCGCGCACCATCGAGGGGCCGCCGATGTCGATCTGCTCGACGCACTCGTCCATCGACGCGCCGGAGTCGACGGTTTCGGTGAACGGGTAGAGGTTCACCACCACCAGTTCGAACGCCTCGATGCCGAGCTTCTCGAGGGCCGAGACGTGTTCGGGCTTGCGGGTGTCGGCGAGCAGACCGGCGTGCACGTGCGGGTGCAGCGTCTTGACCCGGCCGTCGAGCACCTCGGGGAAACCGGTGACGTCCTCGACGGGGGTCACCGGAACTCCGCTGTCGGCAATGGTTCTGGCGGTCGACCCGGTGGAGACGATGGCCACGCCGGCCTCGTGCAGGCCGCGGGCGAGCTCGCCGAGCCCGCTCTTGTCGTAGACACTGATCAGCGCACGCCGGATCGGTTTGCGTCCCTCGGTCATCCTATGGTTGCCTTTCGTCCGCTCCAGGTCACGCCGCGAGTCGCCAACGCGGCCAACACATCTACCAGCAGCCGTCGTTCGACTGTCTTGATTCGTTCGTGCAACGCGGCCTCGTCGTCGCCGTCGAGCACCGCGACGGGCTCCTGGGCGAGGATCGGCCCGGTGTCCATTCCGGCGTCGACCAGGTGCACCGTGCAGCCGGTGATCCGGACACCGTAGGCCAGCGACTCGGGTACGGCGTGCGCGCCGGGAAACGCGGGCAGCAGCGCCGGGTGCGTGTTGACCACGCGGCCCGGAAACCGGCCGAGGAACTGCGCGCCCAGGATCTTCATGAAGCCGGCCGACACCACGAGGTCGGGCTGGTGCGCGGCGGTGGCCTCGGTGATCGCGGCGTCCCAGGCGGCCCGATCGGGGTGGTCGCCGAGACGGACCGTGTAGGACGGCACCCCGGCCTCAGCGGCGATGTCGAGGGCCGCGCACGCCCGGTCGGCGCCGACGGCGACCACACGGGCGGGATAGTCACCGACCGCGGCGCCGAGTAGCGATGCGAGCAGCGAGCCGGTGCCCGAAGCGAGAACGACCAGCCGCGCAGGTGCACTCGGGGGCACACGTAGCGGTTGCTGCACCCGCAGCAGCCTAGTCGGCGGGTCTGTGCGGCTGATCGCGGGACGCGTCCCCGTCGACGGCGATGTCCTCGTCGGTGATGAAGTGGTCCTCCGGGTCGACGGGTTCCCCGGGCTCCTCGGCGGCCGGCTCGTCGCCCAGCGGCTCATCCGCCTCGGGCAGCAGCGGCTCGGGCTCGGGCTCGGTGGGTCCCGCGACTGGATCGGGTTCGGGGATCGGCGCCACGTCGGTGTCCGGCACGGCGTCGTCCGGCGCAGCCGATTCGTCCGCGGGCGCCGGCTTGGGAACCTTCGCGGGCCTGGGGCGGCGCGCGATGCCGCCGGCCATCGACACCGTCAGTCCGCCGATACCGACCAACCACAGGAACACCGCGGGCCCGAAGGTGGCCTGGTCGACGCCGACGTCGCCGAAATTGCCGAGCCGTCCCCCGCCGGCGTGGCCGAGCAGCGCCATCGTCGCCGCCGCCGCGGCCGCCGCGACCACCAGCTTCGCCGCCGCGGAGGGCAGCGGCACGGGCCTGCGGGCGCACTGCTGGCCGACCGCGACCGCTGCGGCCGCCGCGATGATGAGCAGTGCCACCCACACCGGACCCAACGGCGGTGCGGGCACCGCGGCGAGCACGGGCAGCGCGGGCACGTCGCCCCCGAGCACCGTGAACGAACTGAACGTGGCCAGGCCGACGTGCGCGCTGGACCCGACGGCCACCGCCGATGCGCCGACGAAGACGTTCGGCGCGTACAGCACAGACAGCACCGTGAGGCTGAACTGGCCGAACGCCGAATCGGTGATGGCATAGAGGTCGTGCATCGTCGCCCAGTGCACCACCAGGGATCCGGCGGTCACCACGCCCGAAAGGCCGACCAGCGTCAGCACCCCGGCCGTCGCGGCGCGGAACGCGTCGGGCAGCCAGTCGGGCAGTGGCGAGCGCAGCACCGTGCGGCGACCGACCTGGGACGCCACGCCGAGGGCCGCCCCGATCGCATGCACCGCCAGCACCGAGCCGAACGCGGGCAGCGCGTGCGGGGTCTGCAGGTCGGTGAGCACCGAGGAGGCGTCGTGCACGACCGCCAGCGCGATCGCGGCAATGAGCAGCGGGCCACCCAGCGCCGAGGCGACCACCCAGCGGATGACGAACCAGGACGCTCGCTGCGACGTCGCGGCCGCGGTGGTGCGCATCGCGCCGTACACCATCAGCAGCACCGGCAGCAGCGGCATCACACCCAGTTCGCTGCCGCCGATCGACACCGGCACGCCGTGCACGCCGAGCCACATGCTCGCGATGGCGCCGAACGTGCCGGTCATGTCGCTGTTGGCGATGACCAGCTGGATCAGGGTCACCGCAGCGATGACGACGAGCGCCACCACGGACGGCCCGAACGCGACCCGAAGCAGGTCCCGCGCCTGGCGGGTCGCGACTGGCCGGTTCTCCACTAGCGGGGCAGCTCCTCGCGCAGGCTGACGTGCGCGCACTTCACGCACGCGCGGCTCAGCTTACGACGGCGCGGGGCCGGACTGCTGCGATGACGGCGATTGCTGCTGCCCGGGATTCTGCGGCGACGGCTGCTGCGGCTGGCCGTACGTCGGGAACCCGGTGGGCGGGGTGGGCGGACCGCTCTGCGAACCACCCTGGGGGCCGCCGGCCTGGAAACCGCCGGTGGTGGGCTGCCCGGGGTAGCCGCCGCCGTACTGCGTCGGGTAGCCGCCGGGACGCTGCTGCGGCAGCTGCTGCTGACCCGGGTGCTGCTGGGGGCCGCCGTAGTAGCCGCCCGGCGCGCCGTACTGGCCGAACTGCTGCTGCTGGTCGTACTTCGGCTTCGGCGCGGGCGGGGTGAGGATGCCCGAGTCGAACAGCAGTGCGGCGATCGCGGCGCCGGTCTGCAGCAGCGCGAAGATCAGGATCAGCCACAACGCCCAGCCGTAGTCCACGTTGTCCGGCGTCTGGAACATGTTGGTGAGGACCAGCAGGAATCCGAGCACCGAGACGACCGCGACCAGGGCGGTGTAGTTGCGCTGCTTGGGCAGCGTCGCGACGGCGGCGAAGAGGCCGGCCAGCAGCAGCGCGGCCACCGCCAGCGTCATGCCCTCGGTGGTGCCCGCATCCCCGCCGATGCCGGGGATGTTCTCGTACTCGGTGGGCACGTTGGCCTCGAAGACCGGTGCGAACGCGTTCAGCAGGAAGGTCAGCAGTCCGAGCACCGCTGCGGCGAGCAGCAGGTAGGACGGCAGCTTGTTCGGTCCTGCGGCCGTGTCACCTGCGGCGTCGGGCACCTTCCCGAACTGCTGCGTCGGCGCGCTGAACTGGGTGGTCGGCTGCTGGGACGGCGGGTAACCGGGGCTACCGGGTGGGTACGACATGGCCTCTCCTGTACTGGTCGGGCGTCGGGAAGATGTGCACGGCGCAGATGTGGTGACCTCCGGCCGGCACGGACAACCGTGAGCGATTCGTTCCCCACGCTAGCGCACCGACCTGCGAGTGCGGCCAACGACGGGTGGGAAGCCGCGGCCAGTGCGCGGCGGGCGTCCGCTCAGGCCGACACCAGCACCGGCGCGTCGGTCGAATCCCGTTCGCTGTCCTCGATTTCCCGGACCAGCGGCAGCACCCGGGCGCCGAAGTACTCGATCTCCTCCTGGAAGTGCAGGAACCCGCCGAGGATCAGGTCGACGCCGCGTTTGCGGTATGCCGCAATGCGTTCCGCGATCTGCTCGGGCGTGCCGATCAGCCCGGTGCGGAAGCCGTCGTTGTACTGGACGAGGTCGTCGAAGCTCGAGTCGGCCCACATGCCCTTCTTGTCGCCGGTCGAGTTCCCCGCCTGCTGGACGGCACCGCGGAAGCCCTCGACCGCCGGGCGGTTGGCCTTGTCGACGATTTCCCGCAGGACGTCCTTCGCCTCCTTCTCCGTGTCCCTGGCGATGATGAAACCGTTCAGCCCGAAGCGCACCTCGCGGTTCACCTCACGGGCGTGGTCGCGCACCTCGACGAGCTGCTCGGTGACGCCGTCGAAGTCCTTGCCGTTGGAGAAGTACCAGTCCGAGTGGCGGCCGCCGTTGCGGCGGGCGGCGGTGGAGTTGCCGCCCTGGAAGATCTCCGGGTTGGGCCGCTCGGCGGTGTTGAGCGGTTTCGGCTTCAGCGTGAAGTCGTGGATGCGGTAGAAGTCGCCGCGGAAGTCCACGTCGTCCTCGGTCCAGATCTTGCGCAGCACCTGCAGGAACTCCGCGCTGCGCCGGTAGCGCTCGTCGTGTTCGAGCCACGGTTCGCCGAGGTGGGTGAACTCGTCCTTGAACCAGCCCGACACCACGTTGACCGCGAACCGGCCGTTGCTCAGGTGGTCGGCGGTGGCGCCGAGCTTGGCGAGCACCGCGGGCTGCCACAGCCCCGGGTGCACGGCGGCGATCACCTTCAGCCGCTCGGTGGCCAGCAGCAGCGCGAGGCTGAAGCTGGTCGACTCGTGCTGGTACTCGGCGCCGTAGCTGGCTTCGTAGCGGACCTGGCTCAGCGCGTACTCGAAGCCGTTGTTCTCCGCGGTCTGCGCGAGCTTCTTGTTGTACTCGTAGTTCCAGTCGGTGCGCTGCTCGATGGTGCTCGTCACCAGGCCGCCGCTGACGTTGGGCACCCAGTAGGCGAACTTGACGTGGTCGGCGATCCGTTCGGTCGTCATGGTCAGCCATCCCAGCAGCGGGAGCGACGGCCGTCGCGGGTATGGCTCTGGCTGAAGTTATGTGGCCGGGCTCGTGTACTCGACGATCGGTGTCGCGGCGATCCCGTTGAAGCGCGACGCCGTCACCGCGGTGTAGGCGCCCATCATCGGGCTGACCAGGAGGTCGCCGACGGCCAGCGGCGGCATCGGGTAGTCGCGGGCGACGACGTCGACGCTGTCGCACGTCGGCCCGGCCAGCGTGACGACGTCGTCGGCCGTGGCGTCCTCGAGCTCGCTCAGCGCCAGGATCGGCGGGTGGACGTCCTCGGTCATCACGTTGGAGTAGCTGCCGTAGACGCCGTCGTCGAGGTAGTGCCACTGCCGGCCGCCGCGTTCGGCGCTGCCGACGACGCTGGTGAGCAGGGTCATGGAGTCGGCGGCGAGGAAGCGGCCCGGCTCGGCCAGCAGGGTGAACTCGCCGCGGCGGTCGCCGAGCACCTCGTCGACGATCTCGGCGACGGCGGCCAGGGCGGGCATCGGTTCGCGGTAGCTGACCGGGAACCCGCCGCCGATGTCGATCACCCGGGTGGGCACCGCCAGGGTGTCGGCGATGTGGCCGACGAGGTCGAGGGTGCCGCGCAGCGCGGTGCGGTACGGCTCGGCCGTCGATCCCTGGCTGCCGACGTGGAAGCTGAACCCGGCGAACTGGACGCCCGCCGCGAGGACGTGCTTGACCAGCAGTTCGGCCTCATCGGGTTCGACGCCGAACTTGGCCGACAGGTCGGACTTGGCCGTCGGGTTGCGGAACGCCAGGCGCACCAACACCTGGATGTCGTCCGGGCGGCCGGTGAACTTCTGCGCCTCGACGGGGTTGTCCACCACGAAGGTGCGGACCCCGGCCGCGTAGGCGTGGTCGATGTCTGCCGGCTTCTTCACCGGGTGGGTGTGGATGCAGCGTGCCGTCGACAGTCCGAGCGACCGCAGCAGGTCGATCTCGCCATTCGTGGCGACGTCGAAGCCACCGCCGCACGCGGCGACGGCAGCGAGCACCGACGGGTGCGGCGCGGCCTTGACGGCGTAGTGCAGGCCGAAGCCGGGCAGATGGGCCGCGAGTTCGCGGTAACGGGCGGTGACGCGGCCCGCGTCGAGCAGCAGCACCGGGGTGCCGTGCTGTGCGGCCAGCGCCCGGTAGCGGGCGGCCCCGGTACCGGAGCTGCCGCGCAGTTCCTCACGCAGCAGCGACCGACGTGACCGGACCGTCGCATCCATCCGTTACCTCCTCTGTGGCGGGGCGGCGAACCAGCAGGGTGCTGAACCGCTCGTAACTGAAGATCGCGAAGACGTAGAAGGCGAGGTCGGCGGCGAGGCTGCCGAGAACCCAGCCCACCGCGGTGTTACCGACGAGGAACGGGCCTGCGAACAACGCGGCCGGCCGCAGGATGACGCTGTCGATCGCCTCGGCCGGGCCGAATTCCACGGCGATGCTGCGGACGGCGAGCCCGTTGGCGAGCGCCATCCGCAGCACGGTGTTGCGGCCCGCCAGCGATCGGTAGGCCCACCGCACGCCGTTGACGTAGGCGGTGGCGTAGTAGCCGGCCGACGAGCCGATGGTGCCCGCCACGACCGCGGCGGCGTAGGAACCGGTGAGCTGATAGGTCGCCAGCGCGCTGCCGACCTCGGCCGTCCATCCCGCGAGTTCGTTCGGCAGATAACGCCGAACCCATTCCATGACCTTGCCGCGGGCTCGGCGCCGAATCCCCATGGCAGAGACGTTCGTCGGCCGCGCGGCCACCGTCATGCGTAGTGCGCTACTCCTCTGCGCCCGCGACGGCCTTGCCCTTGGGACTAGAACACGTTCTAATTCACGGCATGGACTACGGGCTCGTTCTCTTCACCAGCGACCGGGGCATCGCGCCTGCGGCGGCCGCCAAGCTCGCCGACGACCACGGTTTCCGCACCTTCTACGTGCCCGAGCACACGCATATCCCGATCAAGCGGGAGGCGGCGCATCCGACGACGGGTGACGAGTCGCTGCCCGACGACCGCTACATGCGGACGCTCGACCCGTGGGTGTCGCTGGGCACGGCGTGCGCGGTGACGTCACGGGTGCGGCTGTCGACGGCGGTGGCGCTGCCGGTGGAACACGACCCGATCACCCTGGCCAAGTCGATCGCGACACTCGACCACCTGTCCGGCGGGCGGGTGTCGCTCGGCGTCGGATTCGGCTGGAACACCGACGAACTCGCCGATCACAACGTGCCGCCCGGCCGCAGGCGGACGATGCTGCGCGAGTACCTCGAGGCGATGCGGGCGTTGTGGACCGAGGAAGAAGCCTCCTACGACGGCGAATTCGTCAAGTTCGGGCCGTCGTGGGCGTGGCCGAAGCCGGTGCAGTCACACATCCCGATTCTGGTGGGCGCCGCCGGCACCGAGAAGAACTTCAAGTGGATCGCCCGCAGCGCCGACGGCTGGATCACCACGCCGCGCGACTTCGACATCGACGAGCCGGTGAAGCTGCTGCAGGACACCTGGGCGGCGGCGGGTCGCGACGGCGCCCCACAGATCGTCGCGCTGGACTTCAAGCCGGACCCCAACAAGCTGGCGCGGTGGCGCGATCTCGGCGTCACCGAGGTGCTGTTCGGGTTGCCGGACAAGTCCGACGCCGAAGTGGCGGGTTACGTCGAACGGCTGGCCGGGAAGCTCGCCGCGCTGGTGTAGTTCTCGCGCCGAATGTGAGCTTGCGTTCGAAGATTCCCTCGAATCTCGCGCACGAGCTCACGTTCGCGCGCGACGGGCGTCAAGCCAGGGTCGCGACGTTCGTGGTGCCGTCGTTCGTCACGGCGATCGCCGTACCCAGCGGGTCGCCCTCGGTCATCAGCGCCACCAGGTCCGCATCGGTGGTGACCGCCATGAACCGGCTGCCGTCGGCGTCGAGCCTGCCGATGATGATGCCGGTGGTGTCCGGCCAGTCGTGACGCACGGAGTAGGTCTCGAGGGTGCCGCGGCCGTCGGCATTGCGGGTGACCGCGACCTTCGGCAGCGCGGCGATGTCGGCCTGCAACTCCTTGCTGCGGTCAGGCGCCCAGTCGGCGGGCTCGGTGGAGTACACGCCGACCGAGTACTTGCTCATCACGCCGCCGTTGGCGCCGACCAGGCCGAAACTGCCCGGCTTGTCCCGCATCTGGGCGACGGTCTCGGCGATGCCGTGCAGCGAGTAGCTGTTGCCGGGACCGCCGAAGTAGGGCAGGCCGCCGGTGAGGGTCAGTCCCCGCGGATCGTCGTGCGCCAGCCCGAACTCGTCACACACGGCGAACACCGGGAACGGGAAGCAGCTGTAGAGGTCGAACGTCGCTACGTCGTCGATGCCGATGCCCGCAACCCGGAGCGCTTCCGCGACAGACTGTTTCGCGGAGATGCTCACACTGACGTCGGGGCGGTCCAGCAGATCCTGCTCGGTCTGGTCGGCGTGCCCGCGCAGGTACACCCACTTCTCCTCCGGCACACCGAGCCGGCGTGCCGCGGCCACCGACATGACCAGCGCCGCCGCCCCCTGGTTGACGGTGTCGCGAGCCACCAGCAGCCGCGGATACGGGTCGCAGATCATCCGGTTCTCGTCGGTGACGGTGACGATCTCGTCGACCGACCGTTCCACCGGCGACGACGAGAACGGGTTCTTCGCAGCGACTTTCGAGAACGGTGAGAACAGTTCGGCCATCGCGCGGCGGTACTCGGCGACACCGAGCCCCAACCGGGCACGGCGCGCGTTGTCGAGCAGCCCGTACTGCACGGGGGCGCCCGTCAGTCCGTGCCCCGCGGTGTACTCGCTCATGTACTGCTCGAAGCCGTAACCGCGGTCCTCGAGCTGTCCGCCGACGTGCTCAGTGAAGTCGGGTTTGTGGTCTCGGTTCGAGAAGTACTTCGCGGTCGACCCCGGCTCGGAGCCGACGATCAACGCCACCTCGATCTCGCCCGCGGCGATCGCCCCGGCGAATTCCGTCATCACCTTCTGCGGCCCGTTGCCGCCGATGGGCTCGAGCACCGCCCGCTCGGGGTCGGCGCCGATGCGTTGGGCGACCGAGCGCAGGTAGTTGTCCGAGGCGCCGAGCGGCGGGTCGGCGAACGGCGTGCAGATCTCGAACTGGCGCAGCCCGACGAACACCTGGATCGCCGCGGCCACGTCGTCGGCCCGGGCGCCGGTGTCGGTCAACGCCGCCCGCACCGCGGCGGTGGCGAGGTCGACCGCCGACAGCCCGCGGTAGTCGGGGTCGTCGATCCGCTCGGTGAACTGGCCGACGCCGACGACGACGGGCGTGCGGGGATCAACCGCCATCACGGACCTCCTGAGAAGTGTTACTTCGTCAGGCTAACCGAAAACTGGAACGTGTTCCAATCGCACTGGCCGTCCGCGAGCGTGCGCGTTGCGCCGGTTTCGACGGCGCGTCGAGGTACCGACACGCACGCTCGCGGAAGGGTGTCAGCTGTCGAGGAGCTCGCGAGCCAGCGTGGCGGTCTCCGACGGCGTCTTGCCGACCTTGACGCCCGCGGCCTCGAGGGCTTCCTTCTTGGCCGACGCGGTGCCCGACGAACCGGACACGATCGCGCCCGCGTGACCCATGGTCTTGCCCTCCGGCGCGGTGAAGCCCGCGACGTAGCCGACGACCGGCTTGGAGACGTTGGCCTTGATGTAGTCGGCGGCCCGCTCCTCGGCGTCGCCACCGATCTCGCCGATCATCACGATGATCTTGGTCTCGGGATCCTTCTCGAACGCCTCGATGGCATCGATGTGGGTGGTGCCGATGACCGGGTCGCCGCCGATGCCGATCGCGGTGGAGAAGCCGAGATCGCGCAGCTCGTACATCATCTGGTAGGTCAGCGTGCCGGACTTCGACACCAGGCCGATCGGGCCCTTGCCGGTGATGTTGTTCGGGGTGATGCCGACCAGCGACTCGCCGGGGGTGATGATGCCGGGACAGTTCGGCCCGATGATGCGGGTCTTCTCGCCCTTCTCGACGTTGTAGGCCCACGCATACGCGCTGTCCTGCACCGGGATTCCCTCGGTGATCACGACGAGCAGCGGGATCTCGGCGTCGATGGCCTCGATGATCGCGTCCTTGGAGAACGAGGGCGGCACGAAGGCGATCGACACGTCGGCGCCGGTCTCCTTCATCGCCTCGGCGACACTGCCGAACACCGGCAGCTCGACCTCGTTGCCGTCTTTGTCCTCGTGCTTGACGGTCGTGCCCGCCTTGCGCGCGTTCACCCCGCCGACGATCTGCGTGCCGGCCTTGAGCATCAGCTTGGTGTGCTTGGTGCCTTCACCGCCGGTGATGCCCTGGACGATGACCTTGCTGTCCTTATTCAGGAAGATAGACATCTGGTGCTTCCCCTTACTTGTTCGCCAGCTCGGCGGCCTTGTCGGCGCCCGCGTCCATGGTGTCGGCCTGGATCACCAGCGGGTGATCGGCCTCGGCCAGAATGCGCCGGCCCTCGTCGACGTTGTTGCCGTCCAGCCGGACGACCAGCGGCTTGTTGGCCTCGTCGCCGAGGATCTTCAGCGCGTTGACGATGCCGTTGGCCACCGCGTCGCAGGCGGTGATGCCGCCGAACACGTTGACGAACACGCTCTTGACCTGGCTGTCGTTCAGGATGACGTCGAGGCCGTTGGCCATCACCTCGGCCGAGGCGCCGCCGCCGATGTCCAGGAAGTTGGCGGGCTTCACGCCACCGTGCTTCTCGCCGGCGTAGGCGACGACGTCCAGCGTGGACATCACCAGGCCCGCGCCGTTGCCGATGATGCCGACGGCACCGTCGAGCTTGACGTAGTTGAGGTCGTTCTCCTTGGCCTTGAGCTCGAGGGGATCGGTGGCGTCCTTGTCCTCGAACTCTTCGTGGTCCTCGTGCCGGAAGTCGGCGTTGGCGTCGAGAGTGACCTTGCCGTCGAGGGCCAGGATCTGGTCATCGGGCGTACGTACCAGCGGGTTCACCTCGACCAGGGTGGCGTCCTCCTTGACGAACACCTCCCACAGCTTGGCGATGGTCACCGCGGCGGCGTCGAGCACCTCGGCGGGCAGGTGGCCCTGCTCGGCGATCGAGCGGGCGAAGGCCTCGTCGACGCCCTTGGTCGCGTCGACGGGGACGCGAGCGAGCCGGTCGGGCTTGGTCTCGGCGACCTCTTCGATCTCCATGCCGCCCTCGACCGAGCACATCGCCAGGTAGGTGCGGTTGGAGCGGTCGAGCAGGAAGGAGATGTAGTACTCCTCGGCGATGTCACTGGCCTCGGCGACGAGGAGCTTCTTCACCTCGTGACCCTTGATGTCCAGGCCGAGGATGTTCTGCGCGTGGGTGAAGGCCTCGTCGGCGTTGGCGGCGTACTTCACGCCACCGGCCTTGCCGCGGCCGCCGACCTTGACCTGTGCCTTGACCATGACGGGCTTGCCGATCTCCTCGGCGATGGTCTTCGCGTCCTCGGCGGTATCGGTCACCCGGCCGGGCGTGGTGGGCACGTTGTGCTTGGCGAATAGCTCTTTCGCCTGGTATTCGAAGAGATCCATGGGCTCACTGTCTGTCTTGGGTTGACGTCGAGGGTTGCGCCTGACGGCTCGTGGGAACCTTATCGACACCGCAGTGACGCGTCGGCACCGCCTACCGCTCATGTGGCAGATCTCACCGCGGTCCTTCAGTGATACAGGTCACAAAACCTGCCGGAATAGTCCCACAGGTTGCCACCAACATTGGATTTTGGTTAACGTGCCTCTGGTCTTCGATAACGTTCAGGTCACGGATAGAAGGACTATTCAGGTTGGCGCAGCACCGTTCGTCCCCCACTCCGCAGGGAGCCTCGACGAACGCTCGGCAACGGCGGATCAGCCCGTACCTCGAACACGAGACCGAGATCACCGACATCATCCCGTTCAACGAGTTCGGCGGTCTCGGCGACCTGGAGTTCCGCGACCACACCGCGTTCGACCGGGAATCGCAGGTCATCCACGCTCCTGAGCTCGACGATCTTCACGATTGCAACGAGACGCCGCTGCGGCTGGCGGTCCCGTCCGAGTTCCGCGCCGACGTGGCTACCGATTCCCGCACCGCCCACTCGCGGCGCGCCCGGCAGTCCACCCACGCCTACCGCGACAGCCACACCGACGTCAGCGACGGATCGGCCGCCACCGACATCATCGACATGGCCGGCAGGCGCGGCGTCCACCGCAAAGAATCCGCGGGTGCCGTCAAGAGCCGCCTGATGATTGCCGCCATGGCCGCGGGCGCGACCGCCGCTGGCGCTTACACGCTCAGCAACGCCACCGAGCCGGTCCCCGGCGACACCGTGCTGGCCGCCGGCGAGACGGCCGTCAACGGCGCTTCGGTCACCGGTTCGGTCGACGGCATGCAGATCGTCACGGTCGCGTCGAACGTCGTGGGATCGGTTCACGCCGAGGAGATCACCAAGGCCGCCGCCTTCGCCCAGGAGCGCGCCGAGCGGGAGGCGCGCCAGATGCGCCCGCTGTTCGTGATGCCTACCCGAGGCGTGTGGACGTCGGGCTTCGGCCTTCGGTGGGGCGTGCTGCACGGCGGCATCGACATCGCGGGGCCGGTCGGCACCCCGATTTTGGCGGCCTCCGACGGCGTCGTGGTCGACGTCGGCCCGACCGCCGGATACGGCGCCTGGGTGAAACTGCGCCACTCGGACGGCACCGTCACCCTCTACGGTCACATCAACACCTGGGACGTCTCGATGGGCGAGCGGGTCATGGCCGGCGACCAGATCGCCACCATGGGCAACCGCGGCAACTCGACCGGTCCGCACCTGCACTTCGAGGTGCTGCAGAACGGCTCCAACCGCGTCGACCCGGTCGGCTGGCTGGCCAAAGGCGGCGTCAACGCCGGCAGCTATGTTGGCTGAGTGAGCGACGGAGTCTTCCCGAGCGGCCCTTCTTCAGACCAGACGCGCATCATCCGGCGTCAGCCCGAAAGCGCGACCCCGTCGACTCCTGTTCCCGTTCAGGACGAGTCGCGGACCGGCATCATCCGGCGCCACCCCACCGGCGAGCTGCCCGCCGTCCCCGCGAGCGAACCCCAGACCAGCTACATCGAACCGGCGTCGCTGCAGGCGACCGGCTACATCCCGCGGCCGAGGCCCACGGCCATCCCGAAGCAGGGGGACGACGCCGACCCCCGGACTGCCGTGGCCGCCGCAGTGGTCAGCATCGTCAGCGGGTGGTCCACCGCCGTCATCGCCACCGACCTGATCACCGGGTGGTGGCGTACCGACCGGCTGTTCTGTGTGGCCGTCGGATTCCTCACCGCGATCACCGCCGCGGCGATCATCGGCGGGCTGGTCCTGCTGCTGCTGCGCCGCCGCATGGGACGGCTGCTGATCGTGGTCGGCTCGGTGATCAGCCTGCTCATCTTCGCCAGCCTCTTCGTCGCGGGCGCGAAGCTGCCGCCGGTCGTGTACGCCATCCCGGTGCTGCCGCTGGCCGGGATCGCGCTGACGATGCTGCCGTCGACGGCCCGGTGGAGCCGGTCCTCCCCCGACGTCGACGCTGCGCCCACGGCGTAGAAGTGCAAGAGGCACGCGCCGTGCGCGCGGAGTCGACGGCGGGGGCGGCGACAATCGCGACGGCAGCGTCGATCTCGGGCGTGCTCGCCGCCGCGTTCGGCGTGGCCGCGACGCTGCGGGCCCTGCTGATGTTTCAGATGTCCCAGGCTGTCGACGCGAGCGCGATGCAGCGGGCGTACGCGTTCGTCAGCGCAGGAGTGCCTGCGGGCGTGACGGCCACCCTGTTCGCAGGCGTGGTGCTGTTGCACGGGAAGCAGCCCGCCGGACGGCTACTGCTGGTTGCGGGTGGGACCGTGGTGCTCCTGGTCACCGCCGCCGATCTGGTGATGTGGTTCGGGTTCGACCGCGTCGCTTGGTCGAACGACGTGGTGATCGGCGCTCATCGGTGGGGCTGGACGGCAATCGCGATCACGACGATGGTCCTCGCATCGCTGCCCGGCACGCGACGCTGGTGCAGCGGTCGCCCGCCGGTGTCCGCACGGCGTCGCGACGCCGCGGCCATCGCGGCGGCAGCCGTGTCGTTGCCGATGGCGGCCTACCTGTGTTGGCTTGCCTGGCGGCAGTACGACTTGGGCTGGGGCTTCGTTGAGATGGGCGGGGTGTTCGGATCGGACATCGGCTCGGTGTGGTCGCGGGTGATGCTGGAGACGTTCCTTGCGGCGGTGGTGACCGCCGCAGTGCTCGTCGCAGCGTGGATGGCGCTGCTATTCGGCGCGGCGGTCGGCCGCTGGCTCCTGGTCGCGGCCGCCGCGTTCACGCTAGGGCAGACGGTGTACGGCTCGACCGACTTCGCCCTGCTCCTCACCGAACTCGGCGCCCCTGACCTTCTCCGCATCTTCGCCCCGCAGACCGCCGCAGCCGTACTGTTCACGGTGGTCGCACCGCTCGTCGTCGCGGTGCTGGCGGTTCTGCCATCGCCGAAATCGGCGCGCTGACCGGGCCTTTCCGCTGTTACGGTGAGGCGGTGAACCCGTGGCAGCCCCAGCAGCCCTACGTCGCACCGCCGGGATACCCACCGTTCGCTCCCCCGGTCGCCCGGCGGCCGAGCGGTGCGACGGCCATCACCGCAGGCGTCCTCGGCTTCGTCGGAGGCGCCCTGCCGCTGATCGGCATGCTGCTCGCCCTCGCCGGTGTCGGCCTGCTCACGGTGCTGTTCGGCGGATCGGAGGCCAAGGGTGAGGCCGTCGCGTTCATGAGCCTGCTGGCCATCGGTGTGATCGTCCCACTGGTCGGCTCGGTGGTTCTGATGATCGCGTCGGCGGTGATGCTGCTGCGCGTCGCGGCGGCGCGCTACGTGGTCGCCGTGGTGTGCGGGGCGCTGGTGGCATACAGCATCGTCGAGCTGGTGACCGGGCCGTCGACGGGTCGGATCGACACGTCCGACGCCACCTGGTCGGTGCTCTACGTCGTGACGGCCGTGCTGGCGCTGCTGCCGTCGACCGGACGGTGGTGCGCCGCGCGCGGCAGGCGCTGACTAGAGCTTGCTCACCGGCGCGTGGTTGTGCATGAGTTTCACCCGGCCTGCGCTGCCGAAGTCGATCAGCGACATCGCCGACTCCCCGACGCCCGACACCTCTTCGACGCGGCCGAGGCCGTACTTGTCGTGGGTGACCCGGTCACCGGGTTCCAGCACCACCATCGGGCGCTTGGCCGCCGACGACCGCGCCGGCGCCGGACGCGGGGTGCCGAACCGGCCGGCGCCGCTGACGGGCGCCGAGTACGACGGCGCCGGGTCGGTCCGCCGCCAGTCGATGAGCTCCTGGGGGATCTCGCGCAGGAACCGCGACTCCGGGTTGAGCATCGGCTGCCCCCATGACGACCGCACCTTGGCCCGGCTGACGTACAACCGCTGGCGTGCCCGGGTGATGCCGACGTAGGCCAGCCGCCGTTCCTCGGACAGTTCCGTCGGATCGCCCAGCGCCCGCATGTGCGGGAACATGCCGTCCTCCCAGCCGGTGACGAACACCACCGGGAACTCCAGGCCCTTCGCGGTGTGCAGCGTCATCATCGTCACCACGCCCGCGCCGTGCTCCGGCAGCTCGTCGGCGTCGGCGACCAGGGACACCCGCTCCAGGAACTTCGCGAGGACGCCGGTGTCGGGGATGTCCTCGTCGACTGGCTCGTCGTCGGCCAGCGCCTCGGCGTTCGCCAGGTCGATGCTGAATTCGTGTGCGACGCTGACCAATTCGTTGAGGTTGTCGAGGCGGGCCAGGTCCTGCGGATCGCTGGACGCCTCCAGCTCGGCGCGGTAGCCGGTGCGGTCGAGCACGGCTTCGACCACGTCACCGAGTTCGTCGTCGAGGCGGCCGCGCAGCTCGTCGAGCATCGTGACGAAGCCCGAGATGCACTTCTCCGCCCTGGTGTTGAGCATCGACACCCGGCCCTCGGCGGCGGCCTGCAGGGCGTCGTTGAAGCTCGAGCCGGTGTTCTCGGCGTAGACCGCGACGCACGCCTCGGCACGGTCGCCGATGCCGCGCCGCGGAGTGTTGAGGATGCGCCGCATGCTCACCGAGTCACCGGGGTTGTCGAGCACCCGCAGGTAGGCGACGATGTCGCGTATCTCCCTGCGCTCGTAGAACCGGACGCCGCCGACGACCTTGTAGGGGATGCCGGCGCGGATGAACACCTCTTCCAGCGCGCGGGAGGAGTTGTTGGTGCGATAGAACACCGCCACGTCGTTGTAGGTGATGTCGCCGCGGTCGGCCAGGGCGTCGATCTCCTGCGCGACGAAGCGGGCCTCGTCGTGTTCGTTGTCGGCGACGTAGCCGACGATCAGTTCGCCTGCGCCCTCGTCGGTCCACAACCGCTTCTCGCGCCGGCCCGTGTTCCGTGCGATGACGGAGTTCGCGGCGTTGAGGATGTTCTGCGTCGAGCGGTAATTCTGTTCCAGCAGAATGGTCGTCGCGTTCGGGTAGTCGCGCTCGAAGTCCTCGATGTTGCGGATGGTCGCGCCGCGGAACGCGTAGATCGACTGGTCCGCGTCACCCACCACGCACAGCTCGGCCGGCGGTACGCCATCTGCATCGTCGCCCGGGGCGGCCCGGCCCACCAGCTCGCGCACCAGCACGTACTGGGCGTGGTTGGTGTCCTGGTACTCGTCGACGAGGATGTGCCGGAAGCGTCGCCGGTAGTACTGCGCGATCTGCGGGAACCGTTGCAGCACAGCGACCGTCTCGCCGATCAGGTCGTCGAAGTCGAGCGCGTTGGCGCCCCGCAGCCTGCGTTGGTACTCGGCGTAGACCTCCGAGATGATGCGCGGCAGGTCCTCGTCGGCGTTGGAGGCGTCGTAGGCCGCCTGCTCCGGGTCGATGAGTTCGTTCTTGAGGTTGGAGATGCCGTTGGACAGCAACCGCGGTGAGTACCGCTTGGTGTCCAGCCCCATGTCCTTGCCGATCATCAGCAGCAGCCGCCGCGAGTCGTCGGCGTCGTAGATCGAGAAGTTGGAGTTCAGCCCGGGCAGCAGCGAGGCCTGGTTGCGCAGGATCCGCACGCACGTGGAGTGGAACGTCGACACCCACATCGCCCGGGCCCGCGGCCCCACCAGCCCGACCACGCGTTCACGCATCTCGGCGGCGGCCTTGTTGGTGAACGTGATCGCCAGGACCTGGCCCACCCCGACCTCGCGGGCGGCGAGCAGGTAGGCGATCCGGCGGGTGAGCACCGCCGTCTTCCCCGACCCGGCGCCTGCGACGATCAGCAGCGGCGATCCCTCGTGCAGCACCGCCTGTCGCTGCTGCGGATTGAGCCCGTCGAGCAACTGGTCGGTTTCGGAGGTGTGGGAGGTGTGGTGCGGGGCGACAGTCATACTGCTCCAAATCTACCGCCGCAGGCCGACACCTTTGCGCCGATGTGGCAGTTGGTGGCACACTGATTCGCGTGCTCAGCGAGCGGCGATTTTTTTACGGGTACCGGCCAGCGGTGCCCGTGGTCTAGCTGCTTTTTCAAGAGCCCCGCGGTCCGCATCCGGATCCGGGGCTCGTTTGCTGTGTGGGACCCGGCTGCGGATGACACCATCTAATACACACAACGAGGAGTCACCGATGTCAGTCCAATCTGAAACCGTTCCGGACATCGAGGCGCTGCGGCTGGAGATCGACCAGCTCGACGCCACGATCCTGCAGGCCGTCGCCCGCCGCACCGAGGTGTCGAAGCTCATCGGCAAGGCCCGCATGGCCTCCGGTGGCACCCGCCTGGTGCACAGCCGCGAGATGAAGGTCCTCGAGCGCTACAGCAGGCTCGGCCCCGAGGGCAAAGACCTGGCGATGCTGCTGCTGCGGATGGGCCGCGGCCGCCTCGGCCACTAGTCGCACGTTTCCGCCGGAACGGCATTCCCGGTTGGCAAGGCGCGCGCTTGATGACCAGGAATGCAGTTCCGCGCAATGGTGGCGAGAAGCTACGGGGTCATTTGCGGAGGGCGTCGGTGAGCCACGGCGTCAGCCACTCCACCGCTTCGGGCGTGGGGTGCACGCCGTCGCTGCGTAACCGGATGCCGTCGACGCGGGTGGTGTAGTAGCCGCGCGGCGACAACTTCTTGTTGAAATCCAGCACCGACACGTTCGGGCGGTCGCCGACGACGTCGCGCAGCAGGTCGTTCCACTCGTCGGCGCGGTCGGGGTCGTCCTCCGGGTACAGGCTGCCGTCGGACTGTTCGGCGCGCCGGTTGTACGGCGCCGTGGTCACCAGCACCTTGGCCCCCGTCGAGCCGACGATGTCGAGCGCCCTTTGCAGCTCGCCGCGCAGGTAGGCGTCGTAACCGGACTCGCCCACATGGGTCCATTCGCCCTCGTTGACGCGGTCGACCACCTCCCAGCGGCCGACCATCAGCAGCACCACGTCGGGGCGGTCGTGGTTGATCCGCTGCGCCCACCGGGCCGGCCAGGAGTCGCATTCGGGTTTCTGGTTGAGCGTCTCGCCGGTCATCCGGTACGGGCCGCCGCGGGCGATGCCGCAGCCGATGGTCGTGTAGTTGATGAAGCGCAGACCCGGGGTCGACGGCAGATAGCGCATCAACGTCCAGGCGACCGAGTCCCCGAACACCGCGACGGTGCGCGTGCCCGGCGCGCGCTGGGCATCCTGCGCGCCGACGGCGACCGGGATCTCCGGCAGCACCGCCGCCGCCGACGCCACCTCGAGCGGGGGTTCCGCGTCGTCGGCCGGGTTGAAGCCCACCGGCACGACGGACACGGTCACCACCGCGGCCGTCGCCATGGTGGCCACCGCGAGCGGCAGCATCGGGACCGACGACGGCCGCCAGCGCCGGACCGGCTGCTCGATCAGCCACCAGGACAGCGCGGCCACCAGCAGCGTCGCCGCGCACCTGGCCGCGAACAACGGCCAGCCCGACCACCCGGTGCGTTCGCCGTTGAGCACCAGGAACACCGGCCAGTGCCAGAGGTAGACGCCGTAGGAGATCGCGCCCAGCCACACCAGCGGCGACCAGGCCAGGATCCGCGCGACGGGACCACGCTGGTCGAGCGCGACGGTCGCGACCACCAGCACCGCGGCGGCCGCGACAGCGGTGAACAGTCCCGCCCGGTACTCGGCGGGGCTGCCGGTGGCGTAGTGGGCGAGCACCGCGACGCCGGCCACCCCCGCCACCGAGAGCACCCGAGCCAGCAGGCGGGCCCACCGCGCGCGGATCGGCGTGCCCATCGTGACGGTCGACCAGTCGCGGACCAGAAGGGCCGCGGCGGCCGCTCCGAGCAGCAGCGCCTGCACCCGGGTGTCGGTGCCGAAGTACACCCGGTTGGCCGTCGCGTCCGACGTGAGCAGCACGGCCGCGACGGCCGACGCCGCGGCGCCTGCGGTCGCGACCGCGAACACCGTCCAGCGCACCGTCCGCAGGCTCGGCACCCGCCGCCGGACGCCGAGCACTCCGATGACGAGGAGCAGCAGCAGCGGCCAGACGAGATAGAACTGCTCCTCGACCCCCAGTGACCACATGTGCTGCAGCGGCGACGGCGGACTGCCCTGCGCGAAGTAGTCGGTGCGCTGGGCGACGAACGCCCAATTGGACACCCAGAAGAATGCCGCGACGGCGTCGTCGCGCAGTGCGGTCACCGCGTCGGGCGGGAAGAGGTCACGCACCAGCAGTACGGCCGCCACCACCACCAGCAGCGCGGGGAGCAGACGGCGGACGCGGCGAATCCAGAAGTCGCGCAACCCGATGCGGCCGGTGCGGCCCAGTTCGTCGAGCAGCAGCGAGGTGATCAGGAATCCGCTGAGGACGAAGAACACGTCGACACCGAGAAAGCCGCCGGGCACTCCCGGCAGTCCGCCGTGCTGGGCGAGTACCAGCGCCACCGCGATCGCACGCAGACCGTCGAGGGCGGGGATGTCGCGGCCCTTCGCCGGGCTGCGACGCGGGGGGTCGGCTGCGGGGGCCACCCATCGGCGTCGACCGCCGACGCGGACCGGCGCCGCAGTCATGCCATGCCCTCCCATGTCGAGCCCCGAGCATGGAAGTCTATGGGCCGCCGCGGCCCCGATCGTGAAGGCGCGGCGGCGCGTTCACGGCTACTTCGTCACAGCGCGATGTCCGCCCGCGCTAACGCGTCAGCGCGATGTATTTGGTGTCGAGGTACTCCTCGATGCCCTCGGTGCCACCCTCGCGACCGAAGCCGGATTCCTTGATGCCGCCGAACGGAGCCGCGGCGTCGGAGATCACCCCGCGGTTGACGCCGACCATGCCCGATTCGATGCCCTCGGCGACGCGCAGCGCCCGGTCCAGCGAGCGCGTGTAGATGTAGGCGGCCAGCCCGTATTCGGTGTCGTTGGCCGCGGCGATGCCCTCCTCCTCGGTGTCGAAGCCGGTGATGGGTGCGACCGGGCCGAACACCTCCTCCTTGAGGATCCGGGCGTCGGCGGGCACGTCGGCCAGCACCGTCGCCGGGTAGAAGTTGCCCGGACCACCGGGCGCGACGCCGCCGACGGCCACCGTCGCGCCGCGCGACACCGCGTCGGAGACCAGTTCGGTGACCTTCGACAGCTGCTTGGAGTTGATCAGCGGGCCGAGCGTCGCCGACTCGTCGAGGCCCTTGCCGAGGGTGAACTCGCTCATCCGCTTGACCAGCTTCTCGGTGAACTCCTCGCGCACCGAATTGGCGACGTGGAAGCGGTTGGCCGCCGTGCACGCCTCGCCGCCGTTGCGCATCTTGGCCAGGATCGCGCCGTCGACCGCGGCGTCGATGTCGGCGTCGTCGAACACCACGAACGGTGCGTTGCCGCCGAGTTCCATCGACGTGCGCAGCAGCTTGTCTGCCGACTGCTTGACCAGCGACTTGCCCACGCCCGTCGAGCCGGTGAACGTCAGCTTGCGCAGCCGGCCGTCGTCGATGAGGGCCTCGGTGACCGGACCCGGGCTGCTGGTCGGCAGCACCGACAGCACGCCCTTGGGCAGTCCGGCCTCGTCCATCAGCTTGGCCAGGTAGAGCATCGTCAGCGGCGTCTCCTGCGCCGGCTTGACGATCATCGTGCAGCCCGCGGCGAACGCCGGACCCATCTTGCGGGTGCCCATGGCCAGCGGGAAGTTCCACGGGGTGATCGCATAACACGGTCCGACGGCCTGCTTGGTGACGATGATGCGACCGGTGCCCGCCGGGCTCGGCGTGTAGCGGCCGCCGATCCGCACCGCCTCCTCGGCGAACCACCGGAAGAACTCGCCGCCGTAGGTCACCTCGCCCTTGCTCTCGGCGAAGACCTTGCCCATCTCGAGGGTCATCAGCGCGGCGATGTCGTCGGCCTGCTCGGTGATCGCCTCGAACACCGACCGCAGGATCTCGCCGCGCTTGCGCGGTGCGGTGCCGGCCCACTCCGCCTGCACCGCGCACGCGGCGTCCAGGGCGGCGACGGCGTCCTCGGCGGTCGCGTCCGACACCGTCGCGATCACCTGGTCGTCACTGGGGTCCAGCACGTTGAACGTCGACGTCGTGGTGCGCTCTTCACCGCCGATCCACAGGCCGGTGGGAACAGACTTCAGCAGCGCGGTGGTGTCCATGCATCCATCATCAACCCTCCGGCGGGAAGACCGCACTAGGGTCGGGAACATGAGTGCCGACACCACCATTCCCGACATCTCCGCGACTCCCGCGTGGCAGGCGCTGCAGCGCCATCACGACGAGATCCGTGGTGTGCACCTGCGTGAGCTCTTCGCCGACGACCCGGCACGCGGCACCGAACTGACGCTGAAGGTCGGCGACCTGTACATCGACTACAGCAAGCACCGCGTCACCCGCAAGACACTCGAGTTGCTGCTCGACCTGGCCCGCGCCGCCCGCCTGGAACAGCGCCGCGACGCGATGTACTCGGGATTGCACATCAACACCTCCGAGGACCGTGCGGTGCTGCACACCGCGCTGCGGCTGCCGCGCGGTGAGGAGTTGGAGGTCGACGGGCAGAACATCGTCAAGGACGTGCACGACGTGCTCGACCGGATGGGCGATTTCACCGACCGGCTGCGCAGCGGCGAGTGGACGGGTGCAACCGGTGAACGCATCACGACGGTGGTCAACATCGGCATCGGTGGGTCCGACCTCGGCCCGGTGATGGTGTACGACGCGCTGCGGCACTACGCCGACGCCGGGATCTCCGCACGCTTCGTGTCCAACGTCGACCCCGCCGACCTCGTCGCCAAGCTGGACGGACTCGACCCGGCCACAACGCTTTTCATCGTCGCGTCGAAGACCTTCTCGACGTTGGAGACGTTGACCAACGCGACGGCCGCGCGCCGCTGGCTCACCGACACACTCGGCGACGCCGCGGTGTCCAAGCACTTCGTCGCGGTGTCGACGAACAAGAAGCTGGTCGACGACTTCGGCATCAACACCGACAACATGTTCGGCTTCTGGGACTGGGTCGGTGGCCGGTACTCCGTCGACAGCGCGATCGGGCTGAGCGTGATGGCGGCGATCGGCAGGGAACGCTTCGCCGACTTCCTGGCCGGCTTCCACCTGATCGACGAGCACTTCAAGTACACACCGCTGGAGGCCAACGCCCCGGTGCTGCTCGGACTGATCGGGCTCTGGTACTCCGACTTCTTCGGCGCGCAGTCGCGGGCGGTGCTGCCCTACGCCAACGACCTGTCCAGGTTCGCGGCGTATCTGCAGCAGCTCACCATGGAGTCGAACGGCAAGTCGGTGCGGGCCGACGGCACCCCCGTCACCACCGACACCGGGGAGATCTTCTGGGGCGAGCCGGGCACCAACGGCCAGCACGCGTTCTACCAACTGCTGCACCAGGGCACCCGCCTGGTGCCCGCCGATTTCATCGGCTTCAGCCAGCCCACCGACGACCTGCCCACCGCCGACGGCGACGGCAGCATGCACGACCTGTTGATGAGCAACTTCTTCGCCCAGACGCAGGTGCTGGCGTTCGGCAAGACGGCCGACGAGATCGCCGCCGAGGGCACCCCGGCTGAGGTGGTGCCGCACAAGGTGATGCCCGGCAACCGGCCGACGACGTCGATCCTGGCCACCAAGCTGACCCCGTCGGTGGTGGGACAGCTCATCGCGCTCTACGAGCACCAGGTGTTCACCGAGGGCGTGGTGTGGGGCATCGACTCGTTCGACCAGTGGGGCGTGGAACTGGGCAAGACCCAGGCCAAGGCGCTGCTGCCGGTGATCACCGCCGACGCGTCCCCCGAGGCGCTGTCCGACGGCTCCACCGACGCCCTCGTCCGGCGCTACCGAACGGAGCGGGGCCGATCAGCCTGAAGGCAGTTCGGCACGGAAACCCACGTTGCGCATGGGTTTCCGCGCCGAATCGCTAGTGTGTGTCAGCCGGCCGGGATGGTGCCGCAGGCGCCCGGGACGATGCAGCCGCTGACGCCGCCGGGACCGGCCGAGCCGGACGGTCCACCCGGGATCGCGACCTCAGCGCCATCGGGTCCTGCCGCGGCGGCCGGGCCACCCGGGACCACGGCTTCAGCGCCGCCCGGGCCTGCCGCGGCGGCCGGGCCACCGGGAACCGCGGCAGCGTTGGCGCCGTCCGGACCCGCCGCAACGGCCGGGCCACCCGGAACCGCGGCCTCAGCGCCGCCCGGGCCCGCCGCAGCGCCCGTGCCACCGGGAGCGGCAGCCGCAGCGCCGTTGGGACCCGCCGCAGCGGCCGGGCCACCGGGGACCGCGGCTTGGGCGCCGTTCGGACCCGCGTCACCCACGGGACCGCATGCGACGCCCGGCGCGCACGGCGGCGGGGCCGGCGGCTGAGCGAGAGCGATAGGTGCAGCTGCGATTCCTGCGGCAGCGACACCGGCGAACAGGACTGGTGTGAGCTTCGAAAGTTTCGCGTTCATGATCGAAGGGTTTCCACGCCGCTGCGGTGATTAAACCGGCTACCGAGAATTTGATCTTGGCAGCGGTGTCACGTTTCAGGCGAACTTCGCGGCGACCCTCGGTGGCAGCACCTTGAGCAACAGCACCAGGGGTGCCCACGGCCATGTCGGCACCGCGGCGCGGCCACGCTCACGCTCGATGGCGTCGACCATCGCCACCGTCCCGGTCTGGGTGTCGACCATCAGCCGGGTGGTCTCGGCCTTGGCGGTCATCTCCGACTCGATGTAGCCGGGTTCGAGCACCGTCACCGTGATCGGACTGCCGGCGTACTCCGCACGCAGCGATTCGCCGAGCGAGGAGACACCGGCCTTGCTGGCGGCGTAGGCGGCCCGCACTCCGGGGACGCCCTTGTTGCCGAGCACCGAGGACACCAGCACCAGGTGCCCGCCGCCCGCGGCGGTGAACATCTCCAGCGCCGTCTCGATCTGCACCAGCGCGGCCACCAGATTGGTCTCGATGGTGGCCTTGTTCGCCCACAGTTTTCCCGTCCCCAACCGCGCGCCCTTGCCGACGCCGGCGTTGACGATGATGCGGTCGATCCCGCCCAGTTCCTCGGCCAGCGCGGTGAACACCTGCGGCACCCGGTCGTGGTCGGTGACGTCGAGTGCGGCGACGGCCACCTGGATCGCCGGATGCCGTTCCTGCAGTTCGGCCTTGAGTTCCTCGAGGCGGTCGATCCGGCGCGCACACAGTGCGAGGTCACGGCCCTTGGCGGCGAACACCCTGGCCATTCCGGCACCCAGGCCGGAACTGGCGCCGGTGATGAGGATCCTCTGCCTGGTCATCGGAGCAGCGTAGCGACCGGCCGCCTGCGCTACTTGACGCCCGGGATGCGGCGCAGCGCCTTGAGTCCCGCGGTCATCACCGTGGCGTAGCGGTCCGCGCGGATCCATGGCGGTGCACCGACGGGCAGCCCACGCTCGGTGGCGATGGTCTGGGACTCGGTGTACTTGAGGATGCCGTGTTCACCGTGGCGGCGGCCGACGCCGGAGTCCTTCATGCCGCCCATCGGCGCGTCCACCGACGCCCACGCGGCGGCGTACGCCTCGTTGACGTTGACCGTGCCCGCCTGCAGCTTCGCCGCCACCCGCCTGCCGCGTGCCGGATCATTGGTCCACACACTGAAGTTCAGGCCGAACCGGCTGTCGTTGGCCTTGGCGATCGCTTCGTCCTCGGAGTTCACCCGGTAGACCGAGACCACGGGTCCGAAGGTCTCGTCCTCGTAGACGTCCATGCCCTCGCGCACTCCGGTCAGGATCGTCGGCTCGTAGAAGTACGGTCCGATGTCCGGCCGCGGCTGACCGCCGGTGAGCACGGTCGCCCCCTTCGACTGCGCGTCGTCGACGTGTTGGCGAACCGTCTTCAGCTGGTTCTCGTTGATCAGTGTGCCCATGTCCGCGGAGTAGTCGAGGTCGGGTGTCAGCTTCAGCGCCCGCGTGTACTCGACGAACCGCCCGATGAACGTGTCCCACAGCGCATCGGGCACGTAGATCCGCTCGATGGAGATGCACAGCTGCCCGGCGTTGGAGAAGGCCGCCTTGACCGCGCCGCGGGCCGCCTTCGCGACATCGGCGTCGTCGAGCACCAGCAGTGCGTTCTTGCCACCCAGTTCCATCGAGTAGTCGATCAGCCGCTCCGCGGCCTGCTTGGCGACGGTCCGCCCGGTGCTCGTCGAACCCGTGAACATCAGGAAGTCGGACTGTTCGATGATCGGTGTGCCGAGTTCTGATCCAGGCCCGGTGACGGTCTGCACCAGCCCCGGGGGCATTCCGGCCCGTTCGAGCAGTTGCACCGCCCACAGGTGGGAGAACGGCGTGCGGTCGTCGGGCTTGGCCAGCACCGCGTTGCCCGCGACCAGTGCAGGCAGCGCGTCGCTGATGCCGAGGGTCAGCGGGTAGTTCCACGGGGAGATGACGCCCACCAGCCCCTTCGGATGGTGGTGCTCCCACACCTCGGTGAGCATCAGCTGCACACCCTGGCGGCGCTTCGGCCGGAGGTACTTCTCGGCGGTGTTGGCGTAGTAGCGGGCGGTCAGCGCGACGTCGATGACCTCCTCGAACGCATGCCGGCGGGCCTTGCCGTTCTCCAGCTGGATGAGGTCGAGCACCTCGTCCTGGTGTTCGAGGACCAGGTCATGCAGCCGGAGCAGCACCTGTGCCCGTTCGGCGACCGGACGGGCCGCCCACTCCTGCTGCACGGCGCGGGCGCGTTCCGCCGCCGCGGCGCCGTCCTCGGCGGTGCAGTGCGGCACCTGCCCGAGCGGACGGCCCGTCATCGCGTCGGTGATGTCGCGCTTTCGGCTGGGGTCGGCCGCGCGGACCCGGCCGGGCAGGTCGGTGAGGAGCGCGGCGACGCGGGGATGGGTGGTGCTGAATGTCGTCATGACAGTCCTTCCGGTCAGGCGACAGGGATACCCGAACGGGTGACCGGCAAGCGCACTACTTGAGCAGCCGCGACATCCGCCGGTCGGCGAGCACCTTGCCTGCGGTCTGGCACGTCGCGCAGTACTGGAACGACTTGTCGGCGAACGACACCTCGCGCACGGTGTCACCGCACACGGGACAGGGCAGACCGGTGCGGGCATGGACACGCAGCCCGGATCGCTTCTCGCCCTTCAGGGTTGCGGCCTGCTGCCCCACCGACCGGGACACCGCGTCGGTGAGCACCGAGATCATCGCGTCGTGCAGCGAGCCCAGCTGCGCGGCGGTCAGCTTGCTGGCGGTCGCGAACGGCGACAGGCGTGCCACGTGCAGGATCTCGTCGCTGTAGGCGTTGCCGATCCCGGCCATCACCTTCTGGTCGGTGATGACGGTCTTGAGCCGGCCGCTGTTGCCTGCCAGCAGCCGGCCCAGGTCTTCTACGGTGAGTTCGAGCGCATCGGGCCCGAGGCCGGCGATGCCCGGCACCGTGTCCGGGTCGGTGACGAGCCAGACCGCCAGCCGCTTCTGGGTGCCGGCCTCGGTGAGATCGAATCCGGGCGCCTCGCCGGGCGTGCCGAGATGGACGCGCAGGGCGATCGGCCCCTTGCCCGGTTTCAGCGGCGCGCCCGCGAGCTTGTCCGACCAGCGCAACCAGCCGGCCCGGGACAGGTGGGTGATCAGATGAAGGTCGCCGATCTGCAGGCCGAGGTACTTGCCCCACCGGTTGGCGCCGGTGACCTCGCGACCGTGCAGCGCGGTGACGGGCGGATCGAAGGTCTTGAGCACCGAGAAGGCCGAGACGTCGACACGGCCGACAGGCAGCCCGACGGCATGGCGACGCAGGTGGTCGGCGAGTGCCTCGACTTCGGGGAGTTCAGGCATGAGACCAGTGTGCCCGTCAGCGGTCGGTCAGCAACCCGCCCGTGAGCAGCGACAGCACCCAGCTCACGAGGGACAACACGATCGCCGCCCAGATGGCCGTCCACCAGAAGTGGTCGATGGCGAGGCCCCAGTGCGTGGTGTGGTCGGTGATCGACGCGGTGATCCACAGCATCAAGGCGTTGATGACGACGTGGAACAGGCCGAGCGTGAGGATGTACAGCGGAATCGAGAGCACCTGCACGATCGGCTTGATGATCGCGTTGACCACCCCGAAGATCAGTGCGACCACACCGATGATGCCGATCTCCTGCAGCCGGTTGTCCGCGCCGACGAAGCTCATCCCGGGCACGAACCAGGTGACCAGCCACAGCGCGAATCCGGTGACCGCGGTGCGGAGCAGGAAGCCCATGCCGGTGATCCTGCCACGATCGGGACGTGCCTCAGGGGCGCAGCAGGTAGGTGTCCATGATCCAGCCGTGTCGCGAACGGGCCTCGGAGCGGATGTCGGCGATCGTCTGTCCGACCTCGCCGACGGTGCCCGCCACCAGGATCTCGTCGGGCGTGCCGAGGTAGGCGCCCCACCAGATCCGCGTCGCGGGCGGACACTGCCGGAAGGCGCAGTCCGCGTCGAGCATCACCACCGCGGCGCCGGACAGTCCCTGCTCCCGCAACCGGCGGCCGGTGGTGATCAGCACCGGCTCGCCGACGTCGTTGAGCGGGATGCGGTGTCGCGCGGTGAGGGCCTGGACGGCGGTGATGCCGGGCACCACGTCGTAGTCGATGTCGAGGTGTTCGCCGACCAGGTCGAGGATGCGCAGCGTGCTGTCGTAGAGCGACGGGTCACCCCAGGCGAGGAATGCGCCGACGCCGTCCGGGTCGAGTTCGGTCGTGATCGCCTCGGCCCAGATCCGGGCGCGCTCGGCGTGCCAGTCGGCGACGTTGCGCCGATAGTCGCCGTCGTTCGCGCGCTTGGGGTCGGGCATCTCGACGAACCGGTAGCCGGGCGTGGTGATGAATCGCTCGCAGATGTCGCGGCGCAGCGCCACCAGGTCGCTCTTGATGTCGCCCTTGTCGGCGGCGAAGAAGACCTGGGTGTCGTTGAGCGCGTCGACGGCCTGGGCGGTGACGTAGCCGGGGTCGCCCGCGCCGATGCCGATGACGTGGATGCGTCGGGTCACGCAGCGAAGTATCCGGCACCGGGATTGGGCGGCGACTTTGGCCCAGGCTGTGGTCTCAACACTGCGGTTGCATCCGGTAGTCACCTTACGAAGGGATGGAACGCAACCTGCTCACCCGCCGCCCGTCCGACGGTACGCCGCACTTCGGGGGCCGTCTACGGATTCCGTACGCCAACACCGCAACAGCGACGAATTTCGTGGCTCAGGCCTGCATGCCGTCGCGGAGCTTGCCCAGTGACTTCGCCAGCAGGCGTGACACGTGCATCTGCGAGATGCCGAGGCGGTCCGCGATCTGGGTCTGGGTGAGCGACTCGAAGAACCGCAGCCGGATGATCGTGCGCTCCCGTTCGGGCAGGGCGGCCAGCAGCGGGCGCAGCGCTTCCCGATTCTCGATTTTCGCCATGTCGGGGTCGTTGCCGCCGAGGGTGTCGGCCAGTGCCGGTGCGCTGTCGTCATCTCCGCCGCCGGTCGTGGCGTCGGTGGACAGCGTGCGGTAACAGCTCCCGGCGATCAGCCCTTCCACCACCTCGGCGCGGTCGAGTCCGAGTTCAGCGGCGATCTCACTCGGCGTGGGTGCGCGGTTGAGCCGCTGGGACAGATCGGCCACCGCCGCGCCGAGCTGCTGATGACGCTCCTTCAACCGTCGCGGAACGTTCACCGACCAGCCGCTGTCGCGGAAGTACCGCTTGATCTCGCCCATGATCGTCGGCACTGCGAAGGACAGGAAGTCGACGCCCTTGTCCACGTCGAACCGGTTCACCGCGTTGACGAGTCCCAGCCGGGCGATCTGCACCAGGTCGTCGCGGGGCTCGCCGCGACCGACGTACCGCTGAGCGCAGTGTTCGGCCAAGGGCAGGCAGCGGGCGATGATGCGGTCGCGCTGGCGCTGCTGTTCGGGCGATCCTTCCGGCAGCGACGCGAGCCCGGCGAACAGCACGAGAACGTCAGCGTAATCGGACGGCTTGGACTGGGGCCGGCGGCGCCCCACTCTCTCCTCGCGCGTCCGCTCGACTGTGGTCATGGCTCAGGAGTACCCAGAGCACGCGGTCGCATTTCGCTGACGACCGTCAATTGGCGTAGCCGACCATCACCATAAGTTGCCCTATGCAGGTGCTATCCCAGTTGACGACGGTAGCTGTGCGTCAGAGAACGCTGCGTGAATTGGCTACCGGAGTGCACCTGGCTTCGCTAATCGCACCTGCGGTCAGGCCTGGTCGCCGCCCCTGCTCCGGCGCAGCGCGGCGGCGCGCTCGATGTCCTTCTCCTCGGCGGCCTCGTTCTTCTCGAGGACGCGGGTGTCCCGCGGGGGCAGTTGCAACTCGCGTTCGGCGGGCAGGCCGGCCTGCAGCTGCCTGCCCCGCTCGAGTTCGGCGTCGAGTTCGGCGCCGAACAGCAGCGCCAGGTTGGTGAGCCAGAGCCAGAGCAGGAAGACGATCACGCCGGCCAGCGCGCCGTAGGTCTTGTTGTAGCTGCTGAAGTTGGCGACATAGAGCCCGAAGCCGAGCGACGCGAGCATCCACGTCAGGATCGCCACGCCGGCGCCGATGCTGATCCACTTGAACTTCGGCTGTTTCACGTTGGGGGTGGCGTAGTAGAGCACCGCCACGGCCAGCACCACGAACAGCAGGATCGCCGGCCACTTCACCACGGTCCACAGCGTCACCGCGGCGCTGCCCGCACCGATCGCATCGCCGACCGCGCGGGCGACGGGGCCGCTGACCGCCAGCATGAACGCCACCGCGGCCACCGACACGACGCCGGCAAGCGTCAGCACCAGCTGCAGCGGCCGCAGCTTCCACACCGGGCGGCCCTCCTCGACCTCGTACATGCGGTTCATCGCCCGGCCGAACGCGCCGACGTAGCCGGATGCCGACCACAGCGCGCCGGCCAGGCCCAGGATCAGGCCGAGACCGGCCTGCGGCGACTCGACGAGCTGCTGAATGGGCCCGCGCAGCGTGTCCAGCGCCGACGACGGGGCGACGTCGTCGACGGTCTGCAGCACGGCGTCGGTGGTGCGCTGACCCTGGCCGAAGACGCCGAGCAGCGACACCATCGCCACCAACGCCGGGAACAGCGACAGCACCGCGTAGTAGGTCAGCGCGGCCGCCAGATCGGTGCACTGGTCCTGCTGGAACTCGCGGGCGGTCTTGCGCAGCACGTAGAACCAGGACCGCTTGGTGAGGTCGGTCGGTGAGTCTGGTTTGCGCGGGTCGTCGGGGTCCGGCACCCGGTTCCGTTCGTCAGCCGTGGCGGTCATACCGGCGCGTTACCCCGGGCATCCGGTGTCAAACGCCTACCGTGGGTATCCGGTACCGCGGGTATTGACCGGGATCGGTTCCGTCACTAGCTTCACTTACATACCGACCGGAAGGGAAGTCGACGATGACGGCATCGGTGAAGCCCACTGGCCCTACCCGCGCGGAGTTCTCGGAGCGGCTGCTGAAGGGCTCGGTCAAGAAGTCCTACGCCCCGGTCGTCGACATCGACTGGGACGCACCGCTCGATCCGGACAAGTTCTACCTGCCGCCGAGAATCGTGTCGCTGTACGGAACTCCGCTGTGGGACACCATGTCCCGCAAGCAGCAGATCGAGCTGTCGCGACAGGAACTGGTCAACACACTCTCGGCGGGCATCTGGTTCGAGAACATCCTCAACCAGGCACTGCTGCGCAAGATGATGCACCAGGACCCGACCGCCCGCTCCACCCACTACGAGCTGACCGAGCTGGGCGACGAGACGCGCCACATGATCATGTTCGGCAGGGCGATCGAGCGGGTGGGCGCGAGGCCGGTCCGCCCGAAGCTCTACCAGCGCGTCATCATCAACATGTTGCCGATGGCGTTCCAGGGCTCACTGCTGTGGGTCGCCGCCCTGATCGGTGAGGAGATCTTCGACTCGCTGCAGCGCCAGATGATGGACGACCCCGAACTGCAGCCGATGGTGCAGCGGCTGATGCGGATCCACGTCACCGAGGAAGCCCGCCACATCCAGTTCGCCCGCGACGGACTGCGCAAGCGCGCACCTCACATGCGGCGCGCCGGCAGGGTGTGGGCGGCCAACATCAACGGCGCGGGCGGACTGTTCTTCCGCCACCTGTTCAGCAACCCGGTGCCCTACGCACGCGCCGGCCTCGACGCACGCGAGGCGCGCCGCCTGGTCCGCGCCAGCGCACACCGCCGCGAGGTGCAGATCACCGGCTTCGCCCCGCTGGCCGCCTTCCTCGACGAGGTCGGGCTGCTCGGGCCGGTCGCGCGGCGGCTGTGGCGGCGCACCGGCTTCCTGCCGCAATGACCCACCGCGTCGCCATCGTCAGCACCGGATCAGGCTCCCGCACGCGAGATGTGTTGCAGCACAGCGGCCTCACCGACGTCATCGTCCTCAACGGGGTGACCGACCGGTCCTTCGACAGCACCGCGCACACGTGGACCCTGCGCACCGCCGACGGCGCCGAGCATCACGCGCAGATCGTCGTCGATGAGCAGCCGGCCGAGCACACCCCCGCGCCCTACCTCGGCATCGCCGTGCACGGGATGCCGAACCACTTCCTGCTCAACGGAGCAGACCACGGTGGAAAGTCGCGCTACATCGTCGAATGCCTGCGCACGATGGAAAGCCGTGGCAGCACCCGCATCGAGGTGCGCCACAGCACCCAGCAGGTGTACAACGACAAGTCCGGCAGCGGCCGCGAGGTGATCCCCTGGCGGCGGCTGGCCAGGAAGATCCCCTCGGCGTTCCACATGAGCTCCTACCCGACGCTGGACGACGAGGTCTTCGACGGACCGGCCCGGCTGCGCGTCGGTGACGACGAGTTCGACGTACGGGCCCGCCTTTCCGGCCACCTCGATCCCATCGACGGCAGATACCATTGGCAGGGAACGCTTTTCGGTGATCTTCCCGAGGAGCTGGTGAGCAGCACCGTGACCGTCGGCATCGGCGACCGCCACGCCGATGGCCGCATCACCGAGCGCACGCCGACGGGTTACTCGGTGACGGGCGCCGGCGCTCCGCCCTTCCCGCTCGACGACGTCGAGGTCACGCTGCCGCAAACCTGATGCGGCGGGTTAAGACGGCCCACCGCGCTCGGCGGCGACCTGAGCGCCGACCCGATCGCTCGCGGTTCCGCCGTCGTCCTCGCGGCTCAGCGCATCGACGACCTTGTCCGTCTTCTCGTCGGGCATCAGTGGGGGCAGCAGCGGCGTCGCGGCGTCGACCATCGCCTCGATGACGAACGGTCGGTCGGCGCTCAGCGCCCGCTCCCAGGCCTCTGCGGCCTGACCGGATTCGGTGATGCGGGCGCTGCCCAGTCCGAGCAGCTCGGCGTATGCAGCGTAGGGAAACTCCGGAACATTCTGAGAGGCCGGGAATCTGGGGTTGCCCTCCATCTCCCGCTGCTCCCATGACACCTCGGTCAGGTCGCGGTTGTGCAGCACCAGCACGACGAATCGCGGGTCGGACCACTCGCGCCACCGGTCGGCGAGGGTGATGAGTTCGAGCAGTCCGCTCATCTGCATGGCGCCGTCGCCGACCAGCGCCACGACGGGCCGGTCGGGTGCGTCGAGTTTCGCGGCGATGCCGTAGGGCAGTGCGCATCCCATCGACGCCAGGTAGCTCGACACGTGGGCGGGCACGCCGCGGGGAAGCCGCAGATGTCTGGCGTACCAGTACGTCGACGACCCGACGTCGACGGCCACCCGTGCGTCATCGGGCAGCATCTCCGACAGCGCGCCCACCACGGCCTCGGGGTTGGCGTCCGTTCCCACCACGCCGCGGCGGTCGGCCGCGATCTCCGTCCAGTGCCGCACCCAGTCGTGTACGCGGCGCTGCCAGTCGCGGTCGTCCTTGCGGGCGAGCATGGGTAGCAGGGCCGAAAGAACGTGTGCGGCATCGCCGATCACCGGCGCCTCGACGGGGTACTTGGCGCCGACGACGCGCGCCTCGACGTCGATCTGCACCGCGCGGGCCTGCCCGGGTGCGGGGTAGAACTCCGTCCAGGGGTCGTTGCAGCCGACGATCAGCAGCGTGTCGCACTCGGCCATCAGGTGCGCGCTCGCCGTGGTGCCCAGATGGCCCATCACGCCGGTGTGCCAGGGCGCCGACTCGTCGAGCACCGGCTTGCCGAGCAGCGACACGGTGACGCCCGCGCCCAGAATGTCAGTGACCGCGGCGATCTCGTCGGCCGCGCCTGCGCCGCCGCGGCCCACCAGCAGGGCGATCCGCTCCCCCGCGTTCAGCACGTCCGCGGCCGCGCGCAACTGCGGTTCCGGTGCACGCACCTGCGGCCTGGCCGCGACGGCGGCCGACGGCACCACCCCGTGACTGTGTTCGAGCTGCTCGGGCATCGCCGCCTGCTGCACGTCGTGCGGCACGATCAGACACGTCGGCGTCGAGGTCGCCAGCGCGGTGCGCATCGCGTTGTCCAGGGCCATCAACGCCTGCTCGGGGGCGAACACCGTCTGCACGTACTGCGCGCAGACGTCCTTGAACAGCGCGTGCAGGTCCACCTCCTGCAGGTAGCCGCTGCCGAGGGCGGTGCTGACCACCTGCCCGACGATCGCCACCACCGGCCTGCGGTCGAGCTTGGCGTCGTAGAGGCCGGCCAGCAGGTGGATCGCGCCCGGTCCCTGAGTGGCTGTGCAGACGCCGACAGAACCGGTGTATTTGGCGTGTCCGCATGCCATGAATGCCGCCATCTCCTCGTGCCGGGTGGCGACGAACTCCGGCTCACCGGAGCGCTGCAGCGCGCCGAGCAGGGTGTTGATGCCGTCCCCCGCATAGCCGAACACGCGGGTGATTTCCCAGTCCCGCAGTCGCGCCACGAGCGCGTCAGCGACTGTCTGCTCCGATGCCATGCCGTCGGCTTACCCCGGCGGCCGCGATCAACACCACCGCGAGCACTGCGCCGACGGCGCCCGAGACGAGCAGCGGCACCGTTCCGTCGGTGCCCCAGGCGAACCCGGCCCACAATCCCGCCGTCAGGACGGCGAATCCGCTCAGGCCCTGAAACAGGCCCTGCGCGCTGGACTGCACGTCGTCACCGACCAGCGACGAGATCCAGGCCTTGCCGACGCCGTCGGTGCAGCCGGTGAACAGTCCGTACGCGCCGATGAGCAGCCACGCCAGCATCGGGTCGGTGGTGAGACCCAGGCCGGCGTACCCGATCGCGAAGAACACCAGCCCGACACCGAACACCGCGGGCCGCCCGATCCGGTCGGCGAGCAGCCCGGCCGGGAAGCTCGCCACCGCATACACCAGGTTGTAGGCGACATAGGCCAGGATCACCTCGGGCACCGAGAAGCCGATCTCGTTGAGCCGCAACAGCAACAGCGCGTCCGGAAAGTTCACCAGGCCGAAGACCACCAGCAGTGCGGTGACACGCCAGTACCGCCGCGGCAGGTCGCGAACGCGGGAGAACAACGGCTGCCGGTGCGGCCGCGGCGCGACGCGGCGCTTCTCCCGGACGAGGAACACCAGCGCGACGCTCAGCACGGCCGGCACGGCCGCCACCCACAGCAGCGGGGCGATCTGTTCGTCGAGCAGGTGGTATCCGGCGAGCCCGAGCAGCGGTCCCACCACCGCGCCGAGGGTGTCCATCGCCCGGTGAAAGCCGAATACCCGGCCGCGTGCGGTGACGTCGACGTCCACCACCAGCAGTGCGTCGCGTGGGGCACCGCGGAGACCCTTACCGAGCCTGTCGACCACCCGCCCGGTCAGCACACCGGGCCAGGCACCCGCGGCGGCCACGATCACCTTGCCGAGCGCGGCCACGCCGTACCCGGTCGCGATGAGCGGCCTGCGGGCGAACCGGTCCCCCAGCGGGCCTGCCGCCAGTTTGGTCAGAGACGCGGCGCCCTCGGCGGCACCCTCGACAGCGCCGACAACGGCAACCGGCGCACCCAGCACCGAGGTGAGGTAAATCGGCAGCAGCGGGTAGAGCAGTTCACTGGCGCAGTCCTGCAGGAACGACACCGCCGACAGCACCCGGACGTTGCGGGTGAGCCAGCCCCTGGGCCGGGGGGTGTGCACCTAGGTCATGATGCCCGACGACTCAGCTGGGATTCTCGTTCGTCAGCGCGTGGAATCCCTTCGCCTGGGCGCGGGCCAGGGACGCACGGACCAGGCCGACGATCATGCCCTGCACGGCGGCGGCGATGAAGATCTCCTTCGCGGAGCTCTGCAGATCCATCGGTTCCGGCGGCTCCTGGCCGGACGGGTTCGCCCGCTGCCAGATCTCGGTGAAGATCTTCCCGGCCAGCAGACCTCCGACGATGCTGCTGGCAAGGGCTAACGGCTTGTACATGGTTTTGGCGGCGCTCACGCTGACGAAGTTCCCGGGTGAGCCAAAGCCAAACCTCGAACTAGAACACGTTCTAGTATTCCGGGGACACCCGACAACGAGGAGACGACGTGCGGTTCACCTACGCCGAGGCCATGACCGACCCGACGTTCTACATTCCCTTGGCGAAGGCGGCCGACGAGGCGGGCTACCACGCCATGACCATCCCGGACAGCATCGCCTACCCGTACGAGTCGGACTCGACGTATCCGTACACCCCCGACGGCGACCGCACGTTCCTCGACGGCAAGGCCTTCATCGAGTCCTTCGCGCTGATCGGTGCGCTGTCCGCGGTGACCACGCGGCTGCACTTCAACATCTTCGTACTCAAGCTGCCGATCCGCCCGCCCGCCCTGGTGGCCAAGCAAGCCGGCTCGCTGGCCGCGCTGTTCGGCAACCGGCTCGGCCTCGGCGTCGGCACCAGCCCGTGGAAGGAGGACTACGAGGTGATGGGGGTGCCGTACGCCCGCCGCGGCAAGCGGATGGACGAGTGCATCGACGTCATCCGCGGCCTCACCACCGGCGACTACTTCGAGTACCACGGCGAGTTCTACGACATCCCGAAGACCAAGATGACCCCCGCCCCGAGCGAGCCGATCCCGATCCTGATCGGCGGGCACGCCGAGGCGGCGCTCAAGCGCGCCGCCCGCAACGACGGCTGGATGCACGGCGGCGGTGACCCGGAGGAACTCGACGGCCTGATCAAGCGCATCCAGCAGCTGCGCGAGGAGGAGGGCCGCGACGGCCCGTTCCAGATCCACGTCATCTCGATCGACGGGTTCAGTGCCGACGGCGTCAAGCGCCTGGAGGACAAGGGCGTCACCGACGTCATCGTCGGCTTCCGCATCCCCTACATCAAGGGACCGGACACCGAGCCGCTCGACGCGAAGATCCGCAATCTGGAGTGGTTCGCCGAGAACGTGATCGCCAAGCTGTAATCCGGTTGCGATGCGGCCGTATGGGTAACCGCTCATAGATGGCCGGTACGGACGAGCAGCACAACGGCGCCCTCAGGGGCGTGGTGGCCGTCGGCGCATCGGCGGGTGGAGTGGAGGCGTTGAGCACGCTGGCCGCCGGCCTCCCCGCCGACCTCCCCTACGCGGTCGTGATGACGCTGCACCTTCCGCCGACCTCCCCCAGCGTGCTGCCCAGGATCATCGACCGCGCCGGACCCCTGTCCGCCGTCCCTGCCGCCGACGGCGCACACCTGCAGCCGGGCCAGATCACCGTCGCCGTACCAGGCCGCCACCTCCTCGTCGTCGGCCATCACGTGAGGCTCTCGGAGGGCCCGACGGAGAACGGCCATCGCCCGGCGATCAACGCCCTGTTCCGCTCGGTCGCCCTGGCGTTCGGGCCGCAGGCCTTCGGAGTGCAGATGTCCGGCGTGCTCGACGACGGCGTGCTGGGGCTGGCCGCGATCCGTTCCCGGGGCGGGACCACCGTCGTCCAGGATCCCGACGACGCGGCGTTCCCGGCGATGCCGCGCAACGCCATCAACGCCGGCGTCGTCCATCACCAGGCGCGAGCCACCGAGATCGGCGCGCTGCTGGCCACGCTGGCCGACCGAGAGACCGAGGAACGCGAGATGGAACCCGACATCGGCATGGAACTCGAGAACCGCATCGCCATGGGCAGCAGATTCGACATGTCCATCGACTCCGAGGCCCTCGGCCCGCCGTCGGGGTACACCTGCCCGGACTGCAACGGCTCCCTGATGACGGTGAGCGAGACCGGCTTCCGCTGCCGGGTCGGTCACGCCTGGTCGGCCGAGACGCTGCTCGCCGCGCGCGACGACGAGATCGACAACGCGTTGTGGATCGCCCTGCGCAGCCTGCAGGAGAAGGCTCGGATGGCGCGAAAGCTGGCGGACAATGTGGGTCCCGGTCTGTTGGGCAAGCGCTATTCCGATGTGGCCGACGAGGCCGAGCACGCGGCGACGGTGCTGGGGCAACGACTCGCGGCCGTGACCCCGTCGGCAGGGGGGCAGGGTGACCGCTGACCCGGGCGAGCTGACCGTGGCCACCACTTCGGTGGCCGAGGCGACGGTGCTCACCCCCGACGGCGTGCTGGACACCACCACGTATCTGCCACTGCGAGACAGCATCATCAAGGCCGCCCTGGACGAACCGCGCGCGGTGATCGTGGACATCGCGCACCTGGAGGTGCCCGCGCAGTCCGCGCTTGCGGTGTTCACCAGTGCCCGCTGGCACGTGCAGCGCTGGCCGGAGGTGCCGATCGCACTGGTCTGCGAGCACGCCGACTCCCGGGATGCCGTCGTACAGAACGGGGTCGCGCGCTATGTCCCGGTGTATCCGACCGTCGACGAGGCGCTGCAGGCGTTGTCCGGTCCGGCCAGGCCGTACCGGCGTCGCGCCCGCACCGAGCTCCCCGCCGATGCGTCGAGCCTGCGGCGATCACGCGACCTGGTGGCGCTGTGGCTGACGGCGTGGTCGCACCAGGATCTGGTGCCGGTCGCCAAAGTGGTGGTCACCGTCCTGATCGAGAACGTGCTCGCACACACCGACGGCCCGGCCGACCTGCGGGTGGAGACCGATGGCACCGCGGTGACCGTGGCGGTCGCCGACGCCAGCCATGTCCAGCCCGGCCTGCGCGAGGATCCCGCGGCCGACCCCGGCCCGTCCGGCCTCCAGGTGGTTGCCGCCCTGTCCCGGATGTGGGGAACCGCGCCGACGCCGACGGGCAAGACGGTGTGGGCGGTGGTGGGCTCGGAGAACCGGTTGTAGCGCGTAGCCTTCGGAACGCGGCGTATGGTCGGCGCACGGCACGAATCGGACAGCGGGGACATCACCGTTAACGGCGAGACAGACGAGGCATTCGAGGCCCTGCTGCGCTTCCTGCGCGATTCCCGGGGCTTCGACTTCACCGGCTACAAGCGGACGTCGCTGATGCGGCGGGTGCGGCACCGAATGGACCAGGCCGGCTACCAGAGCTTCGAGGAGTATCTCGATGTGCTGCAGGCCAGCGCCGACGAGTTCGCGGCGCTGTTCAACACCATCCTGATCAACGTCACCGCGTTCTTCCGCGACCCGCCGGCGTGGGACTTCGTCCGGGATCACGTGATCCCGGCCCTGCTCGCCGATCGCGGACCCAACGACCCCATCCGGGTGTGGAGCGCCGGGTGCGCGTCGGGTGAAGAGGCGTACAGCATGGCCATCCTGCTGGCCGAAGCCGTCGGACCGGAGGCCTTCCGGCGCCGGGTGAAGATCTACGCCACCGACGTCGACGAGAATGCTCTCGCCGCGGCGCGGGCGGGCTATTACTCCGAGAAGGACCTCGAGGCGGTGCCGAAGGCGTTGCGGGAGCAGTACTTCGAGGCCAGCAACGGCCGGTTCGGCTTCCGCAAAGATCTCCGCCGCGGGGTGATCTTCGGACGCAACGACCTGGTCAAGGATGCGCCGATTTCCCGTGTCGACCTGCTCAGCTGCCGGAACACCCTGATGTACCTCAACGCCGAAACGCAGAAGAACGTGCTCGACAGGCTCCATTTCGCGCTCGCGCCCCAGGGCGTGATCTTCCTCGGGCACGCCGAGATGCTGCTGAGCCACACCGACCGGTTCACCGCGATGGACATGGACAGCCGGGTCTTCCGCAAGGCGCCGGGCTCGCACACCAATCTGGAGCGGTACAACCCGAACAAGCCCAGGGCCCGCCAGGGCGATCTGTCCGGTCTGGATCCGTTGCGCGACATGGCTTTTCGCACCGGTCCCGTGCCGCAGATCGTGGTGACCGGTGACGACACCGTCGCGATGATCAACGAGCAGGCCGAGCGCATCTTCGGCCTGTCGCTACGCGACGTGGGCCGGCTGCTGCGTGACCTCGAGGTGTCCTACCGGCCGATCGAGCTGCGGAACTACCTGGAGCAGGCCAAGGCCGAGCGCCGGTCGGCGATCATCCAGGACGTCCAGTGGCAACGTGCCGGATCCGCCACCACCTGGTACGAGGTGCACGTCAATCCGCTGCTCGATCCCGACAACACGGCCGTCGGGGTGTCCATCGCGTTCTTCGACGTCACCACCACCCGCGGACTGCTGGACAAGGTGACCGAGGGCAGCAGGCAACTCGAATCCGCCTACGAGGAGCTGCAATCCACCAACGAGGAACTCGAGACCACCAACGAAGAGCTGCAGTCCACCATCGAGGAACTCGAAACCACCAACGAGGAACTGCAGTCCACCAACGAAGAGCTCGAGACGATGAACGAGGAGCTGCAGTCCACCAACGACGAGCTGCACACGATCAACGACGCGCTGCGGGAGCGCGGCATCGAACTCGACCAGGCGAGATCCTTTCTGGGTTCGCTGCTCACGTCGATCCATCTGGGAGTCATCGTGGTGGACCGGGAGATGCGGGTCGTCGTGTGGAACCGCGGCTCCGAGGACCTGTGGGGCATCCGGTCGGACGAGGCTACCGGTGCGCCGCTCGGCGGCCTGGACATCGGCCTTCCGATGGCCGAGGTGAAGCCACTGATTGGGCGGGCGTTCGTCGACCCCGACGCCACCGACGAGACCGTCATCGAAGCGATGAACCGACGTGGTCGCACCATCTCGCTACGGGTCACCTGCCGGGCCTTCGTCGAAAGCGGTGCCGTCAATGGCGCGCTGCTGCTGATGGAGGCGAAAGGATGAGTGCGTAGGCGTCTAATTGAGCCTGCGGGAGTCCTCGTTCTCGAGTCTGGTCTGCTCGACGGCCGCGGCGTCGTGGTGTTCCGCGGCGGCCCGGTGGCGCGCCGCGGCGTCCTGGTGGTCGCCGGTGTCGCGCTCACCGGCGGACATGGCGGCCTGCTCGTGCGCCGCCGCCGCGCGGCGGTGCGACTCGCCCGCCTCCGCGTGCCTGCCCGCGGACGCCTTGTGCGCCTCGACGGCCCGGGCGAGCGCCTGTTCGGCACGGCGGCGAGCCTGTTCGACTGTCTTCGCGGTGGACGTCACGCCATGGGCGAGTTGGTCGCCGCGCCTGCGCAGTTCGTCCGCACGGGCGGCGGCGGCCCGGCCGCGGGCGATCGGCGATTCGGCGTCGGGCTCCGGCTCGGGCGTCATCGGACAGGATGATCTCTGTCGACGAGTCGGTCGGCGGCTGGGTCGGCACCCGAGATCCGACCCAGCTCGCGGGTCACCTCGGCGAGCTGCTGCGCGATCTTCTCCTGGGATGCTGCCGACACGGCGATCCGTTCCGTTGGTGAGTCAGCCCAACGCTACGCCGAATCGAGGCCCCGTCAGGTGATGCGTCAGTCTCGAAGGGTGGCGTGCGGGCTGCGCCCGTACGCCTCGCGGTACATCACCGCGAACCGGCCGGTGTGGGCGAAACCCCACTTCGCGGCGATGGCGGTCACGGTGTCGCGTTTGCGGTCACCGGCGATCAGGTCGCGGTGCGCCTGAGCCAGGCGGATGCGACGCAGGTACTGCAGCGGTGTCGTCTCCAGGTGGCGGCGGAACATGTACTGCACCGCCCGCGGCGAGACGTGCACGGCCAGCGCGATGTCGTTGAGCGCGATGTCGCTGGTCGCGTTCTCCTCGATGTAGGCGATGGCACGACGCAGCAGCAGCGGCGTGGCGTCGGTGCGGTCATGCGCCGGCGAGTCGTCCGGGACGACGCCCGGGAAGGTCGACAGTGTCACCGCGCCGAGCAGTCGCCCGGCATGCCCCAGCACCAGCGGCGTCGCCTTCGCATCGTCGGCGAGCACGCTGTCCCGGATGTAGGTCACGGTGTCGCGCCACATCTTGGCGGCGGCCGCGTTGACCGGGGTGAACTGCTCGAAGCGCAGCGAACGGGACCGGACGGACTGGAGCTTGCCGTGTGCCGCACCGACGACGAGCGCGGGATCCAGCAGCAGCACCGTCGCGGTGAGGTCCTCGGAGAGTGCGTCGTACGGCAGAGCGGGATGAGACATCAGTGCGACGTCGCCCGCACCTGCCGCGCCGTCGATTCCGTCGCAGTGGCCGGACACCCGCCCGGCACTGGGCCAGACCACCATGACCCGGTTCAGCGCGTCGGGTTTGGCCTCCACCGTGCCCGGCATCCGCATCTCGTCGATGACGAACGCGCCGGCATCGGTCCGCCCGTGGCGGAGCAGTGGCGACTCGCCGGCTGGTTCGGTCGTGCGATGGAGACGCATCCGCGCCTGATAGGCCGCGTCGAGATACGGCCCGACCTCTGTGGGATCGCTCAGTTCGACTCTGGATCGAGTCGGCCGGCTGTGGATGTTCGTGTGTTTGTCGATGATGATCACCTCAGCGGGGTGACGCAGTTCGGAGCTTATGCTGAACCCCCGGGACTGCCGCCCAGCTTAGCCGGTACCAGCGTTCCCGGCCCGGATGTCACACGTTTGTCAGACTTCTCCAGCCCATCGGCACGGTGGTCTAATCTGCCGGCCGGGCCAGCGCGGCATCGATCGCCGACGGGCTGAGCACCCGGTCGAGCACCATGGCGGCGCTGCCGATGACGCCGGCCCGGTCACCGTAGGTCGAGGGCACCACCTGCAGCGTCCGCGTCGCCAGCGCCGTCGCATTGCCGTACAGGCTCGCGCGCATGCCCGCGACGAAGATGTCGTAGGCGCCCACCATGTCGCCCGCCACCACCAGCACCGCCGGGTTGAGCAGGTTGACCGCGCCGGCGAGCACCTCGCCGACGTGGCGGCCGCTGTCGCGGATCTGCCTGCGGGCCTCGGCGTCCCCCGCATTGGCGAGGTCGACCACGTCGCGCAGGTGTCCGACGTCGCGGCCCTGCGCCCGCATCGCCGCGACCAGGGCCCAGCCCCCGGCGATCGCCTCGAGGCACCCGGTGTCGCCGCAGCGGCAGGGCGCGCCCGCGGCCGCCGCCGTCTTGTTGTGGCCGAACTCCCCCGCCGCCTGCGCGGCGCCCCGCAGGAGCGCGCCGCCGGCGATGATGCCCGCGCCCAGCCCGGTCGACGCCTTCACCACCAGCAGGTCGTCGATCGGCGGACCCTCCCCGCGGCGTTCGGCGAGTGCGATGGCATTGGCGTCGTTGTCGATCACCACCGGCGCCGCGGTGAGGTCGCGGAAGTAGGGAGCGAGCGGGATGCCGTCCCATCCCGTCATGACCGGTGAGTCCAGGCTCGCGCCGCGGGTGCCGTCGATGCTGCCGGGCAGGCTCAACCCGACACCGAAGACCCTGTCGCGCGGCCGCCCGGACTCGCGCAGCAGCTCGTCGAGGCGGGCTGTGACCAGTGGCATCAGGTCGTCGGGCCGGCATCCCGGGTCCTGATCGATGTCGCCGACGGCGAGCATGTCGCCCGCCAGGTCGCACACCGCGAGGCGGACCCGGCTGCGCCCGATTGCGGCCGACAACACCACGCCCGCGTCGGCGTTGAACGACACGAACGACGCGGGCCTGCCACCCGTCGAGGGTGCCTGTTCCCGCTCGTCGACCAGGCCGTGCGCGGCGAGCGCGACCACTCTGGCCGACACCGCCGTACGGGACAGCCCGGTCAGCTGACCCAGTTCGCCGCGCGTGACGTCGCGCCGCTCCCTGATCAGCGCATACAACTCGCCGGCGGACGCCGGTGAGAGTCGCAGTGCGGGCACAGTTGCAGCGTAACCTCGACCACTTTCGTCTTTCAAGTGCCTAACTCAGTTGGCCAACGGGCAGAAGTCTCGTTACCGTGGCCGCATGAGTGTTTCCCTGGATCGGCCTGTCTCGGTCGTCGCGCCCGCCCCGGCCGTGCGGTGGCTCGCGGTGTTCGCCCTGGCACTCGGCGGGTTCGGCATCGGTACCACCGAGTTCGTCGCGATGGGCCTGCTGCCCGACATGGCGGCGAGCCTGGGCATCAGCGAGCCGACCGCCGGCCACGTCATCTCCGCCTACGCACTGGGCGTGGTGGTCGGCGCACCACTGATCACCGCGCTGACCGCCCGGACGAACCGCAGGACGCTGCTCCTCGGCCTGATGACGGTGTTCACGGTCGGGAACCTCATCACCGTCCTCGCCCCCACCTACGGCACCCTGATCGCGGCCCGCTTCGTCGCGGGCCTGCCGCACGGGGCGTTCTTCGGGATCGCGGCACTGGTCGCCGCCCACCTGATGGGGCCGAAGAACCGCGCCAAGGCGGTCGCGCACGTGATGACCGGCCTGACCCTGGCCACCGTGCTGGGTGTGCCGATGGCGTCCTGGCTGGGTCAGTGGCTCGGCTGGCGGGCCGCCTTCGCCCTCGTCGTCGGCATCGGCGCGCTGACCGTGACGGCGCTGTGGTTCTGGCTGCCCTCACTGCGGTCGATGCACGCGACGAGTCCGAAGACCGAACTCGGCGCGCTGCGCCGGGTCCAGGTCTGGCTGGCGCTGCTCATCGGCATGGTCGGCTTCGGCGGGATGTTCGCCGTCTACACCTACGTCGCGACCACCATGACCGACGTCGCCGGCCTGTCCCGTCAACTCGTCCCGCTGGCGCTGATGATGTTCGGTCTCGGCATGGTGGTCGGCAACTTCGTCGGCGGCTGGGCCGCCGACCGGTCGGTGGTCCGCGCGCTCTACGCCTCGATCGGGACGCTCGCCGTGGTGCTGGCATTGTTCGTCGCGGCGGCCCACCACCCGGTCACCGCGCTGATCGGGCTGTTCGCGGTGGGAGCCGCCGGGTCGGCGGTCGCCCCGGCGCTGCAGACCCGGCTGATGGACGTCGCGCACGGCGCGCAGAGCCTGGCCGCGGCGCTGAACCACTCGGCACTCAACATCGCCAACGCCACCGGCGCCTGGGTCGGCGGGCTGGTGATCGCCGCCGGGTACGGCTACACCGCGCCCGCCGCCGCAGGGGCTGCGATGGCCGTCGCGGGGCTCGTCGTGCTGACCCTCTCGGTGGCGCTGGGGCGACATTTGATCAAATGACCCCCATGTCCGTACTCGACGCGTTCCGCCTGGACGACAAGGTCGTCATCGTCACCGGTGCCTCCTCCGGGCTCGGGGTGTCGTTCGCCCGGGCGTGCGCCGAGGCAGGCGCCGACGTGGTGCTCGCCGCCCGCCGAGTGGAGAAACTGGCCGACACCGCCGAACTGGTGCGCGGCGCGGGCCGCCGGGCGCTGACCGTCGCCACCGACGTGGTCGTCCCAGAACAGTGCCAGGCGCTGGTCGACGCCGCGATGACTGAGTTCGGCCGCGTCGACGTGTTGGTGAACAACGCCGGTGTCGGCACCGCCGTGCCCGCCACCCGGGAGACGCCCGACGAGTTCCGCGCGGTGGTGGACATCAACCTCAACGGCTCCTACTGGGCAGCGCAGGCCTGCGGACGGGTGATGGAGCCCGGCAGCTCGGTGATCAACATCTCGAGCATCCTCGGCATCACCACGGCGGGCCTGCCGCAGGCGGCCTACAGCGCGAGCAAGGCCGCGATCTCCGGACTGACCCGGGACCTGGCCCAGCAGTGGGGCGTTCGCAAGGGCATCCGGGTCAACGCGATCGCGCCCGGTTTCTTCAAGTCCGAGATGACCGACCAGTACAAGCCGGGCTACCTCGAGAGCGTGATCGAACGGGCCGCCCTAGGTCGCGTCGGTGACCCGGCGGAGTTGGCCGCCACGCTGGTGTGGCTCGCCTCGCCGGCCGGCGGGTACGTGACGGGCCAGACGATCGTGGTGGACGGCGGCGTCACCATCACCTGACCGCACCATTCTTTATGCGTTTCCTATGAGCTGCTGGGCTATTCTTCGACGCCTTCATAGATTGGTTGTACGAGCTTCTCCAACCAATCTCTCGGAGGTACGAAGAAATGAAGAAATTCGCCGTCGCCGCGATCACCGCGAGCGCCCTGGCCTCGATGACGCCGGCGCTCGCCGCTACCGCCACCGCGGCTCCGACCGGGTGGTCGGACGCCGAGCAGACCGTGGACACGCTGCGGAGCAGCGGGTATCGCGTCCAGGTCAATCGTAGCGGCACCGCTCCGCTGTCCGAGTGCACGGTCGACTCGGTGCGCAGGGGACCAACCGCCATCGGCCCCAACGTCGGGCCTCCCTCGGATACCCGGAACATGGCGGTGACGGTGGTGGTCGACGCTAATTGCTGAATCCGGCGTCGCACCGATGCGAATTCATGGCATGGACTCCCGTGCCATGAATTCGCATTTCTATTTCAATACGGGCTTCAATTCGTGCGCCGCGATCAGCGCCGGCAATCGAATGCGGAATGTGGTCGTGCCGCCGCCGGAATCCGCCGTGATCGACCCGCCGTGAGCCTCGATGATCGACGCCGTGATGGACAGTCCGAGGCCGAAACTGCCGGCCTCCCGGGAGCGTGACTTGTCCGCCCGGACGAATCGCTCGAACAGATGCGGGAGCAGATCGGGCGGGATGCCCGGCCCGTCGTCGACGACCGTCAGCTCCACGTGCCCGGCCCCGTCACCGTCCCGGCCGACGGTCAGCGCGGTGGTGACCGTGGTGCCGGCCGGGGTGTGCACCCGCGCGTTGGCCAGCAGGTTGGCCACCGACTGGTGCAGCCGCGCCCGGTCGCCGCGCACGAGAACCGGGCCCGTGACGTCAGTCACCCAGCGGTGCGCCGGTGCGGAGACCGCGGCGTCGTTGACGGCGTCGACCACCACGTCGGCGAGGTCGACATCGGTGCGGTCGAGGTCGTGCCCCTCGTCGAGGCGGGCCAGCAACAGCAGGTCGGCGACGAGCGCGTTCATCCGGAGCGCCTCGGCCTCGATGCGGGCCAACGAGTACTCCGTCGTCTCGGGCAGCACCGCACTGTCCTGCCGGGTCAGCTCCGCATAGCCCTGGATCGCCGCCAGCGGGGTGCGCAGTTCGTGGCTGGCATCGGTGATGAACTGCCGCATCCGGCGGTCCGAGGCGGCCACGTCGCCGAGCGCCCGCTCCACGTGGTCGAGCAGCCGGTTCAGCGTGTCGCCGACGAGGCCGACCTCCGTGCGCGGATCGGTGTCCCCCGCGGGCACCCGCGGGGTGATCGCGTAGTTGTCCCGGTCGAGGGGGATCAGCGCCACCTCGGCGGCGGTCGCCGCGACGCGGCGCAGCGGGCGCAGGGCGAAGCGGACGATGGCGACCGTGCTGCCCGCCGTGATCAGCAGCGCAAGCACGGTGAGGCCGGTGACGATCGCCGTCTCCCGGATCATCGCCTCCCACGCCGGGGTGCGTGACACCCCGGTCACCAGGATCTCCCCGCCGTCACCGGGACGACTGGTCATCCGGTACCAACCCAGACCCGGCAGTTCGACGCTGCGTGCCTCGGCGCCGTCGGGCGCCGTGTCGGCAACGGCCTCCACGGCGTCGGCGGGAACCGGTTGCGCCTCGCCGTCGACGAAGTACGCCGAGTCGACCACCTCGCCGCCGCGGATCAGCGCGATGACGTTCCCGGGCGCCTGGCCGACGAAGTTCGCCAGCGGCTTCGTGGTGCCCGGCGGCGGCAGCTCACCCGTCGTGGGCAATGGCGTGCTGCGGTACTTGGCCACGCCGTTGCCGAAGTTGTCGGCGGCGCCCGACAACTGGCCGTCGATGATCCCGAGCACCGAGGTCCGCAGCGTCAGCACCGACATCGTCCCGATGGTCGCCACGGCGAGCATCACCACCAGCGAGACGCCGACGACGAGTTGCCGCAGCAGGGTCCAGCTTCGCCAGATGCGTCTCATTCCGCGGGCCGCAGCAGATAGCCGACCCCACGCACGGTGTGGATCATCGGGTCCCGGCCGGCGTCGATCTTCTTGCGCAGGTAGGACACGTACAGGTCGACGACGCTCGACTTGCCGCCGAAGTCGTAGTCCCACACCCGGCGGAGGATCTCGTTGCGGCTCAATGCCTTCCGAGGATGCTGCATGAGGTAGCGCAGCAGCTCGAACTCGGTCGAGGTCAGCGGGATCGGGACGCCGGCCCGGTACACCTCCCGGCTCGTTCCGACGAGCTCGAGATCCCCGACGGTCAGGTGCTCTTCGGAGTCCGGGGTGAGGTAGGCGTTGCGCCGCAACAGCCCCCGCAGTCGCGCGACCAGCTCCTCGAGGCTGAACGGCTTGGTCATGTAGTCGTCGCCGCCGGCGGTCAGCCCGGTGACCCTGTCGCGCACCGAGTCCCGCGCGGTGAGGAAGAGGATCGGCGTGTAGGTCCCCGACGACCGGATCTGCTGCAGCACCCCGAAGCCGTCGGTGTCCGGCAACATGATGTCGAGCACCAGCACGTCCGGACCGTGCTCGCGGTACTTGTCCACCGCTTCGCGGGCGTCGTGCGCGACCTCGATGGCCCAGCCCTCGTACTGCAGCGCCATCCGGACCAGATTCGTCAGCGCGCGCTCGTCGTCGACCAGCAGGACGCGGATGGGTGACCCGTCGGGCCGGTACATCCGCGGCAGCTGCCCGAGGACGGGCCGGCGTGGACCGGTACCGCTGTCGGTCGGCACAGTCGTCATCCGATCATTCTCGCGAGCGCCACGGGGCCGGTCACGCGTCTCATAGAGATTTCACATGTGCGCCGGCTCGCCCGCGCGGGTATGCGGTCGCCGTGGCAGATCAGTCCTTCGACTTCCGGTTCGACCCCCGCTATCGGATCGCGGCGCTGCCGTTCGGCATCTGGCCTTCGCGATGCGGCGTCGATCTCGGCCCTGATCGCATCACCGCCCGGTTCGGGCCATGGCGGTTGGAGACGACGTTCGACAACGTCGCCGAGGTCGAGATCACCGGGCCGTACCAGTTCATCAAGACGGCAGGCGCCGCGCACCTGTCGATCGCCGACCGCGGCCTCACCTTCGCGACCAACGGCGACCGCGGGGTGTGCCTGCAGTTCCGGGCGCCGGTGCCGGGCATCGAACCGACCGGACGCCTCCGGCATCCCAGCCTCACGGTCACCGTCGCCGACTGCGACGGATTCGCCGCCGCGGTGCGCGAGCGCCTGCCCTGACGGCCGGCGCTGCGGCGACCCTTACCCGGCGGACAGCAAACCCTTCCCCCACGGCGCGAGATTCTGGCTCGGCGGCGATTACCCGGGCGGGACGCCCTCGCGACGATGGATGACGTCCTGCTGTACACCGCACAGAATCAAGGAAGTCTGATGTTCGCGACAACACCGACCGGCCCGAGCCGCCCCGTATACGACGAAACCGTGCGCATGCGTACCGCCGACCTGCCGGTGAAGCCGCTCGTGACTCACGTCCCCTCCCCCGACGTGCCGATGAAGGCGCTGCCGAAGGCCGTCAGCGGCTTCGACGGCAAGACCGTGCGGCTGCGGCCCGTCGAGATCATCGGCACCGTGTCGGACACCGTCCGGCAGCGCTACATCGACCTGGCCAAGAAGCCGAGCCCGCCCACCAAGTGGGCCATCGCCCGGGTGCTGTTCGTGCTGTTGCTGGCATCCATGCCGATCCTGGCCATTCCGGTCGAGGTGTTCGGCCTGGTTCACCAGAGCACGACGTCGATCGTCATCATCGCGCTGCTGGCCGTGCTCGGCGCGATCATCGCGTTCGCGCCGCACCGGATCGACATGGTGGTCGGGCGTGGCCTGATCGCCGGCATGGTCGCCTGCATCGTCTACGACGCGGCGAGGTTGTTCGCCGTGCACGTCTTGAAACTGATGGGCGACTTCATCCCCGTGATGGGTTCGTTCGTCACCGGAGAGCCCGAGACCAACGGCAGTGCCGCGGTCGGCTACGTGTGGCGTTACATCGGCGACGGCGGCGGCATGGGTGTGGCGTTCTTCATCGCCGCGTTCGCGCTGGGCATCGACCGGTGGAAGAGCGTCTACGCGGTGCTGGCCTTCGTGGCGATGTCCGTCTTCCCGCTGTGGAGCGGACTGATCGGCACCGTCGTCGTGGCGCCGCGCGGCGAGGAGATGATGTTCGACCTGAATCCCGCCACGTTCACCATCACGCTGGTCGGGCACGTGATCTTCGGTCTGGTGCTCGGGCTGGCGTTCCTGAAGGCGCCGCGCGGCGCCGGGCACAGCGAATGGCCGTGGCCGCCGATCCTGGAGTCGGCGAAGGTCAAGCGGATGATCCCGCAGGCATGGAGAGCCACCCACCGCGCGCCGCGCGCGTGATCTGACGGTGGGCGAGCCGCGGGTCGTCGGGGACCACTCCGACGGCCCGCGGTGGCGCGTCCGCCGTGTTTGCGCGCAAGGACCGGCTCCGTGGGCGAAGATTGCTGCGAAGGAGGTCCCCACTGTCATGTCGTCGCACCTGGAAGTCCTCCGGCCGTCGGGGCGGGAGCTCGTCCCGCTGACCGGCCAGCGGGTGACCCTTGGCAAGTCGTCGACCAACGTGGTGGCGCTCGAGCACGACGAGACCGTGTCGCGCCTGCACGCCGTCCTGGAGAACCTCGGGTTCGCCTGGTCCATCCGGGACCTCGGCAGCCGCAACGGGACCCACCTCAACGGCGAGAAGATCACCGCCGAACGCGTCCTGCGGTCCGGGGACGAGGTGCGCATCGGGAAGACGAAGCTGGTCTTCTGGGAGGTCAGGGACTCCGGCGGCGCCCTCGACGAGGAGACCGTCACCGCCCAGCCCGCCGAGGTGCCGCCGCGGCTGACCCCGCGTGAGGTCGACGTGCTCGTCGTCCTGTGCCGGCCCCTGGTCTCCGACGACCCGTTCCCGGAACCGGCATCGGTGCGGAAGATGGCCGGCGAACTGTTCGTCTCCGAGGCGGCCGTCAAACAACACCTGCAGAATCTCTACGACAAGTTCGCCGTCCCCGCCGAGGGCGACCGGCGGGTGCGGCTGGCCAACGAGGCACTGCGGCGTGGCGCCGTCACCCTCGCTCAGCTGCGCGCTACGTGAAGTCGAGCGCCTCGACCGTCGCGACCGGGCCTTCGTGCGTCGGCCGGTCGGCGCCCCCGATGCAGTACACGGTGGAGCCGACGGCGGCCACCACCTGACCGTGCACCGGGGTGTTGATCGGCGCCACGGTGGACCACTTGCCGGTGTCGATGTCGTAGATCTCGACGGTGGCCAGCACGCGCGTCGGTTCCTCGCCACCGACGGCCACGATCCGCCCGTCGACCAGCGCGGCGCCGTAGCTCCCGCGCGCAGTCGGCATGTCCGGCAACCGTTCCCACGTCCCGGCCTCCGGGTCGAAGCGCTCGACCGCCGAGGAGTTCTCGTCGGCGGTCAGTGCCCGCCCGCCCACCGTGTAGACGTAGGTGCCGTCCGACACCGCCACGAGATGCTCACGCGGAGTGGGCAGGTCGGCCGCCGTGGTCCAGGACTCGCCGTCGAACACCTCGGTCGCCGTGACGAGCTGCTTGTCGTTCTGCCCACCGACGACGACGAGCTTGTCGTCGACGACGGCCGCCGACGGTGCCGCGCGGGCGAATCCGAGGCTCGGCAGTTCCTCCCACGCGCCGCCGCGCAACGCGAAGACCTTGTTCGACGCCTCGGCGACGGTGTCGGTGGCGCCGCCGATCACGATCATCTCGCCGCGGAAGGCCGCCGCCGTCGCGTGGTGCAGGGGTATCGGTAGTGGCGGATGCTTCTGCCACGCACCGGTTTTCGGGTCATAGCTCTCGACGGTGTCGAGGGACTGCGAGTGTCCCAGCATGCCGCCTGCGATCCAGATCTCGTCGTCGAGCACGGTCGATGCCATCATCAGCCGCGGCGTCTGCGCGTCCGGCAGCGCCCGCCATGCCGCGGCGGGCTGTGGCCTGCGCGGCGCCAGCTCCAGCGCTTCGGCGGACGAGGTGACCTGGTCGTCGCCTGCGCCGGTCGACCCGCTGATCGCGTACACGGTCTTGCCCACCGCCGCGACCCCCGAACCGTGCCTCGCGGTGCCGAGATCCGGCAGGTCGCTCCACGTGGAGGTGGTGAGATCGAGCGCGGCGACACTGTCGAGGACCCGCCCGCGGGACATGCCCCCGACCGCCACCAGCCGGGCGTCGGTGACGGCCACGCCGAAATCACTGCGCGGCAGCGGAAGATCGGGCATGGCCGACCACCTGTCCGCGATCGGGTCGTAGGCCTCGACCGCCGCCAGGTCGGCGGTGCCGTTGGTGCCGCCCACCGCGTACATCAGCTTGCCGTCCGACGCCGCGCCCAGCAGCTGCCGCGGCGTGGGGATGGGGGCAGCCGGCTTCCAGGAGGTGCCGTCGTAGACCTCGGTGGTGTTCAGCAGTCTGCCGCCGGAGTCCACCCCGCCGGTGACGACGATGCGGTCACCGACCACGGCGGCCGCCGCGGCGGCCCGCGGTTGCAGCAGCGGCGGGAGCTCCACCCAGCGGCTGTTGACCACCCGCCAGACCCGGTTGGTGGCGATCCTCTCGTCGGCGCCCTCGGTGCGCCAGCCGCCGAGCACCACCGGAGTGTGCTGCCAGGTGACCGCCGCCGCGTGCTGGACGGGGACGGGCAGGTCCTCGCCACCCTTCCAGCTGTCGATGGCGGGGTCGAAGCCCTCGTGGCCGCCGCTGACGCGGTTGTCCGCGCCCACGCCGCCGAAGATCCAGATGGTGCCGTCGGCCTGAGTGGCCGCGACCGCGTCCCGCGCGACCCGCGCATCGGCGACCGGTTCCCAGACGGGCGGCGGTTCAGCGGTCGGACGGCTCGACGCGGCCTCCGTCGGCGGTGCGGCGTCCTGCGACGAGGTGACCATGACGATGCCGCTGATCACCAGGAGCAGCACCGCCACGATGGCGGCTCCGGCGATCAGCAGCCTCTTGCCGTCGCGCTTGGCGGGCGGGCCGGGATCGGACTCCATCACCCGCGGGGGTTCGGGGACCTTCGGTGGGATCTGCGCGGCCTGCCACGGCAGGCTCGACCCGCTGATCGAGGTGGTGTGCGCGAACATGCCGGGGACCGGCGGCGGAAGGCCGTCGTCCGGTGACTGCGCACCGGAGCCGGACGGGTCGCCGGCGTCACTCACCAGCGGCAGCGCCTGCGTGCCGTCCTCCTGCTCCGGTGCGGGACCGGCGTCGCTGAGCGCCATCGGGTCGGCGGTCAACCCGTTGTGGCCCTGTGCCAGTTGCAGTTCGCGGCCGAACTCCGCCGCAGACGCCTGCCGGTCCCCCGGCTCGCGCGACATCGCCTTCTCGATGGCCGCGCAGACGTCGGCCGGGATGCCCTGCGGACGCAGATCCGGCACCGGCGTCGACGTGATGCGCAGGTAGTGCGCGATCAGGTCCTCGTCGGCCTTGCGCTCGTGCGGTGGCGTCCCGGCGATCAGCGCGTAGAGCGTCGCGCCGAGGGAGTACACGTCTGCCGCGACCGTGGGCGGGTTGCCCGCGAGCACCTCGGGTGCGGTGTAGGACAGGGTGCCGGTGAAATAACCGGTCACGGTCTTGTATCCGCCGGTGATGCGGGCGGTGCCGAAGTCGCTGAGCTGCGGTTCGCCGTAGTCGTTGGCAAGCACGTTGGCCGGCTTGATGTCCCGGTGCAGTGTCCCGGTCCGGTGGGCGGTCTCCAGCGCCCCGGACAGTTTCACCCCGATGCGCAGCGCCTCCGGCCACGCGATGCGGCCTTCCCGGCGTAACCGTTCCGCGAGCGAACCCCGTGGGTGGTACGGCATCACGATGAACGGCCGGCTGCTCTCGGTCACGCCGACCTGCAGGATGTTCACGATGTTCGGGTGCCCGGACAGCGCTCCCATCGCATAACCCTCGCGCAGGAACCGCTCCCGGTCGTCGTCGTCGAGATCGGAGGCCAGCACCTTGATGGCGACGCTGCGGCCGAGGGACTTCTGATGGCAGCGGTAGACCACCCCGCCGCCACCGCGGCCCACTTCGCTCGCGTCCCCGAAGCCGGCGGCCGCCAACTCGGCCGCTATCCCGCCCGCCATGGTGTCTCGCCCTCCGGTGACATGCCGATTTCCTTCGGTTGAAGGTACCGAGCAAACATTCGGAAAAGATGAAATTCCGCATCACTCGCCGGCGCGCCGGGAGGACCGGTTGCGGACGGAAATAATCGTAGCCCCGGCGCGGTTCTTGTGGCTGCGAGACTTATGGAACATTGTTACATAGGCGACGCGCACCGCCCGCGGACGCGAGCGGGCACCGAAGTCGAGACAGGAACGCATCATGACCAACGTCGTCTTCATCCACGGCCTTTGGATCTCCCACACCGCCTGGCAGCCGTGGATCGACTACTTCGCCGCCCACGGCCATCACGCCGTCGCGCCGGCGTGGCCCGGTGAACGACCCACCGTCGAGGAGACCCGGCGCAAGCCCGCCGATCAGGCGGGCATCGGCATCGACGAGCTGACCGCGCATTTCGCGACGATCGCGGACCGGTTCGACACTCCACCGGTGGTGATCGGGCACTCCTTCGGCGGCCTGATCGCGCAGAAACTACTGGGACAGAACAAGGTCGCCGCAGCCGTGGCCATCGACCCGGCCCCCATCAAAGGCGTCAGGCCGCTGCCCGTCGCTCAATTGCGCAGCGCCTTCCCGGTCCTGGGCAACCCCCTCAACCGAGGCCGCGCCAAGGGACTGACCGAGGCGCAGTGGCGCTACGGGTTCGGCAATGCGCTGACCCAGGCCGAGTCCGACGAGCTGTGGGAGCAGTGGTCGATCCCGTCGCCCGGCAAGCCGCTGTTCGAGGCCGCGACGGCCAACTTGTCGGGTGGTTCGCCCGCCAGGGTCGACATCGCCAACGGCACCCGCGGGCCGCTGCTGATCACCGCGGGCACGGCGGATCACACCGTGCCGTTCGTCTCGGCGAAGGCCGCGCACAAGCTCTATGCGAAGTCCGGGGCGATCACCGACTTCCGTGAGTTCGAGGGACGAGGGCACTCACTCACCATCGACGGTGGGTGGCGCGACGTCGCCGACGTATCGCTCGCCTGGCTGGCCCACCGGAACGTCGCCACCCCGGCATGACGGCCCGCCGCCGCACCGCCAGCCACCAGGTCTCGGCCGCGTTACTCGACGCGGCCGAGGCCGTGCTGGATCGCGACGGCACCGGCGGCGTGACCGTTCGGGCGGTCGCACAGCAAGCCGGAGTGTCTCCCATGAGTGTGTACAACAGATTCGAGAACAAGGACGGCCTCCTGATCGCCCTGGCGACCCGGACGCTGGAACAGCTTGCCGAGGCCATCGACGTGTCCACCGATCTCGCTCCCGCCGACCGCTTCCGCCAGGCCTGCCGTGACTACCGGGACTTCGCGCTGCACCACCCCGCGCGGTACGCATTGATCTTCGGGTCCGGCAGCCCGCTGGAAGACCAGTCGTCGGCCGTCGCCGGTTCCGGTCGCGACGTGTTCGCCGTCCTGGTCGGGTTGATCGAGGCGCTGGGAGTCGGCACTCCACAACATGATTCGTCTGAGGCCGCCCAGATCGTCTGGAGTGCCATCCACGGCGCCGTCACCATCGAACAGACGGGGATCGGCCAGACACCCGATTCTTCGGCCACGTTCGAGCACATGCTCGACGTGTTCACCGACAGGCTCGCTGGAACGCGCTGACCGAGGGGCTACAGGCTGCGGACCAGTGCGGCGGCGTGCACGGTCTCGCCCACGACGAACCACAGCCGAAGGTCGCCGTCACGCCGCCCCCAGTGAATGACGACGTCGTCCATGCGCTGAATCGGCTTGCGGTACTCGACGACTGCGCGGTACGGACCGGTCGTCATGTCCGGGTACCGGGCCACCACCTCGTGCACGCCATGCCAGTAGACCGTGTTGTTGACATGCCTGAAGTGGTCGATGTCGGTGTGCCGCAGCGCGAACGGCACCGAGGACTCCGAGTCGGCCGGGCCGGGCAGCCACGGCCGCCATTTCAGCCGGGTGTCGTCCGTGGTGGAAGCGAACCGCTCGAACAGGTCACCGTCGATCAATGACGGCGTCTGGGTGTCCTTGTTCATGTTGATCCAGAAGCCCTCGGTCTCGACCAGGCCGCCTTCTGCGCCGTCGAGCCGCACCCGCATCGAACACCAGCGGTTGGAGATACCCGAACACCACCGCCGGAAGGTGATGTCACTCGGCCATTCGATCGGTTCGACGACATCGATGACGGTGCGCTGCACGATCCAGTGTGGATTGACGTCGGCGAACCCGGAGTCGATCAGGTGCTCGGCCCCGACCTCCTGGATGTACCGGGCGACGCCGTCCAGCCGGATTCGCCGGTGCTCGTCGATGTCGCTGGTGGTCAGCCGCCACCCCGTCCGGTACACGTAGCCGGTGTCCGGCAACGCGTGCAGCGGTCTCGCCGCGTCCGGCTGGGCTGTCGACACGGTACCGACGGTAATGCATGCCATGACCTCGGATAGGGTCGCGCGGAGCGAGGGGGCGACATGCGGACGATCGAGACCGATTACCTGGTCGTCGGCGCCGGTGCCATGGGTATGGCCTTCGCCGACACCCTGGTCGCCGAGAGCGATGCGCGGGTCGTCATCGTCGACCGTGGCAGTTCCCCCGGCGGGCACTGGACGCGCGCCTATCCGTTCGTCCGCCTACACCAGCCGTCGGCCTACTACGGCGTCAACTCCCGTCCGCTGGGATCCGGCGCCGTCGACGACGCCGGGTGGAACGCCGGCCTGCACGAGCTGGCTGCCGGTGACGAAGTGTGCGGATACTTCGACGAGGTGATGGAGAAGGTGCTACTGCCGACGGGCCGGGTGTCGTACCTGCCGGACAGCGAGTACCTCGGCGATGGCCGGATCGTCGGGCACGACGGTGACGAGGTGACCGTCGACGTGCGACGCCGGACGGTCGACGCGACGTACCTGCAGACGGTGGTGCCGTCGATGCGCCCGCCGGCATACGGCGTCGCCGATGGCGTCACGTGCGTGCCACCCAACGAATTACCCTTGCTGGCAGCGGGTTTTGACCACTTCACCGTCGTCGGCGCGGGCAAGACGGGCATCGACGCGTGCCTGTGGCTGCTCGCCGCCGGGATCGCACCCGAGCGGCTGCGGTGGATCATGCCGCGCGACGCATGGCTGCTCGACCGCGAGAACATCCAGCCGGGACCCGACTTCCTCGACCGGTTCAAAGCGAGCTTCGGGGCGCGGCTGAAGTCCATCACCGACGCCGATTCCGTCGACGAGCTGTTAGCACAGCTGGAGGCCAACGGCAACCTGCTGCGGCTCGATCCGGCGGTCCGGCCCACAATGTACCGCTGCGCCACGGTGTCGCGCGCCGAGCTCGACCAGCTGCGCCGCATCGACGACGTGATCCGGCTGGGCCGCGTCGAGCGGATCGAGCCCTCCGCGATCGTGCTCACCGGCGGCGAGGTCCCGTCCGCCGGTTCGACGTTGTACGTGGATTGCACCGCCGACGGACTCGAGAAGCGCCCGGCGGTGGACGTTTTCGACGGCGACCGGCTGGTGCTGCAGAGTGTGCGCGGCTGCCAGCAGGTGTTCAGCGCCGGCATGATCGCCCACCTCGAACTCAGCGGCGCCGACGACGCCGCGAACAATGCGCTGTGCCGGCCGGTGCCCCATCCGAACACCGACGTCGACTGGCTGGCGATGACGCTGGCCGAGCACCGCAACGAATTGCGCTGGCTCGCCGAGCCCGAACTGATGGATTGGCTGGCGACGTCACGGTTGAACCTGCTGCGCGAGATGTTCATCCCGCTGCTGGCGCGGCCGAGAAGCCGTGAGCGGTTGCTCGGCATGATCGCCACGGCATTGCAGACCGCCAACGACAAGCTCGAGCTGCTGCTGCGCGAGGGCTGACTACCCGAGTGCGTGCAGGTGGTCGAGGATCGACCCGAGCAGCTGGTCGTCGGTGGTGGTGTGCAGGCGCACGGGTTCGAGGCGGCTGCGGCCCGAGGGCAGTTGCCGCTGCATCTCGTCATGACGCTCCAGCACGTCGTTGACCAAGCCGCCGAAGTCCTGGAGGTGCTGGTTCAGGAACCGCGTACAGCTGTCGAGGAGCTCGACGTGTTGCCATGCGACGGAACGCCTTCGGCAGTTCTCCGCGATCTCGAGCATTCTCTCGTAGAGGTCGCCCAGATGGTGTGCGGCGCGGACGACGCCGTCGGGGTCGGCATCGTCCTGGCCGTCGCCGAACACCGCCGCGAACTCCGGCGCGCGCAGGTAGGCCGCTGCCTCCGCGACGATGTCGTCGGCGGCGCGCAGGTGCCGGGTGAGGAACTTTGCGACGTCGTGGCCCGTCCGCAGCCTGCCGGCCGGATGCGCGGCCCGCCCGACCACCTGGGCGATCTTGCGATCCTCGAGCGCGGCCCAGCGCTGGAACATCACGGACGCGAAGGCCGCCAACGCCCAGCCCGGCGGCTTGTCCCGCACCATCTGGTCGACGAGTTCGGGCGTGGGGACGAGGTCCGCGGTTCGCATGGCATGACGGTAGGCGAGGGCACCGACAAGCCGGGGGCATGCGACCGTTGACCCATGACCGTCACCGTCGAGTCGTTCGAGGTCGCCGATCCGCCGGACGCCTGGACACGGGCCGGCTTCAGCGTCTCGGGGGACGTCTGCCGGGTCGGCGGCGTCGGCATCCGGCTGGTGGGACGTTCTCGCGGCGCCGGCATCGTCGGGTGGTCGTTGCGCGGCCTGCCACCCCGCGCCTCGGCCCACGACCTCGACGGCGTACCGACGACCTGGACGGACGTCGCCGCCGAGCCGCCGGCCGCGCACCCGAACGGCGTCGTCGCGGTCGACCACGTCGTGTTGCTGTCGCCCGACCTTCGCCGGACGGTCGCGGCGCTGGGCGCCGTCGGAGTGGAGCCACGCCGGGAACGGGATGCCGAACTCGGCGGACGGCCGATGCGCCAGATCTTCTTCCGGTTCGGCGAGGTGATCGTCGAGGTGGTCGGCTCGCCGGACACCACGGACGAGGGGCCGTCCACCCTGTGGGGCATCACCTACGTCGTCGCTGACATCGACGCGACCGCCGCGTTCTTCGGTGATCGCACCGGACCTGTCAAGGACGCGGTGCAGCCCGGACGCCGGATCACCACCCTGCGCCATCACGACCTCGGCATGTCGGTCCGGACGGCGATGATGACGGCGCGTCGATGAGCTCGACCACCCGACCCTTGCCTATCCTCGGCGCATGACCGAAGACGTCGTCGTCATCCACACCGACGGCGGGTGCAGACCGAACCCCGGACCCGGCGGTTGGGGAGCCGTGCTGCGCCAGCGCCAGCACGTCCGCGAGATGTGCGGCGGCGAGCCCGGCGAGACCAGCAACAACCGGATGGAGTTGACGGCGCCGATCATGGCGCTGGAGGCGCTGACCCGTCCCGTGGTGGTGCATCTGCACACCGACAGCACCTACGTCCGGAACGGCATCACCAAGTGGGTCTTCGGCTGGGAACGCAACGGCTGGTTGACTTCCGCGAAGCAACCCGTGAAGAACGTCGACCTCTGGCAGCGGCTGCAGGCGGCGTGCGCGCGGCACCAGGTCGAGTGGTTCTGGGTGAAGGGGCATTCCGGCGTCGCCGACAACGAACTGGCCGACGTGCTGGCGACCCGGGGCATGCAGGAAGCGATCGACGGGGCAGCTCTACTCGCCTGACCGGTCAGCGCTCGGAGTCGAGCGCAGCCATGTGTTCGGCCGGGTATCGGTCGCCGGCCACCTCGGCCGCAGGCACCGCCGACTCGAGCTGGGCCAGCTGATCTTCGGTCAGCGTCACGTCGACCGCTCCGAGTGCCTCGGTCAACCGGTTCCGGGTGCGCGCGCCGATCAGCGGCACCACGTCGTCTCCCCGGGCGGCCACCCACGCGATGGCAGCCTGGGCGACGGACACCCCGAGTTCGTCGGCGACACCGCGCAACGCCTCGACCAGGGCCAGGTTGCGGTCCACGTTGCCCTCGGCGAATCGAGGGCTCATGGTGCGGAAATCGCCTGGGCCGCCGCTGGTCTTCGTCCAGTGCCCGCCGATCAGTCCTCGCGAGAGCACTCCGTACGCGGTCACGCCGATCCCCAGCTCGCGGCACGTGTCGAGGATGCCGCCCTCGATGCCGCGCGATATCAGTGAGTATTCGATCTGCAGGTCGCTGATCGGCCGCTCGGCCGCCGCTCGGCGGATGGTCTCCGATCCGACCTCCGAGAGCCCGATGTGCCGCACGTATCCGGCGTCGACGAGCTCGCCGATCGCGCCAACGGTGTCCTCGATGGGCACGGCGGGGTCCAGCCGAGCCGGACGGTAGACGTCGATGTAGTCGGTGCCGAGGCGCTGCAACGAGAATGCGGCCGCGGACTTCACCGCGGCCGGGCTTGCGTCGTAGCCGACCCAGGCGCCCGCGGGGTCGAGTCGACCACCGAACTTGACGCTGACTTGGTACGCGTCACGCTGGGCGGAGCCCAACGCCTCGGCGATCAGCAGTTCGTTGTGACCCATGCCGTAGAAGTCGCCGGTGTCCAGCAACGTGACCCCCGCGTCGAGCGCGGCGTGCACGGTGGCGATGCTCTCGTCGCGGTCGGATTCGCCGTACGCCCCCGACATGCCCATGCATCCGAGGCCGACCGCCGACGCTTTCAAGGTTCCGAGTGTCTTGGTTCGCATGAGATCAGCGTGTTCCCGAATCAGCGGAGCTACCAGGACGCGTCGAGGCAGGGATCGGGAGTCCCTGCCTCAGCCTGCACCTCTGGCGGACAATGAACCGATGGATCGCGAAGCGCTGGCCCAGTTCCTGCGGCGCCGCCGGGAGGCACTGAGCCCGGTGGACGTGGGACTCCCGGTGGGCGTTCGTCGCCGCACCGCGGGGCTGCGCCGAGAGGAAGTGGCGCAGCTGACCGGGATGTCGGTCGACTACTACGGGAGGCTGGAGCAGTCGCGCGGGCCCCAGCCGTCACCGCAGATGTTGCGAGCGCTCGCCCGGGCCCTGCGCCTGACCAACGACGAGACCGATCATCTTCACCGGCTCGCGGGTCACGCAGTCCCCGACCGCAGCACGCATTCGGTGAACGTGCGGCCCGCCCTGCTCTTCGTCCTCGACCAGCTCAGCGACGCAGTCGCTTTCGTATGCTCCGACACCGACGTCATCCTCGCGCAGAACAGGCTCGCCGCACTGCTCATGAGTGAGCTTCCCGCAGCGGGCGGATCGGGTGTCGAGGCCAGCATGACGTGGCACTGGTTCACCGATCCGCGGTCGCGCGCGGGTGCACCCGAAAAGGACCACGACCGGCTGAGCCGGACGACGGTGGCGGACCTGCGCGCGGCGTGGGCACGCCGGCCCGACGATGCCGACATGCGCGAACTCGTCGACGCGCTGCTTGAGCACAGCCCCGAGTTCGCCGACCTGTGGGCGCGTCACGAAGTGGCCACCCGCCGGATGGACCGCAAGACGTTCCTGACGAGGGTCGGTCCCATCACGCTGGACTGCGAGGTACTGGCGACGACGGACGGTCAGCGGCTGGTGCTGCTCACCCCACCGCCCGGTTCCGATGCGTTGGCGAATCTACGGCTGCTCGACGTGGTGGGGAATCAGGTGGTCGGCGAACCGACGTGAGCTGCTAGCGAGCCGTGACGGTTCCGGCGAATTCGAATGCGCGCCAGGGGATTGTCGGCGTGCCGCGGTGGTCGGGATCGATGCCGATGAGGCGGCCGCCGGCGAGGTGAACGGTCTCGTGCTTGGCGTCGGCGTCGATGGTGACGAGCGCTTCGACGCCGGATCGCGGCACGGTGGTGTCGTCGTCGCGCCACGCGGTGACGCTGCTGTGGCCGTGGATCTGACTGAAGGGCAACCGGCCGTCCGCCCATCCGGGCAGCAGTTCGGTGGCGGTGGCCGCCCACAGCGGTCCGGCGTCCGGGACGGTCCTGCCGTGCAACAGGATGCCGGCGCGGAAGACCGACTCGGCGTCCGCTCTCGCGAGTTCGTTGATCCGGTGGGCGGCCTCGGCGGCGGTGGGTGGACCGCCGAGGACGGCGGCCCAGAATTCTGCCGTGATGCCGGCGTGGGTGATGAGGAAGGACTCGTGTGCGGTGTCGACGGCGGCGGCGGCGACGGTCAGGACACCGTTCTGCCACCAGCCGTTGATCGTGCTGATGTGCTTGCCATCCAGGGTTTCCGACCAGGCGAAGACCGGCGGACGGAGGTAGTGCGCCTCGTGGTTGCCGAGCAGCTGGATCCACTGCGTGGGCTGGGTGCGCAGGTAGTTGTCGACGATGTCGACCACCTCAGCGGAGTCGGGTCCTCGATGGATCAGGTCGCCGACCTGCACGACGATCAGCTCATCGGGTAGCGAGCCGTCGGGGTGCGCGCCCAGGCGGTTGAGTTCGTCGCGCAGCGCTCTGGCGTGTCCACCGACGTCACCGATGACGGCGATCCGCATGTGCGGTCAGGTCGCCTTTCGCCGGACCGGCCGGGGCAGGGATGTAGAACGAAGCGCGACACGGTCCATGCGACGTGCGATGGTGTTGATCTCCCGGACGGCCTGGCCGATCATGCTGCGTTCGATCGGTGACAGGTCGTCGCGGTCGATCATGTCGCTGGGCTGCAGGCCGTGGCGAAGCCGATTGAGGTGATGGCGCAGCCGCATTCGCTGCAGGATCTCGAACACCTCGATCAGGCGGTCGGCCTCGGCGCCGTGCAGGATGGCCGATCCCGACGCGTCGCGCAGGCGTTTGACGGTCTGCAGTTCGGTGGAACCGACCCCGAGCGCGGCCCACCGGGCGATGCTCACCACGGGCAGCAGCCCGTGGGTCTTGACGTCGAAGGTGTCGCCCTTCCCGGTGAACACGTCGCGGAGGGTGCGATCCCGCACCTTCGCCCGGTGCGACAGCGATTCCGACAGCAGCAGATCCATTGCCGCCGGATGCCGCCGGAACTCGGTGAACACCTGCGCCACCTGCGGCAGTCCGGGTGTGCCGTGGATCGGCCGGGCGTCCACCAGCAGGGAGGCGATGACCGCCAGGCCCTTGCGGTGCGGCGCCATCGTCGCACGCGAGTGTTCCTCGGGCGCCGTCAGCCAACGGGTTGCCGCGGCCCGCCACTCACTGTTCGTCCGGGAGAACGCCTTGTTCGACGCGTTCGCGCCGTTGACGTCGACGCCGAGCCCTGCAGCGGTCAGCAGTTCGTTGACCTCACCGAACGCGTCGCGGAAGAGCACCATCGTCTCCGCGGACATGGTGTCGTCGAAGGCGATGGCCACGTCGAGATCCGAACACGGCACGGCCTCGCGTCGGCCGTGACTGCCGAGGAAGAGCCAGGTGAACTGGTCGAGGGCCAGGTCGGGATGGTCGGCGAAGACCAACTGGATGGATCGCCGGACGATCGCGTCGACGATCGCGGAGTACACCCGGATGACGCGGTCGACGGCCAGCCCCCGATCGAGGATGTCACCCAGAATCGACGGTGCGCGCCGGGCCCGCTCGATCAACTCGGCGCGGTTGCGAGCGCGCCGAATCTGTTCGAGCATCCCGAATCCCGCCGTCGTCGGCGCCAGGACGAAATCACGCGCCCCGAGTACGCCGCGCAGGTTGTCGGCTCGATCGACGACCGGCAGGTACTCAGATCGGGTGTCGAGCAACGTGATCAGTGCCTCGACCGACGAGCCGGAGAGCTCCACCGTCGTGGCCGGGTGCACCATCACCTCACGCGCGGGGGTGTCCCCGGAGATCCCGTCGCCGACGACTCGGCGGCCCAGCACCGCGTCGGTCACGATGCCGTAGGAGCCGTCGCCCGATTCGACGACCGCGCAGTGCATGTCACGTTCCGCCATCTGCCGCGCGACGACGGCGACGGGTGTGTCCGGACCGATGACCAACGGCGTGCTCGCGACCAGGTCTGCGACCGTGCTGAACATCGGCGCCGAGGTGTTGCGGCGTCGGGTTCGGGAGATGTAGTCGGCGAGGAACCGGGCGCCGCTGCGAGAGTAGAACGCCGGCTCGACCAGGTTGCCCGGCAGGACGGCAATGCTCGCCGCCGTGGTGGCGACCACCCGTGGGCCGATGGGGCGCTCGGTGAGCATGGCGGAGAACCCGAACACGTCGCCGGCGACGAACCGGTCGTCACCGGCCTTCGTCACCTGGTCCTGATCGTGCCAGAGGTCGACTTCGCCGGTCAGCACCACGTAGATCTCCGTGGGCGGCGCCGTGAACGCGTCGACCACCAGGTCGCCCGCGCAGAACTCGCGGACCGTCGCTGCAGCCGCGATCTCTGCCAACGGCGAGGAACCGAGAGCGGTGAACGGCTCGATTCCAGAGAGGAAGCTGCACAACTCGTCCGCCCGCGCATCCGCAGTGCCTGCGTCGCCCATCGTCAAAGCCGAGTCGGCTCAGCGCATGCCGACATAGATCTGCCCGCTGGACACATCCTCCTCGAGCGCCTCCAGCGAGCGGCCGCGCGTTTCGGGCACCTGGGTGTACACGAAGATCAATGCCACCACTCCGATCGCGGCGAACAGGAAGAACGAGCCGGTGATGCCGACCGCCGCGACCAGGGTGGGGAAGTAGAGCCCGAGGAATCCATTGGTGACCCAGCAGAAGAACACCGCGACACCGATGCCGAGGCCGCGCATGTGCAGGGGGAAGACTTCGGCCAGCCACACCCACACGGCGACGTTGAGGAACGTCTGCATCGACAGCACGAACCCGACGACGAGGACGAGGATCACGTAGGGCCGCGCCGGGTTTCCCGCCGGAAGCAGCATCGACGCGACACCGACGAGGCAGTGGAACGTCGTGGTCAACGACAGGCCGATCAGGAAGGTCTTGCGGCGGTCGATGCGATCCATGTTGCGCAGCGCGATGATGCCGCCGATCACGGCGACCACACCGAATGCGATGTTGGCGAGCACGGCCCGCTCCTCGGTCATGCCCGATTCCTCCAGCACCCGCGTGCCGTAGTACATGATCGAGTTGATCCCGGTGAGCTGCTGGGTCATACACACGCCGATGCCGACGAGGATGATGCGCCGCAGCCACTTGCTGCCCATGACGGCACGGATGCCGATCTGGTTGGCCTGCCTCTCGTGCCGGGCGACCAGCTCCACCTGAGCGATCTCCGCCTCGGCCCGGTCCTCGGAGCGCACGGTCTTCAGTACCGCGAGTGCTTCGTCGTTCTTGCCCTTCTCCACCAGCCAGCGCGGCGACTCCGGCATCCGCAGCATGCCGAAGAACAGTGCTACCGCCGGGAGCGCGCAGACCGCGAACATGATGCGCCAGACGCCGTCCACGTGGCCGAGTGTCACACCGAGAATCGCGTTGACCACGAATGCGGAGAGTTGGCCGACGACGATGGCCAACTCGTTGCGCCCGGTGATCGATCCGCGAATCTCGTAGGGCGCCAGTTCGGCGAGGAAGACCGGGACCACCGTCGACGCGCCGCCGACGGCGAGTCCGAGCACGATGCGGCCTGCCACCAGAGTCGCGAAGCCTGCCGCGGAGAAGGTGCCGGATTCGGGCCCGGACGGGGAGAACACGACCAGCAGGACGCCGAAGAAGAACAACAGCGCCAGGATCAGGATGGTCTTGCGGCGCCCGATCTTGTCGGAGATGATCCCGCCGAGCAGGGCACCGAATGCGGCGGCGAACAGCAGGGAACTGATGACCACGCCCAGTTGGAGCAGGGAGAGTCCGAGTTCCTTGGCCATCGGACCCTCGGCGCCGTTGGCCACGCCGGTGTCGTAGCCGAAGAGCAGGCCGCCCAGGCACGCGACGACCGAGATGAGGCCGATCCGCTGTCGGTGAGGACCGCTGGTCAGGGGTGGAAGGTCGGCTTCAGCCGGCGAATCCGCATGTGTGGTCATGTTGTTCAGCTCTCTCCGGTCAGCCGACGCTGGCCGAGTTGGCGGTTTTCAGTGTCTCGGCGGCGACCCGAAGACCCTCCAGGGGGCCGAACGCGACGTCCTCGTGTTCGATGTTCACCCACATGTCGGGATCGACGGCTTCCAGTGCGGCGAGGAACCGTGTCCAGAATTCCGTGTCGTGCCCGCGGCCCACGGCGACGAAGTCCCACGCCGAGTCCTCCGGCCACTTGTTCACGACATGCCTGCCGCCGAGCCCGGTGGGGTGCTGATCCAAGGGGATTCGGGTGAAGCGGTCGTCGAGCACGCCGTAGATCTTGCAGTTGTCGTTGATGCGGGTGTCCTTGGCCGCGGCGTGGAACACCAGCGGGCCCAGCCATTCGATGGCCGCGACCGGGTCGATGCCCTGCCAGAACAGATGCGACGGGTCCATCTCCGCACCGACGTGCGTGGCTCCCGTCTTGTCGACGAGGCGCTTCATGGTCGGCGGATTGAACACCAGGTTCTGCGGGTGCATCTCGATGGCGACCTTGACGCCGTTCTCGCGGGCGAGCGCGTCGATCTCGGTCCAGAACGGCACCGCCACGTCGTCCCACTGGTAGTCCAGCGAGTCGAGGTATCCGGAGTCCCACGTGTTGACGTGCCACGCCGGCCACTGCCCACCCCGATGGGCCTGCGGCAGACCGGACATCGTGACGACTCGGTTCACACCCAGCAGCCCGGCCACCCGGATCGCGTTGCGGAGATCCTCGGCGTCCTCGGGACCGACCTCCGGATCGGGGTGCAGCGGGTTGCCGTTGCAGTTCAGTCCGGCGATCGACACCCCGGTGCCGTCGAAGGTCGACAGGTACTGCTGTGGCGTGACCTCGCCGGCCAGTAGCTCCTTGACGGGCAGGTGGGGGGTGGGGAGGAATCCGCCTGCGTTGATCTCGGCTCCGGTGAGCCCGAGTGAGGCGATGACCTCCAGTGCTTCGCGCAGCGGCTTGTCGTGCAGGATCGCGGTGTAGACACCGAGCTTCATGATGGTGCGACTCCTTTTGTGGTCAGACGACTTTGACGGTGGTGCCGCCCGACTGGGCGGATTCGGTGACGGCGGCGACGACGCGCAGTCCGTGCAGACCGGCCTGGAAGTCGGGCAGCGGCCCCAGGTCGCCGATCCCGGCGATCTGGTCGAGGAAGGCACGGGTCTGGTAGACGAACAGGTCGGCAACCCCGTGTCCGACGCCACCGGCGTCCATCGGCAGGCCGCCGCGGATGTACGGGTGGTCGGGTCCGACGATCACGCGTCGCGGGCCGCTCAGCTCGGCGCGGCCCCCGCCGGTCGAGATCTCGAATTCGCCCGGACGGTGCAGATTCCACGCCGCGGATCCCGTGGAGGCGAAGAGTTCGAAGCCCAACCCGTCGGGCAGGTTGTGGGCGACCCGGGACGCCGAGAACGTTCCCACCGCACCATTGGCGAACGTCGCCGTGAATGTCGCGACGTCCTCGTTCTCGACGGGTGCCAACTCGTCGCTGACGGCGCCCTTGGTGTGACCGTAGGTGACGCCGAGCGGCACGGGCCGCTCCCTGATCACGGTGGCGAAGGCTGCGCCGCCCACTTCGGTGATCGCGCCACAGATGAATTCGCTCAGATCGATCAGGTGGCTGCCGACGTCCGCGAGGGCACCGGTGGCCGGGCCGCCCCGGTAGCGCCAGGTGATCGGCGACGTCGGATCCAGCGCGTAGTCGCACCAGTAATGCCCGTTGAAGTGCACCAGCTCGCCGATCGTGCCGCCGGCGAGCTCGCGCCGGATCTGCTCGACAGCGGGCGAACGGCGGTAGGTGTAGCCGACGGCTGTCACGCGGTCGGAAGCGTCCGCGGCGGCGACCATCGCCTCGGCGTCGGCCGGCGATCCCGCCAACGGCTTCTCGCACAGCACGTGCTTGCCCGCGGCCAGCAGGCCCTCGACGATCTCGCGGTGCAGATGGTTGGCCACCACCACGCTGACGGCGTCGATGTCAGGCGCCTCGGCGATCGCCCGCCAGTCGTACTCCGCCCGCCCGAACCCGTACCGGCGTGCCGTGTCGTCGGCCACGGCCTGATTGGTGTCGGCGACAGCGACGAGTCGCACGTCGGGACGGTCGGTGCCGAACACGGTGGTGGCGGAACGGTATCCGGCGGCATGTGCCCGGCCGGCCATTCCCCCGCCGATGACGGCGACTCCGACCGATGGCTTCGTCACTCCCTGCTGCTCCCGTCTGATTGACACGCCGTCGTGCGCATATCTGCCTGTGGTTCCTTCGTCCGGTCTACTAGACCGGTCTAACTCCGCTACTATGAGCGCTGTCACACCCGGCTGTCAACCCCTGCCGGGCTGGTCGAAACGAGGTGCACGTGGCGAGGGATCGCGATCGGCCGACCATGCAGGACATCGCCGACAAGGTCGGAGTGTCCAAGGCACTGGTGTCGCTGGTCTTCCGCAATGCCGCCGGGCCGAGCGCGGAAACCCGTCAGCGGGTGTTCGCCGCCGCTGACGAGCTGGGTTACCGGGTCAACCGAACCGCGGCGTTGATGACCTCCCGCAGGTCCCATCATCTCGGTGTCACGATCAACATCCGCAACAGCTTCCACACGGAGATCGCCGAACACATCGTCGCTGCAGCCGACCGGGCCGGCTACGAGATCGTGCTCGGGGCGGTCACCCCCACCCATGGCGAGGCCAAGGTGATCGAGACCCTGCTCGACTTTCGTTGCGAGGGAATCCTGTTGCTCGGCCCCGAACTATCGGTGAGTGAACTGGCCGACCTCGGCGGCAAAATACCCTCCGTCGTCATCGGACGGCGTGTCCGGACCGACGAACTGGACGTCGTACGCACCGCTGATGGCCGCGGTATCGCGTCGGTGGTCGATCACCTCGTCGGGCTCGGCCACCGTGAGGTCGTCCACGTTTCCGGCGGGTCCGGGGTGATCGCAACCGATCGCTGCAACGGCTACCTTCGCGCGATGCGCAGGCACGGTCTGGACAGAAATGCAGAGGTCATCGAAGCCGATTTCACCGAGTCAGCCGGAATCGTTGCCGCGCAACGACTGCTGGAGGGGCCGCTGCCCACGGCGGTCGTGTGCGCCAACGACCGCTTGGGTGCGGGTGTGTTGGACGCGCTGCGGCGCGCCGGAGTGGACGTTCCCGGTGAGGTGTCGGTCACCGGGTACGACGACAGCATGCTGGCGCGACTGGGCCACATCGATCTCACCACGGTCGGCCAGAAGCCGCAGGAGCAGGCCGATCACGCGGTCGCAGCCGTGATCGAGCGCCTCGACATGGGTCGCACAGACGCTCGGTCGTTCCTGTTGACACCCGAACTCGTCATCAGAGCAACGACCGCACCACCCCGGTGAACGTTGCCCCTGACAGCGGTCACGTCCGCCGCGCACCGCCGAGCTCATTGCGGCCCGCTCGGAAATCGAGAAATCGGGTTCCGTACCCGTTACGGCGCCGCATGCCCGACAATCGGCGGGCGGTGATCGCAGCGATGCACCGCCCTTGATGATGGGGATTACATGGGCCGTGCATTACACGTCGAACAGGTCGGGGCCTTGGCTCTGGCATGGAGAAGTGGCAGGCAGCAGGCCGGCAGATGCTGACGTGGCTGGCGGCTCTGGTGCTCGTCGTCGTGGTGACATCCGTCGTCGTCGTCAAGCTTCTCGCCCGTAGGCGCGCGCCCGACCCCGGCTGGTTCATCGACAGCACCCGCGCCGCGGGCGCGCTCACGGTGATCGGCACCATGTTCGCGGTGCTGATGGCCTTCACGATCTTCTACGCACTGCAGAACTACCAACGCGCGCGAGACGGCGGCAGCATGGAGGCGATCGCGGTCACCGAGCTGCACAACGTCGCCGATGTGCTCGAAGGGCACCAGGGGGAACGCCTGCACGGCGACCTCATCTGCTACTCGCGTGCAGTCGTCAACCACGAATGGCCCGCGATGGCGCGCGGCGAACGATCGGAGACCGTGCAGCACTGGGTCGACGCGACGGTCTTCGATTTCGCGGCCACCGATCCGACCAACCCCAAACAGGAAGCGGCCTATTCGCAGTGGTTCGACCAGCAGGCACAGCGCAGGGACGGCCGCCGTGCCCGCGCCGCTGAGATCGATCCGTCGGTGCCGCCGCCGCTGTGGATCGTGCTGGGGATCGGTGCGTCGGCGATCTTCATCTACATGTGCGTCCAGGCCGACCGCCGCGAAAGCGCCGTCGTTCAGGCGGTTCCCATCGCGTTCGTGTCCGCCCTCGTCACGTCGGCGTTGCTCGTGGTGGCGTTCCTCGATCACCCGTACGCCGACTGGGCGGGCAGCATTCAACCCGACGAGATGCGAGTGACCCTGAGTCTCATCGACGACGGTCACGTCGTACCGTGCGATCCGAACGGCGATCCTACGTAGCGGCTGCTACTCCCACCTGACCTCGTCGGGCGTCTTGTCCGCCCGTAGACCGCGCCAGGACGGTTGGCGCAGCCGGCCGTCGGACGTCCGCTCGCTGTAGCGCACCTCCCCCACCAGTTCCGGCCGCACGAACGTCACGCCCTTGGCGTCCTGCGTCGGAAGCCGTGCCGCGAAGGGCGATTCGTCGGTCTGCAAGGGGGTCAGTGTCTTCTTGAGCTTCGCCAGTTCCTTCTCGGTGAAGCCGGTGCCGACCCGCCCGACGAACTGCAACGCGCCGTCGGCGCCGGGGATGCCCAGCATCAGGGCGCCGATCCCACTGGTGCGTCCGCCCGTGCCTTCGCGCCACCCGCCGAGCACCACCTCCTGGGTGCACCAGATCTTGTCCTTGATCCACGACGACGACCGCCTGCCCGCCTGGTACGTCGAGTCCAGCTTCTTGGCGACCACGCCCTCCCACCGCTGCTTGCGCGCATGCTCCAGCGCCTCCGGGCCGTCGCCCGGCAACCGGTCGGGAACGATCAGGCCGGTGCCCTCGGCCACCGCCTCGAGGATCTTGCGTCGGTCGGAGTACTTGGCGCGCAACAACGACCGGCCGTCGAGTGCCAGGATGTCGAACGCCCAGAACTCGACGCGGGTGGAGCGCGCCCGGTTCTGCATCTCGCCGAAGCTGGGCACCCCGGACTCGTCGAGGGCGACCGCCTCCCCGTCGAGGACGACGTGGTGGTCGGCGAGGTCTGCGCCGAGCGCGGTCAGTTGCGGGTACTCGCGGGTGACGTCGCGGCCCCGCCGCGACCGCAGGGTCAGCGTGCCGCGGTCGGCGTCCACCAGCAGGCGGTAACCGTCCCACTTCCCCTCGAACGCCCACTGATTCGCCCTGAGCTTGTCCACCGACCCTTCGGTGGCGAGCATCGGCGCCAGATCGCCCGGAGTGGGCTGCGCCTGCTCCTTCATCCGGTGGGCGAGCCAGTTCTTGCCGTCGGTCTGGATGAGTGCGTAACGGCCGCTGACCTTCTCGCCCTTGAGGGTGACGATCACCTCGCCGCCCTTGGCAGGTCCGTCCGGGGCGTGATCGTTGAACTTCTCGGTCTGGTAGGTGCCGGTGTCCCAGACGTAGACCTCGCCGCCGCCGTACTCCCCCTTCGGGATCTCACCGGCGAAGGTGAGGTACTCCATCGGATGGTCCTCGGTGTGCACGGCGAGGTGGTTGACGCTCGGGGTCTCCGGCAGGTTCTTCGGCACCGCCCAGCTGACGAGGACGCCGTCGCGTTCGAGGCGGAAGTCGTAATGCAGCCGCCGGGCGTGGTGCTCCTGGATGACGAACTTGTCGTTGTTGCCGACCGCGGGCGCCTTGGCGGGCACGGGTTCCGGCGTCTTGCCGGGGTCACGCATGCTGCGGTAGGTCGTCAGCCGATCCGCCAGCGGGACCTGCTCGTCGAGTTCGGCGAGCAGGTCGCCGTCGCGTTCCACCCGCTCGAGCACTTCGTCGAACCGCAGGTGCCGCAGGTCGGGATCGTCGATCTCGTCCCAGGTGCGCGGCGCCGCCACCGTGGGCTCGTCGCGGCCGCGCAGCGAGTACGGCGCGATCGTCGTCTTCGCGGCGCTGTTCTGGCTCCAGTCGACGAACACCTTGCCGGTGCGCAGGCTCTTCGTCATCGTCGCGGTGACCTGCTTGGGCATCGACTTCTCGAGCTGCTGGGCCACGCGGCGCGCCAGCACCGACGCCCCCCGCGAGCTGATCGGCTCCTCGAGCGGCACGTACAGGTGCAGCCCCTTGCTGCCGCTGGTGAGCGGATACGTGGTCAGGCCGATGTCGGTGATCAGGTCGCGCACCTCGTGGGCGACCTGGCACAGCTGGCGGAACGTTACCCCCTCGCCCGGGTCGAGGTCGAAGACGATGCGGGTGGCCGGGCCGACCTTGCCGTCGACGAAGCGCCACTGCGGGACGTGCACCTCCAGCGACGCCTGCTGGGCGAGCCACGCCAGCCCCTCGCGGGTGTCGATCACCGGATAGGTCGTCGTCCCGGATTTGTGCACGACGCTCTCGCGATGCAGCCATTCCGGTGCCGACGAGGCGAGTTGCTTCTCGAAGAATTCGAGCTCGCCGACGCCGTTCGGCCACCGCTTGCGGGTGACCGCGCGGCCGGCGATGTGCGGGACCATCGCGTCGGCGATCGCCACGTAGTAGTCGAAGACCTCACCCTTGGTGGTCCCGGTCGCCGGGTACAGCACCTTGTCCGGGTTGGTCAGCCGCACCCGCCCGAGTTGATCCACCACACGACGGTATTACCCGTTGTAGCGTCGTACCAGTGAAGATCCTGTGCGCGGCGTGCATCATCGCGGCGGGCGCCGTGATCGCCGCGCCGCAGGCCGCCGCCGATCCACGCGACTGGGTGCCCTACTGCTCGGGCGATCAGTCGCCGATGGACGACAACTGCAGGCCGATGGCCCACCAGCACTTCACCCACGACGCGCCGGGCGCCAACCCGCAGGTGCCCGTGGGGCTCGACCCCGGCAACGACCCCGCCGTGTGAGGCTTCTGTTCGCGAGTTCCGCGTTGACTTTGCACACAGCTCGCAATTCCGAGTGATTTCGCGATCTGTGTGCAATCTCAACGCAAAAGCGCAGCTCCGCTAGTCGTCGTCGGCGCTCAACACCGCGAACGGCGCCGTCGGGACCTCGGCGACGGCCAGCTTCGCCGCCGAGTCGACCGGGATGACGTCACCCGCCAGCGCCGCCAGGGCCTTGTTCGTGCCGACGTCGCGGCCGGCCTTCTCGCTGAGCAGCCACCGCACCTCGAGCATGTCGCAGTACGCCTGGATCTGCGTGCCGGTGCCGTGGACGGCCTGATGCGCCAGGTGGCCGTAGGGGGTCAGCACCTCCATCACCCACAGCCGTGCGGCGGTCGACTCGTCGACGTCGTGGCCGGCCTCGCGGGCCAGCTGCGCCTGGTAGGCGTGCAGGTCGCCGAGCAGGATCGCGGCCTGCCCCTCTCCGACGTCGAGGCCGGTGAGGTCTCGCAGACGCTGCGCGTGGTACCGGCGGTCGCCGACGACGACGTGCACGCGCAGCCGGCTGGGATCGGCGCTGTCCGGGTGCAGCGACAATTCGTCGACGGCGAAGCCGAGGTCGTTGAGCCGGCGGATGGTGCCCTCGACGCGGTAGCGGTCGGTGAAGGCGAACACAGGCTCGGCGTGCAGCGCGTCCCACAGATCCCGGTAACGCCTCTCGACCTGCTTGGCCTCGTCGATCAGCTTGTCCTGCAACGCTTCCGAGGCGCCGATGCGCTCGGCCACGTCAATCATGCCGCCCGCCACGTTCTGCACCATGATGTCCAGATCCTGCCGGCGTTGCCCGCGGCTCAGCGACGGGTGCACCTCGGACGTCTCGGCGTCGACGAGGTGGGCGGCGAGGAGCTGCCCGTCGCGGGTGAACAGGGTGTTCGCCAGCGAGCAGTCACCCCAGAAGACGCCATGGCGATGCAGTTCCACCAGCAGGCCGGCCATCGCGTCCAGCAGCCGGGCGCGGTGCTTCGGCTCGTCGGGCGGCAGCCGCATGAACAGCCGGCGGTACTGCCACGACCCATCCAGGTAGCGGGTCAACAGGATCGCGGTGTCGAACTGGGGCTGCACTACCAGGCCGGCGGGACGCACCGCGGGCAGCGCCATCTCCTCGAGACGGCGCAACACGTCGTACTCCTTGGCCGCAACCCGCGGCGGCATGTCCTTGACCGCCCATAGCGCGCCGTCGGCCTCGACGAACTTCACCAGGTGCCGGCTCGGTCCGACCGCGATGTCGCGCAGTGGGACGTCGGGAGCCTTCCATTGCACCAACGGCAGGTCCCACGGCAAGGCGAGCAGACCCGCCGTGGGGGCCCGCAGCCTCAGTTCCGGCGGGCGCATGATGTCAGTTCAGGCGTTCGCCGGTCTCCGGATGGAAGAGGTGCACCTTGCCCTCCGGATTCATCCGCAACTCGACGGTGTCGGCCAGCTTCACCGGGGTGCGGGACAGTGACCGCGCCACCAACTCCACGTCGGGATGTGCATGGGTGTACAGATAGGTCTCGCTGCCGAGGTTCTCGACGAGGTCGATGACGACGTCGATGCCGCCGCCCGGCGACACCTCGAGGTCCTCGGGCCGAATGCCGAGCGTGACCTTGTCGACGCCGGCCTCGTGCAGCTTGGTCAGATGCTCGCGCTCGAGCGGCAACGTGGAATCCTCGCTGATCCGCACACCGTCGGCGACGACGGGAGCCGTCAGCAGGTTCATCGCCGGCGAGCCGATGAAGCCGGCGACGAACGCGTTGGCCGGCCGGTCGTACAGCTCGTTCGGTGAGGCGAACTGCTGCAGCTTGCCGAAGCGCAGCACGGCCACCCGGTCGCCCATCGTCATCGCCTCCACCTGGTCGTGGGTCACGTAGACGGTGGTGGTGCCGAGACGCCGCTGCAGCGCGGCGATCTGGGTGCGGGTCTGCACGCGCAGCTTCGCGTCCAGGTTGGACAGCGGCTCGTCCATGCAGAACACCTGCGGCTCGCGCACGATGGCGCGGCCCATCGCGACGCGTTGCCGCTGACCGCCGGACAGCTTGGCGGGCTTGCGATCCAGGTGCTCGGTGAGGTCCAGGATCTTGGCGGCGTCCTCGACCTTCTTGCGCCGCTCGTCAGCGGAGACGCCCCGCAGCTTGAGTGCGAAACCCATGTTCTCGGCCACGGTCTTGTTGGGGTACAGCGCGTAGTTCTGGAACACCATGGCGATGTCGCGATCCTTGGACGGCACGCCCGTCATGTCCTTGCCGCCGATCTCGATGGCGCCTTCGTCGATGTCCTCGAGTCCGGCGAGCATGCGCAGTGCGGTGCTCTTGCCCGAACCGGACGGTCCGACCAGGACGACGAATTCGCCGTCCTGGATGTCGAGGTTGAGGTCGTCGACCGCGAGTTTGTCGGAGCCTTCGTAGATGCAGGAGGCGTTCCTGTAGGTGATCGATGCCATTGTTCTTCTCCCGGTTCGTTTTCTGACGTTTACTTGATCGCGCCGAACGAGAGTCCGCGCACCAGCTTGTTCTGGGCGAACCACCCGCAGAGGATCACAGGCAGCGCCGCCATGGTCGCGGCCGCCGACAACACGGCCCAGTACTGTCCCTCACCGGCGATGAAGCCGACGAGGTACACCGGCATCGTCTGTGCGTTCACCGCGGTCAGGTTCACCGCGAGGAAGAACTCGTTCCAAGCGAAGATCACGCAGATGAGCGCCGTCGCCGCGATGCCGGGCGAGACCAACGGAAGGATCACCTCTCGCACCGACCGCCACAGGCTCGCGCCGTCCAGGCTGGCGGCCTCGAGGAGTTCGCCCGGCACTTCGAGGAAGAACGACCGCATCATCCACACCGCGATCGGCAGGTTCATCGACGTGTACAGGATCACCAGGGCCCAGATGTTGTCCAGCAGGCCGATGTTGGACACGATCACGTACAGCGGCAGGATCGCCGCGACGACGGGCAGCATCTTCGTGCTCATGAAGAAGAACAACGCATCGGAGGTCTTGCGGACCGGCCGCAGCGACAGCGCGAACGCCGCGGGCACACCGAGCAGCAGCACCAGGATCGTCGACATCGCCGTGGCGAACACCGAGTTCAGCATGGCCGGCCCGATGCCCTGATTGAAGACGGCCGAATACTGGTCCAGCGTCGGGACGAAGAACAGCTTCGGCGGATTGGTCGCCGCGTCGCTCTCGGCCTTGAACGAGGTGAGCACCATCCAGAACACCGGGAAGAAGAAGCCGAGTCCGACCAGCCACGCCACGATGCCCCACGGGCTGAACTTCTTGGACTTCTTCTTGCGGACCGGAGCGACATCCTTGGTCGCCGTGGTCCTTTCGGCAGTAGTAGTCATGCTAGGCCGCCTCTTCCTTGCCAGAGAATGATTTGAAGATCAACCGCAGCGCGAAGCTGGCGATGATCATCGTGAAGATGACGACCACCACGCCCATGGCCGCCGCCTGCCCCATGTCGAAGCCGAGAAACGCGCGCTGATAGATGTAGAACGGCAGGTTGGCACTGGCGACACCCGGCCCGCCCTGCGTCATCATGAAGATCGCGTCGAAGGTGTTGACCAGGTAGACCGCGCCGAGCACGACGCCGAGTTCGATGAAGCGCCGAAGATGCGGCAGGGTCAGCTCCCGGAAGAGTTGGATCCCGGTCGCACCGTCCACCCGGCCCGCCTCGAGTTGGTCGCGGGGCATGGACGTCAGGCCGGCCAGGATCAGCAGCATCATGAACGGCGTCCACTGCCAGATCAATTCGACCATCACCATGGCCAGCGGGAACTGACCGATCCAGTCGACCGGACCGATTCCCACCAGCGAGAGCACCCAGTTGAGGATGCCGTTGTTGGGGTCGAGGATCGTCGTCTTCCAGACCAATGCACCCGCGACGGGTGTGATGAGGAACGGGGTGATCAACAGCGTGCGGACCACACCGCGGCCGAGGAACGCGCGATCGAGCAGCAGCGCGATTCCCAATCCGAGCGCTGCCGAGATCAGCACCACCCCGACGATCAGGATGACGGTGTTGCCCGCCACCGACCAGAACTGGCTGTCCTGGATGACCGCGACGTAGTTGTCGAATCCGACGAACTGACGCGAGCCGGGCCGCACCAGGTTCCACGACAGCGTGGAGTAGTAGAGCGTGAACAGAAACGGCACCTGCGTCACCGCGATCATGAAGATCAGGGCGGGCAGCAGCGGACCTCGCCGTCGCCATCCCTCGGCGCGACTCACGCCGACGCCTTGCGACTCCTTGATCTTGCGAACCCGTTCGGCGACGGCATTCTCGTCGGCCGTGGCCGTGGATCCGGCGGTTACCGAAGTTGTAGTCATCACTTCTCCTGGTAGCTCTTGCCGACGACCTCGGCATACAACTGTGCTTGCTCCAGCGCCTCGTCGACGGACTTCTGCCCGGCGATCGCCGCGCTGATCTGCTGGCTCACCCGCGTCCCGAGGTCCTGGAACTCTGGGATGCCGACGAACTGGATGCCGGTGTACGGCACCGGTTGCACCGTAGGCTTGTTCGGCGTGGCGCTCTCGATCGACTTCAGCGTCAACGGACCGTAGGACTTCGAGATCGCCTCGTACTCCGGCAGTTCGGTGTAGGTGGAGGTGCGGCTACCCGGTGGCACCCGCGCCCAGCCCAGCTTCTCGCCGACCAGCTTCATGTAGTCCTTGCTGGTCATCCACGAGATGAACTTCCACGCGCCGTCGGGGTTCTTGGCGGCCTTCGGGATGCCGAGGGCCCAGGTGTACAGCCAACCGGAGTTGGGCTTCTCGACGATCGGCGCAGGCAGGTAGCCGATCTTGCCGACGAGGTCCGGGTAGGTCGCAGGGTCCTCGAGCACCGACACCGCCGACGTCGCGTCGTACCACATGGCCGTCTGTCCCTGCCCGAACAGGTTGGCACACTCCTGGAATCCGGTCGAGGAGGCACCCAGTTCGCCGGATTCCTTGATCGTGTTGACGTAGAAGTTGACGGCCTCTTTCACCTGGGGGCTGTTGAGCTGGGCATTCCACTGGTCGTCGAACCAGCGGCCGCCGAAGGTGTTGATCACCGTGTCCAGCGGTGCGAGCACCTCACCCCAGCCCGGCTTGCCGCGCAGACAGATTCCGGCGCGGTCGCCGGTCTTCAGGGTCTTCGCCCAGCCGGCGACTTCCTGCCAGGTGGGCTGATAGTTCGGATTCTGGTCGACCTTGATGCCGGCCTGCTCGAAGAGATCCTTGCGGTACATCAGGAACGACGATTCGCCGTAGAAGGGAACCGAGTACATGTTGCCCTCGTAGGACAGCGACTCCCGCAGCGACGGGATGAAGTCCTCTTCGTCGTACCCCGGCGTGTTCTTCGCGTAGTCCGAGAGGTTGAGCAGCCAGCCGTCCTTGGCCCACTGCGGGGTTTCGAAGTTGCTGATCATCGCGACGTCGAACTGACTTCCACCCATGGCCGTCGACATGGTGATCTTCGCCCGTGCCTGGTTCTCCGACAGCGAGATGAATTTCAGCTTGACGCCGGGGTTCTCCTTCTCGAACTCGGTCGACAGCTCCTGGGCGTCGGCCATCTGCGAGTTGGACACCAGGGCGATGGTCACCTCGTTGTCCGATGCACCCAGGCTGCCCGCACCCGCGCAACCGGCGGTGAACGTCAGCCCGACCGCGGCGGCGCACGCCGCCATCTGCTTGAGCACTCTTCGTCGAGTCATCTCAGGAGTACCTACCTTTCACTGCACAGTCATCGGGCGAGTAGCCAACGGGCACAATCGATGTCACACACGAGGAGTTTGGCCAGGCCGCCCCGCAGGGCGGCCAGCGTGGCCTGGTGCTTGCCTGCACCGCTGGAGATCAGCAAGGTCTTCTTGCACGCCCGAACGTCCTCCAGCGGAACGGACACCGCCCGGGCCTGCAGCTCGCTGTCGACGGGCCGACCGTCGGCATCGAAGAACCGTCCGCCGATCTCGCCGACGGCACCCATCGAGATCAGCTCGTCGAGCATCCGGGTGTCCAGGAAGCTGCCCTCGAAGAGGGTGGTCGAGGTGGAGACCGCGCCGACGCCGAACAGCATCACGTCGGCGCGCCTGCCGGCTTCCAGCGTGCGCGAGATCATCGAGTCGCTGCGCATGGACGCCACCGTGGACGGGTCGGCGTACAGCGGGGCGGGGAGGCGAATGGTGTTGGCGCGCAGCGTGTCCGCGCAGCGGCTGAGGATCAGCTCGACACCGGTTTGGTAGGCGGCGCTCGACATGGAGCCGTCGAGCTGGACCACGGCCCGGCACGTCGCCACACCGGCGGTCAGCGCCGTCGCCACCGCCACCTGCTCGGGCCCCCAGGTGAAGCCGAGCACGTCGTTGGGGGTGAGGCGGCGCATCAGCAGCGCCGCGGCGGCACGGCCGACGCTGGCGTAGGCGGGCGGGCGGCCAGGCGCACCGATGTCCATACCGTGTCCGGCGACCACCACCTCGGTGAGACCGAACCGCTGCTCGAGTTCACGCTCCTCTTCGGCGTGCAGGTCGTCACTGAGGTCGGCAGGCACCACCACCTCGATGCGGACCAGGCCGCGGGCCTTGGCGCGGGCCACCAGCCGGCCGGCCGTCGGGCGCGAGACACCGAGGCGTGCGGCGATCTCGGCCTGGGTGAGTCCGTCGAGGTAGTAGAGCGTTGCGGCGCGAAGCGCCAGACGAAGGTCCTCGGGCTGGACGCGACTCGCCGTCGCGGCGCGATCCGTCGTCACCGTCATTCCTCCACCCCGCTCTCGCGTCGTCACCATGAGCATTTGCTCAGGGGTGCGTGTAGATGCTCATCACGTTAACATGTTGAGTGTGACGCAGACAACACTTTCCCCGGACCAGCGGATGCGGGCCGCCGTGCTGATCGAACCCGGGACCATCGCGATGCAGGAGCGGCCGGTACCCACACCGCAGGCCGGTGACGTGCTGGTCCGGGTCTCGTCAGTCGGGGTCTGCGGATCGGACACGCACTACTACCGGCACGGACGGGTGGGTTCGTTCGTCGTCGAATCGCCGCTGGTGCTGGGCCACGAGGCGGCGGGCACGATCGTCGGCGTCGGCGACGGGGTGGACCCGGCACGGATCGGGCAGCGCGTGTCGATCGAGCCGCAGCGGCCCGACCCCGACACCGTGGAGACCCGCAGCGGCCACTACAACCTGTGCCCGCACATGCAGTTCTATGCGACGCCGCCGATCGACGGCGCGTTCTGCGACTACGTCACCATCGGCGCCGCCTTCGCCCACCCGGTGCCCGACACCGTCTCCGATGACGCCGCCGCGTTGTGCGAGCCGCTGTCGGTGGGCATCGCCGCGGTCCGCAAGGCCGCGGTGACCGGCGGTTCCCGGGTGCTCATCGCCGGCGCAGGCCCCATCGGCGTCGTCATCTCGCAGATCTGCAGCGCCTACGGCGCCACCGAGATCGTGGTGAGCGATCCCGACGAGGCGCGGCGGCGGCAGGTGCTGGGCTTCGGCGCGACCGCGGCGGTCGACCCGACGGCCGGGTCGATCGGCGATCTCGGTGTCGACGCGTTCATCGACGCCTCCGGCGCGCCCTCGGCGGTGACGGCCGGTATCCGCGCGGTGCGGCCGGCAGGCACCGTCGTGCTCGTCGGATCGGGCGCCGAGACGATGGAGCTGCCGACGCAGGTGATCCAGAACCGTGAGCTGATGCTGACGGGCGTGTTCCGCTACGCGAACACCTGGCCGACCGCGATCGCGCTGATCGAGTCCAAGCGCGTCGACCTCGACGCGATGGTGACCGCCCGCTTCCCGCTGGAACGGGCCGCCGAAGCACTGGACTCCGACCGCACGCCGGGTAGCGTCAAGGCAGTGGTGACGGTGTCATGAACCTCAACGCGTCCACACTGGCGCAGCTCGGGATCCCCAAGCCCGAGTACGACCGCGCGGCAACGACTGTCGGCATCGTGCACTTCGGCGTCGGCGGATTCCACCGGGCCCACCAGGCGATGTACGTCGACCGCCTGCTCGGCGACGGCGCCGCATCTCAGTGGGCGATCTGCGGCGTCGGCATCCTGCCCGGGGACCGCAGGATGGCCGACGTGATGGCCGCCCAGGACGGCCTCTACACCCTGCTGCTCGAGAAACCCGACGGCACCCGCGAGGCCCGGGTGATCGGCTCGATCGTCGACTACCGATTCGCGCCCGACGATCCCGAGGGCGTCGTCGAACTCCTCGCCGCGCCCACCACCCGCATCATCTCGCTGACGATCACCGAGGGCGGCTACCAGCTCGACTCGCTGCCCGAGGTCAACGTGTTCGGCCTGGTCGCCGAGGCGCTGGCGCGGCGCCGCGACCGGGGCGTGGCGTCGCCGACCATCGTGTCGTGCGACAACATCGAGGGCAACGGCGACGTCGCACGGTCGGCGTTCACCACATACGCCGACCGTGTGCATCCCGGACTGTCCGAGTGGATCACCGAGCACACCCGCTTCCCCAACTCGATGGTCGACCGCATCACCCCGGTCACCACGCCGGAGGTGATCGCCACCGTCGCAGATGAATTCGGCGTCGACGACGAATGGCCGGTGGTCGCCGAGCCGTTCACGTCGTGGGTGCTGGAGGACTCGTTCTCCGACGGCAGGCCGCCGTTCGAGGACGTCGACGTGCTGCTGGTCGACGACGTGACCCCCTACGAACTGATGAAGCTGCGGCTGCTCAACGCCGGCCACCAGGCGCTGTGCTACTTCGCCTACCTATCCGGCTACCGGCTGGTGCACGACGCCGCGGGCGACCCGCTGATCGCCGAGTTCCTGCGCCAGTACATGGATTCCGAGGCCACCCCGACGCTGAAGCCGGTGCCGGGGATCGACCTGCCCGACTACAAACGGACCCTGATCGAACGCTTCGCCAATCCCGGCGTGCGGGACACCGTCGCACGGCTGTGCTTCGGCTCGTCGGACCGCATCCCTCAGTGGCTGCTGCCGGTGATCCGGGAGAACCTGAAAAGCGGTGCGCCGGTCCGGCTGTCAGCGGCGGTGGTGGCGAGCTGGGCCCGCTACGCCGAAGGCGTCGACGAACAGGGCGAACCGATCGACGTCCAGGATCAGCGCGCCGGGACGCTGATGCCGCTGGCCAAGGCGCAGCACGACAACCCGCTGTCCTTCATCGAGTACACCGACCTCTTCGGCGACCTCGCCGAGCAGTCACGCTTCGCCGAGGCCTACACCTGGGCACTCGAGTCACTGCACCGCGACGGGGCGCGGGCCACGCTGGAGAGGCTGGTGAGCTCGCCATGACCGAACGCGCGCTGGTGATCGGCGAGGCGCTGATCGACATCGTCGAACGCGACGGCGTCATCGAGGGCGAACACGTCGGCGGCAGCCCGCTGAACGTGGCCGTCGGCCTCGCACTGCTGGGCCGCGACGTCGACTTCCTCACCCACATCGCCGATGACGACCGCGGCCGCCGCATCGTCGAGCACGTCGAACGCGCGGGGGCGTCCCTGGTCACCGGCAGCATGACCGCGTCGCACACCCCGACGGCGCTGGCCACGTTGGACGCCGACGGCCAGGCGAAGTACGAGTTCGACATCGACTGGCAGCTGTCCGGCACGCCGGAGGTCGCGCCGCCGCTCGTCGCGCACACCGGCTCGATCGCCACCGTGCTGGAGCCGGGCTGTCGCGCCGCCGTGGCGCTGCTGGACGCCTACCACCTCTCGGCGACGCTCACATTCGACCCGAACGTGCGGCCGTCGTTGATCGACGACGACGCCACGGCGCGCAGTCGCATCGACCGACTGGTGGAGCGTTGCGACGTCGTCAAGGTCAGCGACGAGGACCTGCACTGGCTGGATCCGGATCGCACGCCCAAGCAGATCGCCCGCACCTGGTTGAGCCTCGGCCCGTCGGTGGTGGCGGTGACGATGGGTGGCCGCGGGGCCTTCGCGATGTGTGAGGCGGGTACGGCGCGTGTCGCCGCGCGGCCGGTGCAGGTGGTCGACACCGTGGGCGCGGGCGATGCATTCATGGCGGGCATGATCGACGCGCTGTGGACGCTCGGCCTGCTCGGCGCGGACCGGCGTCAGGAATTGCGCCGCATCAGCCTCGAGGCGCTGCACACCATGCTGCAGACGGCGGCGCTGTCCTCGGAGCTGACCGTCGCGAAGGCGGGCGCCGACCTACCCGACCGCGCGACCCGCGACGCGGCGCTCAACTCGCCTGGGCAGTGAACTCCCCGGCGCGGATCTGAGCCGCCAGCCGGTCGACGAGTTCGCCGGCGGCATCGAATCCGGCGGCGCTCTCCGTGCGGTGATGGAGCTTCTCCCGGTTGATCTGCACCGGCCAGCGCGAGATCCCGATCGACCTTGCGGCAAGCGCGATCGGCAGCACGATCACCTGCACCAGCATGTCGAGCACCGAGACCGTCACCGTCAGCACCACCGCGACCACGATGAACAGCAGCTTGCCGATCCCGATGACCGCCCAGATGATGATCCCCAGCACCCAGAACAGCACCTTGCCGACGGGATTCGCCGGTTCCTTCGACTCCTCGGCCTCCGCAGGCGTTTCGGGCGTCTCGCCCTCTTTCGACTCCGTGTGCCACAGTTCGCGCAGTGCCATCGCGCGCCGCCACGGCAACCACCGTCGTCTCACCGTCCAGGTGACGCCGTCGGGATCGACGACGTGGGAGCGTCCCGCCACGAACGCACCTTAAGCCAGGCCCATCGCCTTTTCCCGCCGATTTGCGGCCATACTGGCAACCATGCGTTCCATCTGGAAGGGATCGATCGCCTTCGGCCTGGTGAACGTGCCGGTCAAGGTCTACAGCGCGACCGAAGACCACGACATCAAGTTCCACCAGGTCCACGAGAAGGACAACGGCCGGATCCGGTACAAGCGGGTCTGCGAGGTCTGCGGTGAGGTGGTGGAGTTCCGCGACATCGCCAAGGCCTTTGAATCCGACGACGGCCAGATGGTCATCATCACCGACGAGGACATCGCGACCCTGCCCGAGGAGCGCAGCCGCGAGATCGAGGTGCTCGAGTTCGTCCCGGCCGCCGATCTCGACCCGCTGATGTATGACCGCAGTTACTTCCTGGAGCCCGAGGGCAAGTCGTCGAAATCCTATGTGCTGCTGGCCAAGACGCTGGCCGAGACGGACCGCGTCGCCATCGTGCACTTCGCGCTGCGCAACAAGACGCGGCTTGCGGCCCTGCGCGTCAAGGACTTCAGCAAGCGCGACGTGATGGTGATCCATACGCTGCTGTGGCCCGACGAGATCCGCGACCCCGACTTTCCGGTGCTCGACAAAGAGGTCGACATCAAGCCGGCCGAGTTGAAGATGGCCGGCCAGGTGGTCGAGTCGATGACCGACGACTTCAACCCGGACCGCTATCACGACGACTATCAGGCCCAGCTGCACGAACTGGTACAGGCCAAGCTCGAGGGCGGCGAGGCGTTCGCGGTCGAGGAGCAGCCGACCGAACTCGACGAGACCGAAGACGTGTCCGACCTGTTGGCCAGGCTGGAGGCGAGCGTGAAGGCGCGCCGCGGCGGCAAGTCCGACGACGACGGCAAGTCCGACGACGACGGCAAGTCTGACGACGACGGCAAGTCCGACGACGGCGACAAGCCGGCCAAGAAGGCGGCCGCGAAGAAGGCGGCGGCGAAGAAGGCACCCGCCAAGAAGGCCGCGAAGAAGACTCCGGCCAAGAAGGCCGCCGCCAAGAAGTAGTCCCGCGCCCGCGGTTGTGAAACGTGGGCGGAATTCGGGACGATTCTCCGCCCGTGTTTCACACTCGCGAGTCACCGACCGCAATGGTGCCGCCGTCGGACTAGAACGTGTTCCAGAAATCGGCCACCAAGCGTCCGTCGCCTTGTTACGGTGTCGCCCGGCGACAGAAGTGGAGACGACGTGATCCTGGACAGATTCCGGCTCGACGACCGGGTGGCGGTGGTGACCGGAGCCGGTCGCGGACTGGGCGCCGCGATGGCGGTGGCCTTCGCGGAAGCCGGTGCGGACGTGGTGATCGCGGCCCGCACGCAGAGTCAACTCGAGGAGGTGGCGGAGCAGATCGCCGCGACCGGTCGACGCGCCCACGTCGTCGTCGCCGACCTCGCCCGGCCCGAGGCCACCGCCGAGCTCGCCCAGGCCGCGGTCGAGGCCTTCGGCAAACTAGACATCGTCGTGAACAACGTCGGCGGCACCATGCCCAACGCGCTGCTGAGCACCTCCACCAAGGACCTGCGGGATGCGTTCACGTTCAACGTCGCCACCGCCCATGCGCTCACCGCGGCCGCCGCCCCGCTGATGCTCGAACACTCCGGCGGCGGCAGCATCATCAACATCACCTCGACGATGAGCCGGCTGGCCGGCCGTGGCTTCGCCGCGTACGGCACCGCGAAGGCGGCGCTGGCGCACTACACCCGGCTGAGCGCTCTCGACCTGTGCCCGCGCATCCGCGTCAACGCGATCGCGCCCGGGTCGATCCTCACCTCCGCGCTGGACATCGTCGCCTCGAACGACGACCTGCGTCAGCCGATGGAGAAGGCCACCCCGATGCGCAGACTCGGTGACCCGCAGGACATCGCGGCGGCCGCGGTGTACCTCGCATCGCCTGCGGGCAGCTTCCTGACCGGCACGACGCTCGAGGTCGACGGCGGCCTCACCTTTCCGAATCTCGACCTGCCCATCCCCGATCTGTGAGGACACGCCCATGACCATCAGAGTCGCGCAGATCGGCACCGGCAACGTCGGCGGCCATGCACTCACACAGCTGATCAACGATCCGCGGTTCGAGCTGGCGGGCGTGTGGGTGTCGTCTGAGGCGAAGGCCGGCAGGGATGCCGCCGAGCTGGTCGGACTGCCCGACGCCACCGGTGTGATCACCACGAACGACCTCGACGAGATCCTCGCCGGGAAGCCGGATTGCGCGGTGTACACCGCGATGGCGGACAACCGGCTGCCCGAGGCGCTGGAGGACTACCGGCGCATCCTGTCCGCCGGTGTGAACGTCGTCGGCAGCGGCCCGGTGTTCCTCCAATACCCGTGGCAGGTGTTGCCGCCCGAGCTCGTCGACCCGATCGAGACGGCCACCCGCGAGGGCGGCTCGAGCCTGTTCGTCAACGGCATCGATCCCGGCTTCGCCAACGACCTGCTTCCCCTCGCGCTGGCCGGCACCTGCCAGAGCATCGAGCAGGTCCGTTGCATGGAGATCATCAACTACGACACCTACGACAGCGCCACGGTGATGTTCGACGTGATGGGCTTCGGCAAGGCGCTCGACGACCTCCCGATGCTGCTGCAGCCCGGGGTGCTCAGCCTGGCGTGGGGTTCGGTCATCCGGCAGCTCGCCGCGGGCCTCGGCATCGAACTCGACGAGGTCACCGAGACCTACGAACGGGTGCCCGCACCGGACGATTTCGACATCGCCTCCGGTCACATCGCGAAGGGCACCGCAGCCGCGTTGCGCTTCGAGGTGCGTGGCGTGAAGGACGGTGAGGTGGTCGTCGTGCTCGAACACGTCACCCGGCTGCGCGACGACCTCTGCCCCGAATGGCCACAGCCGGCGCAGGAGGGCGGGTCCTATCGCATCGAGGTCACCGGCGAGCCGACCTATGCGCTGGACCTCTGTCTGAGCAGCCCGAACGGCGACCACAACCACGCCGGTCTGGTCGCCACGGCCGCCCGGATCGTCAACGCGATCCCCGACGTGGTGGCCGCCGCCCCCGGCATCAGGACGACGCTCGACTTGCCCCTCAGTACCTGGAAAACCGCTGTACGCTGACTGAACGAACTCGGGGATCACCGAAAAGAAAGAGCGCGCACATGAGGACCACCCTCCGCTATCTCACACCGCTGCTCGCCGCAGGCGGTGCCGCCGTGGCCATCCTGGCCGCGCCGGCCGCAGGTGCCGCGCCCGGCATGCAGTGCGAGAACACCGGTGGCTCAGCGGCTCTTGGTGGCTCGTCGACCCTGTGCGAGTCACCGGGTAACGCACAGCTCAACGCCACGCCGCCGGTCTACGCCTACCCGTGGTCCGACGAGTACTACGGCCCGGCCATGATGATCGGCGGCTGGTAGCCGCGCGAACCGTCACCGGCCGCGCGGCGTGAACGCCGCCGGTCGGGGTAACGGGCATTCGAGCAATGCGGATGCCCGGCTTGACGGCTAGGTTTCGGTTAACCTAACTTTTCTATTCGCATCGCCGGATAGAGAAGAGGTTCGTTGGTGCTTCGAGACGCCGCCCCGCCGCTGAAACCGGGTTTCCTGCTGCTCGGTCCTGCCTTCGTGGCCGCCATCGCCTACGTCGACCCGGGCAATGTCGCCGCCAACGTCAGCGCGGGCGCACAGTACGGATTCCTGCTGGTCTGGGTGATCCTGCTCGCCAACGTCATGGCGGGCCTGGTGCAGTACCTGTCGGCGAAACTGGGACTCGTCACCGGCCGGACGCTGCCCGAGGCGGTGGCCGATCACACCCGCACCCCTACCCGCATCGCGTACTGGCTGCAGGCCGAACTCGTGGCGATGGCCACGGATCTCGCCGAGGTGGTGGGCGGCGCGATCGCCCTCTACCTGTTGTTCGACCTGCCCTTGGTGGTGGGCGGCGTGATCACCGGCCTGGTGTCACTGCTGCTGCTGGCGTTGCAGAACCGCCGCAGTCAGCAGGTGTTCGAGCGGGTCATCAGCGGTCTGCTGCTGGTCATCGCGATCGGATTCCTCACCAGCCTGTTCGTCGAGGCCCCCGCCGCCAGCGACGTTGCGGGCGGCCTGATCCCGCGCTTCGACGGCGCCGAGAGCGTGCTGCTGGCCACCGCGATGCTGGGCGCGACGGTGATGCCGCACGCGGTGTACCTGCACTCCGGTCTGGCCCGCGACCGGCACGGCTGCCCCGATCCCGGCGCACCGCGCCGCCGACTGCTGCGCATCACCCGTGTCGACGTCGCCCTGGCGATGCTCGTGGCGGGCGCGGTGAACCTCGCCATGCTGCTGGTCGCGGCCACCAACCTGCAGGGCATGGAGAACACCGACTCGATCGAAGGCGCCTACGCCGCCGTGCAGAACTCGCTCGGCCACACGGTCGCGCTGTTCTTCGCGGTCGGGTTGCTCGCCTCCGGCCTGGCGTCGACCTCGGTCGGCGCCTACGCGGGCGCGATGATCATGCAGGGCCTGCTGCGGCGCTCCTATCCGTTGCTGCTGCGCCGGCTGGTCACCCTCGTCCCGGCACTCGCCATCCTGGCGATCGGGATCGACCCCAGCCGCGCCCTGGTGGTGTCTCAGGTGGTGCTGTCGTTCGGCATCCCGTTCGCGCTGATCCCGCTGATCCGGCTGACCGCGAATCGGACGCTGATGGGCGACGACGCCAACCACCGGGTGACCACCGCGCTCGGCTGGCTGGTCGCAGTGCTGATCAGCGTGCTCAACGTGGTGCTGATCTACCTGACCGTCAGAGGCTGAGCTCGGACGGCGATCGGCCGTCCGCGCGGTAAAGTCTTGAATCAGTGCTCATCTATTCCAGCGTCACGGGCTGATGCGTCCGGCGCACACCTACTTCGCGTACGGGTCCAACCTGTGCGTGCGGCAGATGGCGCAGCGATGCCCGGGCGCCGTGGACCCGCGGCCGGCGACACTGGCCGACCACGACTGGCTGATCAACCAACGCGGCGTGGCCACGGTCGAACCGTTCGACGGCTCAGAGGTGCACGGTGTGCTGTGGCGGCTCACCGACCACGACCTGGCCACGCTGGACAGTGCCGAGGGTGTCCCCGTGCGGTACCGACGCGACCGGATGACGGTGCACACCGACGACGGGCCTGCCGAGGCGTGGGTCTACATCGACCATCGGGTCGAGCCCGGCCCCCCGAGGCCCGGGTACCTCGAGCGCATCATCGACGGCGCCGAGCATCACGGTCTGCCGCACCGCTGGGTCGAGTTCCTCCGCCGGTGGGACCCGGCGCACTGGCCGAGCCGTGCGGGCTCGGCGAAAGACGAAGGACCGCAGTCACTTTCCGAGCTGCTCGCCGACCGCGCCGTCGTCGAGGACAGCACCCTGCGATCCCGCTTCGGCTTCCTCGCCATCCACGGCGGCGGTCTGGAGCAGATGACCGACGTCATCGCCGAGCGCGCCGCCGAGGCGGCAGGCGCGTCGGTGTACGTGGTGCGCCACCCCGACAACTACCCGCACCACCTGCCGTCCGCGCGCTACCTCGCCGCGCAGTCCCCGCGCCTCGCCGAGTTCCTCGACCATGTCGAGGTCGCGGTGTCGCTGCACGGATACGGCCGCATCGGCCGCAGCACGCAGTTGCTGGCCGGTGGGCTCAACCGCGCGCTGGCCGGGCATCTGGCCCAACACGTCGAGGTGCCCGGCTACCAGGTCGTCACCGATCTCGACGCGATCCCGCGGGAGCTCCGGGGGCTGCACCCGGACAACCCGGTCAACAGGGTGCGGGGCGGCGGAACCCAGCTCGAACTGACACCGCGGGTGCGGGGCCTCGGTCCCCGCAGCCCGCTGCCGGCCGACGACGGCCTGTCGCCGGCGACATCGGCGCTGGTGCAGGGGCTCGTCGCGGCCGCCAGGACCTGGCGGCCGCCCACACCGTAGCGACCCGCCGATCACATCGAGTCCCGCGGCCATCCGGGCGCGCAGCGACTCCGAATACCGGGTGTGGAAAGTTCATGCATCGCGCAGGCCCCTGCGCTGTACCGGACCCGGGTGACGCATCTGCGCCGTTCACCGGTGCACCACTACTTCGAGAACAGTGGTTACTCCTGGTACGTCGACGTCGACGACCTGCCGCGGCTGCCGCGCTGGCTGCGGCCGTTCGCCCGGTTCGAGGCCGAGGACCATTTCACCGGCGGCCCCAACGAGTCACTGCGGCACCGCATCGACAGGTTCCTGGCCGAGCGCGACATCGACCTGCGCGGCGGCCGCATCACCGCGCTGCTGCAGGCCCGGGTGCTCGGCTACGTGTACAACCCGCTGTCGCTGTACTGGTGCCACGACGCCGACGGCACCCTGCGCCACGTCATCGCCGAGGTGCACAACACCCACGGCGAGCGGCACGCCTACCTGCTGCCGCCCTCGGGCGAGCAGCCCGTCATGGTGCGCAAGCGGATCTACGCCTCGGCGTTCAACGGGGTCGACGGCTACTACCTGGTGCGCGCACCGCGCCCGGCCGACGCCGTCGACGTGTCGATCTCCCTGCACCGCGACCAGCACCCGGCCTTCGTGGCCACCCTGCGCGGCACGCGGCGCTCCGCGGGCGCCGGGCAGGTGCTGCGGATGCAGCTGACGGCGCCCGTGGCGCCGCTGATGGGGCGTTGGAGCATGAAGGTGCAGGGCGCCCTGCTGTGGCTGCGGCGGGTGCCGGTGGTGCCGCGACATGCCGAAGGCTGCCCGGTGACGCATGAAACTGATTCGCCCGCAACGCCTCTGATCGCACGCGAGTCCAGATCGCAATTATTATGACGTTGCTGCTGTGTCCGGTTAGGCTACCGCTCGTGACCACCGACCTCGACGATTTGCTGCGTCGGGTCGCACAGCGGGACGCCGACGCGTTCGCCACGTTCTACGACCAGACCCGCTCCCGCGTGTTCGGCATGGTCACCCGAGTGCTGCGCGACCCCGGATACAGCGAAGAGACCACGCAGGACGTCTACCTGCAGGTCTGGCGGTCAGCCGGTAACTACGACCCGACCGCCGGCTCTCCCCTGGCGTGGCTGCTCACCCTCGCGCACCGCCGTGCCGTCGACCGGGTCCGCTCCGAACAGGCGGGATCCGTGCGCGAATCGCGCTACGGCGCCGCCACCGTCGAGCCGCCCGTCGACCACGTCGCCGAGGCCGCGATCAACCACGACGAGCGGCGCCGGGTCACCGCCTGCCTGGACTCACTCACCGAGGTGCAGCGCGAGGCGATCCAGCTGGCCTACTACGACGGGATGACGTACGTCCAGGTCTCCGAGCGGCTGTCGGCGAACCTGGCCACCATCAAGTCACGGATGCGCGACGCGATCCGCGGACTGCGCCGCTGCCTGGGGGTCTCATGACCGCGCCGATGGAACACGAGCTGATCGAGCTCGCGACTCCGTATGCGCTGCATGCGATTCCCGAGTCCGACCTCGACGACGTCGAGCGGCGCCTTGCCGACGCCCCGCCGGAGGTGGTGCGCGCCTTCGATGACGAGGTGCGCGCCGTGCGGGAGACCATGGCGGTCCTCTCGGCCGGCACGGCGGTCGACCCGCCGGATCAGCTGCGGGACCGTGTGCTCGGCGTCGTGGCCGACGACCCGGTACGCGAACTGCGGCCGAGACGCTGGCAGAAGGCGGTGCTCGCCGCGGCCGCGGTGCTGGTGATCGGGCTCGGCGCACTCGGCGTCGGCTACGCGTTGCGGCCCGCGCCCAGTCCGTCGACCGCCGAGCAGGTTTTCGCCGCGTCCGACGTGCGCACGGTGTCGGGGCCGATCCCGACCGGCGGCACGGCGACGCTGGTGTTCTCGCGCGACCGCAACGCCGGCGTGCTGGTGATGAACAACGTCGCGCCGCCCGCGCAGGGCACGGTCTACCAGATGTGGCTGGTCGGGTCCGAGGGTGCGGAGTCCGCAGGCACCATGGACGCCAAGGCCGTCGCGCCGTCGACCACCGCGGTGCTGCCCGATCTCGGGAACTCGGACGCGCTGGCCTTCACCGTCGAACCGGGCTCGGGCTCACAGGCGCCCACCACCCCCGTGTTCGCCGAACTACCGCTGGTCTAACACCCCGACAGCGTCGCCGTCGCCGCCTCGTCGATGACGTCGGCCACGTCGTGGCGCCTACGCCAGGCGGCACGCTGACGCATGGCGCCGTTGCCCTGCTCGGCGATGCGGTCCAGTTCGGCCCGCACCAGGTCCTCGTCGCCGACGGCGCGCAGCGCCGGTGCGATCCGGTCGACGAAGGCCCGCAGCAGGTCGACGGCCGGCGCCGGTGAGTGCGCGTCGAACAGGTCGACGGCCTGCCCGTCGAGGCCGTCACGCGCCGACTTCCAGTACGCCGCGGCCAGGGCGTGCGGGGAGATGCGCGGCAACCCGGCACCACTGCGCTCGTCGTCGAGTGCCGTCATCACCGCGGCGCGGGTCAGGGCTGCCAGCAGCACGGTTTCGTCCACCGTGGCGGGCACGTCGGACACCCGCACCTCGACGGTCGGGAAGTTCGCCGACGGCCGGACGTCCCAATAGACCATGCCGTCGTCGAGCATGGCGCCGGCGTGCTGCATCATCTGCACCACCGCGTCGTACTCGTCGACCGACTCGAAGTGCGGCGGCGGCCCGGCGCTCGGCCAGCGCGACCACAGCACCTGACGCCAGCTGGCGTGCCCACTGTCGGCGTTGCGGTAGACCGCCGAGTTGGCGGTCAGCGCCAGCAGCAGCGGCAGCCACGGCCGCAGCCGGTTGCTCACCCTGATCGCCGCCTCGCGGGTCGGCACCGCGACGTGCACGTGGCAGCCGCAGATGCCCTGTTCGTGGGCGATCATCCCGAACATGTCCGCGATCTTGCGGTAGCGCGGTGAGTCGGTGATCGGGAAGTGGTGCGGAACGGTGGGAGGCAGCCCGACGGCGAGCAGCCGTGCGCCGGCCGCGTCGGCGGAGCGTCCGGCGATCCGCCGCAGCCGGGTCAGCTGCTCACGGAGATCGGCGGTGCTGCTCGCCACCTCGGTGGCGGTCTCGACCTGGCAGGAGGTCAGCTCGAGTTGGAGGTCGACGCCGTCGGCGGCGGCGAGCTCGGCGACGCGGCGGTTGTACGCGACCGGTTCGCCCGAGTCCGGGTCGACGAGGAGGAACTCCTCCTCGACGCCAACGGTGGGGTGGCTGGACATCGGGCCTGCGGTCTCTCCGAAATATTGATCCGGCCCGCCGGAGTACTCACAACGGGCCGGATCTGGTGGTGGTTCGTGGGGGTCCGCACCGCGGTGAGGCGAACCGTGCGGATCTTTTGTGCCCACTTCCCGCGAGGGTCAAACATCCGGGTCTGGCAACCTCCTACGATCGACTGATGCCGCGGGATCTCCGATTCGGACTCGGTCTGCACGCCGCCCGGTCACTGACGAAAGTGCAGGACACAGCGCGCCGCGCCGAGGATCTCGGCTTCGACGTGCTGCACGTTCCCGACCATCTGGGCGCCCCGGCGCCGTTCCCCGCGCTGATGGCCGCCGCGGCGGCCACCCGCACGCTGCGGCTGGGGACGTTCGTGCTGAACGCCGGCTTCTACCGGCCCGCCCTGCTGGCCCGCGATGTCGCGGCGCTGCACGACCTCAGCGGCGGGCGGTTCGAGGCGGGCCTGGGCACCGGGTACGTGCGGGAGGAGTTCGAGGCCGCCGAGCTGCCGTACCCGAGCGCGGGGGCACGCGTCGACCACCTGGCGCACGTCACCGGATATCTGCGCGAACACCTGCCGAGCGTGCCGATCCTCATCGCCGGCAACGGCGACCGGGTGCTCACCCTCGCTGCCCGCAGGGCCGACATCATCGGGCTGACCGGAGGTGACCGCCCGGCGTCCGGCGACGAGGACCCGCTCGCCGAGCGGATCGCGTTCGTGCGGGCTGCCGCGGGTGACCGGTTCGCCGAGCTGGAACTCAACCTCGCCGTGACGGCGATGCCGGTCGACGGCTCCGGGCTGCCCGACCTGTCGATCCCGCGACACTTCCTGCCCGAGCTGACCGACGAGCAGCTGCTGCGCCATCCCGGCACGCTGTCCGGGTCGACGCGCGACATGGCCGACCGCATCTGCGGCTACCGCGACGACTACGGCATCTCCTACATCATCGTGCAGGCGCCGCACGCCGACGCATTCGCGAAGGTGATCGCGGAACTGCGCTAGTACCAGAGGTACAGCCCGCTGAGCACCGCCCACACGGCGATGCAGTAGACCTCGAAGACCGCGCGCAACGCCACCGGTGCGCGGCGCAGTTCCATGAAGTCCAGGCCGACGAGCCGCACCTTGACGGCCGCGATGGCGAGCACGACCACGGCGACGGCCGAGCCGGTGCCGTGCTCCGCGCCGACCGCCCACGAGACGACGGTGGCGGCGATCAGCAGCAGCCACGTCACGCCCGCGCGGTTGCGAACCAGCTGCAGCACCGTCATGACACCAGGTACAGCAGCGCGAACAGGAAGATCCACAGCAGGTCGACCAGGTGCCAGAAGCAGGCGCCGCCCTCGACGAGCGCCATTCGGGTGCCGCTCAACTGGGGCCTGCGCGTCTGCGTCCACACGAAGGTCAGCGCGAGCAGCCCGAGGCCCACGTGGAACAGGTGCAGGCCGGTCAGGATGAAGTAGTAGAGGTAGAAATCCCCCGCCCCGGCGCCGTGGCCGGCGGAGACCAGCGCGGTGTACTCGTAGACCTTCAGGCCGGCGAAGACGAGGCCGCAGCCGATCGCGGCGGTGACGGCGGCGGTGGCGATCGAACGGGCACCGGTACGCACGGCGCCGAGGGCGACCACGACGCAGAGCGAACTGGTCAGCAGCACCAGCGTGTTGAGGAGCCCGACCCCGATGTGCAACGTCGTGCGTGCGGCGTCGAAGGCCTCGGGTGTGCGGCCGCGGGCGACCATGAAGGTGACGAAGAAGACGCCGAACACCAGCATGTCGCCGAACAGGAAGACCCATGTGCCTGCCTCGCCGGGGATGCGCCGGGCGTCGGAGTCGACGGGCGCGGCAGCCGCGGCAGTCACGGCACGAGGGCCGGCGATGCGGCGGCCTGCTCGGCCGAGATCGACCGCAGCATGACGACCGTCGTCGCCACGATCCAGATCACCAGCACCAGGCCGGGCAGGTAGAAGGCGAACACGCCGTTCCACGCCAGCGGGCCGTCGTTGAACACCACGACGAGGCATCCCGGCAGCGACAGGGTGGCCACCCACAGGTTGAGGTAGCCGTACCAGCGCGGGAAGGTCGGCGGGTCCGCCTTGTCGATGAAGGACGCCACCGCCAGCGTGATGTTCTGCACGACGATGGTGCCGACGATGCCGATGAACCACAGCCAGAACAGGTCGTTGAGGGCCCGGGTGATCTCGGGTGGGCGGTCCTCGGGCCGAAAAGCGGCCGCCGCCAACATCATCAGCGGGAAGATCAGCGCGGGCACGAAGATGGTCGCGGCGAACACCTGGGTGACCGAGAGCATGCCCCAGCCGCCTTCGGCGCGGCGGATGCGCAGCACGAGTGCGGCGAGGAAGGGCAGCGCGAGGACGGCGGTGAGCAGGGCGCCCGCGACGCCGAAGCGGATCCACAGCTTGTGGTCGATGAAGAACTCCGCGATCTCGTCGGCCGACGCCGTCGGCGACAGCGGCGGGAACAACCGCGCCAGCCCGGAGAAACAGGTGCCGTAGAGCAGGATCATCACTGTTCCCGACCAGGCGCCGACGCGTTGCATCCTCAGCTCCACGTCGGCAGGCTACCGGCCGATGCCGAACGTTTTGACAATTTTGCCGAAACTCCCGCGTGGCGAACGGACTGCGCGGGGGCGGTAAACTCTCACGCGGTCCCCGCCCCCGTAGCTCAGGGGATAGAGCACGGCTCTCCTAAAGCCGGTGTCGCATGTTCGAATCATGCCGGGGGCACCACTCGGCGATTCCTGGTTGTTGGTATCGGTAGCCACTCGAACGGTGTCGGATGACGGCATCGACGAAGCCGCTGGGGCGACGTCTGGGCGCGAGGAACCGCATCGACATGACGACCCCGAAACGTTTGGCCATCGCGGCGGCGACCGTCGCACTGGCAGCGATCAGCACGATGCCTGCGACGGCGCACGCCGACGAGCACCGGATGAACTTCACCACGCCGTCGGGGAACATCCGCTGCGTGTTGGACCGTGACCGCGGTGAGAGGCCGTACGCGATCTGCCAGCTGGAGGACGTCGACTATGTCGTGCCGCCGGGAGTCGCGCACGACGCCGACGGCAAGCCGTGCCCGTCGAACACCGGGTCCGGCAACGACGTCATGCTCATGCAGGGCGAATCCGGTTACGTCCGTTGCTCGTTCGCGTCGATCAGCACCGGCGTTCCCGACTGGCCCACGCTGGAATACGGGGACACGATGATCTTCGGCGCGATCGCCTGCGACAGTGAGTCGTCGGCGCTGACGTGCACCGACACCAGCAGCGGTCACTTCTTCCGGGTGTCACGCCTGGCTTATGAGCTCGGCTGACATGCGAGCGCGACTGCGCGTGACCCTGGCCGCCATAGTGCTGGCCGGTTTGTTCGGCAGCGGAACGGCCGAGGCGCAATCGGCGTGCGACGCACTCGCCGGAACGCTGGGTCCCGACCAGACCTGCCACGTCGAGGACGCCGGCGCCGGCTACGAGTTGAATCTCGACTTCCCACTCGGGTATCCCGATCAGCAGGCGTTGACGGACTACCTGGTCCCGCTTCGCGGCGACTTCATCGACTTCGCCCAGTCGGGGCCCGCACACGACCGGCCCTACACGCTGACGGCGACGCCGACCACCTACCGTTCCGGCGCCGGCACCGACTCGGTGGTCATCCAACTGAGTCAGGACGCCGACCCGCACCCGGTGAGCTGGTACCGGGCGTTCAACTATGACCTTGGCAGTCACGCACCGATCACGCTCGCCACCCTGTTCACCCCGGGCGTACGTCCGGTGGACGTCGCCTTCCCCGCGGTTCGCCGTGAACTGGAGAAGCGTTGGCAGCCTGAGGTACTGGCGGAGATGCTGGGTGAGGTCGACGACCACACCTTCGCGAACTTCGCGCTCACCGACGACGCGGTGATCTTCTTCTTCGGTCAGGGCCAACTGCTCGGACATCCGGAGGGTCCACTCGAGGTGTCGGTGCCGCGGGCAGCGCTCGCGCCCTGGCTGGCCTGACCGCGTCGTTGACTTTGCACCCAGGGCGCGATCCACTCGCAGATCGACGCCCTCAGCGCAAAGTCAACGGGAGGGTCAGCGTGCCGGCGAGGACAGCGACGCCTTGACGCCGCGCGTCAGGTCATCCCCGAGGATCTCGTTGTCGCCGGCGAGCACACCGTCGAGCGCGAGCTTGGCGATCACACCCGGGTCGCTCTTCTGGTCGGCCGGGATGTAGCTGACCATGTCGGTGTCCATGTAGCCCACGTGCAGCGCGGCGACGTGAATACCCTTCGGAGCGAGGTCCGCTCGCACCGCGTCGGTCATCGCCCACGCGGCGGCCTTCGCGGACGAATAGGCGCCGCTGGTCGGCGGGTGCAGCCAGGACAGCACCGACAGCACGTTGAGGATCGCTCCCCCGCCGTTACGTTCGATGACGGGGGCAAAGGCCCGGATCACCTGCAGGGTCCCGAAGTAGTGCGTCTCCATCTCCAGGCGGATGTCCTCGAGCGGCCCCTCGAGCACAGACGCGCGCGTCGACACGCCTGCGTTGTTCACCAGCAAGTTCACGTCGGCGGCGAACTCCGCGGCGCGACGGATCGATTCGGGATCGGTGATGTCGAGCTGCACGGGTACGACGCCCGGCAGGTCCACGGTGTCGGGGTTGCGCGCACCCGCGTAGACCTTTGCGCCGCGGGCAACCAGCTCGGCGGCGAACCGCCGGCCGAGTCCACGGTTGGCGCCCGATACCAGTGCGACGATGTTCTCGGTGTTCATGATGTGCCTCCATGGCATGTGGTTGTGCGATGTTCACGGCTGTCAGTGACAAGCCGCGCGACGGCCGGATCAATCCCGGAACCGCCGAAGATTGCAGCTAGCGGGAATCGGGGCCGCCGGTCAGCGACCGGGGAGGCGCTCGGTGATCTCCTGCAGCACCCAGCCGTTGCCGTCCGGGTCCTGGAACGACGCGAACGAGCTGTAGCTGCGGCGCTCCGGATCCGGCCCCGGCACGCGACCTGCCCCGCCGGCCTGGTTGAAGACTCCGGTGCCGTCGTGGAAGACCTCGCTCACCTCGACGCCGCGGGCCACCAGCTCGGCGCGAGCGGCCTCGATGTCGGTGACCACCAGATATAGATCCTGGGTAGAACCTGGCGTAGCCGTGCTGACGCCGGTGCCGAAGATGACGGAGGTCGGCGACCCTGGCGGAGTCACCTGCACCACCCGATATCCCTCGATCACAGGGAAATCCGCGTCCAACCGCCAGCCGAGCTTCTGGTAGAAATCTCTCGCCCGGTCGACGTCGGACACCGGTAATACGACGACTTCGAGTTTCATGTCCATGACGGCTCCCTTGTCCTGGTTCGAGCCGTGGCGCGGTTGTCGCGGTTCGGACGTCTGTCCGGCGATTCTGTCACCGGAATGCACGCATGAACGTCGAATGACCGGCGACTCATTCCCAGTGCCGGACAACCGCGGCGCGCCGGCGTCGGCCGTCGTAATCTCACCCTGCACCACTCATCCGAACGGGAGCGACACATGACCGGTCCAGCACAGGCCGAACAGATTTCCGTGACCAGACGGTCGCCGGCCTACTGGCGGGTGACGTTCGACAACCCGCCGCTGAACATCTTCGGACCCGAGACGCTGCCGCAGCTCGACGCCGTCGTCACGGCGTTGGAGGACGATGACGACGTCAAGGTGGTCGTCTTCGACAGTGCCGTCGACGGGTTCTTCCTGACGCACTACAACTTCCTCGCCGATCTCGAGGAGTCGACCCGCTACCCCGCGGGAAGCACCGGGCTGCAGGCACTTCCGGACATGCTCGCCCGGCTCAGCCGCGCCCCGGTGGTGTCCATCGCCGCCATCCGCGGTCGCGCCACCGGGGTCGGCAGTGAGCTGGCGCTGGCCAGCGACATGCGCTTCGCCAGCCGCGAGAAGGCGATCCTGTCGCAGTGGGAGGTGGGCGCCGGGCTGGTGCCCGGGGGTGGGCCGATGGCCCGGCTGCCCCGGCTGATCGGCCGCGGACGAGCGCTGGAGGTGCTGCTCGGCGCCGACGACGTCGACGGCGACCTCGCGCAGTTGTACGGCTACGTCAACCGCTCACTGCCCGACGCCGAACTCGACGCGTTCGTCGACGCGCTGGCCACCCGGATCGCGTCGTTCGACAAGCAGGCGATCGCCGAGACCAAGCACCTGGTGAACGTCAACAGCCTGCCTCCCGACGACGAGATCGCCCCTGAGTGGGACGCCTTCGTCGCCGCGCTCGGGCGTCCCGCAGCGCAGGCTCGGATCCAGAAGCTGTTCGAGCGCGGCTTCCACCAACCCGGTGATGTCGAGACACGCCTGGGCCACCACGTCGGCCGGCTCGGCGATGCCGACGACTAGGGCGACCCGGTGAACGCCTCCCCGATCAGCGCCGCACGCCACACCTTCGCCGTCGGCGTGGTCGGCGGTCCCACCGTCGTCATCGACTACGGTCGAACGCGATTCGTCACCGATCCGACCTTCGACCAGCCGCGCGACTACGGCGCCATGGCCAAGCTGACGCCACCCGCGGTGCCCGCCGCCGACCTCGGTCCCGTCGACGCCGTGCTGCTGAGCCACGACGACCACAACGACAACCTCGACGTCGCCGGCCGGGAGTGGGCCACCACCGCGGTGCCCGCCATCGTGACCGGACCCGGCGCCGCCGCCCGCCTCGGAGCGCAGGCACTCGGGTTGGCCACGTGGGCCACCACCGAACTCGTGCGCGCCGACGGCGACGGAGTCATCACGCTCACCGCCGTGCCTGCCGTGCACGGTCCGCTGGACGGCACGCGGGACGCCTCCGGTCATGTCAACGCCGAGGTCACCGGTTTCGTCCTGCAGGCGGCCGGGCTGCCGACGGTGTACGTCAGCGGCGACAACGCCTCGCTGGCCCCGGTCGTCGAGATCGCCGGGCGGTTCCCCGACATCGACGTCGCGGTGCTGTTCGCCGGGGCGTCGCGGCTGCCCACCAAGAACCAGGGCCGTCCGCTCACCCTCACCGGACCGCGCGCGGCGGACGTCGCTGCGGCACTTCGTGTTCCGCGTGTCGTGATCGCGCACATCGCCGGCTGGTCGATCTACAGCGAGACCATTGCCGACGTGCGGACGGCGTTCGACGAGGCGGGCATCGCCGACCGGCTGGTGCCCGGTGACGCCGGGTCCTGGTCGCTGCTCGACGGTCCAGCCGGTTAGGCCGGGGTCGGCCGGCCCGACGTCCCCCACCATTCGCCCGCGCCGCGCGTCGCGGGGCTGCCGGTGGCCAGCGCCGCGATCACGGCGTTGACGGCGGCGCGCGGCTCGTCGTCGCGCCACACCAGCCACCACGGCCAGTACGGCTGCGGGCGCACCACCGGCCTGCGCACCAGATCCGGCGGCAGCGAGCCGGTGCGGTCCTTGGGCGAGTTCAGCACCGGTCGCCGGAGCCGCCGCACATGCTCGAAGAAGGCCGTCCCGGTGATGCCGCCGTCGTCGATACGCACCGCCTTCGCGCCGCTGTCACGGGCGAAGCACTCGGCGTACCGGTTCCACGACGACCAGCTCGCCGAGTCCGCGTCGAGCAGCACGACGGTGTCGCGGGCGTCGACCTCCGACGCGTCGGGTCCGGGGGCCACCGCGTACAACCGGTCCGCCCCGATGATGTCGGCGCGCAGTCCGAGTGCGGCCAGGTCGTCCTCGTCCACCCAGCAGATCGCGAGGTCGATGGCCCGCTCGGCGACGCGCGCGGCCTGGGCGTGTGACGGCATCACCCAGGTGTCGACGTGCAGCTGCGCGACGGCGGCGGTGCGCTCGACGAGATCGGCGGGCCGCCAGCTCACATAGCCGAGCCGGACCGGCTCCGTGTCGGCCAGCTGCACGGCCGCGTGCCGGAGGTCGTCGGCGCGCGCCAGCAGGTCGCGGACCTTGGGCAGCAGTTCTGCACCCGTCGCCGTCAGCCTGACCGAGCGGCGGTCCCGGTCGAACAGCTGGACATGCAGGTCCCGTTCCAGCGCCTTGATCTGCTGGGACAGCGAAGGACCCGCGATGCGGAGGCGCTGCGCGGCGCGGCCGAAGTTCAGCTCCTCGGCGACGGCGACGAAGTAGCGCAGTTGACGCAGCTCCACCGGTCGATTCTAAGTGGTGGGAGTCTGCGCCTCCCAGCAACGAGGAAACCGGTCGTATCCAGCCGGACGCCCAGACGCCCAGAATCGGTTCCACGGAGCGACATCCGAACGGAAGGAACTCCCATGACCCAGCAGAACGACGACACCAAGGTCGCCATCATCACCGGCGCGTCACGCGGTATCGGCGCCGCCCTCGTTCCGGCGTACCGCAAGCTCGGCTACGCCGTCGTCGCGACGGCGCGGTCATTCACCGAGATCGACATCGACCCCGACGTGCTCACCGTCGCCGCCGACATCGCCGTGCCGGGCGCGGGCGCCCACGTCGTGGACGCGGCGCTGCACCGCTTCGGCCGCGTCGACACCGTGGTCAACAACGCCGGGATCTTCGTCGCCAAACCGTTCACCGAGTACACCGACGAGGATTTCGACGCCGTCACGGGCGTGAACCTGCGCGGCTTCTTCGAGGTCTCGCGCAGCGCCGTCGCGGCCATGCTGGACCACGGCGACGGCGGCCACCTGGTCAACGTGTCGACGAGCCTCGTCGACCATGCCAACTCAGCGGTGCCGTCCGCCCTGGCGTCGTTGACCAAGGGCGGACTCAACGCGGTCACGAAGTCGCTGGCCGTCGAGTACGCCGCACGCGGCATCCGCGTCAACGCGGTGGCACTCGGGATCATCCGCACGCCGATGCATCCGCCGGAGACGCACGCCGACCTCGCCCGCCTGCATCCGGTCGGCAGGTTGGGCGACATCGACGACGTCGTCGACGCCATCCGCTATCTGGAGCAGGCGCCGTTCGTCACCGGCGAGGTGCTGCATGTCGACGGTGGCCAGAGCGCCGGGCACTGATGATGGAGTACGTGTTGATGGCGGGCGCCGTTCCGACCACCCGTGCCACGGAGGAGTACCGATGAATGCACTGACGAATCTGGGCGTGCGGTCGCCGGTGATCGCCGCACCGATGGCAGGCGGCGCCAGCACCACCGCCATGGTGATCGCCGCGTCGCAGGCGGGCAGCCTCGGCCTGCTGGCCGCCGGCTACAAGACGGCCGACGCCGTGGGCAACGAGATCACCGCCGTGCGGGAGGCGTCGGTCCCGTTCGGCGTCAACGTCTTCGCGCCGAATCCGGTGCCGATCGACGCGGCGGACTACCGCCGCTACGCGGTCGCGCTGCAGCGCGAAGCGGACCGGTTCGGGCTGACGCTGCCCACCGACCCGGTCGACGACGACGACGCGTTCGGCGCGAAAGTCGAACTCCTGCTGTCCGATCCGGTGCCCGTCGTCAGCTTCACCTTCGGTCTGCCGGGCGGAGACGTGATCCGTGCGCTGCAGAAGGCGGGCACGACCGTCGTACAGACCGTGACGTCGCTGCAGGAAGCGGAGGCGGCCGCGGCGGCCGGGGTCGACATGCTCGCCGTGCAGGCCGCCGTCGCCGGAGGTCACTCCGGGACGTTCACCCCCGACCGGATGCCCCCGCCGCTGCCCATCGGAGATCTGGTCGCCCAGGTGACCGGCGCCGTCCGCCTCCCGGTGATCGCCGCAGGCGGACTGGCCACCCCCGCCGACGTCGCCGACGTCCTGCGCGCAGGCGCCACCGCAGCCGCGGTGGGCACGGTGCTGCTGCGGGCCGACGAGAGCGGCGCCTCGGCGACCCACCAGCGTGCGCTCACCGATCCGTCGCGCACCGAGACGGTGATCACCCGGGCGTTCACCGGGCGCCCGGCGCGTGGCCTGCGCAACCGCTTCATCGACGAGTTCGAGGCGTCGGCGCCGCTGGGCTATCCGGCGGTGCACCACCTGACGAGCCCCCTGCGCAAAGCCGCGGCGGCTGCCGGTGAGTCCGATCTGGTGCACCTGTGGGCCGGGACGGGCTATCGGCACGCGCAGCAGAAGCCGACCGCGGCGATCCTCGCCGACCTCGCGAGCCAGGCCTGAGCGCGGGCAAACCGTCGGCGACTCCCCTTCGCACTACTTGCGGGGAATCGGTGTTTGCGGGCAAAGACGTTGCCGCACTGCGGTTTGCGACGCGCGGGGGCAACGCGAACGGATGATGTTCGCGTACTAGAGTGTTGACCGGACGGGGGTCCGCTCGAACGAAGCGAAACCGGAGGTTGAGTGTGATCCGTTCGAATCTGTTCCGTAGGGCCGTGCTCGGCCTGAGTGTGGCGGCGCTGCCGTTCGGCGCTGCGGTGGTCATCGCCGCACCGGCCTCGGCGGGACCCGACGTGTGTGTCGGAGGCCCGCTCGGCTACGCGTACGCCTGCGTCGACACACCGGGCTGGGTCGACTGGTACGACGGCCCGCGTGGTCGCGGCCACTGGAAACACGGGCACGGACACGGCCACGACTGACCCGAGGCGACCTGCCTAGCCGCGGGTCTCGATCACCTGCTGGGCGATCTCGATGAGCTTGGTGTTGCTCTCCTGCGACAGCCGCCGCAGCATCTCGAACGCCTGCACGTCGTCGACGTCGTAGCGCTCCATGATGATGCCCTTGGCCTGGCCGATGCGGTCACGGGTGGACAGCGCCGATTCGAGCTGCTGGCCTTGCCTGCTGGCGAGGATGGCGGCTGCGGCGTGCGCGGCCAGCACGGTGCCGATGGTCTCCGAATCGTTGTCCCACGTGTTGGGCTCGAATCCGAAGAGATTCAGCGCGCCGGCCGTGCGGTCGGCGGTGTAGAGCTTGAACGACAGCCCGCTGAGCACACCGATCTCGACCGCGGCCTTCGAGTACTGCGGCCACCTGGTCTCCTCGCGGAAGTCGTCGGTGCGCACGATCACGTCGTCGAGCGCGGCCTGCACGCATGGACCCTCTTCGAAGGTCATCTGCAGCTCGTCCAGCTGGTGCGGCAGATCGGTGGTGCCGGCGATCGATTCGAATTTCCCGCCGGGGCCGACCAGCAGGATGCCCGCCGTGTCGGCGCCGGGGATCAGCTCGGTCGCTGTCGAGGTGACGTCCCTCAGCACCTGCTCGACGGAGCGCGGCATGGCGACCGTGCGCGCGAGTTCGGCCATCCGCATGGCCAGATCCTGTGACTGTGGCTGCGTCATGAGCTCCAGGGTTCCCGCAGACGGCCGCTCACACACTGGGTTTGTGGTGTGGGCGGTTGGGCATGCTGCTGCGCAGGCGGGTGCGCTGGTCGACCAGCGCGCCCGTCGAGGTCTCGTCGGTTCAGACCTCGAGCCGACGGGACCGCCTTTCTGGACCTCGTGCCGCTGCTGAGCGGGGTTGCTGTCGGATACGACGACCACCTCCCCGTGTCGGGTGCAGGACCGACCGCGCGGCCGTTGCGCGCCCTGTCGTCGCCTGCAGATGCCGACGTGCCGACCGAGCGACATTCCACCTTCCTCCCGCCCCGGCCCGAGTCGGTCCAGCGTTTTGACCATGCGGTTGACCGAAAAAAGTTCTTGGCACTCTCAGTGGGAGAGTGCTAATCTGATGCCGCACAGTGATTGGCTGCCCGTCGAGGTGGCGGGCCCTGGAGTGACATAGGAGGTGGATTGCTGTGCTTCGCTTTGATCCTTTCAGTGACCTCGATGCCCTCACCCGCGGTTTGCTGACGAGTTCGTCCGGGACGAACAGGACGCCGCGGTTCATGCCGATGGATCTCTGCAAGATCGATGATCACTACGTGCTCACCGCCGACCTGCCGGGGGTCGATCCGGGGTCGGTCGATGTCGACGTCGACAACGGCACCCTGACCATCTCGGCGCACCGGACCGCGCGTTCGGAGGATTCGGTGCAGTGGCTGGCCAACGAGCGATTCTTCGGCACCTACCGCCGTCAGCTGTCACTCGGCGAAGGCATCGACGCGAGCGCGATCTCCGCGACCTACGAGAACGGTGTGCTCACCGTCACCATCCCGATGGCGGAACGGGCCAAGAAGCGCCGGATCGAAGTCGCCCACAGCGGCGAACAGCGATCCATCCAGACCAACACGGTCGAGGCCGGCTGACGCAGTGCCCGTGCCCCCGGCGGAATCGAGTCCGCCGGGGGTACGGCGCGTCACCCGCCGCGGTTGAGACGGTGCTCGAGGTGGGCACGCGCCGGGGGCCATTCGATGTCGAGTATCGAGTAGACCACCGTGTCCCGGCGCGATCCGTCGGGCAGCACCTGGTGGCTGCGCAGGATCCCGTCCAGCTTGGCGCCCAACCGCTCGATCGCCCGGCGGCTGGTGAAGTTGAAGAAATGCGTCCGGAACTCGACTGCCAGACAGTCGAGTTCGTCGAATGCATGGCCGAGCATCAGCAGCTTGGTCTCGGTGTTGACGCCGGTGCGCCGCGCCGCCGCGGTGTACCAGGTGTGCCCGATCTCGAGCCGGCGGTTGCCCGCGTCGACGTTCAGGTAGCTCGACGAACCCACCAGCGCACCGTCGAGACCGCGCACCGCGAACGTGATGCCGCCGTCGGCAGCGCGCAAGGCGGCCATCCGCCGGACCCATTCGTCGGCGTCCTGCGCCCCGGGGGCCGAGGTGAACCACAGCGCGCCCAGTTCCCCGTCGGCGGCGACGTCGGCGATCTCGGGGATGTGTGCGGCCGTCAGCGGCTCCAGCGAGACCCAGCGCCGGCCGGTCAGACGCACCGGTTCGACGAACCCGGTCACGAGGGGCGACCCGTCGACAGCGTCCCGACCAGCGACCACACCGCACACAGCGCGGCGGCGACGGACACCCCGCCGCCGAGGTAGAGGCCGTAGCCGGCCGCCACCGGCGCCGCCACGTAGTTGCTGTAGTACACGCCGGTCAGCACCACCAGCAGCAGCGAGATCACCAGCGCAGTCGCCGCGGCCAGGCGGGCCGACAGGCCGCGCGCGGCCATCGCCCCGGCGACGATCAGCGCCGCGGCCAGCAGCACGATCAGCTGGCCCACCCCGAATCGCGCGGGCACCGAATCCAGGCCGCCGACCGTCCCGCCGATCGCGTTGGCCCGGCCGCCGCCGCGCGCGGTCAGCCACGGCAACCAGCCACTCACCGCCACCACCGCTGCGCACACGGCGACCAGCCATCCCGGATTGACACGCAGCACGCGGCGAGCCTATCGGGTGCCGGTGAGCGGCTCGGCTCGCCGCGGCGCTCTAGGCTGAACGACGACCTCGATTCAAGGCGGTGCCGATGAGCGATCTCCCGGACTGGGCCCGCGGCCTCGACCTGTCCCCCCACCCGGAGGGCGGGTGGTTCCGGGAGACCTGGCGCAGCGAGCTGTCGATGCCGCCGTCGGCGCTGCCGCCGGACTACACCGGGCCCCGCAGCGCGGGTACGGCGATCCTGTTCCTGCTCATGCCCGGCCAGCAGTCGGCGTGGCACACCGTGCGCAGCGCCGAACTCTGGCTGTTCCACCGCGGCAGCCCATTGCTGCTCGAGGTCGGTGCCGAGCAGAGTTCTGCCGCAACGCAACTGCTCGGCGGCGATCTCGCCAACGGTCAACAGCCGCAGATCGTGGTGCCGCCCGGGCACTGGCAGCGGGCGCGACCACGCGACGACGAACCCAGCCTGGTCAGCTGTGTGGTGGTGCCGGGCTTCGACTTCGCCGACTTCGCACTGGCCGGCCCTACCGGCTGAGCAGTTCCACGGCCGCCGAGACCAGCGCGGCGTTGTCCGGCGCGAGCGAACCGTCGGGCAGGTGCACCGTGTCCTCCAGCCCGATGCGTGTCTGCACACCGCGAATCCCGGCGTGTTCCAGTAGCGGCCAACAGCTTTCGTCCAGACCGTGCAGCAGCACCGGCGCCGGTGAGCCGGCCGCGTTCACCTGACCGAGCAGGTCGTCCGCGAGTTCGGTGTCGGCGTCGGCCTGCAACTCGATCATCACCCGCATGCAGTGCCTGGCGATCTCGCTGGTCGCCCACGACTGCGCCGCCTCGGCATGGAAGATCCCGACCTCGACGCCCAGGCCCTTGGCCAGCAGCACCGCCGCCAGCTCGGGGGATCCCGGCTCGTGCCAGTTCAGCGACGCGAAGTCGGGCAGCACGTCCCAACTCTCGACGGCACGTTGCCGTTCGGCGGCGTCCGGCAGCGCCCAGTAGCCGGTGGTCACCCCCAGCGGCAGGCCGGGCACCGCCTGACGGACCGCCGTCACCGCCGCGGCGACGACGTCGGGTTGCAGCGAGTCGACGCCGTCCGCCGTCTTCGGGTGCAGGTGCACCGCCTTCGCGCCGGCGTGGTGGGCGGCCAGCGCGGCAGCGGCCAACTCGTCCGGGCTCACTGGCAGGCCCGGATGCTGGTCCGGGGTGCGGGCGCCGTTGATGCAGGCCTTGAGGTAGATGCGGGGACCGGTCATGTTCACATCTTCACCCGCGGCCGCCGGACGCACCCGTCAAGCGTGGCCGCAGCCGCTCCGGGCCGATGTCGGCGTCGCCGGAGAGGTCTTCGACCAGCCCGTCGGCGTAGGCGACCAGGCCGGGCACGTCGACTCCGTGCACGGCGGGACCGTGCGCGATCGCCGCCGACGCCCGCATCAACAAGGCCTGTGCGCCTGGCCGGTTGCCGCGCTGGACGTGGGTGATGCCGACCGCGAGCTGCGCCAGCCCCCGCCAGAGTTCGCGGTTCTCGGCGGGCGCGGCCTTCCAGACGGCTTCGAGCACCTCGTGAGCGTTGAACGCCAGGCCGTCGTCGAGCAGGTGTTGCGCAGCGGCGAGGCCTTCATCGGGTGTGACCTCGAGGTCGTCGGGAATCCGCGGCACGCCGGTCTCGCGCCGGGGCAACGGTCTGCCGAGCGCATCCCTGGGCCGCGCGTTGTGTGCGCGTCCGGCCTCGTCGCGATCCCGAGCGGCATCCACCGCTCCAGGCTACGCACCATGGCGATTTCGGCGCGCTTTCGATCGACAGGTGAACGAATGCGCGCCGAAATCACCGCTATGCGGGGGCGTAACCCAGGGCGGCCTTAGTCTCCAGGAACTCGTCGAAGCCGAACTGGCCCCATTCACGGCCGTTGCCGCTGCGCTTGTAGCCACCGAACGGCGCGCTCATGTCGAAGCCGTGGTTGATCGCCACCGAACCGGCGCGGATGCGCCGCGCCAGCTGCCGGGCCTGATCCAGGTCGGCAGCCGAGACATAGCCTGCGAGACCGTATTCGGTGTCGTTGGCGATCTCCACCGCCTCGTCGAGGTCGTCGTAGCCGAGGATGCACAGCACCGGCCCGAAGATCTCCTCGCGGGCGATGGTCATGTCGTTGGTGACGTGGGCGAACACCGTCGGCTTGATGTAGTAGCCGCTGTCGAGCCCGTCCGGACGCCCGGTGCCGCCGACCACCACGGTGGCGCCCTCCTCGATGCCCTTCGCGAGCAGGCCCTGGATCTTTTCGAACTGCGCCCTCGACGCCACCGGCCCGATCGCGTCCTTGTCACCCGTGCCGACCTTGACGGCCCCCGCGACGTCCCGCGCGACCGCGATGGCGTCGTCCATGCGCGAGTTCGGCACCAGCATCCGCGACGGCGCATTACAGCTCTGGCCGCTGTTCATCATCATCACCGACACCCCGGCCGTCACGCTCTTGGCGAAGTCGTCGTCGTCGATCACGATGTTCGGGCTCTTGCCGCCCAGCTCCTGGGTGACGCGCTTGACGGTGGCCGCGGCGTTGCGGGCGACGTCGACACCGGCCCGGGTGGAACCGGTGAACGACACCATGTCGATGTCGGGGTGGCTCGACAGCGCGACACCCACACCGGGCCCGTCGCCGTAGACGAGGTTGTACACGCCGGCGGGAACGCCTGCGGCGTCGATGATCTCGGTGAAGATCTGCGCCGAGTAGGGCGCCACCTCAGACGGCTTGAGCACCATGGTGCAGCCGGTGGCCAACGCCGGGAACACCTTGCAGGCGATCTGGTTGATCGGCCAGTTCCACGGCGTGATGAGCCCGCAGACCCCGACCGGCTCCTTCACCACCAGCGTGGAGCCGTGCTGCTCCTCGAACTGGAAGTTCTTCAGCACGTCCATTGCCGTGGCGAGGTGACCGAGGCCGAGATTGACCTGCGGGCCCGACGCCAGCGACGCGGGAGCGCCCATCTCCTCGTTGACCGCGTCGGCGAGATCGCCGGCGCGCTTCTGGTACTCGCCCATGATCGCCTGCAGGAGGTCGAGGCGCTCCTCGCGGGTGCTCTGCGACCACGTGCCGAACGCCCGCCGCGCCGCCTGCACCGCGACGTCGACGTCGACCGCCGTGCCGATCGCGATCCGGCCGGAGACCTGCTCGGTGGTCGGGTTGTCGACGTCGAGGGTGTTGGGCCGCACCGGCTCGACCCACTGTCCGTCGATGTAGAACTTCAGGTATTCACGCATGGTTTCACTCTCCCCTATCGACGGGTCCTACTGAGTACCTTCGGCGTACCAGGTGCGGAATCGGTCGTACTTGGGCATCTCCTCGGAGTTCGCGGTCGGGTCGATGCACACGTGCACCACGCCGACCTTGCCGCTGGCGTACGCGCGCGCGATCGCCGGCCCGATCTCCTCCTCCTTCTCGACGTACTCGCCGTGGCAACCGAAGCCCTCGGCGATCTTGTCCATCCGGACGTCCTTGCTCCAGTGCACACCGGGCTGCGGCGACGGCTGTTCGAACGTCCGCTTGTAGACGCCCACCTCGAGTCCCCACTGGTGGTCGACGCCGACCACGCACACCAGCGGCAGGTTCTGCCGCGCCGCGGTCTCCAGTTCGGCGATGTGGAACAGGAACGCCGAGTCGCTGGTCAGCAGCATGACCGGCCGCTTGCCGCCCTCGGCGACCGAGGCGCCGACGGCGTACGGCAGGCCGGTGCCGAGGTGACCGAAGTTCTGGTTCCAGATGACGTCGCGCGGCTTGGACTGCGAGTAGGTCCACTGAAAGATCACGGTCGCGCCGCCGTCGCGCACCATGATGCCGTCCTCGAGTTCGGCGAACGCCTTCGTCGCCTCCACGACGTAGCGCGCCGGGTGCACCGGGGTTCGTCCGCTCGGGGCCTCCTCGGCCACCCGCGCCAGTTCGGCGGCGTCGGCCTTGACCAGGTTGTCGAGGTTGGCCGACGGCTGCCGCGGTGAGTCCTCGAGCGCCTCGACCAGCTGCGGCACCACGCCGCGCAGGTCGCCGACCAGCGCCACGTCGACGGGCCGGTTGACGCCGATGGCCGTCGGGTCCTGCTCGACCAGCACCCACTTGCGGTCGGCATCGTTGCCGGCCCAGTGCTGGGTGCGGCCGTAGTGCATGGGCTCACCGAGTTCGGTGCCCAGCGCGACACACAGGTCGGACTCCTCGACCGCCTGGTTGGCGGCCGGCGAGAACAGGTAGGGGAACGTCCGGTCCTGCAGGCCCGGGATGAACGACGTGCCGCCGGAGGTCTGGATGACCGGGCAGTTCATCAGTTCGGCGAGCTGCTTGACCTCCTGCTGGGTGCGCGACGTGTGGACGCCGTGGCCGACGAGCAGGATCGGGCTCTTCGCCTCGCGGATCAGCCTGACCGCCTCGGCGACCTCGCGTGCGCCCGCGCCCTGCTCGACGAGCCGGTAGCGGTGCGGCGGCAGCGGGTCGGCGACGTCGAGCTCCTCGAGGATGACGTGCGACGGGAACTCCACGTAGGACGGGCCCGGGGTCCCCGACATCGACTTGCGGATCGCCTCGTGGATGATCTCGTCGGTCTGGTTGGCGTACTCGATGGAGCTGCTGTATTTCACCGAGGGAGTGAAAAGCCCCTCCTGCTGGATGAACTGGATGCGGCCGCGACGGACCCGGCGCTCGGTGATCCTGGCCCGCTGGCCGCCGAGGAAGATCACCGGCGAGTTCTCCACCAGCGCACACATCATGGCTCCGGCGATGTTGGCCACGCCGGGGCCCAGCGTGCCGATGCACAGTCCGGGCCCGCCGGTCATCCGCGACGCCGCCTCGGCCATGAAGCCGGCGCTGAGCTCGTGGTGCGGCGCGACGACCGACCAGCCGCGGGCCTCGGCCTCGGCGAACATGTGCACGAAGTTCGGGTCCGGGATGCCGAACAGCGTGTTGACGCCCTCGGCCTCGAACAGGTCGAGAATGCGTTTGTAGACGGGTACACCCATGGTTGAGCTCCTATGTCGGTGACAGGTATCGGTGAGCGAGTTGTTTTCGGTGTGCGGCAGGCGATCCGAACAGTGACCGGTTCAGGCTGGCGCGTTTGAGGTAGACGTGGATGCCGCTCTCCCACGTGTAGCCGATGCCGCCGTGCAGCTGCATGGCCTTGCCGACCACGTCGACCGCGGCGCCGGTGACGTACGACTTCGCCATCGAGGCGGCGACCTGGGCGTCGTCGCGGTCCTCGACGATCGCCGTCACGGCGTCGCCGACGAGTTGGCGTGACATCGAGACGGCCACCAGCATGTCGGCGCAGGCATGCTTGACGGCCTGGAACGAGCCGATCGGACGGCCGAACTGGTTGCGCACCTTGGCGTATGCCACGGTCGCGTCGAGCATGGCCTCGGCGACGCCCAGGCTGTCGCAGGCGACGGCCACCGCGGCGCGGTCGTGCAGCCGGCGCACCGCGGCGACGGCGTCTCCATCGAACTGGAGTAGCTCAGGCGGATCGACGGTCCGCGACGACACCATGGCCAGCGCCCGCGTCTCGTCGACGACGGGCGCCCGGCTCACCGACAGATCGGCAACGGCCACGGCGCCGTTGGCCACGACCAGGACCTGGTCGGCGCCGTACGCGTCGGGCACGAAGGACAGCGACTCCAGGGCCACGGCCGCCCGGACATCGCCCGACGCGACACCGGAGAGCAGGCGGTCACGGGTGGCACCGGGCTGCAGCGCGGTCAGCGTACTGACCGCCAGCACGGCACTGCCCAGATAGCTGTTGGCGGCGGCGGCGCGGCCGATCTCGGTGCAGATCACCGCGACCTCGGCGAAAGTTGCTCCGGCGCCGCCGAATTCCTCCGGCACCTCGAGCCCCACCCACCCCGCGTCGACGAGCGCGGGCCACTCGACCGCGGCGTCCTTGGCGAGCAGGTCGGCGGCGATCGAGCGCAGTTCGTCGTGAAACTCGGCGAAGTCCTCCGCGGCCATCACACCGCGCTCGGTTCCCGGGGCAGGCCGAGGCCGCGCTCACCGATGATGGTCCGCTGGATCTCGCTCGACCCGCCGGGGATCGTCCACTCCCACGATCCGATGAAGTCCAGCACCCAGGATCCCGACTCCCATCCGCTCGACATCGGCTTGGCGAGGTCGGTGTGACCGGCCAGGCCGCCGATCTCGGCGCCGAAGTCGGTCATGCGTTGCAGCAGTTCGCTGTAGTAGAGCTTGACGATCGACGCGTCCGCCGGTCCCGTCGCCCCGGAATCGTGTTCCTCCACGATCTTCCGGCACATGCCGCGCAGCCCGGCCAGTTCGATCTCGAACTGTGCCAGCCGGTCGGCGACCACCGGATCGCCGACGGGACTGCTCTGCACCAGCCACCGGAAGCCGGCATTGCCGAGACGCTCGGCGAGTTCCAGCATGGTCATGCCGCGTTCGGCGCCGAGGGTGGCCTGCGCCACCTGCCAGCCGGCGTTCTCGGCGCCCACCAAATTGGCCGCGGGAACCCGCACGTCACTGAGGAAGATCTCACAGAAGTGCGAGTCACCGACGGCATTGCGGATGGGCCGCACGTCGATGCCGGGCGACGTCATGTCCAGCAGGAAGTACGAGATGCCCTTGCGCTTCGGGGCATCGGGATCGGTGCGGGCCAGCAGCAGGCACCAGTCGGCGTGCAGACCGCCGCTGGCCCAGAGCTTCTGGCCGTTGACCACGAACTCGTCGCCCTCACGCCGTGCGGTGGTGCGCAGGGCCGCCAGGTCGGATCCGGCCTCGGGTTCGGAGAAGCCCTGCACCCAGATCTCGCCGTCGAGGATCGCGGGCAGATGTCGGCGCCGCTGCTCGTCGGTGCCTGCCACCAGCAGTGTCGACGCGGCGTGGTGGATGCCGACGAACGCCAGCACCAGACGGGGTGCGTCACGGGCGGCGAGTTCCTGGTACAGCACGATCTGCTCGGCCACCGACATGCCGCCACCCCACTCGCGCGGCCAGTGCGGCACCGCGTAACCCGCCGCGTGCAGTTCGGCGAACCACGCCTTCTGGAAGCGGACGAACTCCTCGTCGGCCACGCCGGTCTGCGTCTGCCGCCAGTCACGCGGGATGTGGTCGACGCACCAGGCGCGGATCTCCTCGCGCCGAGCGTGAAGATCTGTGCGAGTTTCCGCCGAATCCTCGCGCGTATCTTCACGTTCGGCGGGGGTCCCGGTCACGCGTACAGTCCCGTCAGCCCGCGGGGGCCCGCGGCGTGCAGCAGCCGGTCCCGGGTGGCGGACAATCCGAACGGCAGCCGGCGCAGCGGCTGACTGTAGCGCGACAGCCAGGACAGCGTGGTCTCGTCGCAGAAGCCGACCGCACCGTGCAGCTGATGGCACACCCGGAACACCACCTCCGCCGCCTCCAGCGCGGCCATCCGCAGCGCCAGCGCATCGTCGAGCGCCTCGGGGCGACCGGTCGCGATGCTCCACAGCGCGTACTTGGCCAGGATGTCCACCCCGCTGCGCTCGACCTCGGCGTCGGTGAGCTGGAACTGCACGCCCTGGAACGACGACAGCGGCTGACCGAACTGCTTGCGCAGGGTGATGTGGGCGATGGTGAGTTCGAGTGCCCTGTCGAGCATTCCGAGCAGGGTCCAGCAGGGCAGTACCAGGGCGAGGGCGAGGTCACCGGCACCGGTGTCGTCGACCGCCGACAGTTCGAGCTCGGTGACGAACGCCGCGCCTGCGGGTCCCTGTGCGGTGACGTGGCTGCGCTGCCCGGTCAGCGTGACTGTCGCCCAGCGCGATTGCAGGCCGGCGACGGCTGCCGACGGCCGCTGGTCGGCGACCACGATCAGCCCGTCGACGTCCAGGTCGGCCGGCCGGGCCAGCCGCTCGGCCACCGGATACGGCAGTGCCCAGTGACCGGCGCTGCGGCACAGCGCCGCTGCGGCCTCCAGCTCGTCGGCGTCACCGCGCACGTCGAGGTCCCAGGCGCCAAGGCCCGCCAGTGCGGGGCCGACGAGCGATTCACGTTCTGCGGGTTTGGCTTCGGCCTGCTGTACCAGCTCGTCGCCGCCGGCGGCCTCGAACGCGCGCAGCGCCTGCCTGCCGAACTCCGCGGCGTCGTCGCCCAGATCGAGGATCATTTCGCGGCCGCCAACAGGGCGCGCGACAGCAGGATGCGCTGCATCTCGATGCTGCCCGAGGAGACCGTCGACGCCTGCGAGTAGCGCCAGTGGTCCTCGACCTCACCGAGGAACCACCCGGCGTTCGGGTCGTCGTGGCGCACCTCGGCGGCGATGTCCATCAGCACCTCCGCGCTGTCCTGGTCGAGCTTGGTGACGGCGATGCGGTAGGCGGCGGCGTCACCGGGGGTGATGCGGCCACTGCTCTGCAGCGACACCACGCGATAGGCCAGCAGGCGGGCCCGGCGGCAGTGCGTCAGCATGCGAATCCATCTGCCGCGCAACTCCTCCGGCACATCGTCCCAGCGCGGCCCGAGCACGGCGGGCGCGGCGGCGAGCAACCGCTCGCAGCGGGCGTAGCGGGCGATGCCGACGCGTTCGAACGCCATCACGTCCTGCACCACCGACCAGCCGCCGTCGACGGTGCCCAGCACGTCGGCCTCGGTCACCCGCAGGTCGTCGAAGAAGACCTCGTTGAGGTGGTGCGGGCCCATCATGCAGCGGATCGGCCGCACCTGGATCGCCGGATCGTCCATCGGCACCAGGAAGATCGTCAGGCCCTGCTGCTTCTTCTCACCTTTCGACGTCCGCGCCAGCAGGAAGCACCACTGCGCCATGGTGGCGTACGACGTCCAGATCTTCTGGCCGCTGACCAACCAGCCGTCCCCGTCGCGCCGGGCCGTGGTGCGCAGCGATGCCAGGTCGGAGCCCGCCTCGGGCTCGGAGAACCCCTGACACCAGATCACCTCTCCGCGGGCGATCGGTGGCAGATGGGTGCGCTGCTGCTCCTCGGTGCCGTGCCGCATGATGATCGGCCCCACCCAGTTCACGCCCATGTACTGGGCGCCGCGCGGTTCGTGGTGCGCCCACATCTCCTCGCGCACCACCGTCTGCTCCCACACCGACGCCCCGCCGCCACCGAACTCCTCCGGCCACGACAGGCACAGCAGGTCCCGCTCGGCGAGCAGCCGGCAGAACCGCTGCGCCGTCTCGAGGTCCGCCGGGTCATCGGTGAAGGCGCCGAGGAAGTCGCCGGGCACGTTGTCGTGCACCAGTTCCCGCAGATCCGTGCGCAACTGCGCGGCGCGCTGCCCCATCTCGAAGTCCATGCTCATGCCAGCTCCGCCGCGGCTTCCGACGCGCCGACACCACGGTTGTCGACCGAATTCGCGCGATTCGCGTCGACAACCGTCGTCTCGGCGTCGCTCGGCAGCCCCAGACCGGCGAGCACCTCGGCGGTGTCGGCGCCGAGTTCGGGTGCGTAACCCCGGACGTGGCCCGGTGTGCGGGAGAACCACGTCGGCACCCCGGGGAAGCGCACCTTGCCGTGCGGGGTGTCGATGGTCTCGAACATCCCGGCGGCGTTGAGCTGCGGCGAGTCGAACAACGAGTCGAGTGTGTTGATCGGCGTGGCGGGGATCTCCAGTTCCGCGAACAGCGCGAGCCACTCGGCGGTGGTGCGCTCCCGCATCGTCTGGGCCACCAGCCCGTACACGACATCGATCTGTTTGGCCCGCATCTGCAGTGTGGTGTATTCGTCGGAGTTCCACGACGGTCGCACCGCGTCGGTGAATGCCCGCCAGTGTTTGTCGTTGTAGATCAGCGCGGCGATGTAACCGTCCTTCGTCTGATACGGACGCCGGTTCGGCGCGACCGTCCGCGGATATACGGCCGGCCCGAGCGGCGGGTCGAACATGGCGCCGTTCGCGTGCTCGACGAGCATGAACGACGCCATGGTCTCGAACATGCTGACCTCGACCTCCTGTCCCTCGCCGGTGCGTTCGCGGTGGAACAGCGCCATCATGGTCGCGTACAGCGCGGTGAGGCCGGTGACCTTGTCGGCCATGATCGTTGCGACGTAAGTGGCGTCGCCGGTGAGTTGCTTCTGAACCGCGGGCAGACCGCACTCGGCCTGGATGGTGTCGTCGTAGGCGGGCCGGTCGGCATCCGGGCCGCGTCTGCTGTAGCCGTAGCAGTTGGTGTAGATGATCCGCGGGTTGATGGCCGCGACCGACTCGTAGTCGAATCCGAGCTTGGCGATCGCCTTCGCCCGCATCGAGTGGACGAACACGTCGGCCGTCTCGACGAGCGCGCGCAGTGCCGCCCTCCCGTGGTCGGACCGCAGATCGAGGACGATGCTGCGCTTCCCGCGGTTGACGTTGACGAACACGCCGTTCATCCCCGGCGACGGACCGGGTGCGACGTAGCGGGTGATGTCGCCCTCGGGCGGCTCGACCTTGATGACCTCGGCGCCCATGTCGGCCATGATCTGCGTGCAGTACGGCCCCATCACCACTGCGGTGAGGTCGACGACCCGGATCCCGGCGAGCGGGCCGGCGGAGCTAACCATGGACGGCTCCCTGCTGCTGGACAGCCATCGCGAAGCTGTACCGGATGTGGTCGGTGTGCCCGTCGGGGACGGGCGGGAACACCACCGGCTGCGAGAGGTCGCGAATCCCGTCGAGCTGAGCCTCGACGTCCTCGACCGACCAGGACGGCCGGTACACCCCCGGGCTCTCGGCAATCGCGGCGCGGGCAATCCTGCCGGCCAGCGCGATGTAGATCTCGCCGGTGACAGAACAACTTTCGTGTGCCAGCCAGCCCACCGCGGGCGCCACCAGTTCGGGTCCCATCGGCGGGTAGGCCGACGTGTCGATGCCCTCGGCCATCCGGGTGACGGCGGCGGGCACGATCACATTGCTCGTCACGCCGTGCGCCGCGCCCTCGATCGCCGCGACGTTCGACAGTCCGATCACGCCCGCCTTGGCGACCGCGTAGTTGACGACGTCGTGGTTGCCGTACAGCCCGCCGATCGACGAGGTGAGCACGATGCGCCCGTAGCCGGCGTCGCACATCACCGGAAAGGCCTCGCGGACAACGTGGAACGCACCGCGCAGGTGCACGTCGACGACGGCCTCGAAGTCGGCGTAGCTGATGTCGCGCAGCGAGCCGCGCCGCACGTTGCCCGCGTTGTGCACCACCACGTCGAGGCGGCCGAATGCGTCGAGTGCGGCACCGACGATGGCCCGCCCGCCCTCGGGCGCGGTGACCGAATCGGTACTGGCGACGGCCTGTCCGCCCGCGGCGATGATCTCGCGCACCACGTCGTGGGCCGGGCCCTCGTCCCCGCCCTCACCGGTGAGGCTGCCGCCGAGGTCGTTGACCACGACCTTCGCCCCGCGGGAGGCCAGCAGCAGCGCGTAGGCCCGCCCGAGGCCGCGGCCCCCGCCGGTGACGACGGCCACCCGGCCGTCGAATCTCAGGTCACCCATGTCAGGCGAACGACTCCTCACCGGCGAGCTTGGTGCGCTGCAGCAGCCGGCCCGATGCCGGGTCGTACGGCGTCGCGCGGTGCATGGTGCCGGTGTTGTCCCAGATCACCAGGTCGCCTACCGACCACGTGTGCCGGTAGACGAACTGCGGCTGGGTGGCCCACTCCCGCAGCCGCACAAGCAGTTCGATGCTCTTCGCGCGGTCCATGCCGACGACGTGACCGGCCGTGCAGCCCAGCACCAGGGACTTGCGGCCCGAGCGGTGCCGCCACACGAGCGGCAGTTCGCGCTCGCCGATCGCCATCATCTGCTGCAGGATCTCCAGCGACGGCTCGGGCTCGTAGTAGAGCAGCGTCGTCCAGGTCGAGTGGACCACCCGCAGTTCCTCGTACGCCGCCTTGTCCTCGTCGGGCAGGTCGTCGTAGGCGGCGTAGGTGTTGCAGAACTCGGTGTCGCCCTCGCCCTCGTTGCCCAGTGCCTTGCTCGACAGCAGTGAGGCCAGAATCGGCACCTCGTTCATCGTGCCGTCGAGGTGCCAGTACAGCGACCCCTTGAGGTAGTCGGCCTGCTTGTTGACGGTCTTGTCGAGCGTGACGTTGTAGAGCTTCTCGCCCTTGCGCTCGGTGGCCAGCGTGCCGAGCGTCTCGGTGAACGCCACCTGTTCGTCGTCGGTGAAACCGATCTCCGGGAACACCAGCACGCCGCGCTGCTCGAGCAGATCCCGCAGGGTGGCGGCGTGCTCGCCCGAGAGCAGTGTCGCCTTGTCGGCCCGGATCTCGGTGCCGATGCGCGGGTTGATCTCGCGGGCCTCGAGAGCCGCTGCAACAGCTGTCATGTCCTCAGCTCCAGACCGTCGAGATCACCCTTGCCGCGCCATTCCGCGATCAATTCATCGAACGCGTAGAACCCGGGCGAATAGAAGTCGCCGAGAAATGACCCGTTGCGTTCTGCGCCGCCTCGCCCCTCGTTGTTGTAATAGCCAGGCGTGCAGGACAACTCGAATGCGGAATTGTCGATCGACAGCTCGCGGACCGTCTGCACCCAGCTGTCCTGCGCCTCCTGGGTGGGTTCGACTCGAGTGGCACCTCTGTTCTGCGCCTCCGCGATGATGTACGCGATGTGCTGAGCCTGCTGTTCGAACATCGCCGTGGTGTTCGCGGACACGCCGCCCTGGATGAATCCCATGAAGAACTGGTTGGGGAAGCCGCGGCTGGTCATGCCGTGCAGTGTCTTGTAGTCGTTCTGCCAGTGGTCGAACAGCGACAGCCCGTCGCGGCCGACGATGCTGTCGATCGCGAACCGGCGGCTGATCTCGGTGGAGATCTCGAAGCCACTCGCGAAGATCACGCAGTCCACCTCGTACTCGACACCGTTGGCGACGATCCCCTTCTCGGTCAGCTTCTCCACGCCCTTGGACTCCGACACGTCGACCAGCGTCACGTTCGGACGGTTGAACGAAGCGAGATAATGCTCGCTGGAGGACGGCCGCTTGCACATGAACCGGTAGTACGGCTTGAGCGACTCCGCGGTGGCGGGATCCTCGACGATCGCGTCGACACGGCGACGCAACCGCTCCATGATCTTGTAGTCCTCCTCCTCCCGGAACGCCATGATCTGCTCGATGGTGACCGAGGCGGGATCGTCCAGGCCGGCGATCCGGGCGGTCAGGTTGCGCCCGAGCTCGGTCCAGAAGTCGCAGATCAGATCGGGTTCGCCGAACACCACACCGACGAACGGTGACCAGTTGTGGAAGTTGCGCTTGCGCGCCTCCTGCCACCCCGGTTCGAGGGAGGCGGCCCAGGCGGGGTCGGTGGGCGGATTGGTGCGCTCGTCGACCGAGGACGGCGTGCGCTGGAAGACGAACAGCTCCTGCGCATCGCGCCCCAGGTGCGGCACCAGTTGGATGCCGGTGGCCCCGGTGCCGACGAGGGCGACACGCTTGTCCGCCAGTTTGTGCAGCCCGCCGTCGGCGTTGCCGCCGGTGTAGTCGTAATCCCAGCGGGCCGAATGGAACACGTGTCCGGTGAAGTCCTTGATGCCGGGGATGCCGGGGAACTTCGGACGGTTGTAGGAGCCCTGGGCCATTACGACGAACCGGGCGCGCAGGTCGTCACCCCGGTCGGTGACGATCTGCCAACGCTGCGATTCTTCGTCCCAGCTCAGTTCCCGCACCTGGGTGGAGAACAGCGCACCGTCGTACAGGCCGAAGTGCTTTCCGATGTTGCGGCAGTGCTGGAAGATCTCGGCCCCGTCGGCGAACTTCTTCGACGGCATGAAGTCGAGTTCTTCGAGCAGCGGGACGTAGCAGTACGCGTCGTTGTCACACTGGATGCCGGGGAACCGATTCCAGTACCAGACGCCACCGAAGTCACCTGCCATCTCGATGACACGGATGCCGTCGACGCCGGCCTTCTTCAGGTACGCCCCCGCCAGCAGTCCGGCGATACCGCCACCCAGGACGACGACGTCGACGTCCTCGGTGATCGCGTCCCGCTCGGTCACCGTGGTGTACGGGTCGACCTCGTAGAAGCCGGCGTAGTCACCTTCGAGTTCCAGGTACTGGTCGGCGCCCTCGGGTCGCAGCCGCTTGGCCCGCTCGGCGGCGTACCTGTCCCGGATCGCGGGGATGTCGATGTCGGTCGGGACGTCGGTAGGCCCGCAGGACTGCTCGGCGGTCGTCATGTCTCTCCTTCTTCCGTGATTTCGGCGTGATGTCGTTCGGTGAGCGATCGAAAGCGCGCCGAAATCACAATTCGCGGGGTTCGCCGGTGCCCATGTACTGCGACAGTTGGTGGTGCAGGTTGACCGTGCTGCGTTCGCGGTACGGGTTGGGCTTCGTGCCGGGGAAACCGGCCGACTTCATGCCCTGCTGCACCGCGGCCATGTTCGAGAAGTCCTGCGGCAGGACCGACAGCCAGTTCGGGTCGCCCACGGGCGTGTAGACCCAGTCGGTCTGCGGCTCTTCGCCCTTCGGGTACAGCTCGAAGACGGCGACCTCGAAGATGCACTTGTCTGGGTGGTAGCTGGGATCCGGTCGGGCGCTGTAGCACAGTGCACTGGTGAGGCCCTGGCCGATCTGGAAGTTCGGGAACAGCTGCCACGCGGTGCCGCTCTGGCCGAGGATGTCGGGCGGGATCACCGGCCAGATGACGCCGCGCGCCTCGTCGTCCCGGCGCGCGGAGGCCAGCCAGTGCTGGAGCACCTTGTCGGCAGGAGTGCCCTCGGGGAGTTCGTCGACCAGCCGCTTGGCGGCGTTGACCAGTGTCTCGGTGGTGGTCGCGTTGGTCTGCTCCCAGGTGTACATCTGCATCTCGGCCGTGGACACGCGCGGGTCGTCGCCGGTGCCGAGCCGGATCTTGGACTTGGTCTCGTCCATCCCTTTCGGCGCGTCGTAGCCGATGTTGCTGTGCCTGCCCTGCGCCTTGGCCCAGCCCTTGAACTCGCCGAACTTGTTGAACTCCGGGTGCGTGGTGAACACGTGGTAGGTCTCGTTGAAGGCCTCCATCGCGACTTTCCAGTTGCAGTCGAAGTACAGCCATTTGCGCCACTTGTAGCGCATGTTCTCCAGGCCGAACGGATCGAGGATCTTCGCCGCCGGGAACAGGTAGTCGGCCAGCGGTTCGCAGTCGGGGTCCATGTTGATGAACAGCCAGCCGCCCCAGGTGTCGACCTGCACCGGCGCCAGGTGGGTGTTGCGCGGGTTCAGCGCGCCCTTCCAGTCGTCCTGCTCCCTGATGTGGGTGCAGGTGCCGTCCAATCCGTAGGTCCAGCCGTGGAATCCGCAGACGAACGACTTGCGCGCCCGGCCCACGGCGTTCTTCGCGCCTTCCGGCCGGTCGACGAGCTTGCGGCCGCGGTGCATGCAGACGTTGTGGTGCGCCGCGAACTCGTTGTCACCGGTACGCACCACGATGATCGAGTCGTCGAGGATGTCGTAGGTGAGGTAGCCGCCCACCTCGGGGATCTCCTCGACCCGGCCGACCTGCTGCCACACCTTGCGCCACAGCCTGTCCCGCTCGGCGCGGGCGTAGTCCTCGGAGATGTAGGCCTCGACCGGGATGGTCGTGGGCTCCGAGAGCTCCTCCACGGGTGCGGGTTCCGGGACGGTCTTCTCCGTATCGGCCTTCATGTCGGTCATCTACATCCCCTTCATAGCCGGCTGATGGTGCTGCGGAAGGATTCGTCTTTCAGGAACAGCGAGGTATTGTCCGCGGCGAGGTGGCTCCACTTGAGGTCGAGGCCGCCGTCGACCAGCAGCGTCTGGCCGGTGACGTAGCCGGCCAGGTCGGAGAGCAGAAACAGGATGGCGCCTGCCTGCTCGCGCGGTGTGCCGCGGCGGCCCATCGCGATGGCCTGGCGGTCACGCTCGGGGTCGGCGTCGACGTAGGTGGCCGATGCCGCGGTCTCGGTGACACCGGGGGCGACAGCGTTCACGCGGATGCCGTCGAGTGCGAGTTCGACGGCCATCGTCCTGGTCATCGCCACCACCGCCGCCTTGGCGGTGCCGTAGGCGATGTGGAACGGCGCGGTGTTCATGCCGCTGATCGACGACACCGACACGATCGACCCGGGATTGCCCTGCGACCGCAGTTCGACGGCGACCGCCTGGCTCATGAAGAAGGCGGTCTCGAGGTTGGCGGCGAACAGCGCCCGCCAGTCGTCACGGGTGACGCGGGTCGAGGGCATCCAGGTTGCGGGCGCCGCCCCACCGGCGATGTTGACCAGACCGTGCAGCCGAGCACCGGTGCGGCCGGCCGTGCTGCGCACCGCCTCCAGCACCGCGGCGACACCCTCGTCGGTGGATGCGTCGGCGGCCACGGTGACCACCGGCAGCCCCTTGTCGGCGAGTGGGCCGACGTGCTGGTCGAGGTTGTCCTGCCTGCGGCTGACGGCGACGACGGTCGCACCCGCCGCGGCGGCGAGCTCGGTGACGGTGGTGCCGATACCGCCGCCACCGGCGCCCGACACGACCACGATGCGGCCGTCGAGGTTGAGGAGGTCATCCATGTCCGATACCTAATTGTCCGGACAAACAATGGTGCTCTGCATATTGAAGAACACTATTCCGCAGCCGTTATCCGGCCGTCAAGGGACTCCATTGCTTCCGCGATCGCTATTGTCTGGACTAAGCCCGCTTGCTAACGTCCGGACCCATGACTCCGCCACCCACCGCGGCGCCGACGCCTGCCGCCAGGTACACCGCCGCGAATCCGGCCACGGCCGACGGCTGGCGGCTGACGCGCCTCACCCCGCCCAGCCGGCTGTTCGGCGCCAACGGCCTGCGCACCGGGCCGGACGGGAGGATGTACATCGCGCAGGTGACCGGCAGCCAGATCAGCGCCCTGGACATCGCGACCGGGGTGATGGAGACGATCAGCGCCAAGGGCAGCGACATCGTCGCGCCCGACGATCTGGCTTTCGATGCCGACGGCAACCTGTACGCCACCGAGTACATGGACGGCCGGGTGAGCGTGCGCGACCCTTCGGGCCGGACGCGGGTGCTGCGCGACGACGTGCCCGCCGCCAACGGCATCACCACCCATCGGGGCAGGCTCTTCGTCAACGAGTGCCGCGACGGCGGCCGGCTGCTGGAGCTCGAACTCTCCGGCGGCGAACCGCGCGTCCTGGCGGACAACCTGCCCTCGCCCAATGCGATGGAGGTCGGCCCCGACGGGCTGCTCTACTACCCCGTCATGACCGCCAACGAGATCTGGCGCATCGACCCCGACGGCGGTGAACCGCAGCGTGTCGCCGCGGACCTCGGCGTGCCCGATTCGGTGAAGTTCGACGCCGACGGATTCATCGTTTCCACCCAGGTGGCCTCCGGCCAGGTGCTGCGCATCGACCCCCGCTCGGGCGCGCAGACGGTGCTGGCCCAGCTCAATCCCGGCCTCGACAACCTGACCATCGTCGATGGGCGGCTGTTCGCCTCCAACTTCACCGGCGAGATCGCCGAGGTGCTCGGCGGCGGTGAGACCCGCACCCTGCTGCCCGGCGGCCTGAACTGGCCGCACGACCTGGCGGTGGGCGCCGACGGCAGGCTGCACATCGCCGACGGCACCTACTTCTACGCGCTGCAGCCCGACGGGTCGCTCGAAGCGGTCGCGATGCTGTTCACCCCCGGCTATCCCGGATACCTGCGCGGCCTGACCAGCACCGCGGACGGCGACTTCCTGTGCACCACCTCGCTCGGCCAGGTCGGCCGGTACCGCCCCGGCGGCGAAACCGATTACCTCGCCACGGGTTTCGACCAGCTCTACGGCATCGCCGTCGGGTTCGACGGCACGATCGTGTTCGCGGAGCTCGGCGCCGGACGGGTGCACTCGCTGCGCGCGGGCGAGGGCGCGGTGCTGGCCGACGGCCTCGCCGAGCCGACCGGGGTGGCGATCGGCATCGACGGCGCTCCGCTGGTGGCCGAGTCCGCCGCGGGCCGGGTGGTCCGGCTGACCGGTTCTGGCGCCGAGACCGTGGTCGACGGACTGCAGACGCCGCAGGGCATCACCGTCGAGGGCGGTTCGCTGTACGTCGTCGACGCCGGCGCGAAGGAGGTCGTCGCCGTCGACCTCACCACCGGTGCGCGCGGCGTCATCGCCTCCGGCCTGCCGATCGGTGCGCCGCCCGGTGTGACGCCCAAGCCGCTGCGGGGAATCCAGCCGTTCTCGGGTCCACAGGGGCCGTTCGCCGGCATCACCGGTGGCGCGGACGGCACGTTGTTCGTGGCGGCCGACGGCGACGGCAGCGTGCTGGCGTTGCGCCGCGCATGACAATCACCACCGAGCACCGCTACCTGCAGGTGGCGCGGGCGCTGCGCAAGGAGATCGTCGACGGGGTGTACCCCGTGGGTTCGCAGCTGCCCACCGAACACGAACTGTGCGAACGCTTCGCGGTGAGCCGCTACACCGTGCGTGAGGCGCTGCGCCGGTTGCGCGAGGACAACCTCGTCACCTCGCGGCCACGTGCGGGCACCCTGGTGGTGCCTCGCCCCGAGGCGAGTTCGTATGCGCAGGACGTGATGTCGATCAACGACCTGCTCGCGTTCGCCGCGGGCGCGCAGTTCGCCGTGGAGTCGACCGCGATGGTGACCATCGACGCAGGCCTCGCCGAGCGGACCGGTCTGGACATCGGTACGCAGTGGCTGGCCGTGCGCGGGTATCGCCAGGCCGACGGCACCGTTGCGCCGATCTGCCGCACGGAGTACTACATCAATCGGACGTTCGCCGCGGTGGGCCGCCTGCTGGCGCGCCACTCCGGGCCGATCTTCCCGCTGATCGAGGACCTGTTCGGGGTGAGCATCGTCGAGGTGCACCAGGAGATCGCCGCCGTGGTGCTGACCCCGGAACTGGCCGATCGGCTGCGTGTCGCCGCAGGCAGTGCCGCGCTGGAGATGCAGCGCACCTACACCACCTCCGACGGGGAGATCGCCCAGGTCACCGTGAACACCCACCCGTCGGCCCGGTTTCGGCACGCGATGACGATGCGCCGGGTCAAGGGTCTGGTCGAGCCGTGAGGGTCGCCGTCGACGAGCGACGCGCGGCCGACGCCTACGACCGCGGGCTGTGGGTGCGCACCACGCTGGCCGACGCACTGCGCGCCGCCGCGCGTGACACCCCGGACCGGGTCGTGCTGGTGGACGGCGACGTCGAGGTGGACTGCGCGACACTGCACACGCAGGCGTCGACACTGGCTCACGCGATGGCAGCCCGGATGCCCGCAGGCAGCGTGGTGTCGTTCACGCTGCCGAACTGGCACGAGGCGGCGGTGGTCTACCTCGCCGCGACGCTGGCAGGCATGGTGGTCAACCCGGTCCTGCCCTCACTCCGCGACCACGAACTGCAGTTCATCCTCGGCGACGCGAACACCCGGATGATGTTCGTGCCGCGGCGGTTCGGCACCCACGACTACGCCGCCATGCTGACCCGGGTCACCGCCGCCATGGCCGACCCGCCCGAGGTGGTGGTGCTACGCGGCGACCCCGGCCCGCACACCGCGTACGTGGCACTGTTCGACTCGCCGCCGGTGGCCCTGACCGACCCGAACCCCGACGACGTGCGCATGATCATGTACACCTCGGGCACCACCGGGCGCCCCAAAGGTGTATTGCACAGCCATAACTCGATCCACGCGCTGATCCGCCAGCTCGGTGAGCACTGGCTGGTGGAGCCCGGCGACCGGTTCCTGGTGCCGTCGCCGATCGCCCACATCGGCGGCTCGATCTACGCGTTCGAATGCCCGCTGCTGCTCGGAACCACCGCGGTGCTGATGGAGCGGTGGGACCCCGCGGCCGCCGTGGCGCTGATGTCCGCGCAGCGGTGCACCCACATGGCGGGCGCGACCCCGTTCCTCGAGGGACTGCTGGCCGCGGCCGGGCAGGCCGGCACCCGACTCCCCGACCTGAAGGTGTTCATCTGCGGCGGCGCCTCGGTGTCACCGTCCCTGATCCGCCGTGCTGTAGGCACTTTCGAGCACGCGGTGGTGACCCGGGTGTACGGCTCGACCGAGGTGCCCGTGACCACCGTCGGCGTGCCCGATGCCCGCGACGTCGACCACGCGGCCGACACCGACGGCCGCGCCGGGATCGCCGACATCCGGCTCGCCGACCACCCCGCCGCGCCCGAGGGCTCCGGCGAGATCCACGCCCGCGGACCGCAGATGCTGGTCGGCTACCTGCATGCCGACGACGCGGCCGGTTGCTTCGACGCCGACGGCTACTTCGCCACCGGCGACCTGGGCGCATGGGTGGACGACGACTATCTCGTCGTGACCGGGCGCGCCAAGGACATCGTCATCCGCAACGGCGAGAACATCTCGCCCAAAGAGGTCGAGGACCTGCTCACCGGTCACCCCGGTATCGCCGAGGTCGCGGTCGTCGGCCTGCCCGACGCCCGCACCGGCGAACGGGCGTGTGCGGTGATCGTGGCCGCCGGTCACGAAGCCCCCGACGTCGAGAGCCTGCGCGACTTCCTGCTGGGCCGGGGCGTCGCCAAGTTCAAGGTGCCCGAGCAGGTGGCGATCTGGGATGCGCTGCCCAAGAACGACGCAGGCAAGGTGTTGAAGCATCGGATCCGCGCGGCACTGGACGCCGCGGAAGTCAGGTAGGTAGCAATGCAAGAGGACGCCGGACGCAAGGTGGCCATCGTCACGGGTGCCAGCAGTGGCATCGGATTCGGTTGCGCGACAGCGCTCGCCGAAGCGGGGACGGCGGTGCTGGGCACCGGCCGCGACCCGGAGCGGCTGGCCGAACTCGAGCGGGCGATCGGCGACCCCGATCTGGTCGCCACCCTGGCCGTCGACCTCACCGCCGACGACGGACCGAGGCGGATCGTCGACGCCGCGGTGCAGCGGTGGGGCCGGATCGACTATCTGATCAACAACGCCGGCGTCGGCAGCCCGAAGCCGTTGCACGAGACCGACGACGAGAGCCTGGACTACTTCCTCGGCCTGATGCTGCGGGCGCCGTTCCGACTGGCCCGCGACGTCATCCCGCACATGCGGTCCGGGTCGGCGATCATCAACGTCACCTCGACGTTCGCGGTCGTCGGCGGTCTGCGCGGCGGCGCGTACTCGGCGGCCAAGGGCGGACTGACCGCGCTGACCACCCACATCGCCTGCCAGTACGGGCCGCAGGGGATCCGGTGCAACGCGGTGGCGCCCGGGGTGACGCTCACCCCGATGGTGGCGCACCGGCTCGAGGACGAGCGGTTCCGCAAGATCAACACCGAGATGACGCCGTACCCGCGGCTGGGCACCGTCGCCGATCTGGCGTCCACGGTGGTGTTCCTGTGTTCCGACGGTGGCAGTTTCATCAACGGGCAGACGATCGCCGTCGACGGCGGGTGGAGTTCGACGAAGTACCTGTCGGACTTCGCGCTGTCCTCGGAATGGGTGGCACGTTGAGGCGGATCCGCGCATGACCAACCTGTTCTCCATGCTCGACCAGGCCGCGTCGCGCTTCGGTGACCGCGGCGCGGTGTTCCTCGGCGAGCAGCAGCTGTGGACGTGGGGGGAACTGCGCGAGCGGGTGCTGCGACTTGCCGCGTCACTGCGCCCTCTCGGTCCCGGCGCCCGCATCGCGGTCGCCAGCGAGAACCGCCCGGAGATCGTGGAACTCATGTTCGCCGCCTGGGCCGCCGAGAGCGTCGTGGTGCCGATCAACTTCAAGCTGCACCCGTTGGAGATGGCGCAGATCCTCGACGACGCCGACGTCGCACAGGTTTTCGCGTCTCCCAAGATCGCGGACGGGCTCGCAGGCACGACTGTCCGGCCGGTGGAGGTGATCGCCGGCGACGAGTACGCCGCCCGGCTGCGCACGGCCCCCGGCGAGGTCCCGACCGACACCGACCCCGAGACGCTGGCGTGGCTGTTCTACACCAGCGGCACCACCGGCCGGTCCAAGGGCGCGATGCTCTCGCACCGCAACCTGACCGCGATGACGGTGTCCCATCTCGCCGACTTCGACTCCCCCGACCACGAGTGCGCGCTGGTGCACGGCGCGCCGATGTCGCACGGTTCGGGGCTCTACATCGCGCCGTACGTGCTGCGCGGCGCCCGGCAGGTGGTGCCGGCGTCCTCGGCGTTCGAACCCGACGAGTTCCTCGATCTCTGTGAGCACCATCCGGGCTGCAGCGCGTTCCTGGCTCCGACGATGGTGCAGCGGCTGGTGCAGACCGGGCGGCCACGGCCGGCGAACCTGCGCACCGTGGTCTACGGCGGCGGCCCGATGTACGTCGACAGCCTGAAGAAGGCGATGGCGGCGTTCGGGCCGATCTTCACCCAGCTCTACGGACAGGGCGAGGCGCCGATGACGATCACGGGTCTGCGCCGGGCCGACCATCTCGACTCCGACGACGCGGTGCTCGGCTCGGTGGGCTATGCCCGCTCGGGGGTGGACGTCGCGGTGCTGCGGGAGGACGGCACCCCGGCAGCCGTCGACGAGATCGGCGAGATCGTCTGCCGCGGCGACGTCGTGATGTCGGGGTACTGGCGCAACCCGGCGGCGACGGCGGCGACGCTGCAGCGGGGCTGGCTGCACACCGGCGACATGGGGTCGTTCGACGGCCGCGGCTTCCTGACTCTGCGGGACCGGTCCAAGGACGTGGTGATCAGCGGCGGCAGCAACATCTATCCGCGGGAGGTCGAGGAGGTGCTCATCGAGCACCCCGGCGTCACCGAGGCGTGCGTGGTCGGTGCGCCCGACCCGGAATGGGGTGAGGTGGTGGTGGCGTTCATCGTGGGCACCGCGGGCGCCTCCGAGCTGGACGCCCACCTGCTCGAGCGGATCGCCCGGTTCAAGCGGCCCAAGCGCTACGAGTTCGTCGACGAACTGCCGAAGAACAGCTACGGCAAGGTGCTCAAACGGGAGTTGCGCGCGCAGCTGGCGTGAATCGCGGCCGACACGTTCGGCGGTGCGGGCGATCGGGTATGCCACCACGATGCGCATCGTCGTCGCGGGCGGCCACGGGAAGATCGCCCTGCTGCTGGAGAAACTGCTGTCCGAACGCGGCGACTCGGTCGCCGGGCTGATCCGCAACCCCGATCACACCGCCGACCTGCAGGCCGCGGGGGCCGAGGCGATCGTGCTGGATCTGGAGAAGGCCACCCTCGACGAGGTCACCGCCCAGCTACGGGGCGCCGACGCGGTGGTGTTCGCGGCGGGCGCCGGCCCGGGCAGCGGTGCGGCGCGCAAGGAGACCGTCGACCGCGACGCCGCCATCCTGCTTGCCGATGCCGCCGAGGCGGCGGGCGTGCGCCGGTACCTGATGGTCTCGGCGATGGGCGCGGATCCTGCAGCGGCCGACGACGCCGCCGACGATGAGGTGTTCGTCGCGTACCTGCGCGCCAAGGGCGCCGCCGACGATTACGTCGCCGCCCGCAGTGCGCTCGACACGACGATCGTGCGGCCGGGGATGCTGACCGACGACCCGGGCAACGGGCGGGTGCGGATCGCCGAATCCACCGGGCGCGGCAGCATTCCGCGCGCCGACGTCGCGGCGGTGCTCGTCGCGGCGCTCGACACCGGTGGCGGCAGGACCTTCGAGCTGATCTCCGGCGACACCCCGATCGACGAGGCGCTGGCTTAGCGGACGGTCACGTCCGCCTCGCCGCGGATGAACGCGTCGACACCTGCGCGTTCCTTCGGACCCCAGGTCTCCCTGGTGGCCATCACACCGCCGAGTCCGACCAGTCCGACGGTCACGTAGAACAACGCGGGGCCGATCCAGCCCAGCCCGTCGGCGAGCAGCACCGCGAGGAACGGGGCGAAGCCGGCGATGGACGCGGCGACCTGGTAGCCGATCGACGCGCCGGACGTCCGCGTCCTGGTGGCGAACAGCTCGGCGAACCACGCGGCCTGCGTTCCGGTCAGCACGGCGTGGATGAGGCCGATGCCGATGATGAACACCACCGCGATCAGGAACGGCTGACCGGTGTTGGCCAACAGGTACATCGGGACGCCGAACGCCACCGCGAGCAGACAGCCGACGAGGTAGACACGTCGGCGGCCGATGCGGTCGGTCAGATTCCCGGCGAACAGCGTTGTGCCGACGGCGATCACGCTGGCGATGACGACGCCGGTCAGTGCCGGGGTGCGGTCGGCCGGGTCGCGCTGGGCGATGTAGCTGAGCAGGTACGTCGCCGTCAGGTAGTAGGCGCAGGACTCGACCACGCGCAGCGCGATCACGCGCAGGATGTTCCGCCAGTCCTCCTTGATCACCGTGAGGAACGGGTTGCGCACCACCTCGCCGAGGGCCTTGGTGGCCACGAACTCCGGCGACTCGCTCAGCCGCATCCGGACGAACAGCCCGACGGCGATCAGGATCGCGCTGGCCAGGAACGGGATTCGCCACGCCCAGTCGCTGTCGAGGGAGGCGCTGGCCAGGAATGCGATGTTGGCCAGTGCGATACCGAGCGGGTTACCGGCCTGCGGGATGGCGGCGAACCGGCCGCGGTGCCGCCACGGCGCGTGCTCGTAGGCCATCAGCACCGCGCCGCCCCACTCCGCGCCGAAGGCCAGTCCCTGGATCATCCGGATCACCACCAGCAGCACCGGGGCCAGCACACCCACCTGCGCGTAGGTCGGCAGTAGCCCGATCAGCACCGTGGCGATGCCCATGATGAGCAGGGCGCCGACGAGGACGGGCTTGCGGCCGTACCGGTCGCCGAGGAAGCCGCCGACCGAGCCGCCGATGGGCCGCATCAGGAAGCCCACGCCCAGCGTGGCGAAGGACAGCAGGGTCCCGGTCACGGGGTCGGACTCCGGGAAGAACACGTCGCCGAAGTACAGCGCCGACGCGGTGCCGTACGCGACGAAGTCGTAGTTCTCCACGCAGGTGCCCGCCGCTGCGCCGAACGCGGTCTTCAGCTTCCCCGGTGAGCCGTGTTCGGCTTGCCTGCGGGTGGTCTCGATGTCGGTGGTCATTGCCGATCTCCTTTGATGGGCGGGGCGGACGTCAGAGGCCTGCGGCGAGCTCGCGCGCCGACTGCTTCTCGAGGTCGTGCAGTTTCCCGACGCGGCGCACGGTGTCCTCGTCGTCGTCGAAGCGGGCGGCGAGGAACGCCTCGAGCACCTCGCCCGCGGTGGCGCGGCCGATCACCCACGCCCCCATGGCGATCGCGTTGGCGTCGTCGTGTTCGACACTCTGGTGCGCGGAGTACACGTCGTGGCCGAGTGCGCACCTGATCCCGGCGATCTTGTTGGCCGCCATCACCGCACCCGCACCCGTTCCGCAGACCAGCACGGCGCGGTCGGCGTCGCCCTTCCTGACCGCGTCGCACGTCGCGAACGTGACGTCGGGGAAGTCGACCGGTTCGTCGCTCGGCGCGCCGCGGTCGATGACCTGGTGGCCGAGTCCTTCGAGCACCTCGCGCACATGGGCCTTGAGCGGGTATCCGGCGTGGTCGTTTCCGAGTGCGATTCTCATGAACGTTCCTTCGTTGCGGCGGTGTCGGTTTCGAGTTCGTCGTCGGTTTCGAGTTCATCGCGGTATGGGATGGAGCCGATGGCGCCCGGCCGGGTGACTGAGACCGCCGCCGCGCGCACCGCGTACCCGATGGCGGCGGTGAGGTCGTCGGGGTCGACGGTGAGCCCGGCGGCCAGGTACCCGATGAACGTGTCACCGGCCGCGGTGGAGTCGACCGCGGCGACCGCCGGTGACGGCACGTGTGCCACGCCGTCGTCGCTCCACACGAACGCGCCGGCGCTGCCCGCCGTGCACACGACACCCGCGCCCGACGCCGCCACCACCGCAGCCATGTCGTCCTCGACACCGCCGAGGCTGTCGTCGCCGCGCATCCGCTGCGCGATGTCGGCGAGTTCGTGTTCGTTGACCACCAGGAGATCGGCCAGATCGAGGAGGTTCTCGACGGCCGAGGGCACCGGTGCGGCGTTGACCACCACGGTCGCACCGGCATCGCGTGCGGTGCGGGCGGCGTGCGCCACGATCGGCATCGGCGTCTCCAGTTGCAGCAGAAGGTGATCACCGGAACCGATGCCGGCCAGCCCGGCCGAGACGGCATCCCGCGACAGCGTGCTGTTGGCGCCGGGCGACACGACGATCGTGTTCTCCCCCGCGTCGTCGACGGTGATCAGAGCGCGGCCCGTCGGCGTGCCCGCGACGGTGTGCAGGTGGTGGGTGTCGACGGATTCACCCGAGAGTGCCGTCCGGATCACGTCGCCGTCGGCGTCCTCGCCGACGACCCCGACGATCCGGGTGGCGGCCCCGGCCCTGGCCGCGGCGACGGCCTGGTTCGCCCCCTTGCCGCCGGCACCGACGGTGACGGTCGAGCCGAGCACGGTCTCGCCCGCCGCCGGGATGCGGGCGACCTGCACCCGGTGGTCGGCGTTGAGGCTGCCGACGACGAACACCCGCCGCTCAGCCATGAGGCGCTCCCACTGAACGGTCGACGAACTTCGTCGGCAGGACGACGGACTCGGGTGTGCCGCCGCCGATGACCTGGAGCAGCAGCGCCACCGCATGCCGGCCGATCGCGCCGGGGTCGTGGGCGATCACCGACATCGGCGGGTCCAGGAAAGGGAACCACTCCGTGTCGTCGAAGGCGATCAGGTCGATGTCGGCGCCGATGGTCAGGCCGTGGCCGCGCAGCGCCGCGAGCGCGCCGACGGCCATCAGGTTGTCGGCCGCCAGCAGCGCGGTCGGCCGGTCCGGGCGGGCCAGCAGGCGTTCGGCGGCCTCGGTGCCGCTCGCTTCGCGGAAGTCGCCGAACGTGATCAGGTCGCCGTGCACCTCCAGGCCGTGCGCGGGCATGGCCTCGACGAAGGCGTCGTGGCGGTCCCGACCCGTCGAGATGGACTGCGGGCCACCGATGAACGCGATCCTGGTGTGCCCGCGGGCGGCGAGGTGGGCGATCGCCTCGTCGAGGCCGGGCCTGCTGTCGGTGGTCACGCTCGGCACGTCGAGCCCGTCGACGGTGCGATCGGCGAACACGGTCGGCATGCCGCTGTCGATCAGCGTGTCGAGGCTGCCCGATCCGCGGCCCTGCGGGGTGATCACCACGCCGTCGACACGCTGGGTCAGGAACGTCTCGAGGTAGCGGTCCTGCTGGTCGACGTCCTCGTTCGCGTTGCCCAGCAGCGTGACGTAGTCGGCGTCGAGCGCGGCCTGTTCGGCGGCGTGGGCGACATCGGCGAAGAACGGGTTGCGCACGTCGGAGACCAGCAGGCCGATGGCGTGCGTGCGGGTCGACCGCAGGGAGCGGGCCTGGGCGTTGGGCCGGTATCCCAGTGCGGCGGCCGCTTCGGTGACCCGGGTGCGCGCGCCCGGCGACGTCGCGGGATGGCCGGAGAGCACCCGCGACACGGTGCCGAGCGAGACTCCTGCGCGCGCGGCCACGTCGCGGATCGTGACGCCGTTGCTCGCCAACAGTCAGCCCCTTCGCCGTGGAAACGTTTCCATGTGAACGTTTCCACGTAAGCTACGTCACACTCCGCGGGGCCGTCAAGGGCGGCCCCTCCGCGATTTCGGCGCGCTCGCGATCGCTGCGTGAACGAGAACGCGCCGAAATCACCGGCCGCACTCCGGCGCATCGCGCCACTGGCTGTGGTTACCTCGGAGGATGGCCTACCGGATCGACCCCGACGTCCTCGCCCGGGTGGCAAAGCAAGTGACCGGCACACCACTCGCGGGTGGCGAGTTGATCCGTCGCACAACGGAACTGCTCGCAGCGGAGTACCCGGACCTGATCGACACCGGCGGCGGACGCTGGGTGGCGAGCAGGGCGGGCGGCGTGCTCGGCAAGGTGCGGTTCCTGTACTTCAGCCCGAAGGAGTACATCGTGCTGTTCGGCTCCCCCACCGGCACCGTGGGGTTCTCCGGCCGCTACAAGCGGGTGGAGATCCACAAGTTCCTGATCGCCGGCCAGATCGACTCGTTCGACCTGGAGTCCGACGACCTGCTGCCTGGGACGCTGCGGGCCGGCGAGCACACCTGCCTGGAGAAGGGTCATGTCCGGGGCCTGACGATCCACCCCGGCTCCTGGCACATCGAGTACGGCCGCGGCGCGGTGGTGACCACGCTGCCGTTCGCGATGGTGGACACCCTGCTGGTGTCACTGGAGGTCGAGTCGGTACGGCGCTCGGCCGTCGAGTTCGGCCGGCTGCTCAGGCGCCGGATGCGTCGCTGACACCCCGCTCGCAGAATCGCAGCTGGTTGCCGAACGGGTCGGTCACGTCGACCGTCAGACCCCACGGCGCGCTCTCCAATCCCGGCTTGGCGAAGCGGTAGTCGCGGCCGGACAGCTCGGCATGGAAGTCACGGATGCCGTCCATCGGCAGGAAGACGACGCTGCCCGGGGTCCCGTCGCCGTGGTGCTCCGACAGGTGCAGGATCAGGTCGGAGCGGCTGATCTGGGCGTAGCGCGGGAAGTCGGGCCCGAACCGGTGCTCCCAGTCGGTGCCGAAACCCAGATAGCCGAGGTAGAACTCCTCGGCCTTGGCCTGGTCGAAAACTCTGAGCACCGGGATGGCGCGGTCGAATCGCATCGGTTCAGGCCGGCGCGAAGACGGCTTTGAACCTGTTCAGCGACTCCTGGATGTCACTCCTGAGCGCGCCGGCGACCACCATGCCGATCGGGCCGAACAGCGCCGGTCCGCCCAGGTGCACGTCGAAGGTGACCGTCGAACCGCCGTCGGCGGCGGGCTTCACCTTGCCCACGAGCTTCACCTTCACCCCACCCTTGCCGTCGCCGTTGAGCGTCATCGCCTCCGGCGGCCGGTAGTGCACGATGGTCCAGTTCACCCGGTTGGGCATGCCCTTGACCTCGACGATCGAGTCGATGCGGGAGCCCTTCTCCAGGGTCTCGGGCAGCTTCGACCGCCACACCCGGTGGATGGTCAGCCACTCCTTGTAGCGAGACAGATCCGATGCGGCCGCCCATGCGTCCGCCGGCGACAGCGGGACATCGACGGAGACAGACAGTTTGGCCATACGTCAGGGGCGTGGCGGCACCGGCGGCGGCGGGACCGGCGGGTGGCCGGCCGGACCGGGGCCGTGCGGGTTGTTCTTGTTGACGTAGTTGCGGGCCGCGCCCTGGGCCTTGTCGACCTTGTCGGCGTACTTACCCTTGGTCTTCTGATCGAAGAGGTTGGCGGCCTTGTCGATCGCGCCGCTCGCCTTGTCGGGGTTCTTCGACACCCAGTTCTTCACCTTGTCGAAAATAGCCATGCGACCAGCTTACCGGCCGCGCCACAGCCGCCGTCGCTCCCCGAGGACCGACCCCTGGATCCACCACAGCACCTCGATGACCAGCGCACCGAGCAGCCCGATGCCCAGCGCCGTCGCCGTGATCGCCGCGTTCGTCGGGTCGAGGATGAACAGATCCTGCGCCCACGGGATCGAGAAGATCACCACGTACGCCAGCGCCGAGACCGCCACCAGCGCCACCCGCCACCACTCGTAGGGCCGGGCCACCACCGCCAGCACCCACACCGCCCCCACCAGCAGCGTGATCAGCGCCGCCGTTGAGGCCTGCGTCTGCTCGGTCAGCGTGGCGTTCCTGCCCTGATAGGCGAGCAGGTAGGAGACGAAGGTGCACGTACCGACCACCAGGCCCGACGGCAGCGCGGCGGTCATCACCCGGCGGACGAACCCGGTGTGGGCGCGTTCGCTGTTGGGCGCCAGCGACAGGACGAACGCCGGTATGCCGATGGTGAACCACGCCGCGATGGTCACGTGGATGGGCTGGAACGGGAACAGCAGCGGATCGGTGTCGAACACCTCGGACGACAGTCCGGCCAGGCCGACCAGCACCGCCAGCAGCACCGAGTACACGGTCTTGGTGAGGAACAGGTTGGACACCCGCTCGATGTTGCCGATCACCCGCCTGCCCTCGCCGACCACGTAGGGCAGCGTCGCGAACCTGTTGTCCAGCAACACGATCTGTGCCACCGCCCGCGACGCCGAGCTACCCGATCCCATCGCCACGCCGATGTCGGCGTCCTTGAGCGCGAGCACGTCGTTGACCCCGTCACCGGTCATCGCGACGGTGTGGCCGCGCGACTGCAGCGCATGCACCATGGCCCGCTTCTGGTCCGGCCGCACCCGGCCGAAGGTGGTGTACTCCTCCAGCGTGTCGGCCAGCCGGTCGGGCTCGTCGGGCAACTGGCGCGCGTCCATCGTCTCGCCGGTCAGCCCCAGTGATCCCGCGACCGCACCCACCGACACCGCGTTGTCGCCGGAGATCACCTTGACCGAGACACGTTGCGAGGCGAAGTAGTCGAGGGTGTCGCGGGCGTCGGGCCGCACCCGCTGCTCGAGCACCACCAGCGCGACGGGCGTCACCGTGCCCGGCGCGGACGCGTCGTCCACCGCCACGTCACACGAGCCGACCAGCAGCACCCGCAGCCCCTGCGCGCCGATCTGCTCGGCCTGCGCCGCGGCCGGTGAGGCGGGGTCCAGCAGCACGTCGGGTGCGCCGATCACCCAGTTGCCGTGCTCGCCGTAGGACGCGCCACTCCACTTGGTGGCCGATTTGAACGGCGCGGTCGCGGTAGCGGCCCAGCCCGGCGGCGTCGTGTACGCCTCCGCGATGGCGAGCATGCTGGCGTTGGGCCGGGCGTCGTCGGCGGCCAACTGCGCCAGCACGTCTGCGGCGTCGGCGGCCGACAGCCGCTGCGTGTCGGCCACCCGCATGCCGTTCTCGGTGAGGGTGCCGGTCTTGTCCGCACACACCACGTCGACACGTGCCAGCCCCTCGATGGCGGGCAACTCGTTGACCAGACACTGACGGCGGCCGAGCCGGACGACGCCGACCGCGAACGCGATCGACGTCATCAGCACCAGGCCTTCGGGAACCATCGGCACCAGCGCGCCGACCATCCGCAGCACCGACTCGCGCCAGTCGGCGCCGGTGGTGAACAGCTGGGTGTAGATGATCAGCAGCCCGGAGGGAACCAGCAGATAGGTGATGAACTGCAGGATCTTGTTGATCCCGCTGCGCAGTTCGGACTTCACCAGCGTGAACCGGGTGGCCTCCTCGGCGAGCTTGGCCGCGTACGCTTCCCGGCCCACCCGGGTGGCCCGGTAGGCCCCGCTGCCTGCCACCACGAAGCTGCCCGACATGACGTGGTCACCGACGTCCTTGGCGATCGGGTCGGCTTCGCCGGTGAGCAGGGATTCGTCGACCTCGAGGTTGAGCTCCTCGATCACGTCGCCGTCGACCACGATCTGATCGCCCGGCCCGAGCTCGATCACGTCGTCGAGCACCACCTGGTTGGGCAGCACCGCGGCCGGGCCGGACTGTCTGCGCACCAACGGTTTCGCCTGACCCACGATGGCGAGCTCGTCGAGCGTCTTCTTGGCCCGCAGCTCCTGGATGATGCCGATCGCGCTGTTGGCGATGATCAGCAGGCCGAACGCGCCGTTGATCACCGACCCGGTGGACAGCACGATGACGAACAGCACGCCGAGGATCGCGTTGATCCGGGTGAAGATGTTGGACCGGACGATCTCCCGCGTGGTGCGTGCCGCCCGGGTGGGCACATCATTGGTCTTGCCGTCGGCGACGCGCTGGGCGACCTCGGCGTCGGACAGCCCGGCGGCCACCAGGGCTGCGCTCATCGGGAGAAGACTCCGTTGCCCTCTTCGTCGTAGTAGTCGAGGGTCAGCTTGTCGCCGTCGAATGTCGCCGCGGACACCGTTCCGGGCGGCGAGTTCTCGCTCACCCAGGAGTAGCTGAAGACGTTGCCGTCCCACGGCGTCAGCTCCACGTCGAGCTTGGTGCCCATCTTCAGCCGGAGCGCTCCGCCCTGCTCGATGACCGTTGCCGGGCCCCAGAAGTCGTTGCCGTAGACACCGGCGTAGGACGACAGCGGCGCGGGTGGCTTGGCGCCGGCCGGCCGCTTCTTGCCGACCAGCTCGCCGACGGGTTTCTCCATCTGCTGGAAGACGTTGTTGTACAGCTCGTACCAGTCCTCGCGGACCTCGCCGAACTGAACCAGGTCGGCGAACTGCGCGGTCAGCGCCTCGGGCACGCCGGCCGGGGTCGCGTTCGTCAGCGCGATGATGCCGACGTCGGCCGACGGCAGGAACAAGAAGTTGGTGCCCGCACCCGACTCGAAGGCGCCCGAATGGCTGAGCTCGGTGCGGGCGCCCGACGTGGTGCCCACGTTGAAGCCGTACCCGTAGAAGCCGGTGCGCATCGCCGGTTCACTGGCCGGGCTCGACACCACCTGCGGGGTGAGGGCGGGCAGCAGCGCCTTCGGGTCGATCAGCGGTGCGCCGTCATGCTTTCCGTCGGCCAGCACCATCGCCAGCCACCGCGCCATGTCGTTCACCGACGAGCTGGCGCCGCCGGCGGGCGCCTCCGGGTCGGCGTCGCGGACGTACAGCGGCTCGTAGCGGTCGTCGATGTGGATGTGGCCCGCGGCGCGGTTCGGCCTGGCCTCGTAGTCGGCGAAGCGGTAGCTGGTGGACTTCATTCCGAGCGGGCCGAAGATCGCCTCGTCGGCGAGGTCCTCCCACTTCCTGCCCGCCGCGGCGGCCACCGCCTCGGCGCCGGCGGTGTAACCGAAGTTGGTGTAGGCGTAGGAAATCCGGAACGGATCGAGTGGCAATCGACGCAACTTGTCGAGGATGTACTCCTGGGAGTAGCCGAGGTCCTCGATCTGGTCGCCGGCGTGGTCGGGCAGGCCGGACCGGTGCGACATCATGTCACCGACGGTGACCATCCGGGTGACCGCGGGATCGGACAGCGCGAACCGCGGTAGCTTCTCCACGATCGGGGTGTCCCAGCCGACCGCCCCCTTGCCCACCTGATGGGCGACCACCGTCGCGGCGATCGGCTTGGACAGCGACGCCAGCTGGAACGTCGTGTCGGGGTTCACCTTGTTGTCGTCACCGTCGCCGGCCTTGACGTCCTTGACGCCGAAACCCTTTGCGTACACCGTCTTTCCACCGTGTACGACCGCGACGGACATGCCGGGGATGCCGGAGGCGTCCATCAGCTTCTGGACCAGGCCGTCGAGTTCGGCGACCGCGTTGTCCACCGCGTTCTCGGGCAGCGCCATCGCGGGCACCAGTGGCGGCGGGACGTCGGACTCCGCCGACGCGGACGACGCCGGCTCAGCCGGTTCCGAGTCGCAGCCCACCGTCGATACCAGCAGCAGGCCGGCGACGGCGGCGCTGATCAGTGCCCTCATGATCAGCACCGTAGCGGTCGGGCACCCGGTTGGGCGGTCAATGCGCCCGACGTTACAACTGCCACCACGGCGCGGACGGCCGGATGGTGTCGCGGTCGATGCGCTCGCCCGGCTTCGGCACGACCACCGGCACGCCGGCGGGATCGGCTGCGCGCAGCAGGCGTTCGACCGGTTCGGCCCACGGATGCGGTGCGAGCCGGAACGTCGCCCAGTGGATCGGCACCAGCAGACCGGCGCCGGGCTCGGCGACGTCGAGGTGTGCGCGCACCGCGTCCTCGGGGTTCATGTGGATGTCGGGCCACGCCGGGTGGTACGCCCCGACGGGCAGCAGCGTCACGTCGAACGGCCCGTGCTGGGCTCCGATGTCGGCGAAGCTCCGGCTGTAGCCGGTGTCGCCGCCGAAGAAGGCGCGGTGGCTGGGACCGGCGATCACCCATGACGCCCACAGCGTCGTGTTGCGGGCGAACAGCCGACCGGAGAAGTGCCGGGCCGGGGTGCACACCACCGTCAGGTCGCCGATGCGGTGGCTCTCGTTCCAGTCCAGTTCGACGATGCGGTCCTCGGGGATGCCCCACTTGCGCAGGTGCGCGCCGACACCGAGTGGCACGCAGAACGGCGCCCACTGGGTGCGGGCGAGCCCGAGGATGGTGTCCATGTCGAGGTGGTCGTAGTGGTCGTGACTGATCAGCACGGCGTCCACGGCAGGCAGTGCCTCCAGTTCCACCGGCACGTCGTGCAGCCGCTGCGGCCCGACCTGACGGGACGGCGAACACCGGGAACTCCAGATCGGGTCGGTGAGCACCCGGTACCCGTCCACCTCGACGAGCGCCGAGGAGTGTCCGTACCAGTGCACGGCCAGCTCGGCCGCCGTACGGTCCGCGGCGGCGGGGGCGGCGAGCGGGATCGGGCCGCCGGGGGTCGAGTCGCGTCCGGTCAGCAGTTCGCGCACCAGCAGGCGCTGCTGCTCGGCGTCCAGGCTCATCTGCGACGTCGGGTCGAGATTGACGAACACGCCGTCGCGGTAGTGCGGTGACCGCCGCGCGACGGCCGCGATCTCCGCGGGCGTGGCGCCCAGCGCGGCGGGAGTGCCGTGCAACGCCCGCAGCACCCAGCTGCCGCCGAGCAGCGAGGCGGTCCCGAAACCGAAGCGCAGCGCGGCCCGCAGCATGTCAGGCGCCCAGGAAGTTCGGCGGCCGCTTCTCGATCCGCGCCACCTGCGCCTCGATGATGTCCTTGCTCGCCCAGGCCCGGTCGAACAGCTCCTGGTGCACGGGCCGCGGCTCGTCGTAGGCGCCGTCGTCGTTGAGCACCCGCTTGGCGTGCTGCAGCGCCAGCGGCGCGTACCCGGCGATCTCCTGCGCCAGGGCCTGCGCGTCGGCCAGCGTCCCGATGCGGTTGGCCATACCGGTCTGCAGGGCGACGTCGGCGGTGAGCCGGTCGGCGGCCATCAGCATCCCGCGCGCGCGGCCCGCCCCGACCAGCGACGTCAGCCGCCGGATGCTCCAGTTGTCGAGCGCGATGCCGTACTTCGCCACGGGGAACTGGAAGTACGCCTCCGGCGCGACGACGCGCAGGTCGCAGATCATCGAGAGGATGACCCCGGCCCCGATCGCCGGGCCGTTGATCGCGCCGATGACCGGCACCGGCGCCGCATCGATGGCCAGGTTCAGCGCCCTGGCCCGGTCGGGCAGGTCCTCGGCGACACCCGACGGGTCCGACAGGTCCGCACCGGAGCTGAACACGTGGCCCTGGCCGGTCAGCACGATGGCGCGGACGTCCTCGGTGGCGGCCTTCTCGATCGCTTCGCGAAGGCTGTCGACGAGTTCGCTGTTCAGCGCGTTGCGCCGTTCGGCGCGCTGCATCTCCAGGGTCAGCACGTGGCCGTCGCGGGTCACTCCAATCATGGCGCCAACCTATATGAAGCCCGGCCGCGGACTCGGTCCGAGTGTTCGCCACCCCTGCACCGGGATGGTGGAATCGGACGGTGACGCGGAACAGGTGGCGGGTGCCGGCGGCCGTCCTGCTCGCTTCTGTGCTCATGGCGTGCACGGCGTTCGAGGACCGCCAGGACGAGATCGACTCGATCACGGCCGCGATGCGCAGCGTGCCCGGCGTCACCCGCGCCGAGCCGACATACGTCAACAGCACATCGCTGGGCGCGACGTTCACACTCGCGGTCGAGGTGCGGCACGCCATCTCGCCGGAGCTGCTGGAGCAGGCCGGCGGCCGGTTCGTCGTCGAGGTGGACGACCACGGATTCCCCGAGTACATCGTGTCGCTGAAGGTCCAGAGCGCGTCGGTGGACCGGACGGAGGGGTCGTCGGGCGCCTCCTTTCGGCTCACGGACAACCGACTCGGGCGCAACCCGGTGAGCGCGGACGACGTGGCCGGCGACCTGCGCCTGTGGGCGGAGGCGATGCAGTTCCCCGGCGTGGTGTCGGTCCAGCTGAGCCGGCCGGCCGAACCGGCGAGCGAACCCGGGGTCAACGATCGCCTGCTCGACGTCCGGGTCGCCGACCGCGAGGCCGGCGCCCGGTTGCAGGCACGATTCCCGCAGACATCGGGGCACTGGCAGCTCGCGCCGCCCCCTCCTGGCTAGCCTTCCTCCATGAGCCGGATCGGTGCGCTGCAGATCCGCGACGCCGTGCTCGACCCCGGTTCGTTCCGGAGCTGGGACGGCCCGCCGGTGCCCGTCGCCACCAGCGACGCCTACCGCGAAGAACTCGCCGACGCCGCGGCCGCCACCGGGCTGGACGAGGCGGTGCTGACCGGCGAGGGCACCGTCTTCGGCCGACGGGTGGCCGTGGTGGCATGCGAGTTCGACTTCCTCGCCGGATCCATCGGGGTGGCCGCCGCCGAGCGCATCGCCGCGGCCGTCGCGCGCGCGACGGCCGAGCGGCTGCCGCTGGTGGCCTCCCCCAGTTCCGGCGGCACCCGCATGCAGGAGGGCACGGTCGCCTTCCTGCAGATGGTCAAGATCGCCGCGGCCGTCGAACTGCACAAGCGGGCGCACCTTCCCTACCTGGTGTACCTGCGCCACCCCACGACGGGCGGGGTGTTCGCCTCCTGGGGCTCGCTCGGACACGTCACCGCCGCCGAGCCCGGCGCCATGATCGGATTCCTCGGGCCTCGGGTGTACCGGCACCTCTACGGCGAAGAATTCCCTGAGGGCGTGCAGACCGCGGAGAACCTGCACCGGCACGGGGTGATCGACGGCGTGGTGCCGCTGGAGTTCCTGCGCTCCACCCTGGACCGCACCCTCACCGTCATCGCCGACCGGCCGGAGCCGACGCCGCCCGCTCCGCTCGCCGAGGCCGCCCGCACCGACGTGCCTGCCTGGGAGTCGGTCACCGCGTCGCGCCGGCCGGACCGTCCCGGCGTCGCCTATCTGCTGCGGCACGGCACCACCGAACGCGTGCTGCTGTCGGGCACCGGCAGGCACTCGACGACCCTGCTGGCGCTGGCCCGCTTCGGTGGACAGCCCGCCGTGGTGGTGGGTCAGCAGCGGGTGGTGGGCGGGTTGGTCGGGCCTGCCGCGCTGCGCGAGGCGCGCCGCGGGATGGCGCTGGCCGCCGGGTTACGGCTGCCGCTGGTGCTGGTGATCGACACCGCGGGCCCCGCGCTGTCGACCGAGGCCGAACAGGGCGGGCTGGCCGGCGAGATCGCCCGCTGCCTGGCCGAACTCGTCACCCTGGACACCCCGACGGTGTCGGTGCTGCTCGGACAGGGCAGCGGCGGGCCCGCGCTGGCGATGGTGCCCGCCGACCGGGTGCTGGCCGCCCAGCACGGCTGGCTGGCGCCGCTGCCGCCGGAGGGCGCCAGCGCGATCGTGTACCGCGACACCGACCATGCACCGGAACTCGCTGCGGCACAGGGCATCCGGTCGGCCGACCTGCTGCGGGACGGCATCGTGGACGCCATCGTGGCCGAGCACCCCGACGCGGCCGACGAACCGCAGGAGTTCACCGTGCGGCTGTCGGCGTCGATCGCCGTGGAACTGCACCGGTTGCGCGAGGATCCCGACGGCGACCGGCTGACCCACCGGCTCGCGCGTTACCGCCGCATCGGCCTGCCGTGAACGGCCGCTACCCGCCCAGCTCGGACACCTCGGCGTCGAGAATGGCGGCCTGCTCGGTCAGTTCGCGATCCGACGGGTCGTCGCCGAGGCGGGCGGTGAGGTCGCCGTGGGTGATCACCTCGAGGGCGCCCCGGTACTCGTCGGAGGTCAGCTGTTCGGCGGTGACCACCTCGGCGCGGCCCTCGATCAGGACGAGCACGGCGTCGCCCTCAGCGCTCTGCAGTCGGCGCACGTCGTCGGCGGAGACCGTCATCACTGCCCCCGCCCGGTCCGCTGCTGCAGACGGTCGATCATCTCCGACGCCTGCGCCTTGGTCAGGTCGTCGGGCACCTCTTCGCCGGCCTCCTGCGCCAAGGTGCCCAGATAGCTGCGTTGCGGTCCGGTCATCGGCTCGTCGCCGGTGACCCAGTCCGACGCGTCCTTCTCGGCGTTCTCCTGGGGGGCTCGCCCCACGTCTTCAGTCATGACTGTTCTATGCCCGCTGCGGGCCGCATCTATGCGTGTGATCCGAACATCAGTGCGAAGAAAATGGCGCCGCTGGTGACCAGGTTCAGCGGCAGTCGCAGCAGGCTGCGCCGGGTCCACCGCACCGCCGCCGCTTCGTCGACGGCGGCGGGGTCGGTCCGCTCGAACTCGGCCGCCTTGGGGATCACGTCGAGCAGCGACCAGACCCGCGCCCCGGCGTGCGCGGCCAGCGCGACCAGCAGCGGGTACCGCGTCTCCGGCCGTCCCCATGCCGCGATCACCGAGGCCACCAGCAGCACCTCGAAGGTCACGTGCGCCGGGAGCCAGAACCGCCGTCGGGAGATTCCGCCGTTGCGCTGCTGGACGATGCCGGGCCGCTTGGGCCAGAACGGGTCGATGGCGAGGTGCTCGTAGAGCCCGCCGCCGAGCAGGACGCCGGAGAACAGCGCGGTGGTGGCGATCAGGACGAGCGTCGGGGTCCACACGCGGTCCCATTATCCCGGCTCGTCCGGTGCACACAGGTATCGGTGCACCGTCGGCGCCAGCCAGGCCACCACCTCGTCACGGGTCATGTCGACCACCGGGGGCAGTTCCAGGACGTAGCGGCACAACGCCAGCCCGAGCATCTGCGTGGCGATCAACGCGGCGCGCCGGGCGGGTTCCGCCGGCCCGACCTTCGTGAGCACGGGCAGCAGCTGCGCACTGAAGATCTCCCGCATGCGTTGTGCGGCATCGGAATTCGTCGTGCTGGACCGCAGCAGCACCACGAGCGCTTCGTCGCGCTCCCACCGGTCGACGAAGTGGCTGACGAGCAGCCGGCCGAGGTCGTCGAGCGGGACGTCGGTGACCTCGGGCAGTTCCAGGTCGAAGTCCGCCGCGGCGGCGAACAGCTGGTCCTTGCTGCCGAAGTACCGCATCACCATCGACGGGTCGATGTTCGCGTCCGCGGCGATCGCCCGGATGGTCGCCCGTTCGAACCCTGATGCGGCGAACCGCTCGCGGGCGGCGGCGAGGATCACCGCCTTCGTCTCGACCGATGATCTGCGCATGCCAACAACTGTATGCCAACAGGTGTTGACTTTCTGCCATCATCGGCGCACAGTTATGCCAACAAGCGTTGGCATTGACCGAAGGAGCGGACCATGAACGACACCGACGTCCTCATCGTGGGAGCCGGCCCGAGCGGCCTGACATTGGCCGCGTCGCTGCTCAGGCATGGTGTGCGAGCCACGATCGTGGACCGGCAGCCCGAGGGGGCCAACACGTCGCGGGCCGCCGCGGTCAATGCACGCACCCTCGAGGTGCTCGAAGACCTCGACGTGTCGCGCCGGCTGGTCAAGCAGGGCGTGCAGGCGCCGCGCTTCTCCATCCGCGACCGGGCGCGCACGCTGATCCCGATCGACTTCAGCGTCCTGCCGTCGCCCTACCCCTACACCCTGCTCGTCCCGCAGAGCACCACCGAACAGGTGCTGCTGGACCGGCTCGTCGAGCTGGGCGGCACGGTCGTCCGGCCGAAGACGCTGACGTCCATCACCCAGGACGCCGACGGGGTGACGGCGGAGTTCGACGACGACGCGCTGCGCGCCCGTTACGTCGTCGGCGCCGACGGCATCCACAGCACCGTGCGCGAACACGCCGGCATCGGCTTCACCGGAGGCGCCTACGACGAATCGTTCGTGCTCGCCGACGTCCGGTTGACCGGCGACGCGCCGACCGAGGAGGTCGTGCTGTTCTGGGCGACGGCCGGGCTCACCGTGGTGGCCCCGCTGCCCGACGGCACCTTCCGCATCGTCGCCCCCGTCCCCGACGCACCGGAGGAACCGTCGATCGATTTCGTCCAGCAGCTCCTCGACGACCGGGGCGCAGGCGCGGGCAGCGTGCGGGTGACCGAGGTGGTCTGGGGGTCCCGCTTCCGCATCCAGCACCGGGTGGCCGACACGTACCGCGCGGGCCGGCTGCTGCTGGTCGGCGACGCCGCGCACGTGCACAGTCCCGCGGGCGGACAGGGCATGAACCTGGGCATCCAGGACGCCGTCGCGCTGGCCGGCGCGCTCACCGGGGTGCTCGCCGGCGGACCGGCCACGCTGCTCGACGACTACAGCGACACCCGCCGACCGATCGCCCGCGACGTCGTCACCCTGACAGACCGGCTGACGCGGCTGGCCACCCTGCCTCGCGGACTGCGCCCGCTGCGCAACGTGGCGATGAGCCTCGCCGGCCGGGTGCCCGCGGTGCGACGCGCGCTGGCCTGGCGGCTGTCCGGCCTGGTGTACCGCTAACCGTCGAGGCCGAGGACGCGCACGCTCTCCTCACGCATCTCGACCTTGCGCACCTTGCCGGTGACGGTCATCGGGAACTCGTCGACCACGTGCACGTACCGAGGAATCTTGTAGTGCGCCAACTTGTTCCGAGCGAAGGCCCGCACCGCGTCGGCGTCCAGCGCGGCGCGGCCCGCCTTCATCCGGACCCACGCGCAGATCTCCTCGCCGTACTTCTCGTCGGGCACCCCCACCACCTGCGCGTCCTCGATGTCGGGATGGGTGTAGAGGAACTCCTCGATCTCGCGGGGATAGACGTTCTCGCCCCCGCGAATCACCATGTCCTTGATCCGGCCGACGACGTTGCAGTAGCCGTCCTCGCGCATGACGGCGAGATCACCGGTGTGCATCCAGCCGTCGGCGTCGATCGCCTCGGCCGTCTTCGCATCGTCCTCCCAGTAGCCGAGCATCACCGAGTAACCCCGCGTACAGAATTCGCCCGTCTCACCGCGCTGCACGGTCTCGCCGCTGCCGGGGTCGACGATCTTCACCTCGACGTGCGGATGCGCCCGGCCGATCGACGCGGTCCGCCGCTCCAGGTCGTCGTCGATCAGCGTCTGGCACGACACCGGAGAGGTCTCCGTCATGCCGTAGGCGATCGCCACCTCGGCCATGTTCATCTCGGCCACACACCGTTTCATCACCTCGACCGGGCACACCGAGCCGGCCATGATGCCGGTGCGCAGCGAGGACAGGTCGGCATCCGCGAAATCGGGATGGCCGAGCATCGCGATGAACATCGTCGGCACGCCGTAGACGCCGGTGCACCGCTCCTGTTCGATCGCGGCGAGGGTCAGGCCGGGATCGAAGCCGGGCGCCGGGATCACCATCGTGGTGCCGTGCGCCGTGCACCCGAGGTTTCCCATCACCATGCCGAAGCAATGGTAGAAGGGCACCGGGATGCACAACCGGTCATCGGGACCCAGATTGATCAGCTCCGTCGTGAAGTAGCCGTTGTTGAGGATGTTGCGGTGCGACAGCGTCGCGCCCTTTGGGAAACCCGTTGTCCCCGAAGTGTACTGGATGTTGATCGGGTCACGGTTGTCCAGCTGCGCCATCCGGTCCCGCACCGCGTCGACGGAGACCCGCTGCTGCTGCTGCAGGGCGGTCCACTCGTCGGTGCCCAGGAACAGCACGTCATGCAGAGCCGGGCAGCCGGGGCGCACCTCGTCGACCATGGCCCGGTAGTCCGAGGTCTTGAACGAGGTCGCGGCGATCAGCGTGCGCACGCCGGACTGCTCGAGCACGTACGCCAGTTCGTGCGTGCGGTACGCGGGATTGACGTTGACCAGGATGGCCCCGATCTTCGCCGCGGCGTACTGCACCATCGTCCACTCCGCGCAGTTCGGCGCCCAGATCCCGACCCGGTCGCCCTTCTGCACCCCGAGATCCATCAAACCGGCGGCGGTGCGATTGATCTCGTCGTCGAGCTGCGCGTAGGTCCAGCGCCGGCCGGTGGCCACCTCGACCAGCGCGTCGACGTCGGGATGCGCCTGCGCCGTCCGCTCGAAGTTGGCCCCGATCGTCTCCTCGAGCAGAGCGACGTCGGTGGGTCCGCGGTCGTAGGCTTCCATGCCCGCCATGGTCCACGTCACACCCACCACCTGTCACCCCGCATCGGTCGTGTATGCACGAGGAGTGGTCGCCGTTCACCCTTTCCGCATCGCCGTCCCCGACGCCGCCCTCACCGACCTCAGGTACGAGACTGGCCAACACCAGGTGGCCGGAGGGCGAGACCGTCACCGACTGGAGCCAGGGCGTCCCGCTGGCCTACACCCGCGAACTCGCCGGCTACTGGGCCGACGGCTACGACTGGCGCGCCCGTGAAGCCGCGCTCAACCGGTTCGACCAGTTCACCACGGAGATCGACGGACTCGACATCCACTTCGTCCATCAGCGCTCCTCCCGTGACGACGCGTTCCCGCTGCTGATCACCCACGGCTGGCCCGGGTCGATCGTGGAGTTCCACAAGGTGATCGAGCCGCTCAACGCCGCGGGCTTCGACGTCGTGTGCCCGTCGCTGCCCGGATACGGCTTCTCGGGCAAGCCGACCGGCACCGGGTGGGGTGTCGAGCGGATCGCCGCCGCATGGGACACGCTGATGGTCCGGCTCGGGTACCACCGCTACGGCGCGCAGGGCGGCGACTGGGGCGCCGCGGTCACCACGCAGATCGGCCGCAACGTCGGGTCATGCGTTGCCATCCACCTGAACATGCCGATCGGCAGACCGCCGAAGGACCTCTCCGACGCCACCGAGGACGAGCAGCGGGCGCTCGCCCGCGTCGCCGAGCACCAGCGCTGGGGCACCGGCTACTCCAAGGAGCAGTCCACCCGGCCGCAGACCGTGGGCTACGGGCTGGTCGACTCCCCGGTCGGACAGCTGGCCTGGATCGTGGAGAAGTTCTGGGCGTGGACCGACTGCGACGGGCATCCCGAGAACGCCGTCAGCCGCGACGAGATGCTCGACGACGTGATGCTGTACTGGCTCACCGCGTCGGCGGCGTCCTCGGCACGGTTGTACTGGGAGAGCTTCACCAGCTTCGGCGGCGGCGATCCGGTCACCCTGCCCACCGGGGTGGCGTCCTTCCCGAGGGAGATCCTGCAGTCGTCACGCCGGTGGTGCGAGCCGAACTACCACATCACCCACTGGACGACGATGCCGCGCGGCGGGCACTTCGCCGCGCTCGAGCAGCCCGAGTTGTTCGTCGACGACGTGACCGCGTTCTTCGACACGATTCGCTGAAGCCGACTACCTGAGATTGCCGCGTTGAGATTGCACTCAGATCGCGATTGCGGACGTATTCGCGATCTGAGCGCAAAGTCAACGGCTCAGGCGAGCGAGTCCTGCCACGCCCGGTGCAGCGCGGCGTACCGCCCGTCGCGGGTGATGAGCTCGGCCGGCGGGCCGTCCTCCACGATGCGGCCGTGCTCGAGCACCAGCACGCGGTCGGCGATCTCCACGGTCGAGAGCCGGTGCGCGATCACCAGCGCGGTGCGGTCGGACAGCACGGTCTCCAACGCCCGCTGCACCATTCGCTCACTCGGGATGTCCAGAGACGAGGTCGCCTCGTCGAGGATCAGCACCGCCGGGTCGGCCAGGAATGCCCGCGCGAACGCCACCAACTGTCGCTGCCCCGCCGACAACCGGCCGCCGCGCTTGGCCACGTCGGTGTCGTAGCCGTCGGGCAGCGTCGCGACGAACCGGTCCGCGCCGACGGCGACCGCGGCGGCCCGCACCTCCTCGTCGGTGGCCTCGGGCCTGCCGAATCGGATGTTGTCGGCGATGGTGCCCTCGAACATGAAGTTCTCCTGGGTCACCATCACCACGTGGCGGCGCAGTTCGCTCTGCGACAGGTCGCGCAGGTCGACGCCGTCGAGGGTGACCGCGCCCGAGGTCGGGTCGTAGAACCGGGCGATCAGCTTCGCGATCGTCGTCTTGCCCGCGCCCGTGGTGCCCACCAGCGCGACGGTCTGCCCCGCGGGCACGTCGAGATTCAGCCCGGGCAGCACCGTCCGGCCCTGGGTGTACTCGAATTCGACGCCGGAGAACGCGATCTCACCCCGCACCCGATCCAGCTTCACCGGATTCTCCGGATCCTCGATGCCGGGCCGCTCCGCCAGCACCCCGGCCAACTTCTCCAGCGCCGAGGACGCCGACTGGAAGGTGTTGAAGAACTGCGAGATCTCCTGCATCGGCTCGAAGAACATCCGCAGGTACAGCAGGAACGCCGTGAGCGTGCCGATCGTCATCTCGCCGTGCAACACCCGATAGCCGCCGTAGAGCAGCACCACTCCGGTGGTGACGTTGCCGACCAGCTTCACGCCGGGCATGAAGATCGCGAGCAGCTTGAAGGTCTTCTCGTTGATCTCGCGGTACTCGTCGGCGATGTCCTCGAAGATCTCCTGGTTGCGCGGCTCGCGGCGATAGGCCTGCACGGCCTTGATGCCCGTCATCGTCTCGACGAACTGCACGATCACCAGCGCCGCGCTCTCGCGCACCTTGCGGTAGGTCTTGGCGGACTCGGTGCGGAACCACCACACCAGCGCGACCAGCAGTGGGAACGCGGCCAGGCACATCAGGCCCAGCTTCACGTCGAGCACGACGAGCAGCACGGCCGTGCCGACCAGCGTCAGCACGGCGGTGATGAGCGAGTCGAACCCGGTCTCCAGCATGTCCTGGATGGCCTCGACGTCGTTGGTCGACCGGCTGACCACCCGGCCCGAGGTGTAGCGGTCGTGGAACCGGATGTCGAGCCGCTGGAAGTGCCGGAACACCCTGCGCCGCAACTCCAGCAGCACCTTCTGGCCGATGCGGCCGGAGCGGCGCAGGAAGAACATCCGGCTGATGGCCTGCACCACCACGACGACGCCCAGCGACGCGACGATGAGCATCAGCTCGCGGGCCGACCCGCCGTCGACGATCGGCGGGATGCCGCGGTCGATGCCACGCTGCACGAGCAGCGGCACCGAGAGCCGGGCGGCGTTCTCCACCACCACGACCAACGCCAGCAGCCCGACCGTCAGGCGGTAGGGGCGCAGCAGAGAGCCCAGCAGCGCCCGGGCCTCGCGGCGGCGCGGCACACTCTCGTCGATCGGAAGGTCGTCGTCGCCGCTCTCCTTGACCCGCCCGCGCCAGTCCGTGACGGTCATCGCGCCTCGGCCTCGGACGTCACGAAAGGCCGCTCCGCACAGGCGTCGTCGGTGGCCTCCTGCTCCTCGTAGGCGCGGTCGAGGCGGCGCCGGTCCTCGTCGTCCTGCCAGGCGCAGCTGCGCTCGGCGCCGTCGTCGAGCTGGTCGTCGTCGGCGGCCAGCAGGTAGCGGTACTGCGGCACGTCGGCCAGCAGTTCGGCGTGCGTGCCGATGTGGGTGATGGTTCCGCCGTCGCGGGTGGGGCCGATCAGTGCGACCTTGTCGGCGAGCAGCACGGTGGACGCGCGGTGCGCGACGACGATGCCCGTCACCGAGTGCAGCACCCGGCCCAGCGCCTCGGTCACCACGGCCTCGGTGTGCATGTCGAGCGCCGAGAGCGTGTCGTCGAGCACCAGGATCTTGGGCCCGGCCAGGATCGCCCGGGCCAGCGACAGCCGTTGGCGCTGACCGCCGGACAGACTCATGCCCTGCTCGCCGATGCGGGTGTCCAGGCCGAACGGCAGGTCGTAGACGAACTGCGCGGCGGCGACCTCGACGGCCTCGGCCAGCTGCTCGTCGGTGGCGTCCGGGCGGCCCAGCCGCAGGTTTTCCGCCACCGACATGGAGAACAGCGTCGGGTCCTCGAACGCGGTGGCCACCGCCTCACGCAGGGCTGGCAGCGGCAGCTCGCGGATGTCGCGGCCGTCGATCCTGATCGACCCCTCGGTGACGTCGTAGAGCCGCGAGAACAGCGCGGCCAGCACCGACTTGCCCGAGCCGGTCGGCCCGACGAGCGCCAGCGTCTCCCCCGGTTCGACTGTCGCGGTGACGTGCCGCAGGGCCCACTCCTCGCTGTCGGGGAACCGGAATCCGACGTCGACGAGTTCGAGGCGGCCGCCGCGCGGTGCCGTCTGCGCCGGCCCGTCGGTGATCTCCCGTGGCGCGTCGAAGATCTCGGCGATGCGGTTGGCGGCCGTGAACGACTCCTGTGTCATCGACAGCAGGAAGCCCAGCGAGGCGATCGGCCACACCAGCGACAGCATCATCGTGATGAACGCGACGAGCGTGCCAAGCGTGACCTGGCCCTGGCCCGCGGCGTACGCGCCGAAACCCAGCACCACGATCAGCGTCAGGTTCGGGATGATCTCGAGCAGCGTCCAGAACTTCGCGGACACCCCCACCCGCTTCACCTGCGTGTCGTAGAGGTCGGTGAGTTGTTGGTCGAACCGGTCGTAGACGTAGTCCTCGCGGCCGAAGGACTTGACCACCCGCAGGCCGAGCGCCGACTCCTCGACGTGGGTCGCGACATGGCCGGACTGGTCCTGCGCCAGGCGCGACAGCATGGTGTAGGACTGCTGGAAGTGCAGCACGATCAAGGTGATCGGGACGATCGAGACCAGCACGACCACGCCGAGCGGCCAGTACATCGCCAGCAGGATCGCCGTCACCACAGTGATCTGCAGGAAATTGAGCACCAGGAACAGCAGCCCGAACGACATGAAGCGCCGGATCGTGCTCAGGTCGTTCATCATTCGTGACAGCAACTGCCCGGACTGCCAGCGGCCGTGGAAGCTCATCGGCAGGATCTGCAGGCGCGCGTACAGATCCTTGCGGATGTCGGCCTCGACGCCCATGGTGGCGCGCGAGCTCAGCCAGCGCCGGATGAACCACAGCACGGCCTCGGTGATGCCGACGCCCATCGCCGCGGCGCCGAGCAGCCACAGCCCCTGCTGGTCCTGGTGGCGCACCGGGCCGTCGATGACGGCCTTGGTCATCAGCGGGATCGACACCGTGGCGCCCAGGCTCGCGATCGCGATGACCACCATCGCCGTCCACCGCATGCGGTACGGCAGCAGGTAGGGCAGCAGCCGCCACAGATCCGAACTCGCGCGCGGCCGCACCCGTGGCGGTGCTATCGCGGGCGCGGCGTTCAGGGCGTCACTCACTGGCTCGGGCACTCAGAACATCTTCCCATCCGCCACAACCGAATAACGTCACGCGGCGACCCCGGCGTCCTGCGGGCCGAACTGCGTCTCGTAGAGCACCGTGTAACGGCCGCCGCGGGCCAGCAGTTCCCGGTGCGTGCCGCGTTCGACGACCCGGCCGTCCTCGATCACCAGGATCTGATCGGCGGCCCGCACCGTCGAGAGGCGGTGGGCGATCACGATGGACGTGCGCCCCGCCAACGCCTCGCCGAGGGCCTGCTGCACTGCCGCCTCCGACTCGGAGTCCAGCGATGCCGTCGCCTCGTCGAGCACCACCACCCGCGACCTCCCCAACAGCAGGCGGGCGATCGTCAGCCGTTGCCGCTGCCCGCCGGACAGACGGTAACCGCGCTCTCCGACAACGGTGTCCAGGCCGTCGGGCATCTCGCCGATCAGGTCGGCCAGCCGAGCCCGCCGCAGCGCCGACCACAGGTCGGCCTCGGTGGCCTCCGGGGCCGCCAGCAGCAGGTTGGACCTGATCGACTCGTGGAACAGGTGACCGTCCTGGGTGACCATCCCGACGGTGTCGCGCAGCGACTCGAACGTCACGTCACGCACGTCGGCGCCGCCCAGCCGGACCGCGCCGTCGTCGACGTCGTACAGCCGGGCCAGCAGCGCCGCGATCGTCGACTTGCCCGCGCCGGACGAGCCCACCAGCGCGACCATCTGCCCCGGCTCCGCGGTGAACGAGATGCCGTGCAGCACCTCCTCGCCGCCGCGGTCGTCGAGCGTCGCGACCTCCTCCAGCGAGGCCAGCGACACCTTGTCGGCCGCGGGATAACCGAACCGCACCTGATCGAACTCCACGGCGACCGGGCCCTCGGGCAGCGCCACGGCGTCGGGCTTCTCCCGGATCAGCGGCACCAGGTCGAGCACCTCGAAGACCCGCTCGAAGGAGACCAGCGCGCTGGCGATCTCGACGCGGGCGTTGGCCAACGCGGTCAGTGGCGCATACAGCCGGGTCAGCAGCAGCGCGAGCGACACCACCGCGCCGGTCTGCAGGTGCCCGCCGATGGCCAGCACCCCACCGAGGCCGTACACCAGCGCCAGCGCGAGCGCCGACATCAGCGTCAGCGAGTTCATGAACGTGGCCTGCAGCATCGAGGACCGCACCCCGATGTCGCGGACCCGCCCGGCACGCGCCGCGAACTCGCCCGACTCCTGCGTCGGCCTGCCGAACAGCTTCACCAGCGTCGCGCCCGGCGCGGAGAAGCGCTCGGTCATCTGGGTGTTCATCGTCGCGTTGTAGATCGCGGCCTCGCGGCTCAGGTGCGCCATCCGGGCGCCGATGCGGCGGGCGGGCACCACGAACAGCGGCATCAGCACCAGCGACAGCAGGGTGATCTGCCACGAGATGCCGATCATCACGGCCAGCGTCAGGGTCAGCGTCACGACGTTGGAGACGACGCCGGACAGCGTGTCGGAGAACGCCCGCTGGGCGCCGATGACGTCGTTGCCCAGCCGGCTGACCAGGGCGCCGGTCCGGGTGCGGGTGAAGAACGCGACCGGCATGCGCTGCACGTGGTCGAACACCGCGGTGCGCAGGTCCAGGATCAGACCCTCACCGATGGTCGACGACAGCCAGCGCGTCAGCAGCGACACCGCCGCCTCGGCGACCGCGACGCCGGCGATGACGACCGCCAGCACCACCACCGCACTTGCCGGACCGCCCGCGGTGATCACATCGACCACCCGCCCGGCGAGCAGCGGCGTCGCCACCGTCAGCAACGCCGTCACCACGCTGACGCCGACGAACACCCCCAGCCTGCGGTGATGGCGTGCCGAGAACCGCCAGATCCGCTTCAGCAGCGTGCGGTCGGCCAACGACCGCAGATCACCGCCGCGGGCGTGCGTCTGCCGGTACAGCGATTGCCGGGCAACCGTCTCCAAGCTCATGTTTTCACCGTAGAACCTCAACAATGGATTAGGTCAAAGCCTTCCGGCCCGGCGAAATCGCCGTCCTGGCCTGCAGCGTTCCCCGATGGGCCGCGCGCCAACCGGGCACGACCCGTCAAACGATGCCGAAGTACCCGATCACTCCCGCGACGGCGACCACCAGCAGCGGGTTGAGCTTGGTGAAGACGAACACCGCCGTGCAGACGGCCGTCAGCAGATAGGCCCGCCAGTCGTGGTCGGCCGACCGGCTCATCACCAGCGACGTGGCGAGGATCAGCCCGACGGTCAGCGGCGCGAAGCCCTTCTCCACGGCGATCCGCAACCGCGACCTCTGCGCTCGCTGCCAGAACTGGGTGATGATCAGGACCAGCGTGGCCGCGGGCAGCACCATCGCCACCGTGGCGACCACGCCGCCGACGATCGCGCCCGGCACTCCGCCCGCCTCCAGGCCGGCCGCGTAGCCCACCATCCCGACGATGAGGATGCTGGGACCCGGCGCCGACTGGGAGATCGAGAACAGGTCGGCGAACTGCCCGTCGGTCAGCCAGTGCCGTTCGTGCACCGCCCGGGCGTGCATCTCGGGCAGCACGGCGTTTCCGCCGCCGATCGACATCAGCGACAACGACCCGAACAGCGCGATCAGCTGCAGGTAGGTGCTCACGTCTCGGTGGCCGCTTCCGCCGTCCGGCGCGGCCACGCCCAGAGCACGCTGAGCGGCGCGAGGATCGCCAGTACACCGAGCAGTGGCCAGCGCAGCACCCCGTTGAGCACGAACGCCGCCGCGAACAGCGCGACGGGCACGAGACCGGTGAGGCACTGTCGCCCGGTCTGGATGACCATCGCCACGGTCAGCGCGACCGCCGCCGCCGACGCGCCGTGCAGCACGCCCGCGACGGCGGGCACCTCCTTGAACCGGAAGTACAGGAACGACATCACCAGGATGATCACCAGCGGCATGAAGCACAGGCCGGCCACCGCGGCGACGGCCCCCGCGACGGAACGCATCTTGGAGCCGGCGAACACCGCCATGTTGACCTGGTTCGCGCCGGGCAGGATCCGGCACATCGTCATGGCCGAGAGGAACTCCGCCTCACCGAGCCACCGCTTCTCGACGACCAGGATCTCCCGCGACCACGCCGACAGTCCGCCGCCGAACGACGCCAGCGCGATGTGGTTGAACGTCCAGGCGATGTCGAACAGTGAGACCGGCTTGTCGGTCTCACTCATGGTCGACGTGCGCATCGGCAGGAAAGTCGAGGTGCGTCTCGTCCTCGTGATGGTGCGCCGGCTCGAGGGGGTCGGGTGGCTCGTAGTGGTGCGACGTCTCCCAGTCGCCGTCGAAGACCTGCTTCAACCGCGCCACGGCTTCGGGGTCGCTCGTGATGACGCCCAGCTCGCGGCGCAGGTCGAATGCGCTGCGGTCGATGTTCATCGAGCCGAGCAGCGCCTGGCTGTCGTCGATGATCAGCAGCTTCGCGTGCACCCGCAGCTGCTTCTGCTTACGCACCTTGACCCCGAAGCGGCGCAGGGTGCGCAGCGAGGCGAACGTGTCCAGCACGTCCCACTCGCTGATGCCGTGCCTGCCGCCGCACAACACGTGCACCTTCACGCCGCGGTCGGCGGCGGCGGCGATGTGGTCGAGGATCACGGCGTCGACGTACTTCGGGTGCTGGATGTCGAGGCGGTGGGTGGCGGCGTCGATGAACTGCGCCATCCGGTAGCGCGAGTTCGCGTTGCTCCACAGCAGGCCGTCGTTCTGCGCGGGGGACCAGTCCTCGTGGTTCCAGTCCGCGTGGAACGCCTCGGTGATCTGGGCGACGTGATCGCGGTCGGTGGTGATGATCCCGTAGTCGCGGGTGCGGGTGAAGTACTTGGTGCACAGGTTGAACGTGGCGATCAACGCCGCGTCGCCGTCGACGACGATGGACTTCTCGTGCGTCACGTAGAACTTCGGGTTGCACCACTGCACCTCGACGCCCGCCGCGCGGAGTCGTTCGTAGGTGTCGTCGTTCGCCCGGTCACCACCGGACCGCTTGGCGTTCAACATCACCCGCACGTCGACGCCCGCGGCCCTGCGCGCGATCACCGCGTCGATGAGGCTCTCGTCGGTGAAGGTGAACTGCTTGACCAGAAGGCGCTCGCGGGCCGACGAGATGAACTCCCGAACCGGGGCCAGCCCGTCGTCGGGTTCCACGATCAGATTCGACGACGGCACAAGTTCCGGATGCTAGCACCGCAGCGCAGCCAGCAAACGACGATGGGCGTAACTTGTGGGCCGTGATCAACGACTCCTCGGCGTCACGCCCGAAGCTCGACGCTTGGGAACGACGCACCGAGTGGCCCCTGGCGGCGGTCGCCGTCGTGTTCCTCATCGCCTACGCGATCGACGTGCTCGCCCAGCCGCAGGGCGCGGCCGACGTGGCGATCGAGGTGGTCGCCTGGGGTTCCTACGCCGTCTTCGCCGTCGACTACGTCATCCGGCTGAGCCTGGCCACCAACCGCTGGCGGTGGTTCTTCCGGCACCTGTTCGATCTGGCGATCGTGCTGCTGCCGCTGCTGCGGCCGCTGCGCCTGGTGCGGCTGGTCATCCTCATCTCCGTGCTGCAGCGGGCGGTCGGCAATGCGATCCGCGGCCGGGTCGTCATCTACACGATCTCGGCGGCCGTCCTGCTGGTGTTCGTGGCGTCGCTGGCGGTGCTCGAGAGTGAACGCGACCACGCCGACCCGCACATCACGAATTTCGGTGAGGCGCTGTGGTGGTCGATCACCACCATCACCACCGTCGGCTACGGCGACCTCACCCCGCTCACCGGCACCGGCAGGGTGATCGCGGTGCTGCTGATGATCGGCGGCATCAGCCTCGTCGGTTCCATCACCGCCACCCTGGCGTCGTGGATCGTGCAGCGCGTCGCCGACGAACAGTCGGCCGAGGAGGCGGTGACCACCGCCCACGTCGACCGGGTGCTCGCCGAGATCAAGGACTTGCGCGGCGAGATCGCGCTGCTGCGCGAGGAGGGACGCGGTCCCGGCGGTCAGCCTCCCCCAGCGTGACCCGGCCATCAGGCAAGATTGCGGGCATGGACAGTGGAGTGCCTTCGCCCCGCGTGCTCGTGGTGGACGACGACCCCGACGTGCTGGCGTCGCTCGAGCGCGGACTGCGGCTGTCCGGGTTCGACGTCTCCACCGCCGTGGACGGCGCCGAGGCGCTGCGCAGCGCCACCGAGACCAGGCCGGACGCGATCGTGCTCGACATCAACATGCCGGTGCTCGACGGTGTGAGCGTGGTGACCGCGCTGCGCGCGATGGACAACGACGTGCCGGTCTGTGTGCTGTCGGCGCGCAGCAGCGTCGACGACCGGGTGGCGGGGCTGGAGGCCGGGGCCGACGACTACCTGGTCAAGCCGTTCGTGCTGCAGGAGCTGGTGGCCCGGGTGAAGGCGCTGCTGCGCCGCCGCGGATCGTCGGCCACCATCTCGTCGGAGACCATCCAGGTCGGCCCGCTGGAGGTCGACATCCCGGGCCGGCGGGCGCGCGTCAACGGCGCCGACGTCGACCTCACGAAGCGGGAGTTCGACCTGCTCGCGGTGCTCGCCGAACACAAGACCGCGGTGCTGTCGCGGGCCCAGCTGCTCGAGCTGGTGTGGGGATACGACTTCGCCGCCGACACCAACGTGGTCGACGTGTTCATCGGCTACCTGCGCCGCAAGCTCGAGGCCAACGGGGCACCGCGGCTGCTGCACACCGTGCGCGGTGTGGGTTTCGTGCTGCGGACCCAGTAGTCGATGAACCTGCTGTCGCGCATCCGCCGCACGCCTTCACTGCGGGCCAGGGTGGTGGTCGCGACAGCGATCGGCGCGGCGATCCCGGTGCTGATCGTCGGCACCGTGGTGTGGGTCGGCATCACCGGGGACCGCAAGGAACGGCTCGACCGCAGGCTGGACGAGGCGGCCGGATTCGCGATCCCGTTCCTGCCGCGCGGGCTCGACGAGATCCCCAAGTCGCCCAACGACAAGGACGCCGTCATCACGGTGCGCCGAGCCGGTCAGGTCAGCTCCAACTCCGAGGTGGTGCTGCCCGAGTTGCCCGCCGGTTACGAGGACACCTACGTCGACGACGTGCGGTACCGCGTGCGCACGGTCGAGATCCCCACTCCCGAGCCGATGCTGGTGGCGGTCGGCGACACCTACAACGCCACCATCGCCGACACCAACAACCTGCACCGACGGGTGGTCATCATCTGCTCGCTGGCGATCGGCGCCGCCGCGGTGGTGGGCTGGCTGCTGGCGACGTTCGCGGTCCGGCCGTTCAAACGCCTCGCCCGGCAGACCAGCCAGATCGACACCGCCGACGAGACGCCGGTCATCGAGGTGCGCGGCGCGACAGAAGCCGTCGAGATCGCCGACGCGGTGAAGGGCATGCTGCAGCGCATCGCCAAGGAACAGGACCGGACCAAGGCGGCGCTGACCTCGGCCCGCGACTTCTCGGCGGCCTCGGCGCACGAGTTGCGCACCCCGCTGACCGCGATGCGGACCAACCTCGAGGTGCTCGCCACGCTCGATCTCGACGGCGAGCAGCGCCAGGAGGTGGTGGGCGACGTCATCCGCACGCAATCGCGGATCGAGGCGACGCTGTGGGCGCTGGAGCGGCTGGCGCAGGGTGAACTGTCGACCGCCGACGATCACGTCCCGGTCGACATCACCGAACTGCTCGACCGGGCGGCGCACGACGCGATGCGGATCTATACCGATCTGGAGGTCTCGCTGGCGCCTGCGCCGACGGTGATCATCGTCGGGCTGCCCGCCGGGCTGCGGCTCGCGGTGGACAACGCCATCGCCAACGCCGTCAAGCACGGCGGGGCGGGCCGGGTGCAGCTCTCGGCGGTCAGCTCACGCGAGGGCGTCGAGATCGCGATCGACGACGACGGCTGCGGCGTGCCGGAGGAGGAACGCGCGCTGGTGTTCGAGCGGTTCTCCCGCGGGTCGACGGCGTCGCGGCTGGGCTCCGGGCTGGGGCTCGCGCTCGTCGCGCAGCAGGCCGAACTGCACGGCGGCACGGCGACGCTGGAGGCCAGTCCGCTGGGCGGCGCCCGGCTGCTGCTGCGGCTGCCGGGACCGCGGCCCGGTGAGGGGCTGCAGCTCTAGGTCAGCGGGCTAGCGGGTGGCCAGCAGGTCGATGACGAAGATCAGCGTCTTGCCCGAGAGCCGGTGCCCGCCGCCCGCGTCGCCGTAGGCCTGGGCCGGCGGGATCGTCAGCTTGCGGCGGCCCCCGACCTTCATCCCGGGGATGCCGTCCTGCCAGCCCTGGATCAGCCCCTGCAGCGGGAACTCGATCGACTCGCCGCGGTTCCACGAACTGTCGAACTCCTCGCCGGTGTCGTACTCCACACCGACGTAATGCACCTCGACGTTGGCGCCCGGCACGGCCTCGGCGCCCTCGCCGACGACCAGGTCCTCGATGACCAGATCGGTCGGAGGCGGTCCGTCGGGAAACTCGATCTCGGGCTTTCCCCCACTATTGGCAGTCACCGCACCCACCGTAGTCGGGCAGACTGTAGCCGTGGCCAAAGACGAAGACATCCTCGATCAGGTGAACCGACTCGTCGCTGAGGAGAAGGACCTGCGCTCCCAGCTCCAGCACCACGAGATCGACGAATCAGAAGAACACCAGCGGTTGCGTGCCGTCGAGGTGGCGCTGGACCAGTGCTGGGACCTGCTGCGACAGCGACGCGCCCTGCGTGAGTCGGGCAAGGATCCCCGTGAGGCCGAGGTGCGGCCGGCCGGTGAGGTCGAGGGTTACCTGAACTGAGCGCCGACCACGCCGCGACGTTCGACGCCGGAGCCGCTCCGGCCGCGACCTTCGATGCGGTCATCGTCGGCGGCGGCCACAACGGGCTGGTCGCCGCGGGGTATCTGGCGCGCGCGGGCAGGCGGGTGCTGGTGCTGGAACGCCTCGACCACGTCGGCGGGGCGGCGGTCTCGGCGCACGCGTTCGAGGGCGTCGAGGCCCGGCTGTCGCGGTACTCGTATCTGGTCAGCCTGCTGCCGCGGCGAATCGTCGACGACCTGGGCGCCCGCGTCCGGCTGGTAAAACGGCGGCAGTCGTCTTACACACCGGACCCGGCGACCGGCGGGCGGACCGGGTTGCTGGTGGGGCGGGAGAACACGTTCGCGGCGATCGGCGCCGCCGACGACGAGGCCGGCTTCGAGGACTTCTACCGCCGCTGCCGCACGGTCACCCAGCGGTTGTGGCCGACGCTGACGGCGCCGCTGATGACGCGCGGCCAGGCGCAGGCGCACGTGCTGGCCGGTGACCCGCAGGCCGCCGCGGTGTGGCAGGCGATGGTCGGCGCGCCGATCGGTGCGGCGATCGAGAGCGCGGTGTCCAGTGATCTGGTGCGCGGGGTGATGGCCACCGACGCGCTGATCGGCACCTTCGCCAGGACCGACGACCCGTCCCTGGCGCAGAACGTGTGTTTCCTCTACCACCTGCTCGGCGGCGGCACCGGCGACTGGGACGTCCCGATCGGCGGCATGGGCGCGGTCAGCGGCGCGCTGGCCGCCGCCGCGGCCGGGTTCGGCGCCGAGATCGTCACCGGCGCAGAGGTGGTCGGCATCGACCCGGACGGGGAGGTGCGCTATCGGGCCGGCGGGCGGGAGCACCGCGTCGGCGCGCGGTTCGTCCTGGCCAACGTCACCCCGGCGGTACTCGCCGGGCTCGTCGGGGAGCCCGCGCCGGAGCTCGCCGGCGGGTCACAGGTCAAGGTCAACCTCATGCTGCGCCGGTTGCCGAGGCTGCGGGACGCGTCGGTGACGCCCGAGCAGGCGTTCGGCGGGACGTTCCACGTCAACGAGAACCTGACCCAGCTCGACGCCGCCCATGACCGTGCCGCCGGCGGCGACGTCCCCCAGCCGCTGCCGTGCGAGATCTACTGTCACTCGCTGGCCGATCCGACCATCCTCTCCGACCGCCTTCGCGGCACCGGCGCGCAGACGATGACGCTGTTCGGCCTGCACACGCCGCACTCGCTCACCCTTGGCCAGGATCCGGATCGGCTGCGCAATGCGCTGACGTCGGCGGCGCTCGGTTCACTGAACTCGGTGCTCGACGAGCCCGTGCAGGACGTGATCCTCGAGGACGGCGCGGGCCGGCTGTGCATCGAGACGAAGACCACCGCCGACCTCGAGCACACGCTGGGCATGACTGCGGGCAACATCTTTCACGGCGGCCTGCACTGGCCGTTCGCCGAGGATCACGAGCCGCTCGACACCCCGGCCCGGCGCTGGGGCGTCGACACCGCCCACGAACGAATCCTGTTGTGCGGCTCCGGCGCCCGACGCGGCGGCGGGGTGTCCGGCATCGGCGGGCACAATGCGGCGATGGCTGTGCTCGAAAGCCGGTGAAGCGGAGGCAGGCTTGCTAGCCTGGCGAAGATGAAGGTCAGGATGGCGGCACTGGCCGCTGCGGCGATGTCCGCGGCGGCCGTGGTGCTCGCCGCGCCTGCGGCCGCGGTACCGACCTACGGCAGCAACGGGGTGTTCGGTGTCGACCCGGTGGCCGGCGAGGGCTGGGTGACGGCCTTCATCGCGCCGGGCCGCTACCGCGTCGACCAGGCGCCGAGCATGGCTCCCTATCAGAGTGCTCCCGGTTTCTGGTTGCGCTGCAACGCTTTTCCGTGCTCGCACAATGCCGGCGGCCACATCATCGCGCGCGGAGATGCGGTGCGGGGCGTCGCGACGTTCGTCGACATCCTGCCGACCGACACGGCCGTGGCGCTGTACAACACGACGCTCACCCGCGCCTGAGCGTCACCGCACCCTGTCGATGATCGCCCGCAGCGTCAGCAGGTCGTCGGCGGCGAGCGCGGCCAGGGCGGGGGGCGCCGGATCGTCGATGGCGTCGATGCGCTCGACCACCGCGCGACCGGCCGCTGTCAGCGACACCCGCTTGGTGCGACGGTTGCCCGGATCGACCTCGCGCACCACCAGTCCGCGGTCCTCGAGGTCGTTGACGGCGACGGTGGCCGCGGGCGCGTCGACGGTGGCCGCGTGGGCGATCTCCTTGACGCTCATCGGCTGACGCGCCAGCCGGCGCAGGACGCGGACCCGGCTGAACGGCAGCCCGGTCTGCTCGACGACCGCGCGCTTCCAGCCCTCGCGGTTCTCGTGGACGAGCGCTGTCATCGCCCGCCACACGTCGTCGGCCAGCCCGTCATGTGACATGGGTGGGCTCCACCCGAGGCTTCTCACCGGCGATCAGAGGCGCCAGGCGATCCGCGGAACGCAGAGCGCGCCCCGACGTCGAGTAGACGCCGAGCACGGTGATGACCACCCCGAGTGCGATGCACACGAACCACAGCGGTCGGGCTGCGGTGGCGAAGTCGGTGGCCGTACCGGCCAGCGCCGCTCCCGCGACCGAACCGCACAGCGCGACACCGATGCTCACGCCGATCTGCCTGCTGGTCGAGGTCACCGCCGACGCGGCGCCTGCCCGGTCCAGAGGCATTCCGCTGACCGCCGCGTTGGTGATCGGCGCATTGACCATCGAGAAGCCGATGCCGTACACCGCGAACACCACCAGCAGTTCCCACACCGGCGTCGTCGCGGTGAGGAACGTCAGCAGCACCGAGGCCGACGTGATCAGGACGCCCGCCACCAGCAGCGACGGACGGGCGCCGAACCGTCCGACGAGGCGGCCCGACAGCGGCGAGAACAGCAGCGCGCCGATCGCGATCGGCAGGTAGATGAGGCCGGTGTGCATCGGCGAATAGCCGCGTTCGCCCTGCAGGTACAGCGACATCATGAACAGGAACGCGCCCCACGCCGCGAAGGCCGAGATCGCCGTCACCGTCGCCGACGTGAACGGGATGCTGCGGAAGAAGCGCAGATCGACGAACGGGTCGTTGCGGCGCGACTCGTAGCGCAGGAAAGCCGCGAACGCGATGACGGCCACCACAGCAGCGCCGACGGTCCGCGGATTCGTCCAGCCCAGACCCGGGCCCTCGATCAGGGTGAACACGACGCCGAACAGGAACAGCACGCCGAGCGCCTGGCCGACCGGGTCGATGTTGCGCATCGTCGCCGACTTGGTCTCGGGCACGAACACCGCGGTCAGGATGATGGCCGCCGCGCAGATCGGCAGGTTGATCCAGAACACCGCCCGCCAGCTGATCCATTCGATCAGCAGTCCGCCGACGATCGGGCCGAGCGCCATCGAGATGCCGACCACCGCTCCCCAGAACCCGAGCGCCCGTGCGCGCTCCACCCGGCCGGTGAACACCTGCGAGATGATGGACAGCGCAACGGGATTCATCATCGAGCCGCCGACGGCCTGCAGTAGCCGCGCGACGATCAACGTCTCGATGTTGGGCGCCAGGCTGCACAGCAGGGAGCCGAGCGCGAAGATCGTCAGCCCGAGCTGGAACACCCGGCGCCGGCCGAACCGGTCGCCGGTGGCGCCGGCCAGCATCAGCAGCGACGCCAGCACCAGGGTGTAGACGTCGATCACCCATTGCAATTGCGACGGCGACGCGTGCAGGTCGGAGCGGATGGCCGGGATGGCGACGTTGACGATCGTCGCGTCCATCGACACGATCAGCAGGCTGAGGCAGCAGGACATCAGGATGATGGCCTTGCGCCGCGAGGTCATGCCGACAGTATCGATCACCTAACTATTGTGAAACTACAACTGTCGTGATCGCAAGCCGATTGACCGTGACGTGCGTCGCTCCGGCAAGGAGCGTAGGTCAGCGCTTCTCGGTATCGATGTAGTCGCGCTCGGTGTACCCGGTGTAGATCTGCCGCGGCCGGCCGATCTTGCCGCCGCCCTCGTCGTGCATCTCCCGCCAGTGCGCGATCCAGCCGGGCAGCCGGCCCAACGCGAACAGCACGGTGAACATCCGCGTCGGGAAGCCCATCGCCCGGTAGATCACGCCGGTGTAGAAGTCGACGTTCGGGTAGAGCTTGCGCTCGACGAAGAAGTCGTCGGTGAGGGCGAACTCCTCCAGCGACTTGGCGATGTCGAGCAGTTCGTCGTCGCCGCCGAGCTTGCCGAGGATCTTGTCGGCCTGCTCCTTGACGATCCGCGCGCGGGGATCGTAGTTCTTGTACACGCGGTGACCGAAGCCCATCAGCTTCACGTTGTCCTCGCGGTTCTTGACCTTCTTGACGAAGGTCTGGACGTCGCTCTCCTCGGTGCGGATGCGCTCGAGCATCTCTAGCACCGCCTGGTTGGCGCCGCCGTGCAGCGGCCCCCACAGCGCGTTGATGCCGCCGGAGATCGACGTGAACAGGTTCGCCTGCGAGCTGCCGACCAGCCGCACCGTCGAGGTGGAGCAGTTCTGCTCGTGGTCGGCGTGCAGGATGAGCAGCATGTCGAGGGCCCGCACCACCTCCGGGTCCACCTCGTAGGGCTCGGCGGGCAGGCCGAACGTCATCCGCAGGAAGTTCTCCACCAGGCTCATCGAGTTGTCCGGGTAGAGGAACGGCTGGCCCACCGACTTCTTGAAGGCGTACGCCGCGATCGTCGGGAGCTTGGCGAGCAGCCGGATCGTCGACAGCTCCACCTGCTCGTCGTCGAACGGGTCGAGCGAGTCCTGGTAGTAGGCGCTCAGCGCGTTGACCGCACTCGACAGCACCGGCATCGGGTGGGCGTTGCGCGGGAAGCCGTCGAAGAACCGCTTCAGGTCCTCGTGCAGCAGGGTGTGCCGCTGGATCTGGGTGGTGAACTTCTCCAGCTGCTCGGCGGTCGGCAGCTCGCCGTAGATCAGGAGGTAGCTGACCTCGATGAAGGTCGACTTCTCGGCGAGCTGCTCGATCGGATACCCGCGGTAGCGCAGGATCCCGGCGTCGCCGTCGATGTAGGTGATCGCGCTCTTGGTCGACGAGGTGTTGACGAAACCGCTGTCGTAGGTGGTGTAGCCACTCTTGGCCAGGAGCGACCCCAGCGCGATGCCGTCGGATCCTTCCGTGGCGTGGACTACGTCCAGCTCCAGTTCGCCCCCGGGATAGGACAGGGTGGCGTGCTCTTCTCCACCGGACGGGTTATCGGCCACGGGTACCCCTTCGTCATCGCCTGAGATGCGGACCTGTCCTACAAAAGGTAGTCCCATCCCGACAGTCGTGCCCGCGGGGGGCGGCAGTTGCTCAGGCCGGCTGCCGGGCGCCGGCCGTCTCCGCCAGGAACATCGAGTAGGTCTCCTCCACGCGCGACACGATGGCCTCGACGGTGAGGCTGGCCCAGTCCGATGCGGCGACGTCGGCCATCGCTGTGCTCACGATCGCCGACCAGACGCAGGCCACCAGTTTCAGCCGCTTGTCGTCGCGCGCCACCCCCATGCGCTTGGCGAGCGCGGCGTTCACCGCGTCCTCGCGGAACTCGCCGGACAGGTGGCGCAGTGAGGGCGACGAGTTGATGATGCGGGCGGCGGCGAGCAATCGCTCGGAGGTCAGCCCGTTGACCGCACCGGTCTTCGTGGACACGAACGCCTCGATGTGGGCGCGGCACAGCGCGTCGAGATGGGTGATGTCGTCGGGCTGGCGGGTCAGCTGAAGCGCCACCAGGTCGACGATGTCGTCGATGGAGGCCAGCACGACGGCGTCCTTGGTGGCGAAGTAGCGGCTGAACGTGCGCGGCGAGACGTCGGCGATGGCGGCGATCTGGTCGACGGTGGTTGCTTCGTAGCCCTGCCGGGTGCACAGCTCGACGGCCGCCTCGATCAATTCCGCTCGCGTGCGCTGTTTCTTGCGCTCGCGCAGGCCGAGGATCGGTTTGCCGTCGACTTCAGCCACGCGGCGATGCTAACCCGCGCAGCTGAGGAAACTTTGAGAATTTGGCACCCTATGCAAATCGCCCGTACTCACAGTATGTCTGCTCGGGGCGTTTTCCCGGGTCGGTAGCGAACGAAGGACGGCGACAACAGCGCCGCCACCAGCACACCGGCCACCACCAGCCCACCGCCACCGGCCGCGGCGATCGTCGTGCCGACCGCGGCCGCCGCGGCTCCGTGCAGCGTGTCGGCCACCCGCGGCCCGCCCGCGACCACCACGACGAAGACGCCCTGCAGGCGACCGCGCACGTCGTCGGACGCCGCCTCCTGCAGGATGGTCGACCGGAACGCCGCCGACACCATGTCCGCCGCTCCCCCGACCGCCAGGAATGCCAGCGCGGCCAGGAGCATCGTGCCGGCGCGGCCGTCCGCCAGCCCGCACGCCACGCCGAAGCCCACCATCGCCAGACCCCACACCACGACGGAGATCACCACCGCGTACCCCTGCCTGCCGATCCTCGGCAACCACCCGGAGAACACCCCGCCCAGCACCGCGCCCACCGACATCGCGGCGGCCAGCAGCGCCACGGTGGTGCCGCCCTCGACCGGGCCGCCGAAGCTCTCGTGCGCCAGTTGCGGGAACAGCGCCCGCGGCATGCCGAAGATCATCGCGATCAGGTCGACCACGAACGACATCAGCACCACCCGGTTGCCCGCCAGGTGGCGGAAGCCGTCCAGCACCGCACGCAGGCCCCATCGGGCGCCGCCCCGCGTTTCGCCGGCGGGTGGCATCGGCTTGAGCCGGAACGTCGCCCAGATCGGCAGCAGGCACGTCAGCGCGTCGATCAGGTACAGCGTCGACAGATCCACCCAGTGCAGCAGCACCCCCGCGAGCAGTGGGCCGACGATCGCCCCGAACTGGAACACCGTCATGTTCAGCGAGTTGGCGGCGGGCAACTGGTCGCCGGGCACCATCCGCGGGATGGCGGCCGCGCGGGTCGGCGAGTTCACCGCGTAGAACGCCTGCTGCACCGCGAGCAGACACAGCACCAGCCAGACGTTGTTCAGCTCGAGCGCGGCCTGCAGCCACAACAGCACCGACGCCGCGGCCAGCCCGCACGACGCGATCACCAGCAGCACCCGCCGGTCCATCGCGTCCGCCCACGCGCCGCCCCACAGCCCGAAGACGACCAGCGGCACCAGCGCGAAGAGGCCCGCCAATCCGACGTAGGCCGAACTCTGGGTGAGCGCGTAGAGCTGTACCGGCACCGCGAAGATCGTCAAGTTCGCCCCGATGACGGTCGGGATGCCGGCCAGCCACAGCCGGCGGAAGTCGGGCGACCGGAGCGGGGCGGTGTCGGCGAAGAACCGCCGCACGCTAGGGCTGGAGCCGCTCGACGCGGACCCCGTCCGGGGTGAGGGTCACACGAATCCTGTTGTGCACCCGGTTCTCCCGGCCCTGCCAGAATTCGACGGTCTCGGGTGTGACGAGGTATCCGCCCCAGTTTGGCGGCACCGGCACGGTCTCGTCGGCGGCGAAGCGTTCGGTGACCTCGGTCAGCTGATCGAGCAGCGCGCCGCGCGAGGCGATCGGCTTCGACTGGTGTGACGCCCACGCCCCCAGCTGGGAGCCGCGTGGCCGCTTCGACCAGTACTGCTCGGTGGTCTCCGGCGCCACCCGGGTGACCGTGCCGCGCACGTGCACCTGCCGCCCGAGCAGGTACCAGGGGAAGGTCACCGACGCATACGGCGTCGTCGCGAGTTGCTCACCCTTGTCGGAGTCGTAGTTGGTGTAGAACGTGATGCCGTCGCCGTCGACGCTCTTGCACAGCACCGTGCGCGTGACCGGGCGTCCCGCCGCGTCGACGGTGCCGACCACCATCGCGTTCGGTTCGGCGACGCCGGCCTGCTCCGCGTCCGTCAGCCAGTTCCGCAGCAGGTCAACCCAACCCGTGGCGGGGTCGGCGCCCAGCCAGTCGGCATCCAGGTCCCCGCTGCCGTCCTTCTCCACCGATCCGTATTCCACGCGCATCCTCGCCAGGTGTTCGTTCGAGGCCCCGTCCGATCCGACGGCGTCTGACCCATCAGCCACCCGCACGACGCTACGCCTGGCGGGCATACCGCCGTCGCCGCGGTTGTTCCACCCACATGGACACCCGAGACCCCGTCGACACCGTCAACCGCTTCTGGGACGAGGTGTGGAACGCCCACGACGCGGCCGCCGTCGACCGCTTCGTCAGCGAGGACTTCGTCATCGTCACCGGCGGGCGGGCGATCACCGGACGGGACAACTTCAAGGCGTGGGTGAACGACTTCCTCAACGGGCTGACCGGCCTGCACCTCGAGGTGCTCGAGACGTTCCAGAGTGCCGACGGCCGCCGGGTGACGTCGCGCTGGCTGCTCACCGGCCGGAACAACGGAATCCTCGGCACCGCAGCGGATCAGCAGCGCGTGGCGATGACCGGTACCGCGGTGTGGGCGGTCGACGCCGATGGCACGCTGACGACCAACTGGGTCGAGCGGTCGTCGTGGGAGACCTTCCAGCAATTGACCGCAGGCGCAGTTACCGGCCGGTAGCGAGGGCCTCCGGCGGTGGTGCGAGAATCTGCTCATGACTGCCGCGTCAGGGCTGCCGGAGAACTTCGTCGAGGGACTCGAGGGCGTGGTGGCGTTCACCACCGAGATCGCCGAACCCGACAAGGACGGCGGCGCGCTCCGATACCGCGGCGTGGACATCGAGGACCTCGTCACGCAGAAGGTCACCTTCGGCGATGTCTGGGCGCTGCTCGTCGACGCAGAATTCGGCCGCGGACTCCGGCCCGCAGAGCCGTTCCCGCTGCCGATCCACAGCGGTGACGTCCGCGTCGACGTCCAGGCCGGCCTGGCCATGCTCGCCCCGATCTGGGGCTTCAAGCCGCTGCTCGACATCGACGACGCCACCGCGCGCGACCAGCTCGCTCGGGCGTCGGTGATGGCGCTGTCCTACGTCGCCCAGTCCGCCCGCGGCATCTACCAGCCCGCAGTGCCGCAGCGCGTCGTCGACGGGTGCGACACGGTGACAGCACGATTCATGACCCGCTGGAAGGGCGAGCCTGATCCGCGGCACGTCGAGGCCATCGACGCGTACTGGGTGAGCGCCGCCGAGCACGGCATGAACGCCTCCACCTTCACCGCACGGGTGATCGCGTCGACGGGCGCCGACGTGGCCGCATCGCTGTCGGGCGCGGTCGGCGCGATGAGCGGCCCGCTGCACGGCGGGGCCCCGGCCCGGGTGATCCCGATGATCGAGGAAGTGGAGAAGTCCGGCGACGCCGCCGCCGTGGTCAAGGGCATCCTGGACCGCAAGGAGAAGCTGATGGGCTTCGGCCACCGGGTGTACCGGGCCGAGGACCCGCGGGCCCGGGTGCTGCGCGGCACGGCGGAGCGGCTGGCGGCGCCGCGCTACGAGGTGGCGGCCGCGCTGGAACAGGCCGCGCTGGCCGAACTGCGCGAGCGTCGCCCCGACCGCGCGATCGAGACCAACGTCGAGTTCTGGGCCGCGGTGATCCTCGACTTCGCCGAGGTGCCGACCTCGATGATGCCGGCGATGTTCACCTGCGGGCGGACCGCCGGCTGGTGCGCGCACATCCTCGAACAGAAGCGGCTGGGCCGGCTCGTGCGGCCTGCCGCGGTCTACGTCGGCCCCGAACCGCGCGGCCCGGAAACCGTGCGCGGATGGGATCAGATCGCCCGCCCGTGACGGCCGATCAGGTGTTCTACAGCGCCGCAGAGAGTTTCGCCGAACTGGTGGCGAAGATCCCGGCCGGCGCGTGGGAGGGCCCCGGCCTCGGCGAATGGGATCTGCGCGCCCTCGTCGGGCACACGTCGCGATCGCTGACGACGGTGAGCACCTACCTGAAGACCACCGCCCGGCGGGAGGACCTGCGCGACCCGCAGGAGTACTACGTGTTCGCGCGGCGGTTCGCGACACAGGCCGGTGGCGCCGCGGTGCTGGAGCGCGGCCGGCAGGCCGGTCGGGACCTCGGGCCGGACCCCGCCGCGGCGGTCGAGGCGCTGGTCCGACAGGCCCGTCGCGATCTCGACGGCGTCGACGACCGGTTGATCGAGGTGATCGGCGGACAGGGCATCCGGCTGTTCAGCTACCTGCCCACGCGCACGTTCGAACTCGCCGTGCACGGCCTCGACATCGCCCGCGCCGTCGGGGTGGATCACCCGTTACCCGGCGACGTGCTCGGCGCCGCGGTCCGGCTGGCCGCGGACACGGCCGTCACGCTCGGTGACGGCGAGACCCTGCTGCTGGCGCTGACCGGCCGCACACCACTACCCGCATCGTTCTCCGTCGTCTGAGACGGCGCCGAGCCGACGGTTGTTGACGGAATTTCGGCGAAAAGCGTCAACAACCGTCGTCTCGCGATGAGTCTTGGACCCGCCGCCAGTCAGCACGGATATCACTGACAACGAAGGAGACATCCCCATGGCCATCGAAGTGCAACCCGCAGTGTCCCCGTCCCTGGTCGTCGACGACGCCGCGGCGGCGATCGACTTCTACGTCAAGGCCTTCGGAGCCACCGAGTACGGGCGGGTGCCCGGTCCGGACGGCAAGCTCGTGCACGCCGCGTTGAACATCAACGGATCGATGGTGATGCTCAACGACGACTTCCCGGAGATGACGGAGGGCAAGTCGATGACGCCCACCTCGCTGGGCGGCACGCCGGTGACGATCCACCTGACGGTCACCGATGTGGACGCCCAGTTCCAGCGCGCCGTCGACGCAGGCGCCACGGTGCTGTCCCCTCTCGAAGACGCGTTCTGGGGCGACCGCTACGGGGTCCTGCGCGACCCGTTCGGCCACTACTGGTCGATGGGTCAGCCCATGCGCGAGGTCAGCATGGAGGAGATCGAGGAGGCGATGAAGCAGCAGCAGTAGGCCGCAGCCATCTGTCTGTGAAAGATCCTGACTAGCGCCACAATCCGGCCAGCAGCCGCTGATGGAGCGGCGGTGTCGGCGCGGCCGCGGCGGCGGCCAGCATGTCCTCGACCGAGGTGAACTTCACCCGCGGCCGGACGTCACCGCCGCGCGCGACCTCGGCCGCGTCGATCGCCTGCCAGCCCGCGGCGTCGACCGCGTCGGGCCGACGGCTGCGCACCAGCTTCCCCAGCGCGGACGACGTGGCGGACGGCTCGGCGAGCGCACCACTGTTGTAGTCGTCGACGAGGTGGTGCACGGTCTGCGCGGCACAGGACTTGTTGGTCCCGATGAACCCGGTCGGCCCACGCTTGATCCAGCCTGCGACGTAGGCGCCCCGCACTGGTTGGCCCGACTCCGGGTCGACCACCCGGCCACCGCCGTTGGGCACCACCGCGGCGTCGTGGTCGAACGGCAGGTCGCGAATCGCCTTGCCGCGGTAGCCGATCGATGTCAGCACCAGGCCGGCACTCATCAGCCTTACCTCTTCGGTGCCGGTGACGGTGAACTCGACGCCGTCGACACGCAGGTCGCCGAGTACGCGCCGCGGGGTGAGGCGATACGCCAGCCTGATGCGCGGCCGCGTCGCCGGGGTGGACGCGGCGCCGAGCTTGCTCAGGATCTCGAGCTTGTTGCGGGTCAGCGGATCGGTGGCGGTGCCGAGATCGCGCCGCACGAGGTCGTGGTCGGCCGCGTCGAGCACCACGTCACAGGTCGCGGTCAGCCCGATCAACTCGGGCAGCGTGAAGGCCGAGTCCGCCGGTCCGCGGCGGGCGGCGATCACCACCTCGTCGATGCGTGAGGTGCGCAGCACGGCCAGCGCGTGATCGGCGATGTCGGTGGCTGCCAGCTGATCCGGGTCGGTGGTGAGGATCCGCGCGACGTCGAGGGCGACGTTGCCGTTGCCGATGACGACGGCGCGCCGGTGTCCGAGTTCGACTGGCAGATCGGCGAAGTCGGGATGGCCGTTGAACCAGGCGACCAGTTCGGTCGCGGTGGCGGTGCCGGCCATCCCCATGCCCTCGATCTCGAGGCGGCGGTCATTGGGCGCGCCGACCGCGTAGAGCACGGCGTGGTGGTGCTCCAGCAGTTCGGCGTGGCTCAGGTGGGTGCCCACCTCGACGTTGAGATAGAACGTGAAGCCGCGCAGCTGGGTCACGTTGTCGAACAGCCGGGTGACCCGCTTGGTGCTCTGGTGGTCGGGCGCGACGCCCGCCCGCACCAGCCCGTAGGGCGTCGGCAGCCGCTCGAACATGTTGACCTGCACGCCCGGCTGGGTGAGCAGTTCGTCGGCGGCGTACATCGCCGCCGGGCCCGACCCGACGATCGCGACCTTCAGCGGTCCACTGCCCCGGCGGTGCACCTCGGGCGCCTCCAGCACCGGCGCCAGCTTCGACGTCGGAGGGAGCTTGCCCTCGCGTTCGGGGTAGAACGCCGCGTTGAGTTCGATGAACGGCAACTGCTTGTCGTCCAGCCGGGTGTCGGGGGCGATGGCGCCGACCGGGCAGGCACTGACACACGCACCGCAGTCCACACACGCGACCGGGTCGATGTAGAGCATCTCGGCGGTCGCGAAACCCGGTTCGTCAGGCGACGGGTGGATGCAGTTGACGGGGCAGGCGTAGACGCAGGACCCGTCGCTGCAACACGACTGGGTGATGACGTGCGGCATAAGGGATTCAGGCTCTCGTCAGGCGGCCGCGACCACGTGCTGGCGCTGCGGTTCGCTGCGGTAACGGCTGGGGCGCCCATCGATCCGGCAGAGCTTCCAGATCAGCTTGGCCACCGGATTGATCAGCCCGGTGTCCTTACAGAGCATCCGGACGTCGCCGAACATGTCGCGCAACATCTGCCGGGACTCCGGCGAGCGGAAGAACACCTCCTTGCGCACCGAGCGCGGGATGTCGAATTCCTTCCAGAACGCCTTCGGCGGAACGATGATGGCCGAGCACAGCACCCTCATCACCACCGGCACGTAGAGCGACAACCAGAATCGCTTCATCCGCGACAGGTGCGGCACCCGCTTGCGCAGGTACTCGTGTGCGAACGAGATGTGGCGCGCTTCCTCCGCCACGTGAATGGCCATGACGCGCTCCATGATCGGGTGCAGCGCCTTGCCCTCGCGCAGCACGTTCTTCTGCGTGTGGTCGATCGGCTCCTCGCCGGCGAGGATGCCGAACCAGAACGGAATAGGCAGCGGCCCAGCGACGAGCGGGATGACGGGCTGCACCCACTTGAGCAGGCGCGGCATGCCGGGCACGTCGGCGCCGATGTGGTTCACCATCTCCTGGAACATCATGGTGTGGTTGCACTCTTCGACCGCCTCGTGCAGGCAGTAGCGATACTCCGGGGAGCCGTTCGGCGTCCAGAACGAGTACTCCATCAGACCGCGGATGAGGATCGACTCGAAGTGCAGGCCGACCTTCGCGACGTTGGCCTGACGCCACATGCCGATCTTGATCTGCTGTTCCTGCGGTTGCGCCTGATACCACGGGTGCCCGCCCAGCGGGTCCGTCGCCGGCAGCACCCAGCGGGCGTCATTCTCGAAGACGGCGAACTCCGGGGAGTCCCAGTCGATGTCGGTGTACGGATTGAAGTTCCGCCGCACCGAGCCTTCGGACAGCGTGTTGAGCATGTCCACGTACTGCTGGTCGTCGCTGACGTCCATGTTGCGTCGCCAGCGCGTGATCGTGCGGGTCCGAGCCATTCGAAGCCTCCCTGAGAGGTTTACATTTACCGGCCTTGTGTACACAGTACCGCAGGTACCGGGTAAATGTCCATCCCCGTGCTGAGAGTTTGCTGAAGGTCCACGCACCGCTTCAGCACATGGAGTACCCACACTGATCTTTGAGAAGACACACGCCGACGCGACCACGCCGACGGCTCAGGCGCCGGGCGGCTATTTGGTGCCGAACTCCCCGGCTGCGATCACCCGGTCACCGCTGCTCACCGACGAGAATCCGGCCTCGGTCATGCCGCAGTCGGTGATCACCGCCCGGTGCGGAGGGCTGTTCATCCACCAGTTCACCGCGTAGGCGGGGTCGTCGCTGTAGCCCGTGCTCCAGAAGACGACCTCACCGACCGCCGCGTACGGCGCATAACCGGCGTCGGTGACGCGCTGCACGACCGACGACCCGTCGGAACCGGTGTGGCTGCGCACCCCGGACGCGAGCATGTCGGTGGCGTGCCGGTTGGCGGCCGCCGTCAACTGCGGGTTCGGCGCGACGGGGCCGCAGCCGTTCGCCGCGCGCGTGGCGTTGATCTGGCCCAGCAGCGCGCCGCCCTGGCCACCATCGGCGTTGGCGGGTACCGCGGCAACCAGTGCCCCGGCGAGCGCCAGGGCCGCAGCGCAAACAGGCATCAGAATTGAAGCTCGATTTCCCCCACTGAACGTGCACCCCATGACGGGCTCCCAGCTGTCCGCCCCGACAGATCACAGTATGGACACAGGAGCGTGTCGCTCAAACCGCTTTTATTGACTTTTTAGTATTTTGTGCCGCCCTCCCCGGCAGGAGGCGCACAGGCGCTGGTCACTAGTCTTGACCGCATGGCCGAACTCACCATTCCCGCCGACCTGAAGCCGAGAGACGGACGATTCGGGTCGGGGCCGTCGAAGGTGCGCCCCGAACAACTGCAGGCACTGGCCGCCGCAGGCGACCTGTTCGGCACGTCGCACCGGCAGGCCCCGGTCAAGAACCTCGTCGGCCGCGTCCGCGACGGGGTACGCCAGCTGTTCTCGCTGCCCGACGGCTATGACGTGATCCTCGGCAACGGCGGGTCCACCGCATTCTGGGACGCGGCCGCGTTCGGGCTGATCGACAAGCGCTCGCTACACCTCACGTACGGCGAGTTCAGCGCGAAGTTCGCCTCCGCGGTGGCCAAGAACCCGTTCGTGGGCGACCCGATCGTCATCAAGGCCGACGCCGGCAGCGCCCCCGAACCTCAGGCCGACCCGTCCGTCGACGCCATCGCCTGGGCGCACAACGAGACCTCGACCGGCGTGGCGGTCCCGGTGCAGCGGCCCGCCGACGCGGGCGACGCACTGATCCTGATCGACGCCACGTCGGGGGCGGGCGGGCTGCCCGTCGACATCGGCCAGGCCGACGCCTACTACTTCGCGCCGCAGAAGAACTTCGCCGGCGACGGCGGCCTGTGGCTCGCCGTCGTCAGCCCCGCCGCGCTCGCCCGCATCGAGTCCATCCACGCGTCGGGCCGGTGGGTGCCGGACTTCCTGTCGCTGCCGATCGCGGTCGAGAACAGCGTCAAGAACCAGACCTACAACACCCCGGCGATCGGCACCCTGGTGCTGCTGGCCGACCAGCTGGACTGGATGCTCGGCAACGGCGGGCTGGACTGGGCGGTCAAGCGCACCGCGGACAGTTCGTCACGGCTCTACTCGTGGGCCGACGCGTCGCAGTACGCCACCCCGTTCGTGACCGACCCGGCGCTGCGGTCCCAGGTCGTCGGCACCATCGACTTCAACGACTCAGTGGATGCCGCCGCGGTCGCCAAGGTGCTGCGCGCAAACGGCATCGTCGACACCGAGCCGTACCGCAAGCTCGGCCGCAACCAGCTGCGTGTCGCGATGTTCGCGGCCGTCGACCCCGACGACGTCAGCGCACTCACCCAGTGCGTCGACTGGGTGGTCGAACACCTCTGAGCTGCCACCGCATACACGGGCGTGTCTGGGCGGTAACGGGCGGATAACGCAGTAGGGTGACCTGCTAATCGGGCTCGTCCCGGAGGAGGTCGGTATGCGGGTACTCAAGGTCGTCGGGCTCGACGTAGACGGCCGCAGCATCATCTGCGAAGCGGACTCCGGCGACAAATTCATCATGGTCGTGGACGACCGGCTGCGTGCGGCCGTCCGTGGCGACAGAGTCGGTAGCAGCCAAACCCAGATCGATGTCGAGGTCACCACTGTGCTGAGTCCCAAGGACATCCAGGCCAGGATCCGGGCGGGCGCATCCGTCGAACAGGTCGCCGCGGCCGCCGGGGCGCCGCTCGAACGGGTGGAACGCTTCGCCCATCCGGTGCTGCTGGAACGCTCGCGCGCCGCCGAACTCGCCACCGCCGCGCACCCGGTCCTCGCCGACGGCCCCTCGGTGCTGACACTGCTCGAGACGATCACCACCTCGCTCGTCGCCCGCGGCCTCGACCCCGAGAGCACGACGTGGGACGCGTGGCGCAACGAGGACGGCCGCTGGACCGTGCAGCTGGGCTGGAAGGCAGGCCGGTCGGACAACGTCGCCCACTTCCGGTTCACCCCGGGCGCGCACGGCGGCACCGTCAGCGCCTTCGACGATGCGGCCTCCGAACTGATCGATCCCGACTTCGCCCGCCCGCTGCGCGCGGTGCCGCTGGCCGAACTCGACTTCACCGAGCCCGTCGCCGCCCCCACGCCCGCGCCGACCCCTGAGCCGCTCCCCGAGCCCGAACCCGAGCCGGCCGTCGAAGCGAAGAAGCCGGCCCGCGCCCGCAAGGGCAAGCCGGCCGTGCCTGCGTGGGAGGACGTTCTGCTCGGGGTGCGCTCCAGCGGGCAGCGCTGACCGCTCAGCTGCCCAGCGTCAACGCCAGCACCACGAGCCAGCCGACGGCCACGCCGACGCCGCCACCCAGCACGAACCACCGCCACACCGGTCGCGTGCGCCAGCCCCACACCGTCGGCGCCAGCCCGCCGACGGCGACCATGTTCAACCCGACGGCCAGCAGCGGGTGCACGCGTACCAGGCCGAGGCTGAGCACCATCACCGCCGCCGCGACGACCGCCGCGACGAACCCGGCCACCGTCAGCCCGGTGCCCCACGGTGTCGAATCGTCGGTCACTGTTCATCTCCCCCGGTCGCTTCGCTCCTGCCCACCGGCCCATCCCCCCGGGCGCTTCGCTCCTGCCCACCGGCCCATCCCCCAATTTAGCCTGCCGCCCTTGCCCGTTCGTAGAACGCCAGCGCCGCGGCGGTCGCCACGTTGAGGGAGTCGGTGCCACGCGACATCGGGATGCGCACTCGGGTGTCGCTGGCGCGCATCGCACGCTCGGTCAGGCCAGGCCCCTCCGCGCCGACCAGGATGGCCACCTTGTCGTCCGCCAGTGCGGGCATCGCCGCGGCGAGCGTCGCGGCGGCCGCATCGGGGGTCATCGCCAGAAGCCTGAAGCCGTTGTCGCGCAACAGGTTGAGATCCTCGGGCCAGGACGGCGCCCAGGCGTAGGGCACCAGCAGCGCATGCCCCATCGACACCCGCACCGCCCGCCGGTAGAGCGGGTCGGCGCAACCGGTGCCGAACACCACAGCGTCGACGTCGAGTCCGGCGGCGTTGCGGAAGATCGACCCCAGGTTCTCGTGGTCGTTGACGCCCTCGAGCACCGCCACCGTCCGCGCGTCGGCGAGCACCTGGTCGACGGCGAGTTCACCGGGCCGCGACGCCGACGCCAACACCCCCCGGTTGAGATGGAAGCCCACCACGGCGGCCATCACCTCGGCGCCGGCCCGGTAGTACGGCGCGTCGGTGCGGTGCAGGTCGTCACCCAGTTCGGCGAGCCGGCGGTCGGTGCCGAGCAGCGCCCGCGGGACGAAGCGCGATGCCAGCATGCGCTGCACCACCAGTACGCCCTCCGCGATCACCAGTCCCTTGCCGCTGGGCAGGTCGGGGCGACGGTCGACGCTGTTGAGATCGCGGAAGTCGTCGAGGCGGGGGTCGCCCGGGTCGTCGACGTCGATGACGGTGGCCATAACCCGGGTAGCTTCGCACCCGCGACCTCAGGCGCTTTCTTCGACCATCCCGGTCATCAGGTCGGCGGCGGACAACAACGTCCTGCGCTGCTCCGGATCGAGCCGGGCGAGCCGGACCATCAGCCATTCCTGACTGGCGCGACGCTCCGCCTCGACGAGGGTGATGCCCGATGGCGACGCCGACACCAGCACCTGGCGTCCGTCCGTGGGATGGGCGCTGCGCTCCACCAGACCCAACTCGGCCAGTGAAGCAATCACCCGCGTCATCGACGGCGGCCGGACACGTTCCCGGTCAGCTAACGCCCCCGGAGTCATCGCGCCCTCCTTGGCCAGCGTCGACAGCGCAGACAACTGCGACAGCGAAATCCTGGATTCCGCCCGGCGGAAGCGTAACTGCCGAGCTAAACGCACTACGGCAAGCGACAGGTCACCGGCCAGCTGCGCGTCCTGGTCTTTCACATGGCAAAGAGTACCCAGCACGCCGCAATCTCACAGCTAATCCGTCGGGGGTGCGTCGCGAAACGCCTGAATCGGATAGATTCGGCGTCGATGCCTGCAGACAGCTCGCCCGAACCCGACGCGCGGCAGCCCCCGGCGCTGCCGGCGAGGCTGCTCGATCCGCGGCCGGTGATCGCGTTGATCGCCGCCGGTTGGCTGATCGTGACGGTGCTGGCGTTCACGCTCCCGGCCCTGCACGACTGGCGGCCGATCGCCGTCGCCGGCCTCGGTGTCGGCGTCTTTGGCACGTCGCTCTTCTTGTGGCAACGTCACGCTGTGCGGCGCGGTGCCCGCGGCGCACAGAGCGGGCTCACCTGAGCCGGCCGGAAGGCGAGGAGACACGGTGGCCGCACCGCTGTTGCAGGCAGAGATCGACATCAACGCACCGGTGAGCCGGGTGTGGGAGCTCGTCTCCGATCTCGAGCGGATGCCGCGTTGGAGTCCGCAGTGTCGCTGGACCAAGCGACTCGGGCCGCTGCGGCCCGGAACCCGCGCGGTCAACTTCAATCGGCGTGGCCGGCTGGTGTGGCCGACCACCAGCACGATCACCGCAGTGGTCCCCGAGAAGGAATTGGCGTTCCGCGTCAACGCCAACAACACGGTGTGGCGCTACCGGCTGGAGCCCGTCGACGGGGGCACCCGCCTCACCGAGACCCGGCATGCCGACAACGGCGTCAAGGCGTTGTCGAACGCGACGGTCAACGCGCTGTTCGGCGGGGTCCCCAGCTTCGAGCAGGAGCTCGTCGAGGGCATGAAGCAGTCGCTCGCCCGGATCAAGGCGGCGGCGGAAGCCTAGTCGCGGTCGGCGACGTCGAGGACGCCGTCGTCGAACGGTTCGTAGAGCGGTGAACCCGTTCCCGGCGGCGGCGGGGTGTCCGAATGGGCCCCGCAGCCGTACTCGGCGTCGACCACGTGACCGTCGGCCGCCAGTTCGTTGGCGCACACGCCGAACGTCACCCCGAGCGCACCCGAGAGCGGCAGGTAGAACCCGCACTCGTGGCACACCCGGCGGGTCGATCGGGCCATCGACGAGGCGGGCCCGTGATCACCGTCGTGCCAGCGTTGGGCGGCCTCGACGCGGCCCCAGTCGCTGAGCACCTGCTTACGGCCCAGCCCGAGCTCGAGCGCGACCTCGTCGACCTCCGGGTCGCCGCTGGCGACGTAGCCGGGCACCAGCCGCGGGTCGTCCACGGACGGGGCGAGCAGGTCACCTGGACCCAGGTCGCCCGGCCGGACACGTTCTTCCCAGGGCACCCACCTCGGCGCCAGCAGCGCCGTCGGACCGGGCACCAGGACGACCTCGCTGATGGTGGCGTGATCCGCGCCGGGGTAGCCGGCCACCACGACCGCCCACTGCCAGCCGCGGTAACTCGGCAGGTTCGCCAGGAAGCGGTGCGTCGCCGCCGCGGGGTCTTCGAAGGACGCGCCGAGGTACTCACCGACCGCATCTGCGCCGGCGAACTCCTCCAGCGCGGTGCGCGCCTGCTCGACGGCGCCCGTCAACACCGACTCCAGGTCGGCGGTGGACTGCCCCAGCGGGAGCGTCGCACCCTGCTCAGCGGCTTCGGTCATGCTTTCCATCGCCCCCCATAGTGCCTGAGTCCGATGCCTCGGGGCCACACCGGTTGCCATGGCGGGCGCCGTCGGCGCCATGAGGGACAATCGTGGCGTGACCGGAGGGCGGCGGGACGACAGGGCGCGGGACAACGGCCGCTACTACCCGCCCCGCCCCGCGGCAGGCGCCGACCATCCCGGCATGGCCAACTATCCCAGCGACGGCGTGGACCACCGTAGGCAGCGCAGGCAGTCGATGCCCAGCTCGAACCGGTGGCTGCCGCCGCTCGACGAGCAGGAGACCACCGCCGGGTACCGGTACGAACGCGACCCCGGCGTCGGAGCCGGTGCCGGCGAGCGGGTCACGGTCACCCGCGCCGCCGCCGCGCGCAGCCGCGAGATGGGGTCGCGGATGTACGGGCTGGTGCACCGCGCCGCCACCGCCGACGGTGCCGACAAGTCCGGGCTGACGGCCCTGACCTGGCCGGTGGTCGCCAATTTCGCGGTCGACGCGGCGATGGCCATCGCGCTGGCCAACACGCTGTTCTTCGCGGCCGCCTCCGGCGAGAGCAAGAGCAAGGTGGCGCTGTACCTGCTGATCACGATCGCCCCGTTCGCCGTCATCGCACCGCTGATCGGTCCGGCGCTGGACCGGCTGCAGCACGGCCGACGGGTCGCGCTGGCCGGTTCCTTCCTGATCCGTACGGCGCTGGTGATCGTGCTGATCGCGAACTACGACGGTGCCACCGGTAGCTTCCCGTCGTGGGTGCTGTACCCCTGTGCACTGGGAATGATGGTGCTGTCCAAGTCATTCAGCGTGCTGCGCAGTGCGGTGACGCCACGGGTGCTGCCGCCGAGCATCGACCTGGTGCGGGTCAACGCCCGGCTGACCATGTTCGGTCTGCTGGGCGGGACGATGGCCGGCGGCGCCGTCGCAGCGGCCGCCGAATACCTGCTGGGCCTGGTCCACCTGCCCGGCGCGCTCTACGTTCTGGTCGCCGCGACCGTCGCAGGCGCTGTGCTGGCCATGCGGATCCCGAAGTGGGTGGAGGTCACCGAGGGTGAGGTGCCCGCGACGCTGAGCTATCACGGCGGCAGCGACGACCTGCGTCGCCGGCCGGCGGGCGGCAAGGCCCGCACCGCCCGGCAGCCGTTGGGCCGCAACATCATCACGTCGCTGTGGGGCAACTGCACGATCAAGGTGATGGTCGGGTTCCTGTTCCTCTATCCCGCGTTCGTCGCCAAGTCACACCAGGCCAGCGGCTGGGAGCAGTTGCGCATCCTCGGGCTGATCGGCGCGGCCGCGGCGATCGGCAACTTCGCCGGGAACATGACCAGTGCCCGGCTCAAACTCGGCCGCCCGGCGCAATTGGTGGTGCGCGCCGCGATCGCCGTGACGGCGATGGCGCTGGCCGCCGCCGTGACCGGCAATCTGCTGGTGGCCGCGGCCGCGACCCTGGTGACCTCAGGCGCCAGCGCGATCGCCAAGGCGTCTCTGGACGCCTCGCTGCAGGACGACCTGCCCGAGGAGTCGCGGGCCTCGGCGTTCGGCCGTTCGGAGTCGTTGCTGCAGTTGGCGTGGGTGGCAGGCGGTGCGACGGGGGTGCTGATCTACACCGAACTGTGGATCGGATTCACCACCATCAGCGCCGTGCTGATCCTCGGCCTGGCGCAGACGATCGTGAGCTATCGCGGTGAGTCGCTGATCCCGGGCTTCGGCGGCAACCGGCCGGTGCTGGCCGCGCAGGAGGGCCGTCGGACCGACATGGTGCCCGAGTGAAGCGCGCCGCGGCCGTGCTGGCGGCCGTCGTCGTGCTGACGACGGCGGTCACCGCCGCCCTGGTGTGGCGGGCTACCCGCGACCACGGCCCGGAACTGCCTGAGGTGAGCGCATATTCGCGTGGCGAGCTGACCCGGGTCGGGCCGTTCCAGTACTGCCGGGTGCTCGACCTCAACGACTGCGAGCGGGCGGGGGTGCAGGGCGAGTTGCGGGTGAACGACCGCGATCCGGTGCAGCTGTCGGTGCCCGCCGCGATCGCCAAAGCCCCGTGGCGGCTGCTGCAGGTCTACGAGAATCCGGTCGACACCACGGTTTCGGTGTTCCCCCGCGACAGCCGGCTGGCGGTCACGATCCCCACCGTCGACCCGCAGCGCGGCCGGCTGACGGGCATCGCGGTGCAGCTGCTCACCCTCGTGCAGGACGAGACCGGCGAGGTGTTCGACGTCCCGCACGCCGAATGGTCCATCCGCACGCAGTGGCCCTAGAGCGGGGTGTGCCCGGCAGGCACCCGCTCGCCCTCGCGCGTCGGCCCCGGTGGTGTGCCGTCGCCGAAGGGTCTGCCGCCCAGTGCTTCCCGGCCGTGCGGGGTGAGCCAGTCGCCGAGCTCGGGTCCCTTCGGTACCACCTTGGTCGGATTGATGTCGGTGTGCACGATGTAGTAGTGCTGCTTGATCTGCACGAAGTCGACGGTGTCGCCGAACCCCGGGGTCTGGAACAGGTCGCGGGCGTAGGGCCACAGCACCGGCATCTCCGAGAGCTTGCTCCGGTTGGTCTTGAAGTGGCCGTGATAGACGGGGTCGAACCGGGCCAGCGTGGTGAACAGCCGCACGTCGGCCTCGGTGATGGTGTCGCCCACCAGGTATCGCTGGTTCTCGAGCCGGTCGGAGACCCAGTCCAGCGCGGCGAACAGCCGGTCGTAGGCCCGGTCGTAGGACTTCTGTGACCCGGCGAAGCCGCACCGGTACACACCGTTGTTGATCTCGGTGTAGATGCGCTGAGCCACCTCGTCGATCTCGTCGCGCAGCGGCTCCGGGTAGAGCTGCGGGGCGCCGTCACGGTGGTGGGCCGTCCATTCGGTGGACAGGTCGAGGGTGATCCGGGGGAAATCGTTGGTGACCACCTGCCCCGTCGGCACGTCGACGATGGCGGGCACCGTGATGCCCTTGGGGTAGTCGGGGAACCGCTCGAGATACGCGTCGCGCAGCCGGGGGATCTTCAGCACCGGGTCGACGCCGCCGGGATCGAGGTCGAAGGTCCAGCTGAGGTCGTCGTGCGTCGGCCCGCAGAAACCGATGGACAGCGCATCCTCGAGGCCGAGCAGCCGCCGCACGATGATGGCGCGGTTGGCCCACGGACAGGCCCGCGCCACGATCAGCCGGTAGCGGCCCGGCTCCACCGGATAGCCGTCGCGGCCGTCGGCGGTGATGCGGGTCTCGATGTAGTCGGTGTCGCGGTCGAACTCGCCACCGCTGGCGACGTAACTCATGGCTCTGATCTTCCCTGCCGAAACTGAACTTATGCGCGGAGTTTCCACGGAATAGCGGACACAAGCGCAGATTCGCCGGAACGCATGTCCGGAGAACGACGTCGAATCGGCATGGATCCCTTCGTCGGCACCGAGGCTCTGGCCGCGGGAATGACCAGACATGCCCTGAGAACCCGGTTCGACCGCGTGTTCCGCGGCGTGTACGCAACCCGGGGAACGTCACTGACAGCGGCCGACAGAGCCGTTGCCGCGTGGTTGTGGTCGGGGCGACGGGCAACAGTGGCCGGCGTCTCGGCCGCGGCACTGCACGGGTCACTCTGGGTCGACGCCCATCTGCCTGCCGAACTCAATCAGACGAGTCAGCACAGGTCGGCGGGCATCGTCCTGCACGCCGACGCGTTGGCAAGCGAGGAAATGACAACTGTTCGGGGAATTCCGGTGACCACGCCGGCCCGTACGGCATTCGACCTCGGCCGCCGAGGCGGGCTAGTCACAGCGGTGGCGCGGCTCGATGCGCTGATGCGTGCCACCGATCTCAAGTCATCCGACGTCGACGGGCTCGTCGAGCGGCACCGAGGAGCCCGGGGGGTGGTGCAGCTACGCCGCGCTCTCGAGCTGGCCGACGCCGGAGCGGAGTCACCCCAGGAGTCGCGTGTCCGCCTCCTGCTGGTCGGCGCAGGGTTGCCGACGCCGCAGACTCAGGTCGAGGTGTATGACCGGCAAGGCTGTTTCGTCGCCCGCCTCGACATCGCCTGGCCACAGTGGAAGGTCGCGGTCGAGTACGACGGAGTGCAGCACTGGACGGACGGCAGACAGCGCACCCGCGACATCGATCGCCACGCCGAACTCGAGGCGCTGGGGTGGCGCATCGTGCGCGTCGGCGCGGACATGCTGCGCAACCGGCCCCGCGTCATCCTCCAACGCACACGCCGGGCACTGACAGCCGCAGGGTGTCGAATCTGAGGCTGTGTACGAGTTGTCGGCGAAATATCGACCGCAAGCTCAGACTCGGCGCTCGCTCTCGGGCTACTGGTCGAGTTCACCCGCGACGGCGCGGACCACCTCGGACACCCGGCGGGCGACCTTGCGGTCGGGGTAGCGACCCTTGCGCAGCTCGGGCTGCACCGCACCCTCGAGCAGCGTGATCATGTCCTCGACCATGCCGTGCAACTCGTCGGGCGTGTGCTTGTGCTCGGGACGCTCGGCCTCGCGCCGGGTGCGGCTCAGGCTCGGTGGCGGCTCGAGCACCTTGACGCTCAAGGCCTGCGGACCGCGCCTGCCTGCGGCGATGCCGAACTCAACCTTCTGGCCCGCCTTGAGGCCGTCGACTCCTGCGGGCAGCGCCGAGGAGCGGACGTAGACGTCCTCGCCCTCCTCCTGCGACAGGAAGCCGAAGCCCTTCTCGGTGTCGTACCACTTAACCTTGCCGGTCGGCACTGCCCTCACCCGCTCGTCTCGAAACAACACACACTGATACACAAGAAAGCGTCCCGCTTGCGCCGGGACGCGTCGAGTGGTGATCCTACTCGGCCCGCACCCGCAGGTTCATCCTGTTTGTCGGTAGGCTGGAATCTCTGCTGAAGGAGAAGAAGCAGCTGACATGCGATTGATCCTGAACATCATCTGGTTGATCTTCGGCGGCCTGTGGCTGGCCCTGGGTTACTTCCTCGCCGGCATCGTCTGCTTCGTCCTGATCATCACCATCCCGTTCGGCTTCGCGGCATTCCGCATCGGGGTCTACGCGTTGTGGCCGTTCGGCCAGACGGTCGTCGACAAGCCCGGCCCGCGGCCCGGAGCGCTGGTGGGCAACATCATCTGGCTCATCGTGGCCGGCGTCTGGCTGGCGATCGGGCACATCGTGAGCGCCGTGGCGATGGCGGTGACGATCATCGGCATCCCGCTGGCGCTGGCCAACCTGAAGTTGATCCCCGTCTCGCTGTTCCCGTTGGGCAAGGACATCGTGCCCGTCGACGCACACAACGACCCGTGGAGCAGACCGGTGCGAGCCGCCGCATGACGGTGGTCGGCCTCGGACTTCCGACGGTGCAGCGACCCCTGGCGGGGATGCCCACCGCCGGACCTCTGGTGGACACCTTCGGCCGGATCGCGACCGACCTGCGGGTGTCGCTGACCGACCGGTGCAACCTGCGCTGCACGTACTGCATGCCCGCCGAGGGGCTGGACTGGCTGCCCGGCGACGAACTGCTCACCTCCGAGGAACTCGCCCGGCTGCTGCGCATCGCCGTGACGAGGCTGGGTGTCACCAGCGTCCGCTTCACCGGCGGCGAGCCGCTGGTGGTGCGCCACCTCCACGAGGTGGTCGCCGCGACGGCGGCGCTGCGGCCCCGGCCCGAGATCGCCGTGACCACGAACGGCCTCGGCCTCGGCCGGCGCGCCGACCAGCTCAAGCGGGCAGGCCTGAACCGGGTGAACGTGTCACTGGACACCGTCGACCGGGCCCGCTTCGCTGCCATCACCCGCCGGGACCGGCTCGACGACGTGCTGACGGGCCTGGCCGCGGCCAAGGCGGCCGGACTGACGCCCGTGAAGGTCAACGCCGTCCTCGATCCGGTCGGCGGGCGTGACGACGCCGTCGCGCTGCTGCGCTTCTGCCTCGAGAACGGCTACCAGTTGCGCATCATCGAGCAGATGCCGCTGGATGCCGAACACCGGTGGCGCCGCGGCGAGGCCCTAGAGGCCGATGACGTGCTCGCCGCACTGCGCCGCGAGTTCACCCTGACACCCGACCCCACGCCGCGAGGTTCGGCCCCGGCGCAGCTGTGGCGGGTGGACGGCCGCCCGGACGCCACGGTCGGGATCATCGCCTCGGTGTCGAAGGCGTTCTGTGCCGCCTGTGACCGCACCCGGCTCACCGCCGACGGTCAGGTGCGCAACTGCCTGTTCGCGACCGCTGAGACCGATCTGCGGCAGCTGATGCGCACCGGCGCCGACGACGACGCGATCGAGCAGGCGTGGCGCACCGCGATGTGGGCCAAAGCCGCCGGGCACGGCATCAACGATCCGGACTTCGTGCAGCCCGACCGCCCGATGAGCGCGATCGGCGGCTGACGCGTGTCGGCCACGACGACGGTGCGGGTGACCGTCCGATACTTCGCTGCGGCCCGAGCCGCGGCGGGCGTGGAGGAGGAAGCGCTCGAACTGGCGGCGGGCACCACGGTGGCAGCGCTGACCGACATCCTCAGCGGCCGCGGGGACGAGCTCGCCCGGGTGCTTGCGCGCTGTTCCTATCTGGTGGACGGCATCGCGGTCCGCGACCAGACGATCGCGCTGCGGAACGCCCAGACGGTGGACGTTCTTCCACCCTTTGCCGGCGGATAAGCGTGATTTGCATCACATAACGAAATGGTCACAAACTGTCACAGACGCGCTGAGTGGCGGGTGAACGACGGAAAACGTCGCGCCAACCTGGCGGTTTAGAGCCTGTTTAATATTTGCCAAGGGGAGAAACGCCGAGGTCGGCAGAAGGTGACGGGATCGCGGAGAGCCGTTACCTTCTCTTCCAGGCCGATCGACCCACATCAGTCGGCTCGCCTCGTTCGACAGCGCCGAGCTCCATCCGTCGGAAGAGGGACCACGACCCACCTGGATGGAGGCGGGGGACCCACCGGTCCACCGAAGGACCTGGAACCGCTTGCGGTTCCTTGGGGTGAAGCCGGCGGATCTCCGCCGGCCGGGTGACCTCTCAGACCCGAACCCGACAGCTGACCTCGCGGGCGCTCACGAGAGGACCTATCGCACTTATGAGTGGACGGCATCGCAAGCCCACCAAACCAGCTGTCAGCGTCGCCAAGATCGCCTTCACCGGCGCGGTGATCGGCACCGGTGGCCTCACCCTCGCGGGCCAGGCCAACGCCGCCACCGACGGTGAATGGGACCAGGTCGCATCCTGCGAGTCCGGCGGCAACTGGGCCATCAACACCGGCAACGGCTACCACGGCGGCCTGCAGTTCTCGCCGAGCACCTGGTCCGGCCACGGCGGCAGTGAATACGCCCCGTCGGCGTTCCAGGCCACCAAGGAAGAGCAGATCGCCGTCGCCGAGCGCGTCCTGGCCAGCCAGGGCAAGGGCGCGTGGCCGACGTGCGGCAAGGCTCTGTCCGGCGCCACTCCTCGCAACGTGCTCGACGACGCGCTCGACGCCGTCGGCCTGAACGGCCAGCTGCCGCCCCCGCCGCCGTTCAACCCGTTCGCTCCGCCTCCGCCGCCCGCGCCCGCGCCGCTGGCCGCACCGCTGCCGCCGCCTCCGCCGGCTCCCATGCCTCCCCCGCCGCCCGCGCCCGCGCCGTTCGACGCGCTGGCCGCCCCCGCGCCTGCGCCGGCACCCGCGCCTGCGCCGGCTCCCGCCCCGCCGCCGCCCGCCCCGGTCGACCTGATGGCCGCTCCGGCGCCGGCTCCTGCGCCGGTGCCGCCCCCGCCTCCCCCGGGCAACTCGCTCAACGGTGTGCCGCTGGTCGCGCCGCTGCCGCCTGCGCCCCCGGCCGCAGATGTGCCGCCGCCCGCCCCGGAGACCGTGGTCACCGCCTCGAACTGGGACGTCGCCCCCGCCGCTCCTGACGCGCCGCAGACCTGGTCGCTGCACAACGGCGCTCCGCTGCCGCTGCAGCCGGTCCCGCCGGCTCCTGCGCCGGCCCCGGCACCCGCACCGGGTGTCGTCGCCGCGCCTGCCGCCCCGGCAGCGGATCCGATGGCACCGCTCAACGCGGTGAACATCCCGCAGCCGATGTTCGACGCGGCCAACGAGGCGATGACCGGCGGCGTGCCCGCCGGCCTGCCCGCCGTGCCCGGCGATCTGCCGGCCATGGCCCAGGGGATCCCGCACCTGGCCAGCCCCGAGAACCTGCCCCCGGGCGCGGCGCTGGCTCCGACGGGCCCGCAGCAGAGCCCGAACGTGACGTACCTCAAAGAGATCTGGCACGCGATCCAGACGCAGGACATCTCCGGCCAGGACGCGCTGCTGGCACTGACCCAGCGGCCGCTGACGACGCCGGACACCCCGGGTGGCCCGCCGCCGAACAAGCCGGTCGGCGGACCGATCGACCCGGCCGCTCCGCCGGCACCGCTGGGCGCACCTGTTCCCGCACCGCTGCCGGCACCGGCCCCCGCGCCTGCTCCGGTTCTGCCGCCGGCCTGAGTGCCGTCAGGCGGAGTTGACCCACTCGTCGGAGCCGTCGCCGAAGAACTGGTGCTTCCACACCGGTAGCCGGTCCTTCACGGCGTCGACGAGCCGGGCACAGGTGTCGAACGCCGCCCCGCGGTGGTCGGCTGCCACGGCGGCCACCAGCGCGGCGTCACCGATCGCCAGCGGCCCGATGCGGTGACTCACCGCGATCGCCCGCACGCCGTGCCCCTCCGCGGCGAGCTCGGCGGCCACCTCTTCGAGCACCTGCGCCGCGGTGGGGTGGGCGGAGTACTCCAGTCGCCGCACCGTCCGGCCGCCGTCGTGGTCGCGGACCACCCCGGCGAAACCGACCACCGCCCCGGCTGATTCGTGCGCGACGAGCTCCTCGTGCGCGGAGAGGTCGATGGGCGCCTCGGTGAGTTCGGCCCGCAGCACGATCGCCGTCATCGCGGATGGTCCTTCCCGACGAGTTGGTCCAGCGCGTGGTCGAGCACCCGGTCGAGCACTGCGAGCCCGTCCTTCACCCCGCCCGGTGAGCCGGGCAGGTTGACGATCAACGTGCGGCCCCGCACCCCGCACACGCCACGGGAGAGCACCGAGGTGGGCACCTTGTCCTCGCCGGCCCGCCGGATGGCGTCGGCCAGGCCGGGAATCTGGTAGTCGACGAACTCGGCCGTCGCATCGGCGGTGCCGTCCGTGGGTGAGATGCCGGTGCCACCGGAGGTGACGATGACGTCGACGTCGTCGCCGTGCGCCGCGGCGAGCGCGGTGGCCACGTCGCGGCCGTCGGGCACCACCACCGGGGCGGGGGTGCTGATGCCGCGCTGCTCGAGCCAGTCGACGATGAGCGGGCCGGTACGGTCCTCGTAGACCCCGGCGGCGGCCCGGGTGGAGGCGATCACGACCCGGGCGCTTCGCGTCACGGGTTGGTCCACTCGCCGGTCTTGCCACCCTCTTTGCGCAGCACCCGGATGTCGTCGATGCGGGCGGCCGGATCCACCGCCTTGATCATGTCGTAGAGCGTCAGCGCGGCCAGGCTCACCGCGGTGAGGGCCTCCATCTCGACGCCGGTGCGGTCGGTGCTGCGGACCGTCGAGGTGATCACCACACGCGCGTCCCCGACGTCGAAGTCCACGTCGACCCCGGTGAGGGCGAGCTGGTGGCACAGCGGGATGAGGTCGCTGGTGCGTTTGGCCGCCATGATGCCGGCGATCCTGGCGGTGGCCAGTGCGTCACCCTTGGGCAGCCCGCCGGAAGTGATCAGTGCCACCACATCGGGGCGGGTGTGCAGCACCCCGGCGGCCACGGCGGTGCGCCGGGTGGCGTTCTTGGCGCTGACGTCGACCATGCGGGCCGCGCCGGACTCGTCGAGGTGGGACAGCTCCCCGCCGGTCACCGGTTACTTGTTGACGACGGTGACGGGATGCGTGTACGGCAACTGGTCGGCCGGCAGCGGAAACACCAGATCACCGAACGGGGACAGCGCCCCGGTGCGATCCGTCGCCAGCTCGCTGACCGCGTGCTCGTCGCCCTCGAGGTGCGCCGGCCAGCCGTTGTCGACGTATTGCTTCTTCTTCTTGTCAGCCACGTACTCATTGTGGCAAACCCCGGGCGCGCTGGCGAGGTCGGGCAGAGGCTTTACGCTGGTCAGCAATGACCGAAAAGACTCCGCCGCCGGGCCGGAGTGACACCACCCGCGGATCGGCGGGCGTCCCGCTGGGCGCCTGGCTGGCCGAGCTGCCCGACGAGCAGCTCGTCAGACTGCTGCAGCTGCGGCCTGACCTCACCCAGCCGCCACCCGGCAATGTCGCAGCGCTGGCGGCACGGGCGACGTCGCGGCAGTCGGTCAAGGCAGCCACCGACGAGCTCGACTTCCTGCGACTGGCGGTGCTGGACGGCCTTCTCGTGCTGCACGCCGACACCACCGCCGTCCCACTGACCAAGCTGGTCGAACTGTTCGACGGCCGCACCGACGAACAGGCGCTCGACGCCGCCGTGAACGATCTGCGCGAGCGCGCACTGGTGTGGGGCGCGGCCGAACTGCGGGTGACCGCCGAGGCCGCGTCCGGTCTGCCCTGGTACCCGGGCCAGGCCGTCGTCGAGACCGCCGCGCAGTCGCCCGGGGACATCGCCCGCCGCCTCGAGGGCCTCGACACCGCCCAGACCGAGCTGCTGTCGCGGCTGGTGAACGGGTCGCCGGTGGGGCGTACCCGCGACGCCGCTCCCGGCACCCAGCCCGACCGGCCGGTGCCGCGACTGTTGGCCGCAGGGCTGCTGCGCCAGGTCGACGACGAGACCGTGATCCTGCCGCGACTGGTCGGCCAGGTGCTGCGCGGTGAGGCGCCCGGCCCGGTGGACCTCACCCAGCCGAACCCGACGGTCTCCACCACCTCCGGCGCGGATGCGGACGCCGTCGCCGCCGGGGCGGCTCTCGACCTGCTGCGCGAGGTCGAATTGGTGATCGAGACCCTGTCGGCGACGCCGGTTCCCGAGCTGCGCAGCGGCGGCCTCGGTGTGCGCGACATGAAGCGGCTGACCAAGACCACCGGCATCGACGAGCAGCGGCTCGGCCTGATCGTCGAGCTCTCGGCGGCGGCCGGGCTGATCGCGGCGGGCATGCCCGAGCCGGATCCCGGCGACGGCGCGGGGCCGCACTGGGCGCCGACGGTGGCCGCCGACCGGTTCGTCGAATCGACCAGCGCCGCGAAGTGGCATCTGCTGGCGTCGACGTGGCTGGACCTGCCGGGCAGGCCGAGCCTCATCGCGACCCGCGGTCCGGACGGCAAACCGTATGCGGCGCTGTCGGATTCGCTGTACTCGACGGCGGCTCCGCTGGACCGCAGGCTGCTGCTGACGGTGCTGTCCGGGCTGCCCCACGGCGCGGGCGCCGACGCCGCATCGGCATCGGCCGCGATGATCTGGCAGCGCCCGCGCTGGGCCGCAAGGCTGCAGCCCGAACCCGTCGGCAGTCTGCTCACCGAGGCGCACGCGCTGGGGGTGGTGGGGCGCGGCGCCATCACCGGACCCGGCCGCAAGCTGCTCGCCGGCGATCCGGTCGACGAGGTCGTCGCCGCCATGCAGAAGGTGATGCCGAAGCCCATCGACCACTTCCTGCTGCAGGCCGACCTGACGGTCATCGTGCCGGGACCGCTGGAACGCGAGCTCGCCGAGCAGCTCACCGCGGTCGCCACCGTCGAGTCGGCCGGCGCCGCGATGGTGTACCGGATCAGCGAGTCGTCGATCCGCCGCGCGCTGGACACCGGCCGCACGGCGAGCGAGCTGCACGCGTTGTTCGAGCGGCACTCCCGCACCCCGGTGCCGCAGGGCCTGACGTACCTGATCGACGACGTCGCCCGCAGGCACGGGCAGCTGCGCGTCGGGATGGCCAACTCGTTCGTCCGGTGCGAGGACGCGGTGCTGCTCGCCCAGGCGGTCAGCGCACCGGCCGCCGAGGCGCTGGAGATGCGGCTGCTGGCGCCGACGGTGGCGGTGTCGCAGGCGCCGATCGGCGAGGTGCTCACGGCGCTGCGCAACGCGGGGCTCGCTCCGGCGGCGGAGGACGCCTCGGGCGCGATCGTCGACCTGCGCGCCCGCGGAGCGCGCGTGCCGACCGCGCCCCGCCGCCGGGTCTACCGGCCCGCACCGACTCCGACGCCGCAGACGCTGGGCGCGATCGTCGCGGTGCTGCGCAAGGTCGCCGTCGCGCCGTTCGGGAACACCCGGCTCGACCCCGGCGTTGCGATAACGCAGTTGCAGGACGCCGCCCTGACCCAGACGTCGGTGGTGATCGGCTACGTCGACCCCGCCGGCATCGCGACCCAGCGGGTGGTCGCACCGATCAACGTGCGTGGCGGGCAGCTCACCGCCTACGACCCGGCATCCGGACGGGTACGCGAATTCGCGATCCATCGCGTGACGTCGGTGGTGTCGGCCGACAGCGAATGACGCAGGATGATGGAGAAGATGACTCACCAGCGAGACCCGCATGACTGACGGCCCACTGATCGTCCAGTCCGACAAGACGGTGCTGCTCGAGGTCGACCACGCGCAGGCCGGAGCGGCGCGGGCCGCCATCGCGCCGTTCGCCGAGCTCGAACGCGCCCCCGAGCACATCCACACCTACCGGATCACCCCGCTGGCACTGTGGAACGCCAGGGCCGCGGGCCACGACGCCGAGCAGGTCGTCGACGCGCTGGTGTCCTTCTCCCGCTACCCGGTGCCGCAGCCTCTGCTCGTCGACATCGTCGACACGATGGCCCGCTACGGCCGCCTGCAGCTGGTCAAGAGCCCCGTGCACGGCCTCGTGCTGGTCAGCCTGGACCGTGCAGTGCTCGAAGAGGTGATGCGCCACAAGAAGATCGCCCCGATGCTGGGCGCGCGCATCGACGACGACACGGTGATCGTGCATCCCAGCGAGCGCGGCCACATCAAGCAGCTGCTGCTCAAGGTCGGCTGGCCCGCAGAGGACCTCGCCGGGTACGTCGACGGCGAGAAGCACGCCATCGACCTGAAGCAGGACGGCTGGGAGCTGCGCGACTACCAGGAGATGGCGGCCGACTCGTTCTGGGCGGGCGGTTCCGGCGTGGTGGTGCTGCCGTGCGGCGCGGGCAAGACGCTGGTCGGCGCGGCGGCGATGGCCAGGGCGGGCGCCACGACGCTGATCCTGGTGACAAACACCGTCGCGGGAAGGCAGTGGAAGCGCGAGCTGATCGCGCGCACCACGCTGACCGAGGAGGAGATCGGCGAGTACTCCGGGGAACGCAAGGAGATCCGCCCGGTCACCATCGCGACCTATCAGGTGATCACCCGTCGCACCAAGGGCGAGTACCGCCACCTCGAACTGTTCGACAGCCGCGACTGGGGGCTGATCATCTACGACGAGGTGCACCTGCTGCCCGCGCCGGTGTTTCGGATGACGGCCGACCTGCAGTCGAGGCGACGGCTGGGGCTGACGGCCACGCTGATCCGTGAGGACGGCCGCGAGGGCGACGTGTTCAGCCTGATCGGGCCCAAGCGCTACGACGCCCCCTGGAAGGACATCGAGGCCCAGGGCTGGATCGCGCCCGCCGAGTGCATCGAGGTGCGGGTGACGATGACGGACAACGAGCGGATGCTCTACGCCGTCGCCGAACCCGAGGAGCGCTACAAGCTGTGCTCCACCGTGCACACCAAGATCGCGGTGGTGCGCTCGATCCTGGAGAAGCACAAGGGCGAGCAGACGCTGGTGATCGGCGCCTACCTCGACCAGCTCGACGAACTCGGCCGCGAACTCGATGCGCCGGTGATCCAGGGGTCGACCAAGACCGCCGAGCGCGAGTCGCTGTTCGACGCGTTCCGGCGCGGCGAGATCTCCACCCTGGTGGTGTCCAAGGTGGCCAACTTCTCCATCGACCTGCCGGAAGCCTCGGTGGCGGTGCAGGTTTCGGGCACCTTCGGCTCGCGCCAGGAGGAGGCGCAGCGGCTCGGCCGATTGCTGCGGCCCAAGCACGACGGCGGCGGCGCGGTGTTCTACTCGGTGGTGTCGCGCGACAGCCTCGACGCGGAGTACGCCGCCCACCGGCAGCGGTTCCTCGCCGAACAGGGCTACGGCTACATCATCAAGGACGCCGATGACCTGCTCGGCCCGGCGATCTGACGGCGCCGTGTCACCACGAGTTCCACCGGTGACCACGCACCCGCCGCGCTGAGGCGATAGCCTCGACACCCATGACCGCACGACGGCGCGCTCGCGCTGCCTCGAACACCCCCGCCGTCAGGCTGGCGCTGGCCGGCCTCGCCGTCGGCTTCGGCGCCCTGGTCGCCGCGACACCCGCCGCCGCCCAGCCCGGAATGCCGCCGGTGCCGCCCGCACCCGCTCCGGGAGCTCCGGTTGCGCCACCGCCCCCGGGCGGCCCGCCGCCCGTGCCGCAGATGCAGATGCAGGATCAGAAGTACGGCAGCGGCGACGGCCCGCTGGGCTTCCTGCGCGACGCCTGGAACCAGGCGAAGAACCCGTACGGCGACCCGACCATGACCGCACCCGGATCGACGGCCCCGCCCCCGGGCGCAGGCCCCGCGCCTGCGTTGCCGCCCGGCTACACCTCGATCAGCGACCCCGGGTCGTCCACCCCGGCTGCGCCCGCCGGGCCGAAGACGGGCGGACCGCCGCTGCCGGAGGGCTACTACCCGCTCGACGGGCCGCCGCCGCCCGGATATTTCGACGCGCCGCCGGCCCCCGCGCCGGGTCAGCCGGGGGCCCCCGCGCCGGGTCAGCCCGGGCCGCCGGCGCCTGCGCCGATGCCTCCGAAGATCATCGCCGGGCAGTAATCACCGCAGTCGCCATGCTCAGGTGTGCGGCCCGACCGGTTTGACGACGGTCAGCAGCACCACCGAGTCCTCGATGGCGTGCAGGCCGTGGCGGGTGCGGGGGATGACGATGTGGTCGCCCGAGGAGCCCTCCCAGCCGGCCTCCTCGGTGCTCAGCCGCACCCGGCCCGTCACCACCTGCAGCGTCGCCTCGCCGGGGCTCTCGTGCTCGTGCAGGTCGCTGCCGCCGGTGAGCGCGATCAGGGTCTGGCGCAACGCGTGTTCGTGACCGCCGTACACGGTGTGCGCACTGCGGCCGCTGCCAGTGGCGCGGGCGGTCTCGAGGTGCTCGCGGGCCAGCGCGGTGAGTGAGATCTTCTCCATCCCCGAATGGTGCCACCCGGGCGTCAGGTGTGCCGCAGAGTCGCGACGAGGTCGTCGATCAGTCGCGGACTCGGTGCGCCGGGGATGCCCTGGTAGAGGGAGACCACGAACACCACCGCTCCGTCCTGGCCGGGCACGTTGATGGCGACGACGCTGTGCACCGCCGAGGAGGCCCCACACTCACCGGCTTCGATCCCGGTCACGGTGGCCAGGATCTGCAATGCCGGGGTGGCGTCGAGGATCAGGCCGCGCGGGTCGGTCAGCGTCACCTTCGGCACCCGCCCGCCGGCAGACGTGTAGATGTCGCGGACCAGCGCGGCCTTGTCGCGCACGGCACGGTTGAGGTCGCGGGGGTTGTTCGGGCTGTCCAGCCCGGACACGGCCAGCCAGTTGTCGGGGCACGCCGCGGACTCTATTTGCGCTGCGGCGCGCAGGATCTCGACGGGGCAGGTGTCGAACAGTCCGCCCTTGCAGACCTTCTCCCAGCCGAGGCGCACGCCGCAGCCCTCGACGGTCCACTCCGGCGGCACGTCATAGGTGAGGCCGACGTTGCTGCTCACCGGTTTCCAGCCGGCCGGCGTCTGGGTGCCCGGGAGCGCCGGCTCACACGGCGGTGGGGGCGGCGGGGTGGAGGGCGGCGGCGCCGCGGGTGGGATAGGCGGTGCGCTGACCGTCGCCGCCGTCGTGTCGGACGTCGGTGACCGGCGGGCGTCGACTGCGAGCAGCACGCCGGCGCCCAGCACCACCACCGCGGCCACGGCCGCCGCCACCCACCACACGCGGCGGCCGCCTCGTGGCGGTCCGCCGGGCGGCGGCGGGTCGGCGGGATAGTCGACGGTGGTGCGCTCGACGTACTCGGGGAGGTGCCCGTCGTCCTCGGGCGGCGGGAATCCCAGCGCCGGATAGCTCACGCAGACCCCCTCACCGCTTCGTGCCGCGAGCCTAACAGCGCGCCGCGACGGTGCCCGGGGGGCGAGAGCGGGCGGAGGCGGCTAGCTCAGCGCCGGGATGACCTGCTGTTCGAACAACTCGATGCCGGACCGGTCGTAGGCCGCCTCGGGGAAGTACATGATGGCGTACTCACAGCCGAGGTCACGCATCCGCTTCAGCTTCTCGATGACTTGTTCGGTTGTGCCGCTGGCTGATTCGGGTGCGCTGACCGCCGACAGCATCCGATCGACGGAACCGGGGTCGGCCTTGGCCTGCTGCCTGGCGCGGATCCGCTCGATGCGGTCTTTCACGTCGGCCTCCGAATCGCCGATGACCGCGTTGAAGTTCGCCGAGCGGACGATCTTCCCGTAGTCGGTGCCGACGTCGCGACAGTGCCCGGCGAGCACCTCGGACTTGTGCTCGAAGCCCGCCGGTTCGGAGGTGAAGTTGGTGTACTGCGCGAACTTGGCGGCGATGCGCAGAGTCACCTTCTCGCCGCCGCCCGCGATCCACAGCGGCGGTCCGCCCTGCTGCAGCGGGGTGGGCGCGACGATCGCGTCGTCGACCTTGTAGTGCTTCCCCTCGAAGGTCACCCGACCGTCACGCCAGGCGTCGCGCATGATCTGCACGCCCTCGTCGAGCATGCCGAGGCGCTGCCCGGCCGTCGGGAAGCCGTAACCGTAGGCCTCCCACTCGTGTTGGTACCAGCCACCACCGATGCCCATCTGCACCCGCCCGCCGGAGATGATGTCGGTGGTCGCTGCGACCTTGGCGAGGTACACCGGGTTGCGGTAGCCCATCGCTGTGCACATCTGGCCGAGCTTGATCCGGGAGGTGGTCGCCGCGTAGGCCGCCATCAGCGTCCACGCTTCGTGGGTCGCCTCGTCGGTGGGCACCGGCACGGTGTGGAAGTGGTCGTAGACCCACAGCGAGTCCCATGCTGCGCCGTCGGCGTAGGCGGCCAGGTCACGCATCACCTGCCACTGTTCGACCGGTGCGATGCCGATCAGGTCGAGTCGCCAGCCCTGCGGGATGAACAGTCCGAAGCGCATGGCATTCGACTCTAGCGAGTCGGATGGCGCCGTCCGGTCGACTTGCCCAGGGCGGCCAACGCACCCGTGACCGCCGCGTGGCGCAACGCGTCCGCCGGCGCGTCGGGGAACTGCAGGCAGCAGTCCTGCAGGCCGCCGAGCGCTATCACGGCCCGGGTGGCCTGCTCGAGCGTCTGGTCGGGCCCGAAGAGGATTCGGCTGAGCCGTTCCCGCCAGGCCAGCATGCTGTCGATGAGGCCCAGGTCGGCGATGGTGCTGAGCTCGGAGACGATCAGCACGAGGTCCGCGCGGTGGGCGTATTGGAAGTCGAAGAACCCCTCCAGCACCTCGCGGGGCGTGATCCCCGGCCGCTCCTCGCACTCGCGTACATAGCGCTCGCCACTGTCCATGAGCGGCTGCACGATGCTGCGGACCAGCTCCTCGCGCGATGAGAAATGGTGGTAAAGGGCAGGTTTGGTGATGCCAAGGCGCCCGGCGATGTCCTGCAGGCTGGTGCGCTGCACGCCCTTGGCCGTGAACAGTTCGCGCGCCACGTCCTGGATCCGCTGCCGGGTGTCCGAACGTGGGCCGCTCACGTACCCACCCTAACTGACCGATCGTTAAGTAAGCTCACCGTCATCGGCTTACCGATCGTTCAGTAAGGAGAAGCGTCATGCGTGTACTCGTCTCCGGCGCGAGCATCGCCGGCCCCGTGGCGGCCTACTGGCTGACGCGCCAGGGCTTCGACGTCACGGTCGTGGAACGCGCGCCTGCGCTGCGCAAGACCGGCGGCCACGCCATCGACCTGTTCGGTCCGGCCATGGCGATCGCCGAGCAGATGGGCGTCCTCGACCGCGTCATCGAGCACGCCACCGGCACCGGACGGCTGATCATGCACCGCGTCGGGGCCCGGCGACCGACCCTCATCGACTATCACAAGCTGTCGGCGGCCATCTCCGACCGGCACGTGGAGATCATGCGCGACGACCTCAGCGAGATCTTCTACGACGCGGGCCGCGCCGACGTCGAGTACCTCTTCGGCGACCACATCACCGCCATCGCCCCTGACGGCGCGGTCACGTTCGCCCGCTCGGCGCCACGCGGATTCGACGTCGTCATCGGCGCCGACGGGCTGCACTCCGGTGTGCGACGCCTGGTGTTCGGCGAGGACGCCGGCCACACCGAGTTCCTCGGCGGCTACCTCTGTGTCGTATCGGTCCCAAAAGAATTTGTGCGCGCAGGCGAGTCGACCGGGTTCATCGACCTCGACCGCGTCGCGATGATCTACACCGCCGACCATCTCGAGGACGCCCGGGCGGTCTTCATCTTCAGGCCCGCCGCCTACCACTTCGACCACCGCGACCCGACCGGTCAGAAAGAGCAGTTGCGTAAGCGCTTCGGCGGGATGTCAGGTCCCGTCGACCGTTGGCTGGCCGAGGTGGACCACACGCCGGCCTTCTACTTCGACGCGATCGACCAGCTGCAGCTGACGAGCTGGTCCCGCGGTCGGGTCACGCTGGTCGGCGACGCCGGATACTGTCCCGGCCCCGCCGTCGGAGGCAGCACCAGCCTCGCCGTCATCGGGGCCTACGTCCTCGCCGGTGAACTCGATCGCGCCGCCGGGGACCACACCGTCGCGTTCCCCGCCTACGAGGACGTCATGAGCCCGGCGGTGATCGGCAGCCGGGCACTGGCGAAGAGGATGGCCGGCAGCATCCTGCCGTCATCGGGTCTCGGAGTCCGGGCGCTGCTGGCCGCGGGGCGGCTCATCTCCGTGCTGCCCAGCCCCATCGGCCGGGCACTGGCCGGGCTGGACGACCGCGGCGTCCGGTTCTTCGACTCGATCCGCGTCCCCGACTACCCGGCCCTCGCCACTCGCTGACTCGGCGAGCGCATCGAGGCTGTCGGTGGCCGTCGTTACCCTCGCGATCATGGCCCTCAGTAGAGAAGAGCGCGAACAGTTCCTGGCCGAACCGCACGTCGCCGCCCTGTCGGTGTCCGCAGGCACGGGACGCGGTCCGTTGACCGTGCCGATCTGGTACCAGTACCGCCCCGGTGGCGAGCCGTGGGTGCTCACCGGCGCAGGGTCCCGCAAGCATCGGCTCATCGAGGCGGCCGGCCACTTCTCGCTCATGGTGGAGCGGGTCGAGCCGACCACCCGCTACGTCGCGGTCGACGGCCCGGTCAGCCGCATCGAGCCGGGCACCGACGAGATGATGGAAGAGGTCACCCGCCGCTACCTCTCCGGCGACGCGGCCGAGCAGTACCTGGCGTTCGCCAGGGAGAACCTGGGCGAGCACGTCGCGATCCATCTCACCCCCGCGCACTGGCTGTCGGCGGACATGGGCTCGTTCTGAGCACGGCCACTACGTGTCCGGGCGCACCGTGTCGTAGAGCGCCGCGACGTCGGGCAGCCGCACCTTCAGCGACGCCGTGCGCGGCAACTCGCCGACCGCGAGGACGGCGACCGGCACATGATGCCTGGGCAACGACCCGCGCACCAGCTCCTGCAGTTCCCGCTCCGTCGGCACCGGCCTGCCCGGGGCCGGTTCGAACGCTGCGAACGGCACCTCCCCCAGCCGCTCGTCGCGCACGCCGACCACGCACGCATCCCGAACGCCCCGATGCGACAACAACACCCGGCGCACCGTCTCCGGGAGCACCTTGAAACCACCGCGGATGATCGCCCCGTCGGTGCGGCCGTGCAGCGTGACGAAGCCGTCGGCATCGACTGTCGCGACATCGGTGGTGCGGATCCAGTCCGGCGTGATGACCGGGATACGGGCCTCGAGCACGCCCTGCTCGCCGATGGGCATCTCGACCCCGCTGTCCTGGTCGACGATGCGCACCTCGGTGTCGGGCAGCGGCCTTCCCACGCTCTCGCGCTTGGCGTCGCCGTAGCGCGCCACCAGCTCGGGAGTCCACGCGCACACGGAGCCCGCGAATTCGGTTGCACCGTAGGCCAACCGCACCGGGATCCGGTATCGGCGCTCGAACTCGTCGCGGGTCGGCGGGTCGAGCGGACCCGAGGCGCTGATGATGTACTGCAGCGACGCCAGGTCCTCGGGGTCGACGTCGGCATCGAGCAGCATCCGCACCACCGCCGGTTGCACACCCGACCGCGCAATGCGGTGCGTCCGCACGGCCCGCACCCACGCGTCGACGCCGAACTTCTCGAGCAGCACGATCCGCCGGCCGGTGTAGAAGCCGGTGATCAACTGGCACACGCCGATTCCGCCGAACGGCCAGTACGACAGCTCCGGCGGGTCCTGCGGCGAGGCGAACCGGCCACCGGTCACGCTGAACACCGTGCGCTCCAGCACGGTGGTGTCGATGGACTGCCGTTTCGGCGGGCCGGTGGTGCCGCTGGTGAGGATCTGCAGGCCCGCGCCGGCGCGGGTGGGGTGCGCACCGCGCACCCGGGTCAGGCCGTCGACGAGTTCGACACCGGTAGCCGAGATCGTTACTGCCACAATGCCTGCACGCGTGGCGGCGGCACGCACCGGCGCCGTCCAGTCCTCGGCATCGGCCACGACCGCGGCCAGGTCGAGCGACTCGACGTCGCGGGCGATCGACTCCGGCGACTGGAACGAGTAGATCATCGACACCCAGCGCCGGTCGGCGAGCAGGCCGGCGATGGTCGCCGCATGCCAGGGCCGGTTGCGCACCACCAGGCCGATCGGGGCGTCGTGGGCGACACCGGCGTCCCGCAGCGCGGCGGTGACGGCGTCGGCGTGCGCGACGATCTCGTCGCCGGTGTGCCACCTGCCCTCGAACTCCAGGCACGGCCCGGCGCCGTAGCTCCTCAGCCCTGCCGCGAATGTCTCTGTGAAGTCGGCCACGCCTGGAGGCTAACGCCGAGTGGCCACCTGTGACACGGCATCTCGCCGTTCATGCGTCACAGGTGGCCACTCGGGCAGTGCTTACAGCAGGGACTGCGGCGGGTTGAACCGGTCGCCGTACTTGGCGGCCAGCTCCTTGGCGCGGGCCACGAAGGCCTCCTTGCCGACGCCGCCTGCACCCTCGTAGCCGACGATGAACTGCGCCGAGCCACCGGTGTACGGCGGGAAGCCGATGCCCATGATCGAGCCGATGTTCGCGTCGGCGGTGGTGGTGAGCACGCCCTCGTCGAGGCACTTCTGCGTCTCGAGCGCCTCGGCGAACAGCATCCGGTCGATCATGTCCTGCAGCGGCAGTTCGGTGCTGCCCGAGTTGAACGTCTCCGCCAAGCCCGGCCACAGGCCGACCCGCTTGCCGTCGACGTACTCGTAGAACCCGGCGCCCTTGAGGCGGCTGGGCCGCTCGATCTCGATCATCTTCTCGACGACCGCCTCGGCCGGGTGCGGCTCGTAGGTGCCGCCCGCGTCCTCCACACCCTTGCGGGTTGCGGTGGCGATCTTGTGCATCAGCTCGAGGTTGAGCTCGTCGGACAGCTGCAGCGGCGGCGCCGGGTAGCCGGCCTGCGAACCCGCCTGCTCGATGCTCGCCGGCGCGACGCCCTCACCGAGCATGGCCAGCGCCTCGTTGACGAACGTGCCGATGACGCGGCTGGTGAAGAAGCCGCGGCTGTCGTTGACGACGATCGGCGTCTTGCCGATGGCCAGCGTGTAGTCGAACACCCGGGCCAGCGCCTCGTCGGAGGTCTTCTCGCCGCGGATGATCTCCACCAGCGGCATCTTGTCGACCGGCGAGAAGAAGTGGATGCCGATGAAGTCCTCCTGGCGCTTCACGCCGGTCGCCAGACCGGTGATCGGCAGCGTGGAGGTGTTCGAGCCGAGCAGCGCGTTGGGCTCGACGACGTCCTCGATCTCCTGGAACACCTTGTGCTTGAGTTCCTGGCTCTCGAACACCGCCTCGATGACGAAGTCGACGCCCTTGAAGTCCGCAGCGTCGGCCGTCGGCGTGATGCGGGCCAGCAGCTCCTTGGACTTCTCTTCGGTGGTGCGTCCCCGCTCGAGTGCCTTGGCCTCGATCTTCTCCGAGTAGTTCTTGCCCTTCTCGGCGGCCTCGATGGACACGTCCTTGAGCACGACGTCGTAGCCGGCCTTGGCCGAGACGTAGGCGATGCCCGCGCCCATCATGCCTGCGCCCAGCACGCCGATCTTGTTGATCTTGACCGACTCGATGCCGTCGGGCCGCGAGCCGCCGGAGTTGATGTACTGCAGGTCGAGGAAGAACGCCTGAATCATGTTCTTGGCGACCTGGCCGGTGACCAGCTGGGTGAAGTAGCGGCTCTCGATGCGGCTGGCCGAGTCGAAGTCGACCTGCGCGCCCTCGACCGCGGCGTCAAGGATCGCCCGCGGAGCCGGCATCGGCGCGCCCTTGAGCTGCTTCTTCAGCAGCGCCGGGAACGACGGCAGGATGGCGGCGAGGCCGGGCGAACTCGGGGTGCCGCCGGGCATCTTGTAGCCCTTCTGGTCCCACGGCTGGGTGTGGCTGTCCGGGTTGGCCTTGATCCACGCCTTCGCGGCGGGCAGCAGTTCCTCGACGCTGTCCACGAGATCGTCGACCAGGCCGGCATCCTTGGCCTTGCCCGGCTTGAACCGGGTGCCCTGGCTCAGGATCTCCATGAACGCCTTCTGGATGCCGAACATCCGGACGGTGCGGGTGACGCCGCCGCCACCTGGCAGCAGGCCCAGCGTGACCTCGGGCAGGCCGATCTGCACGCCCTTGACGTCGGCGGCGATGCGGTGGTGGCACGCCAGCGCGATCTCCAGGCCACCGCCGAGCGCGGCGCCGTTGATGGCGGCGACCACCGGCACACCGACGGTCTCCAGCTTGCGCAGGTCGGCCTTGACGGCCTCGACCATCTCGAACGCCTCGGCGGCGTTCTCAGGACCCAGGTTGATCATGCCCTTGAGGTCACCGCCGGCGAAGAAGGTCTTCTTCGCGCTGGCGATCACCACGCCGGTGATCGAGTCCTTCTCTGCCGCAAGCCGTTCGACGGCGTTGTGCATCGACTCCTGGTAGTGCTCGTTCATCACGTTGGCCGAACCGGTCGGGTCGTCCAGCGTCAGGGTGACGATGCCGTCGGCATCCTTGTCCCACTGAATGGTGTTCTCTGCCATGCTTTTAAACCCTCTCGATGATGGTCGCGACACCCATGCCGCCGCCGATGCACAGCGTGACCAGTGCCCGGCGCGCGTTGCGGCGCTCGAGCTCGTCGACCATGGTTCCGGTGATCATCGCGCCGGTGGCGCCCAGCGGGTGGCCCATCGCGATCGCGCCGCCGTTGACGTTGAGCTTCTCGTCGGGGATGTTCAGGTCCTTCTGGAACTTCAGCACCACCGAGGCGAACGCCTCGTTCAGCTCGAACAGGTCGATGTCGTCGACCGTCAGGCCCGCGCGATCGAGCACCTTCTTGGTGGCCGGGGTCGGCCCGGTCAGCATGATCACCGGGTCGGCGCCGCTGGTCGCGGTGGCCACGATGCGCGCCCGCGGGGTCAGGTTCTGCGACGTGCCGGCCTTCTCGCTGCCGACGAGCACCAGCGCGGCGCCGTCGACGATCCCGGAGCTGTTGCCGCCGGTGTGGACGTGGTTGATCTTCTCGACGTAGTGGTACTTCTGCAGCGCCACATCGTCGAAGCCGCCCATCGCGCCGACGCCGTCGAAGGCGGTGCGCAGCTTGGCCAGACCCTCGGGGGTGGTGTCGGGGCGCATGTGCTCGTCGTGGTCGAGGACAACGAGGCCGTTCTGGTCCTTCACCGGGATGACGGACTTGGCGAAGTAACCGCCCGACCACGCGGCGGCGGCCTTCTCCTGGCTGCGCAGCGCGTAGGCGTCGACGTCCTCGCGCGAGAAGCCTTCGATCGTCGCGATGAGGTCGGCGCCGATGCCCTGCGGGACGAAGCCGATGCGGTAGTTGGTCTCGGGGTCGGTGGCCCACGCGCCGCCGTCGGAGCCCATCGGCACACGGCTCATCGACTCGACGCCGCCGGCGAGCACCAGGTCGTCCCAGCCGGAGCGGACCTTCTGCGCCGCGGTGTTGACGGCCTCCAGGCCGGACGCGCAGAACCGGTTGAGCTGGAAGCCACCGGTGGTCTCGGGCAACTTGGCCACCAGCGCGGCGGTGCGCGCGATGTCGCCGCCCTGATCGCCGACGGGCGACACCACGCCGAGGATCAGGTCGCTGATCAGGTTCTCGTCGAGGTCGGGATGGCGGCTGCGGAGCTCGTCGATCAGGCCGACGACCAGGTTGACGGGTTTGATCTCGTGCAGCGAGCCGTTCTTCCCCTTGCCGCGGGGAGTGCGGATCGCCTCGTAGATGAAGGCTTCTTCAGACATGAAGCGAAGCGTAACAGCCTAAACCAACCTGTTGGTTGGGCGGTCACCCGGAAAACCGTCAGGCGCTCTGGCGCTGCGCTTCCAGCGTCGGGTAGTCGATGTAACCGACGGGCCCGGGCGCGTAGAACGTCGCAGGATCGGGTTCGTTGAGTTCGGCTCCGAGCAGCAACCGGTCGATCAGGTCCGGGTTGGCCAGGTAGGACCGTCCGACGGCGGCGGCGCTGATCGCACCCCAGTCGGCGAAGCTCTCCAGCTGGCAGAAGTCGGTGTCGGTGTCGCGGCCGGTGTTCAGCACGAACGTGCCCGACCACAGCGCGCGCATGGTGCCGAACAGCGGCGTGGTGGGGTCGACGAGGACATGCAGATAGGCGATGTCCAGCGGCGTGATGCGTGCCAGCAGCGCCTCGTAAGCACTGACCACGTCGTCCTCGTGCATGTCTCCTGCGGCGTTTCCGGGCGAGATGCGCAGGCCGACCCGGCCCGCACCGATCTCGTCGACCACCGCCTCGACCACCTCGGCGGTGAGCCGGGCGCGGTTGGCGGCCGATCCGCCGTAGGAGTCGGTGCGCCGGTTGACGACGTCGGAGAGGAACTCGTGCAGCAGGTAGCCGTTGGCGGAGTGGATCTCCACCCCGTCCATGCCCGCGTCGACGGCCCGGCGGGCGGCGGCGCGGAACGACGCCACGATCTCCGCGATCTCGTCGACCGCCAGGGGGCGCGGCACCGGCAGCGGCTTGCGGCCCTGCGGTGTGCGCGCGTCCAGATCGGCGGCGACCGCCGACGGGCCCACCGTCTCGGCGCCGCTGAGGTCCGGGTGGCCCATCCGGCCGACGTGCCAGAGCTGAAGGAACATCTTGCCGCCCGCGGTGTGCACGGCGTCGGCGATCCCGGCCCACGCGTGCTGCTGCCGGTCGGTGAACATCCCGGGGGTGTTCGGGTACGCGCCGCCCGCACCGGGTGACACCGCGGTGGCCTCGCTGACGATCAGGCCCGCCGCCGCGCGCTGCGCGTAGTAGGTGGCCGCCAGGTCGGACGGGGTGCCGTCGGCGTCGGCGCGCGACCTCGTCAGCGGCGCCATGAAGAGCCGGTTCGCAGCCGGGGTGTCACCGACCTGGATCGGCGTGAGCAGCGTGGCGTCGGCAGCGAGTTGGAAAGTCACGCAGGCAATAAGTGCCGGGGCACCGCGGTTCATTCCCGCGGCTACGCTCGGCAGCCATGACGGTTTCGCGGCTGCGCCCCTTTGCGGTGACGGTGTTCGCCGAGATGTCGGCGCTGGCCGCTCGTATCGGCGCGGTCAACCTGGGCCAGGGTTTTCCCGATGAGGACGGCCCGCCGGCCATGCTCGAGGCGGCCCGGGCAGCCATCGCCGACGGGGTCAACCAGTACCCGCCCGGCCTCGGCATCGCACCGCTGCGGGAGGCGATCGCCGCGCAGCGCCTTCGTCATTTCGGCACCGTCTACGACCCCGACACCGAGGTGCTGGTGACGGTCGGCGCCACCGAGGCGATCGCGTCGGCGGTCCTCGGCCTGGTCGAACCCGGCTCCGAGGTGCTGCTCATCGAGCCGTTCTACGACTCCTACTCCCCCGTGCTCGCAATGGCCGGCTGTCAGCGGGTCGCGGTTCCGCTGGCGCAGGTCGGCGACGGCTTCGCGATCGACGTCGACGCGCTGCGCCGGGCCGTGACACCCCGCACCCGGGCGCTGATCCTGAACTCGCCGCACAACCCCACCGGCATGGTCGCCGGCGACGCCGAATTGGCCGCCATCGCCGAACTGGCCGTCGCCCACGACCTGCTGGTGATCACCGACGAGGTGTACGAACACCTCGTCTTCGACGGACGCACGCATCTCCCACTGGCCAACTACCCCGGGATGGCGGCGCGCACGATCACCATCTCCAGCGCAGCCAAGATGTTCAACGTCACCGGCTGGAAAATCGGATGGGCCTGCGGCGCAGCCGATCTCATCGCCGGAGTACGGGCGGCCAAGCAGTACCTGTCCTACGTCGGCGGTGCGCCGTTCCAGCCGGCGGTGGCCCACGCACTCGACCACGAGGACGCCTGGGTGGCCGCGTTGCGCGACTCCCTGCAGGCCAAGCGCGACCGCCTCGGATCGGCGCTCGTCGACCTCGGCTTCGACGTGCACCCCAGCTCCGGCACCTACTTCCTGTGCGCCGATCCGCGTCCGCTCGGCTACACCGACAGCACCGCGTTCTGCGCGGAGCTACCGGAGCGCGCCGGCGTCGCCGCGATCCCGATGTCCGCGTTCTGCGACCCCGCCGCCGCGCACGCCGACGCGTGGAGCCACCTGGTGCGGTTCGCGTTCTGCAAACGCGACGACACCCTCGACGAGGCGATCCGCCGGCTGCAGGTGCTGCGCCCCGGTCGCTGAGGTTCAGAGCGAGGCGGCAACCGACCACAGCGCCTCGCGGGCGCGGTCATCCACCGGACCCACCGGCGCGAGCACGACGTCGGTGGCGCCGGCGTCGAGGTACCGGCGGAGCTGCCGCAGCACCGATTCGGCCGGTCCGATGGCCGCGAGTTCCGCTGCGCCGGAGGCGTTCTCGCGCGCCAGGATCTTCTGGTACGACGGGATGGCGTTGTAGAAGTCCAGCTCCGCGGCCACGGCCTCGTGCACGCTGCCGGGGTCCTCGGTCACGAACACCGGCACCATGGCGATGACGCGCGGGCTCGGCCTGCCCGCATCGGCGGCGGCGCGCCCGATGGTCGGCACGATGAAGTCCCCGATGGTGCGCGGCCCGGCGAGGTAGGGCAGCGTCCCGTCGGCGAGCTCGCCGGTGACCTGCAGCGCCTTCGGCCCCATCGCCGCGACGTAGACGGGCACCGGGGTGCCGCCCGCCACCGTGGCCGGCCACGCCGGGCTGGAAGTCATCGCCTCGCCGTGGAAGTCGACGGTGCCGGTGTCGAGCAGCGAACGCAGCACCGTGAGGTGCTCGCGCAGCCGGCCGACCGGGTCGGGCCATGACGCGCCGAACGCCAGCCGTTCGGGTTCGTGGGCGCCCAGTCCGAGGCCCAGGCTGAAGTTGCCGTGCGCGGCGGCCTGCGCGGTCTGCGCCGCGGACGAGATCAGCAACGGATGCCGGGGATTGATCGGCACCACCGACGTGCCGACGCCGAGGCCGGGAACGGCGGCGCCGATCAGGCCGGCCAGCGCGATGGCGTCGTGATCGACCCGCTGGGCCAGCCACACCTGCGAGACACCCGCACGGTGCGCGGCGGTGGCCTGTGCCACGGCGTCGTCGACCGCGTTGGCGGCGTCGGGTCGGGGGTGGATGACTACTCCAGTCGGCATGTCAGGTGCCAACCATCGTGACCGGTGCGCGCATTCCGTTCGGATCAGCGCGAGTTCTATTCGGCGCGAGTCCTACTGAGCACCCGTCGCCGCAGTTGCTCGATCGCCGAGTTCAGCACGATCTTCTTCGCCCGCTTGATCAGGAATTCCGGGATGGGCGCCGAGGGGTCGACGATGACGTCGAAGCGAACCCGGGTGCGGTCGCCCTCGCCCTCCGGGGTGAGGTTGTACTCGACGTGCTGGCCGCGCTGCTGGAAGGTGTCGGCGGCGTCCCACACCACCCAGCGGTCGCCCCAGTGGTATTCGAGCATCTCCTTATCGGTGATGCCCATCAGCCGCAGCGTCGCGCGCACGTGGAACGGCCTGCCGTCGGGATGGCGGTCGAGCACCTCGACGTTCTTGTACACCGACGACCACGCCGGCAGGTCCTCGATGTCGGCGAGCACGTCCAGGATCGCCTCCGGGGAGGCTTCGATCACTGCTTCCTTGGACGCGCGAACGGCCATACCAGCAAATGTAGACCCGCGCGGCCGGGTAGGTCGCGGTTCGGGCGACCGCGTCAGTCGAGCGTGTTCCAGAAGCCGGTGAGGGCGGCCGCCCCGCGGGCGGGATCCTGCACCATCCACCAGTGTCCGAGACCATCGAGGACCTCCGTGCGCGCCCCGGCACGGTCGGCGGCTCGCCCGCGCGACGGTCCCGGACGTGCGAAGGGATCGTCGGTGGCGAGAATCGACAGACCGGGGCGGGCAGCGGCTTTCTCCAGATCGCGGCCGGCCTCTGCCATCGCAGGTTGGCGGGCCGACCGGTACAGCAGCAGGATCGCGCGGGCCATCTCCGGCCCCTGCCCGGCGGCGATCTTCTCGCCCGTCTCCAGCGGTATGCCGAAGGTGGCCATCCGCTCTGCGCGTTCGCGCACCGTTCCGCCCAGGAGTTCGTCGACCAGCTTCTCGCCCTCGCCCTCCGTCTGCCAGATCTGCGCCATGTCGTGCCAGACATAGTCCGGATCGAACAGCCCGACGACGTCGCTGACCCAGCTATGCACCAGTTCCGGGCGGTGCATCACCAGATTGACCACGTGACCGCCGCCCCAGTCGTGGCCGACGAGGTCGATCGGCCCGTCGATGCGCGTCAGCTCGTCTTCCAGCCAGTCCCGGTACGCCGTGAAGGTGGCGGAGAAGTCCTCGGGAAGTGGCGCGCCGAAACCCGGCGGTGACAGCCGCACCACGTCGTCGCGCCCCAGCGCGTCGACCAGTGGATCCCACAGGGCGTCGGTCTCCGGGTTGCCGTGCACCAGGACGATGGTCATGGTCCTGATCTTGGCACGGCGCGACGGCCGGAGTCAGGACTTCTTGACCTTCAGCACCCGCTTGCGCAGGCCTTCGGTGGCGGTGTCGAGCAGCCCCTTGGCGCCCTTCTTGATCAGGAAGCCGGGCAGCGGCACCAGCGGGTCGACGGTGAGCTCGAACCGCACCTTGGTGCCGTCGCCGTCCGGGGTCAGGGTGTACCGGGCGTCCTGGCCCTTCTGCTGCTTCGATTCGACGAGCGTCCAGCTGACCCCGTCGTCGTGCACGGTGTAGTCGAGCACCTGCTCGTCGCTGACGCCGACGATCTTGACGACTTGCCGCGACCGTTTCGGGCGGCCCTGGTCGTCACGCTCGAGGATCTCGACGGACTGATGCGCCGACGACCACTCGGTCAGCGACTCGAGGTCGTAGAGAACGTCCAGGATTTCGTCCGGGGTCGCCTCGATGGTGACCTCGCGGCTCTCGGTGATGGCCATGGTGGGCTATGTGCCACCCTTCTTCACTTTCAAAACCTGCTTGCGCAGTCCGTCGGTCGCCGTCTCCATGGCGCCCTTGAGGGCCCGCTTGAGGATGAAGCCGGGGATCGGCACCGACGGATCCGCCGTCAGGTCGAACCGCAGCCGGATCTTGTCCCCTTCCGGGGTCAGCGTGTACTTGCCGTCCTGGGCCTTGAGCTGGCCGGCCGACACGAGCGTCCAGCTCGCGCTCGAGTCGGTCCAGGTGTAATCGACCACCAGTTCGTCGGAGATGCCCGCCGACTTCACCTTCATCTTCACCCGGTGCGGCCTGCCGTCGTCGTAGGTCTCGAGGATCTCGGCCTTCTGGTACTGCGGCGACCAGTCCGGGGTCGACTCGACGTCGGCGATGACGTCGAGGATCTCGTCGGCGGTCGCTTCGACGAGCACTTCACGGGAATCGCTGACGGCCATGGCGTGACCCTAGCCAGCGTGCAGGCGCGGCGGGTTACTTCCCCCGCTTCCGCACCGCGAGCACCCTTTTCCGCAGCCCGTCGGTCGCCGTGTCGATCACGCCCTTGGCCGCCCGCTTGAGCATGAAGCCGGGCATCGGCATGACGGGGTCGACGGTCACCTCGAACCGCACCAGGGTCCGGTCGCCCTGCGGGACGAGGGTGTAGCGGGCGTCCTGGGAGCGCTGCCACGTCGAGCTGACCAGGGTCCAGCCGTAGCCGTCGTCGTGGTAGGTCAGGGCGATCTCGGTCTCGTCGGTGATGCCGACGGTCTGCACGGTCGCCCTGCTGCGCAGCGGCCTGCCCCGCTCGTCGCGCTCGAGCACCTCCGAGGTCCGGTGTGCGGGCGACCACTGCGGCAGCGACTCGAGGTCGAGCATCACGTCGAGGATCTCCTCGACGCCGGCCTCGATCATCACTTCGCGACGCAGCGTCAGGGCCATCCGTTGACGATAGGCTGCGGGCATGACTGAAGCCGTCGATCCCGCGGTGCCGCCGAGCGGAACCGGTTGCGTGGAATGCGATGCCGACAACGGCTGGTGGGTGCACCTGCGGCGGTGCGCGGCATGCGGGCACATCGGCTGCTGTGACGATTCGCCCGCCCGGCACGCCTCGGCACACTGGCGCGGCAGCGGGCATCCGATCATCCAGTCCTTCGAACCCGGCGAGGACTGGTTCTGGAACTTCCAGACCGACGACTACTACGACGGCCCGGAACTCGCCGCGCCGCACAGCCGTCCGGCCGACCAGACGGTCCCCGGCCCGCGCGGCAGGGTGCCGAGGGACTGGGCCGAGCAGCTGCGCAACCGCACGGACTGACACGGCTGCGCCCGCCGTTTCCGATCCCGGTGACCAGGGTATTCAGCGCCGGTGAGCAAGGAAAAGCCGGACACCACCGAGACCGACAAGGGTTCCGATCAGGCCCAGGACGACGTCATCAGTGATCCCGCCGAGGGCGCCGACGACCGGGTCGACTGGTCGAGCGAAGGCGGCGCGACGCCCGGCGGCCCCGCCGACACCGGCGACCCCACCCAGTAGCCGTCACATGTAGGACTCGGCGAGCGCCGAAAGTGTCTCGGCCGCCGTGTGTTTCGGTGTCCAGCCCAGCTCGGTGCGGGCCCTGGTCGTGTCCATCACCACCGACGTGCGGCCGATGTGCAGCCACTCCAGCGCCGACGGCACGAACGGCAACCGCGCGACGACCTCGGACGCCGCCGACACTGTCAGCCGTGGCACCCGGACGGGTCGCGCACCGAGCGCGTCGGCCACCTGCGACATCGACAGCACACCGTCGCCGGCGATGTTGTACGCCCCCGGCGGCGCCGAACTCGTCGCGGCCAGTGCGATCGCGTCGGCCACGTCGTCGTGGTGCACCAGCTGCAACGGCGTGCCGGGGTCCGGAAACGGCGGTTTGAGCAGCGGGAACTTCTGGGCGGCGCGGCGGATCGGCCCGGGCAGCTGGTTCCACGGCATCACGTCGGCCAGCGCGGGCGCGTCGGGTCCGGCCACGATGCACGGCCGCAACACGAACACCTCGAGATCGGAGCCGTCGGTGATCTCGGCCAGCGCGGCCTCGCACGTCGCCTTCTGCTCGGAGTAGTAGTGCTCGGGTGAGCCGCGGGGCGGGACGTCCTCGGTGATCGGCACCGGATTGTCGGAGTGGTAGCCGTAGGCCGCCACCGATGACGTGTAGACCAGCCGGCGGGGCCGCTCGGCGGCCACCGTCGCCTCGAAGACGTTGCGCGTGCCCGCCAGGTTCACCCGCGCACTCTCGGCGCGCGAACCCATGATGATGAACGCCAGGTGCACCACCACGTCGGCGTCGGCCACCAACGCGTCGACGGCCGCCCGGTCGGTGATGTCGCCCTGCCGGTACTCGGTGCGCGTCCATCCCCTGGCGGCCGGATCGAAGGGTCTGCGGGCCATCCCGATGATCCGCTCGACGTCGGGGTTGCGCTCCAGCGCGTCGACCGCCGACTTGCCGATCTCTCCGGTGGGGCCCGTGACAGCGACGCGAAGTGCCATCCCCAGGTCTTTCCCGGCGGCCGATCGGGTGAAACGTTGAGAACCGGGCCCGCAGGGAATAGAAAGGACACCTACCTCAGAGGAGTGCGATGAAGCTCATCTCGCCGACCGATTCGATGTTCCTGCTCGTCGAATCCCGCGAGCACCCCATGCATGTCGGCGGCCTGCAGTTGTTCGAACCGCCGGACGGCGTCTCGGGCCCGGATTTCCTGCGCGAGATGCATCAGCAGATGGTCGAGCACACCGAGTTCCACCCGACCTTCCGCAAGCACCCGGGGACGCTGCTCGGCGGCATCGCCAATCTCGCATGGGCCGAGGACGACGAGGTGGACCTCGACTACCACCTTCGGCGGTCGGCGCTGCCCTCACCCGGCCGGGTGCGTGACCTGCTCGAGTTGACGTCGCGACTGCACGGCACCCTGCTCGACCGGCACCGGCCACTGTGGGAGGCCCACCTCATCGAGGGCCTCAACGACAACCGGTTCGCGGTCTACGTCAAGTTCCATCACGCGCTGATCGACGGGGTGTCGGCGCTGAAGCTCACGCAGCGCACGCTGTCCACCGATCCCGACGACCCCGAGCTGAGGGTGCCGTGGCACCTGCCACGCAAGGAGCGCAAGGCCGAGCCGGAACAGTCGTCGTCGTCTCCGCTGCAGGCGCTCAGTCGCCGGCTGGGATCGGTTGCGGCGCTGGCGCCCTCGACGCTGTCGCTGGCCCGCTCGGCGCTCCTCGAGCAGCAGCTGCAACTGCCGTACGGCGCTCCGCGGACGATGTTCAACGTGCCGATCGGCGGCGCCCGGCGGGTCGCGGCGCAGTCCTGGGCGATGGAGCGGCTGCGTGCGGTGAAGTCGGCAGCGGGCGTCACGGTCAACGACGTGGTGCTCGCGATGAGCGCCGGCGCGCTGCGCGCCTACCTGCAGGAGCAGGACGCGCTGCCCGACGCACCGCTGATCGCCATGGTCCCGGTGAGTCTGCGCACCGAGGAGGAGGCCGACACGGGCGGCAACATGACAGGTGTGGTGCTGTGCAACCTCGCCACCGACACGGCCGACGCCGCCAAGCGGCTCGAGATCATCAGCACGTCGATGCGCAACAACAAGAAGGTCTTCACGCAGTTGCCACGCGTGCAGCAGTTGGCGTTGTCGGCGACGATGATCGCTCCGCTCGGTCTGGGCGCCGTGCCGGGATTCGTGTCGGCCGCGCCGCCGCCGTTCAACATCGTCATCTCCAATGTGCCGGGCGCCAGGGAGCCGCTGTACTGGCGTGGCGCCCGCCTCGACGGCAACTACCCGCTGTCGATCGCGCTGGACGGCCAGGCGGTGAACATCACGGTGGCGAACAACGCCGACAACCTGGACTTCGGGCTGGTGGGCGCCAGAGGCAGCGTGCCGCATCTGCAGCGTCTGCTCGGCCACCTCGAGGACTCGCTCAAGGATCTGGAGCGCGCGACCGGCGTCTGAGCCTCAGGCGTCGGCCAGTGCCTGCTTGGCGGCGTTGTAACCGGGAACGAAGGTGATGCCGGGGCCGCCGTGGCAGCCGGCGCTGCCCAGGTAGAGACCCTGAACCGGAAGCGGTTGGTCGACATGGCCTTTCGGGCCCGGGCGGTTGGGGCCCAGTTGTTCGGGGTGGACCAGGCCGTGACAGTAGTCGCCGCCGGGGGCGCCGAACATGGTGCCCATGTGCTTGGGGGTGAAGGTGGTGTGCCGGATGATGCGGGACTCGAAGTCCGGGGCGATGCGGCTGATCTTCTCGATCACCCGCCTGCCCATCTCGGTCTTCATCTCGCCGTAGCTCGACTCCCCCTGCTCTACCGGGAACCACAGCGAGAACGCCGACGCGGCGTGCTTCCCGGCAGGCGCCAGGGTGGGGTCGTTGACCGAGGGGATCTGCAGCGCGATCGACGGGTCGGCGGGCACGACGCCCCGGCGGCAGTCCTCCCACTGCTGCTGCAGTTCCTCCGGGGTGCTGAAGATGCCGATGTTGGACTGCATGGCGGGGTCGTTGAGCATCTCGTAGGGCGCGGCGAATTCCGGTGTGCCGTCGAGGGCGAAGTGCATCTGCAGGTAGCTGCCGCGGTGGTCGACGCGGCCGTAGCGGGCGCGGATGTCGGCCGGTATCGCGGCGGGGTCCAGCAGTCGGGTCACCGTGAGGTCGGGTGCGACGGCGGAGACGACCACCGGGGCACTCAGCCGCGTGCCGTCCTCGAGGCGCACCCCGGCGGCCCGCCCGTCGGTCACCAGGATCTCGGCGACCTCGGCGCGGAGCCTCAATTCGCCGCCGGCGGAGGTGAACACGTCCTGTAGGTGTGAGGTGAGCGCGCCGATGCCGCCGCGCAGTTTCTTGACCAGCAGGGTGTTCTCGTCGGGCACGGCGAAGCCGTACGCGAGCGCCGCGGCGGTGCCGGGCGTGGCGGGCCCGCGGTAGGTGGTGTTGACGGCCAGCAGTGCCAGCATCCCCCGCAGCGCGCCGTGCTTCTCGCGGTCGGGCAGGTAGCGGTCGAGCACGTCGGTGACCGAGCCGAACAACAGGTCGGTGATCGTCGAGCGCTCGAATTCGTTGGTGGCACAGGCGTACATCTCGTCGAGCGTCTTCGGGGGTCGGCCGGCCTCGAACCGCCCGAGCGCGCGGGTCGGGGCCTGACTCCAGGCCATCAGGCCCGCCATGCCGTTGACCGCCTCGGCACCGTGCACCTCGTTGAGGTGGGTGAGCAGTCGCACCGGGTCGGTGTAGTAGACGACGGGGTCGTCGCCGATGCCGCGCAGCGACACCGACATCACGTCGAGATCGACGGTCGGCAGCGCGTCGAGACCGAGTTCGCGGCTCACCGTGGCGGCGGTCGGGATCTGCACCGAGCCGGCGATCTCGAACCGGTAGCCGTCGAAAAGCTCGACGGTGGAGGCCATTCCGCCGGCGTAGCGTTTGGCCTCCAGGCACACGGTACGCAGGCCTGCGCGCTGCAGCAGCACCGCAGCGGTCAGTCCGTTGTGGCCCGCGCCGACGACGATCGCGTCATGATCCGCCATCGGCTGAGGCTGACACGGTGACGCATGTTTTGTCAATATTGACGAAACTTCTGCGCCGCCTCGCTGTTTTTGCGCTCAGGGCTGCGATCGGCGCGGCGCCACGACCCCCGACGCAAAAACGCGAGAGCCGTCAGTCGATGATGCCGCCGCGCAGCGACTCCAACGCGGCGCGAGACAGCCGGGCCAGCTCCGGGAGTGACCGCGGCTCGCTGAGCATCCACATCTCCATCGCCCCGAACACCGCGGCGGCGATGCAGCGGGCCGTGACGGTAAGGCGCAGCCGCTGGTCGGCGTCCGCGGGCGGCGGGCGATCGCGGGCCAGGTGTTCCTCGACGGCTTCCGCGAAGTCCGCCTCGACCTGGCGGATGTGCCGCACGATGCGGCCCGGGTCGAGCTCCTCGGACCGCAGCGCGGCGATCTTGGCGACGGCGTCGACGTCGTAGGGCGCCGCGAGGATCGCCGAATGCACGGAGTCGACCAGTGATTCGTCGGCGGAGCGGTCGGCCAGCGCGGCGCGGAACCACTGCAGCCCGGCGTCGTAGTCGGCGAACAGTAGATCGTGTTTCGACGCGAAGTGCCGGTAGAACGTCCGCAGCGACACCCCGGCGTCGGCGGCGATCTGTTCGGCAGAGGTGTCCTCGACGCCTTGGGCGAGGAAGCGCACGAGCGCGGCCTGGCGCAGCGCGTCGCGGGTGCGTTCGCTGCGGATGGTCTGAGCCGGCCGGGCCATGCCGGTAACGTACCCGCCGCCGAGTGCCCGCCGGCCGCGGTCAGCCGGTCGGCGTGAGCAGGGCGATCGACGCGTCGACGGCCTCGTCGGTGACGTCGCTCATCCGGCCGCCGTCCTCGACGGTGATGGCGGTGAGTTCGCGCAGCCCGCCGAGCAGCATGATGACCCGCTGGCGCGACACCGGGCCGATGCCTGCGGCGCGGAAACGGTCGGTGGCGCCGAGCGCCTGCACCATGTCGACGAAGTTGTCCATCACGTCGCGCTGCAACCGGCGTGCGGACGCGCCGAGCGAGGGCATGTCGCGGATCCAGCTCAGCATCAGCGCCGGGCGCGATTCCGCGGAGGCGATCCACGCCACGATGGCCTGACGCACCTGGTGCTGCCAGGGGGCGGTCGGGTCGACGGCGGCCGAGATGCTGCGGATGTGCTCGTCGTTGGCGGCGGTGAGCAGCGCGACGAAGCAGGCCTCGCGGTCCTCGAAGTGTTCGTAGAAGGTGCGGCGCGAGGTACGGGCACGGCGCACGATGCCGGCGATGGTGGTCTTCTGGTATCCGTCCTCGGCGATGGACGCCTCGAGCGCATCGAGCAACCGCTGCCGGAAGCCGCCGCCGTCCTGCCGGCCGCCGTGCCGATCGGCGATCACTGCCTGTCCTTCGCGTCCGCCCCTGCTGAGTGGCCAGGGCCGGGATCGAACCGGCGACCTTCCGCTTTTCAGGCGGACGCTCGTACCAACTGAGCTACCTGGCCGGAAGGCACCGGCCTGACGACCGGTATGCCTCGCCGTGATGGCGACCCTGACGGGACTCGAACCCGCGACCTCCGCCGTGACAGGGCGGCGCGCTAACCAACTGCGCCACAGGGCCTTGCTGTAGTGCCACATCGACGTCGCCGCCGGTGCGTCGTACCCCCTACGGGATTCGAACCCGCGCTACCGCCTTGAAAGGGCGGCGTCCTAGGCCGCTAAACGAAGGGGGCCAAGCCGAATCTCTTCGGGGTACTCACAACGTCTCCGTTGGGAGCCTCGATAGCTTAGATTACCGGCTCCCGAATCCTCAAATGGGGTCCGGCAGGCCGCCCGGTATTGTGTTTCACCGCGCCCCTATAGCTCAGTTGGTAGAGCTACGGACTTTTAATCCGCAGGTCCCAGGTTCGAGCCCTGGTGGGGGCACCACAATCGGATCGACCTCGGCGTCAGCCGTCGCAGCAGTCGTCCCGGCATGCCCCGCCGTCGGCCTCGATCGGTTGCGCACAGCATGTTTCACCGCGCCACGCGTTGACGCCCTCCCTGATCGCGATGGCGGCGATCGCCAGGCCCGCGATCGGGTCGGCCCAGGACCAGCCGAAGGCACTGTTGAGCACCAGTCCGATCAACAGCACCGCCGACAGGTAGGTGCACAGCAGCGTCTGCTTCGAGTCGGCGACCGCGGACAGCGAGCCGAGTTCGCGACCTGCCCGGCGTTGCGCGTACGACAGCACGGGCATGACGATCAGGCTCAGCGCGGCGAGCACGATCCCCACCGTCGAGTGCCGCGCCTCACCGGCGCCCAGCAGCGCCCGCACCGCGTCGACGGTCACATATGCCGCCAGGCCGAAGAACGAGAAGGCGATGATGCGCAGCGCGACCTTCTCGCGGGCCTCTGGATCGCGGCCGGCGAACTGCCAGGCCACCGCGGCAGCCGAGGACACTTCGATCACCGAGTCGAGCCCGAAGCCGACGAGCGCGGTCGACGACACCCGGGCGCCCTCGGTGGTCGCCACGACCGCTTCGATGACGTTGTACGAGATCGTCGCGGCGACGAACAGGCGGATGCGCCGGGACAGCAGATCGCGCCGCGCGTCGGTGAGCCGGGACGCCATCAGCCGCAACCACATTCGCACTCGCGGCCGTCCGCGCCGGAACACCGGCAGTCAGGGTCGACGGCCAACACCAGACCCATCAGGTCGGTCAACGCATGCCCGATGCGGGGATCGGCCAGTTCGTAGCGCGCGCGACGACCTTCGGATACCGCCACCACCAGTCCGCACCCGCGCAGGCAGGCCAGGTGATTCGACAGGATCTGCCTCGACACCCCGATCGCATCGGCCAGGTCGGACGGGTACCCGGGCGCCCGGCTCAGACGCAGCAGGATGCGCGTTCGCGTGGCGTCGGAGAGGGCGTGACCGAACCGGGCGAGCGCATCGGTGTGCTGCAGGGTCTCCACCTCGGCGACGATACAGCGCTTTCTGTACTCACGCCCTGTCTAGGACGCGTCGCGCCAATGGGAGCGCACGGACTTCACGAAGAGCACGATCCCGATCACCGCGATGCCGGCGAAGACACACGTGAGCACCATGTTCGTCGTCTCACCGCTGAAGCAGGTGCCGCCGCGGGTCCCACTGCCGCACGAGTAGGCGTCGTTCGGTTCGTCCCTCGCGAGCCACTTGTAGCCGAACACCCCGGCGAGCACCACGAACGCGACGATCCCCACCGACGCCAGGACGGCATTGAGCCAGAAGCCGGCTTTGGTCACGGGCTTACGCTAAACCTCGCACCCGGCACGTCAGGCGCTGCGTGCGCCCGCGATGTCGTCGGCCAGCGGTGCGACCGCACCGATGATCTGCCCGACGATCGGTGCGGGCACCCCGGCCGCATCCAGGCTCTCGGTCAGGTGTCCGGCCACCAGGTTGAAGTGGTGCATGGTGATGCCGCGACCCTGATGGACCTGTCGCATCGGCGCGCCGGTGTAGGGCTCGGGCCCGCCGAGGGCGGCGGCGAAGAACTCCACCTGCTTGCCCCGCAACCGCGACATGTTCGTCCCCGTGAAGAACGGAGCCAGGTCCGGGTCGGCCAGAACCCGGTCGTAGAAGTCGGCGACGACGCCTTCCAGCGCCTCGGCACCGCCGATCTGCTCGTAGATGCTCATCGACCGAGGGAATCACGGTGGCGTTTCAGTTCCGTTGCCGCTGTGTCGCTCTGGGGCTACGAAGCGCTCACCGCGGCGTCAGTCGCCGCCCCTGCCGTTGCGCTTGGGCTTCTTGCCCGGCTTCTCGATCGGCGGGCCCTGCTCCACGGGCGGCGGAGCCACCGTGGTGGTGGGCGGCGTCGTCGTCGGCGGTGTCGTCGTGGGTCTCGTGGTGACCGGCGTGCTGGTGGTGGCGGGCTGGGGCGGCGGACTGGACGACGTCGCCGCTTCGAACACCGCGAGCATCACCGCGAGCAGGATCGCCGCGACCGCCGCGCCGATCCACAGCTTCCTGCGATTCGGGCCCGAGCGGCGCGGCGGCGGCACGGCGACCATCGAGGGTGGCGGCACCGGGGTGTCGAGTACCCGGGTGCCCATCGGCCCAGGCGGTCCCGGCGCAGCCACGGGCACGGTACCGGCGAGCGCCGCGCGCATCGCGCGGGCGTTGTGGAAGCGCAGCCCAGGATCGCGGGCCATCGCGCGTTCGATCACCGCGGCGAGCACCGGGTCGACGTCGGGCCGCAGCGCCCGCAGCGGCGGCGGCTGCTCGTCCATGATCGCGCGGGCCAACGCGCCGGGATGCTCCGGCAGGAACGGCCGCCTGCCGGCGAGCGCCTCGTAGCCCACCACGCCGACCGCGTAGAGATCGTCAGAGGGTGTGGCCGGGTGTCCCATCAACCGGTCCGGGCTCAGATAGGCCATCGTGCCGACGATCTGGCCGGTCATCGTCACGCCGGCCTCCGCGGTCTTCGCGATGCCGAAGTCGGTGACCTTGGCATCGCCCGACGGCGTGAACAGGATGTTGCCCGGCTTGATGTCGCGGTGCAGGACGCCTGCGTCGTGTGCGGCGGTCAGTGCGTCGAGGACGTCGTCGACGACTTTGTGCGCTATCGGCACCGGCAGCGGGCCGCGCGCGATCTGATCGGCGAGCGAGAACCCGGAGAGCCGCTCCATCACGATGAACGGGATGCCGTTGTGTTCGCCGCTGTCATGCACGGCGACGATGTGCGGGTGGTTCAGGCCCGCGGCCGAGCGGGCCTCGGCCTCGAATCGGGTCCGGGTCTCGGGCTGCGACCCGAGCGCGGGGTGGATCAGCTTGATGGCGACCGCACGATTCAGACGGGTGTCCCAGCCGTCACGCACTTCGGCCATGCCGCCCCGACCCAGGACGCCTCTCAGCTCGTAGCGGCCGCCCAGGATCTCGGGGGCCGTCATGGGATCAACCTAGCGCGGCACCGGCTATTTGCCGAAAGTGTCAGACCACGGGGCAGTAATGCGTCGACTTTCCGCGGCAGTCCGCCGGCGGCAGGTTGCGGGCGGGGGTGTGCACCAGCGGCGCGTCGGCCGGAATGCGTCCCCTGACCCGGTCCAGGCCTGCGCGGGCCCGCGGATGCATCCGGCGCCGCTCGGGCACGAGCCGGAACACCGTGCCCACCGCCTGCCCGAGCCGCCGGTGCCACCACTCGTCGCGGGCCGACCACGTGTAGCCCATGAGGTCGCGCACCGGTGGGTCGTACAGGCCGACGGTGAACCAGACGAAGAACGGCGCCAACATCTTTCGCTGCAGCCGCCACATCCAGTCCGGCATCGCCGCCGCGAACGGCGGCTTGGGCAGATCGGTGAGGTCGAGCACCGCACGCGCGGCGTAGTTGTTCTCCAGCACGTTGCGGCACATGTGGTCCCAATAGACCTGGAAGTCCTCCCAGGTCGCCGGGACCGGCCGCATGCTCATGCCGTACATGCGATACCACTCGACGTGTTCGTCGAACAGTTGGCGCTTCTCCGCCTCGGTGATCCCGCCGCACAAGCGTTCGGCGACGATCAGCGTGCCCACGAAGAAGGTCGAGTGCGCCCAGTAGAAGACGTCGGGGTTCAGGGCGTGGTAGCGGCGGCCCTGGCCGTCGACGCCCTTGATGTCGGTGTGATAGTCGCGGACCTCGGCTCCCGTGGTCGGCGCGCGGTCGCCGTCGAACACCACGCCGCCGATCGGGTACAGCGAGCGCAGCAGCCGCTGCCACCGCTCACGGAAGAACGTCGAGTGCTCCTCGACCGCGGCGCCCAGCTGGGGGTGCATGTTCTGCATCGAGCCGGCCCACGGCCCCTGCAGCAGTCCCCGCCAGTCGCCGAAGTACTTCCACGTCAGGGAGTCGGGGCCGAGCGGCGCGGGCGGGGCGTCGTAGCCGCCGGGCGCCACCGGGCAGCCGGTGGCCAGCGGCGATTCGCTGGTCAGCGGACTGGCCGCAGAAGTATCTTGAGTCACTGATATCAGTCCCATCGACGCCAGTAGCCATTCTGACTACGAGTGTTGTCACATCGAGCTTAGGGAGTGATGTGCCCTCCGGTCAACGACGCGGCCGCTGGTCGGGCGTTCCGCTGCAGGATCGCCAGGTGCTGCGCCGCGACGAACTGGTCACCGCGGGGGTGAAACTGCTCGGCAACGCGGCCGGGCCCGCACTGACCGTCCGGGCGGTGTGCCGGGAGGCCGGCCTGACCGAGCGCTACTTCTACGAGAGCTTCGGCGACCGCGACGAGTACGTCCGCGCGGTCTACGACGACGTCTGCGCCCGCGCGATGGCCGCCCTGACGAGCGCGGAGACGCCGCGCGACGCCGTCGAACAGTTCGTCGCGCTGATGGTCGACGACCCCGCACGCGGTCGCGTGCTATTGCTCGCCCCCGAATCGGAACCGGTTCTCGTCCAGTCCGGCGCGGAATGGATGCCCAGCTTCATCGACCTGCTGCAGCGCAAGCTGACCCGGATCACCGATCCTGCGCTGCAGGCGATGGTCGCAACCGGGCTGATCGGGGCGCTGACGGCGCTCTTCACCGCGTACCTCGACGGCAGGCTCAAGGCCTCCCGCGAGCAGTTCATCGACTACTGCGTCGACATGCTGCTCAGCCGGGTGGCCGACTACTGAGAACTGCCCGCTTCGGTGGGTACCCGAGCGGGAGTGACGCCGGAAACGCGGCGCGGCGGGTGGGCGACACCCGGTGCGGGCCAACTTGATGTCACCGGAGTACACAGATATATTGAGTGCAACCATCAGGTACAGATAACCGGAGGGGCCCATGGCGATCGACCTGACCGACCTGCACTTGCTCAAAGAGCTCGAGCCGGTCGTCGAGGCGAACCTCAACAGGCACTTGCGCATGCGCAAGGACTGGAATCCGCACGACTACATCCCGTGGTCGGACGGCAAGAACTACTACGCGCTGGGCGGACAGGACTGGGATCCCGAGCAGTCCAAACTGTCCGAGGTCGCCCAGACCGCGATGGTGCAGAACCTGCTCACCGAGGACAACCTGCCCAGTTATCACCGTGAGATCGCGATGAACTTCGGCATGGACGGCGCCTGGGGCCAGTGGGTCAACCGCTGGACCGCCGAGGAGAACCGGCATGGGATCGCGCTGCGCGACTACCTCGTCGTCACCCGCGCCATCGACCCCATCCAGCTCGAGGAACTGCGCGTCGAGCAGATGACCCGCGGCTTCTCCCCCGGCCAGAACGCCCAGGGCGACATGTTCGCCCACAGCCTCTTCGACTCCGTCATCTACGTGACGTTCCAGGAGCTGGCCACCCGCGTCTCGCACCGCAACACCGGGAAGGCCTGCAACGAGCCGATCGCCGATCAGCTGCTGGCGCGGGTCTCGGCCGACGAGAACCTGCACATGATCTTCTACCGCGATGTCAGCGAGGCCGGTCTCGCGATCGCGCCGAACCAGGCGATGAAGTCGCTGCACCGCGTGCTGCGCAACTTCAAGATGCCCGGCTTCACCGTGCCGGAGTTCCGGCGCAAGGCCGTCATCATCGCCGTCGGCGGCGTCTACGACCCGCGCATCCACCTCGAGGACGTGGTGATGCCGGTGCTGAAGAAGTGGCGGATCTTCGAGCGCGAGGACTTCACCGGCGAGGCTGCGCGGATGCGCGACGACCTCGGCGTGCTCATCGAGGAACTCGAGGAGGCCTGCGTCAAGTTCGAGCTCGCCAAGGAGAAGCGCCTCGAACGGGAACGCAAGATGGCGGAGAAGCGCAACTCGAAGGTGCTCGCCTCATCAGCGTCCTGACCGCACACCGCGCGCCGGCCCGATCTGCACTTCAGATCGGGCCGTTCGCGCTGTCCAGCCCCGTCGTGCTGGCCCCGATGGCCGGTGTGACGAACGTCGCGTTCCGGACGTTGTGCCGCGAGCTCGAGATCGCCCGCGCAGGCACGGTCAGCGGGCTGTACGTGTGCGAGATGGTGACCGCGAGGGCGCTCGTGGAGCGGCATCCCGTCACCCTGCACATGACCGCCTTCGCGCCGGACGAGTCGCCGCGGTCGCTGCAGCTCTACGCCGTCGACCCGGACACCACCTATGCGGCGGCGCGGATGATCGCCGACGAGGGCATGGCCGACCACATCGACATGAACTTCGGCTGCCCGGTGCCGAAGGTGACCCGCCGGGGCGGCGGCGCCGCGCTGCCCTACAAGCGCCGGCTGTTCGGCAGGATCGTGGCCGCCGCGGTACGCGCCGTCGAGGGCTCGGGGATCCCGGTGACCGTCAAGTTCCGGATCGGCATCGACGACGAGCATCACACCCACCTCGACGCGGGCCGCATCGCCGCGGAGGAGGGTGCGGCCGCCGTGGCACTGCACGCCCGCACCGCCGCGCAGCGGTACTCCGGTACTGCGGACTGGTCGCAGATCGCCGCGCTGAAACAGCACGTCACCACGGTTCCGGTGCTCGGCAACGGCGACATCTTCGACGCCGACGACGCGCTGGCGATGATGTCGTCCACCGGCTGCGACGGCGTCGTCATCGGCCGCGGCTGCCTGGGCAGGCCGTGGCTGTTCGCGGAACTGTCCGCGGCGTTCGCCGGCCGCGAGATCCCGGTGCCGCCGACGCTGGGCGAGGTGGCCGCGATCGTCCGGCGTCACGGCGAGCTGCTCGCCGACCACTTCGGTGAGGACAAGGGCATGCGCGACATCCGCAAGCACGTCGCCTGGTACCTGCACGGCCTGCCCGCCGGAGCCGAGCTGCGACGAGGTCTGGCGCTGGTGAAGACGCTGGCCGATCTGGACCGGCTGCTCGACGAACTCGATCCCGACGTCCCGTTCCCGGCCGAGGCGACCGGCCCCCGCGGCCGGCAGGGCTCGCCCGCATCGGTGACGCTGCCGGAGGGCTGGCTGGCCGACCCCGACGACTGCACCGTCCCCACCGGTGCGGACGTCATGCATTCGGGCGGCTGAGCAGGGCTCGAAGGGGCGCGCGAGGCGGCGACGTAGCACGTTCGTGACAATTCGAGACGAACCTGTCACCCGCTCCGACTGGCTCACTCACAGGTTGTCTCAGTACGATGTGGGTCTTGCTGTGATGGCTCCGGTGGCGGAGCCGATCTCGATGCTGCTACGAAACATGTGGCATTGCACAAGCCCGCCGAGCGCCGACGCGCCTGCGGGTCCACGGAGTCGGAGGCCGATGAGGACATGAGTGACGGCGACAACGCCACTCCTGGCCGTCGGCGAGCACCGGACCCGGGCCCGGATCACGACGCGGACAACCAATGGCTTACCCGAACTCCTCGGCGATCCTTCGGTGCCGCGCCGTGGGAGCGCAGCGATCGGCACCCCATCGCGCCCACGCCTGTTGACGAGCAGGCCGACGAGCCGCCCGACGAGCCCGGCGGTAGCCACACCGATGGCGGCCTGACCGTCGCCGACCTCATCGCCAAGATGGCGGAGGAGAGCGGCGGCCGGCCCGGACGGAAGCGGCGCCGCCTCGAAGAGCCCGAGCCCGAGCGCGATGCCCCGCCCGCTCCGCCGACCGAGATCATCGACGCGGTGCCGCCGGCCGAGCCGCCCGCGCCACCCACGGAGATCATCGACGCCGTCCCGGCCGAGGCCTACGAGCAGTACGAGGACTACGAGTCCTATCAGCCCTACGACGGCTACGAGTCGGTGGCGGCCGACGGTGCCGCCCGTCCGTCGGACGCGGACCGGCAGGACACCGAGATCATCCCGTCGGTGCCGTCCGCATTCGACGACGACATCCCCGTCCTCACCTCGTCGCGGGTGCCGCCGTCGCGGATAGGTCGGCGGTCGGCGGGCGCGGCGGATGACGAACCGCGGCGTCGCAGGCGGGTGATGCTGGCGGGCCGCACCGCCGCCGCGCTGCTTGCGGCCTTCGCGCTGGTGCTCACCGGCGGCGCGTGGCAGTGGCAGTCGTCGAAGAACAACAGCATGAACAAGGTGTCGGCGCTGGACCGCGATTCGCGCGACATCATCGACGCCAACGCGCAGTTCGGCGACGAGAACTTCCTGATCGTCGGCGTGGACAGCCGGATCGGCGAGAACAGCGACATGGGCGCAGGCGACACCGAGGACGCGGCGGGCGCCCGCTCGGACACCGTGATGCTGGTCAACATCCCGGCCAACCGGAAGCGGGTCGTCGCGGTGTCGTTCCCGCGTGACCTGTCCATCGAGCCGATGCAGTGCGAGCCGTGGAATCCCGAGACCGGCGCCTACGGACCCATCACCGACGAGAATTCGCCGATGTACGGGCTCGAGGAGGCGTGGACGGAGACCAAGCTGAACTCCGCATACGCCGTCGGCGGTCCGAAGTGCCTGGTCAAGGTCATTCAGAAGCTGTCCGGGCTGTCGGTGAACCGGTTCATGGCCGTCGACTTCGCCGGCTTCTCCAAGATGGTCGACGCGATCGGCGGCGTCGAGGTGTGCAGCACCACCCCGATCGAGGACTACGAATTGGGCACGGTGCTGCCCAACGCCGGACGCCAGATGATCGACGGGCACACCGCGCTGAACTACGTGCGGGCCCGCCAGGTCACCACCGAGATCAACGGCGACTACGGCCGCATCAAGCGCCAGCAGCTGTTCCTGTCGTCGCTGTTGCGCTCGCTGATCAGCAAGGAGGTGTTCTTCTCGCTGAACAAGCTGAACGACGTGGTCAACAAGTTCATCGACGACACCTACGTCGACAACATCGGCACCCGGGAACTCGTCGACCTCGGCCAGTCGATCCAGGGTGTGTCCGCCGGGCGGATCAGCTTCGTCACCGTTCCCACCGTCGGCTACGCCGACGACTACGGCAACGAGGTGCCGCGCGAAGAGGACATGGACGCCCTGTTCGACTCGATCATCAACGACAACCCGTTGCCCGGCGAGAAGAACGCTGACAACACCCCCGTGCCGGGCACCCCGGAATCGGCCACCGCGACCCCGGAGTCCACCACCACTCAGGCGCCCGAGCCGGCGCCGGCGGCGGGCTCGGGCGAACTGGTCAACGCGGTCACCACGGACCCCGCGCAGATCACCGTCCAGGTGTCGAACTCGACCGGCCAGACCGGGCTCGGCGCCACCGCGGCCGACGAACTGCAGGCACACGGGTTCAAGGTCACCACCCCCGACGACTACCCCGACTCGCTGTCCGCGACGACGGTGTTCTTCGCACCGGGCAACGAGCAGGCGGCGGCCACCGTCGCGTCGTCGTTCGCCAACGCCACCGTCGAACAGGTCTCCGGCCTCGGTGACACCGTTCAGGTGGTGCTCGGCTCGGACTTCAACACCGTGGGCGCCCCGACGCCGAGCGGGTCGCCTGTGCAGGTCCAGGTGGTGCGGGCGACGAGCACCGCCCCGTCACACCTGCCCGACGATCTCTCGGTCACCAACGCCGCGGACACCACCTGCGAATAACGGCTGCGCGAATCGGCCATCGCCAACGTCGCGGTAATTGTCATTCACCTGTCGTTCACTGTCGGCGTCGTGACGTGTGACCTGCTCAACCTCTAGGCTTGGCACATGCGAACCGCGTACCACGAACAGCTGGATTCCCTGACGAGGCAGCTCGGCGAAATGTGCGGCCTGGCGGGTACGGCGATGGAACGCGCGACGCAGGCTCTGCTTCAGGCCGATCTGGTGCTGGCCGAGCAGGTGATCAGTGATCACGAGCAGATCTCCGCGCTGAGCGTCCGCGCCGAGGAGTCCGCGTTCGTGCTGCTGGCGCTGCAGGCCCCGGTGGCCGGTGACCTGCGCTCGGTCGTCGGTTCGATCCAGATCGTCGCCGACGTCGACCGGATGGGCGCACTGGCCCTGCACGTCGCGAAGATCGCGCGGCGCCGGCACCCCCAGCACGTGCTGCCCGAGGAGGTCAACGGCTACTTCGCCGAGATGGGCCGCGTCGCGGTCGAACTCGGCAACGCCGCGCAGGAGGTGCTGCTCACCCGCGATCCGGAGAAGGCCGCCCGCATCCAGGAGGAAGACGATGCGATGGACGACCTGCACCGGCACCTGTTCACGGTGCTGATGGACCGCGAGTGGAAGCACGGCGTGACGCCCGCCGTCGACGTGACGCTGCTCAGCCGGTTCTACGAGCGCTTCGCCGACCACGCCGTCGAGGTGGCGCGCCGGGTCATCTTCCAGGTGACGGGCACCTATCCGACCGAGGAGCAGATCCCCACGCCGCGCTGACGTCAGCCGGCGAGCACTTCAGGCGGAGATGGACGGCGCCAGGCGGTAGCCGGCGCCGCGGATGGTGCGGATGAACTCGCCGTGTTCGGGATCATGACCGAGCTTCTCGCGCAGGCGCCGCACGTGCACGGCAACGGTGTTGGTGTCGGCGGGATGACCCCACACGGCGCGGCTGATCTCGTCGCTGCTGGCCACCCGCCCGCGGCGCTCGATCAGGAACACCAGCAGCTCGAGTTCGCGCTGGGTCAACTGGACGTCGCGCCCACGCACGCGGGTCTCGTAGCCGTGCGGGTCCACCTCGATCGGGCCCGCCGTGTGGACCTTCGGATCCCGTCGGAAATCCCTGATCCCGTTGAACGCGAACGGCGCGATCGTGTTGATGTCGTACGGACGGATTATCAGCGCCGACGCCCCTGCCGACAGCGCCCGGCGCGTGACCTCGTCGGCGCTGGGCGCGCCGATCAGGATCGGCAGACTCCACCTGTTGCGCACCGCAGACGTGATCCGCGCGGCGTCGACGATGCTGGTCCGTGCGGCCAGCACCAGCACATTGGGTTGTTCGACGCCGATGGCCAGCAGCGCCTCGACGCCGTCGTCACACCAGGTGGTCTCGATGCCGATCTTCGCCGCATCGTCCATCAGGCGTGTGGCGACACCGGGATCTGTGTCGACCAGCATCAGCGTTCCGCGGGTGGGCGGGACCGCCGCGCGGTGCTGCCCCAAGCCCGCGTCGGTGCGCCGGACCTCAATCGTCACGCGTCACCGCCTCGCCCGTCCCTCTGTCGCCCCCTCGCGCGACGTGCATGCAGCGCCCGTCAGCCGAAGCGGCCCGAGATGTAGTCCTCTGTCGCCTTCTGCGTCGGGTTGGAGAAGATCTTCTCCGTGTCGTCGACCTCGACCAGCTGCCCGGGCTTGCCGGTCGCCTCGAGGTTGAAGAACGCCGTCTGGTCGCTGACCCGGGCGGCCTGCTGCATGTTGTGGGTCACGATCACGATCGTGTAGTCCTGCTTGAGCTCGGCGATCAGATCCTCGATGGCCAGCGTCGAGATCGGGTCGAGCGCCGAACACGGCTCGTCCATCAACAGCACGTCGGGCTGGACCGCGATGGCGCGGGCGATGCACAGCCGCTGCTGCTGACCACCGGACAAACCACCACCCGGCTTGTCCAGCCGGTCCTTGACCTCATTCCACAGGTTCGCGCCCTTGAGCGAACGCTCGGCGACCTCTTCGAGCGCCTTCTTGTTGCGCGTCCCCTGCAGCTTGAGTCCTGCCACCACGTTGTCGCGAATCGACATGGTGGGGAACGGGTTCGGCCGCTGGAACACCATGCCGATGGTCTTGCGGACGCTCACCGGATCGATCCCCGAGGCGTAGATGTCCTCGCCGTCGAGCAGCACCGAACCCTCGACACGGGCGCCGGGGATCACCTCGTGCATCCGGTTCAGTGTGCGCAGCACGGTCGACTTCCCGCAGCCGGACGGTCCGATGAAGGCGGTGACGCTACGCGGCAGCACCGCGAGACCCACGTTGGACACGGCGTGGAAGCTGCCGTAGTAGATGTTGAGATCCTTGAGATCCAGGCGCTTGGCCATGATGCTCCTAAACTCTGTTCCGCGTGAGGTATCGGTTGATGAAGGCAGCGCCGAGGTACAGGGCCGCGATGATGAGGATCAGGGTCAGTGCGGCACCCCAGACCCTCAGCGCGCCTGCCGCTTCCGGGTTGATCAGCTCGGTGTAGATCAGCAGGGGCAGCGACGCCATGTTGCCCTCGAAGGCGTCGAAGTTGATCGACCGGCTGTAGCCGACGAGCACCAGCACCGGCGCCGTCTCACCCATGACCCTGGCCAGGGCGAGCAGGATGCCGCTGATCATGCCGGGCAGCGCAGTCGGCACCACGACGCGCATGATGGTCTTCCACTTGGGAATTCCCAAGGCGTAGGACGCTTCTCGCAACTCGTCGGGAACGAGCTTGAGCATCTCCTCGGTGTTCCGCACGACGACGGGCAGCATCAGCAGCACCAGAGCCAGCGACACGGCGAAGGCGCTCTGTTCGAAGCCCAGCGTCGCGATCCACAGCGCGAAGACGAACAGCGCGGCCACGATCGACGGCACACCGGCGAGGATGTCCACCATGAACGTGGTGACCTTGGCGAACCGGCCCCGGCCGTATTCGACCAGGTAGACCGCCGCCATCACGCCCAACGGCACGGACAGCACGGCGGCGATGGCCGCCTGGATCAGGGTGCCGTAGATCGCGTGGTAAACGCCGCCGGCGAACTCCTCCGGCAGCACCCCCGCCAGCGAGTTGGTCCACCACGTGGACAAGGTCATCGCGCGGACGCCCTTGGCCAGCACGGTGTAGATCAGCCACACCAACGGGATCATGGCGATCACGAAGGACGCGGTGAACAGCGTCGTCGCGATGTTGTTCTTCAGTTTTCGGCTGACGCTGACCGGGTGGAAGGTCGGGGCCTTCACCGGCTGGTCGAGCGATGACGTCGTTGCGGTCATCCGCCGCTAACCCTTCCGCCGGCCGCTGCCCGGGCCAGCGCATTGACCACGAAGGTCAGCGCGAAGAGCACGAAGCCGGCGGCGATGTAAGCACCTGTGGGCAGTGGCGCACTGAATTCCGCTGCTGCCGAAGCGATCTTGGACGCGAATGTGTAGCCACCGTCGAACAGCGACCAGTGGCCGGCCTGCGCCGCGGTGCGCAGGATGATCAGGATCGCGATCGTCTCGCCGAGCGCGCGGCCCAATCCGAGCATGGATGCCGCGATCATGCCGCTGCGGCCGTAGGGGAAGACCGTCATCCGGATGACTTCCCACTTCGTGGCGCCGAGAGCCTGCGCGGCCTCGACGTGCCCGCGCGGGGTGAGGGCGAAGACCTCGCGGGTGACCGAGGTGATGATCGGCAGGATCATCACCGCCAGCACGATTCCTGCCGTGAAGATCGTTCCGCCGCCCGCCAGCGACACGTTGCCCTGGGAGAACAGGAAGAACCAGCCGAGGCTGTCGTTGAGGAAGGTCGCGACCGGGCTGAGCCACGGAGCGAGTACGAAGATGCCCCACAGACCGAAGACGATGGACGGCACGGCCGCCAGCAGGTCGACCAGCATGCCGAACGGTTTCGCCAGCCGCTTGGGTGCGTAGTTCGTCAGGAACGCCGCGATGCCGATCGCGATGGGCACGGCGATGATCAGGGCGAACACGGAGCTGAGCACCGTCACCATGAACAGGTCGCGGATGCCGAAGCGCAGATTGCTGGAGTCGCTGGTGAGGAACTCGGTGCTGGTGAGGAAGTTCGCCTGGTTGGCCTGCAGCGAGGGAATCGCCTTGATGATCAGGAAGAGCGCCATCAGCGCGATCGCGCCGATGATGGTGGCGCCGGCCGCGATCGCGATGGACTTGAAGACGGTGTCGCCCCAACGTCCTTCGCCCTGCTTCAAGGCCGATCCCTTCCGGTTCTTGGTTGCCTTCTCGGGCGTGTGCCCGCCCTGCTGTGGGCTCGTCGTCTCCGACGAGCCCACAGCGGTCGAGTCTGGTGTGACAGCCATTGTGTGTTGGCTGCTACGCCGTCGCGTTGATGGCGTCGACAGCCTTGGTCAGCCGCGTCTTGAACGCCTCGGGCACCGGGATGTAGCCGTTGTCCTCGAGTCCATTCTGCCCGTTGCCGAGGGCCGAGTTCAGGAACGCCTTGACCGCGGTCGCCACCTCGGCGTCCGGGTACTTCGAGCACACGATCTCATAGGCCGCGAGCATGATCGGGTAGGACCCGGCCTCGGTCGGCTTGTAGAACGACGCGGTGTCCAGGACGAGGTCGTTGCCCTCACCCTTGAACTTGACGGCGTCGATGGCCTTGCCCGCCGTCTCCGAGCTCAGTTCCACCGGTTCGGGCCCGGCCGACGTGATGATCTTGGCGATCGACAGGTTCTGCGACTTGGCGAACGACCACTCGTTGTAGGTGATCGAACCCGGCGTGCTCTTGATCGCCGCCGAGGTGCCCTCGTTGCCCTTGGCGCCCTCACCGACACCGCCCGCGAAGGACTTGCCCGCACCCTTGCCCCAGGACCCGTCCGACGCGGCATCCAGGTACTTCTGGAAGTTGTCGGTCGTACCGGACTCGTCGCTGCGGAAGATCACGTTGATGGGCTCGGCCGGCAGGGTGGCGCCCCCGTTGAGCGCCGCGATCTCAGGCGCGTTCCAGGTCTTCACCGCGCCGTTGAAGATCTTGCCCAGCGTGGGTCCGTCCAGCACCAGGCCGTCGACGCCGGAGACGTTGTAGGTCACGGCGATGGGTCCGAAGACGGCGGGAAGGTTCCACGCTTCGCTGCCACCGCAGCGTTCCTTGGCCTTCTCGACCTCGCCCTTGTCCGCGCTGAGCGGGGAGTCCGAGCCGCCGAAGTCGGTCTGGCCGCCGAGGAACTCCGAGACGCCGGCACCCGATCCGCTCGAGGTGTAGTTCAGGGTGAAGCCGGGGCAGTCCTTCTCGTAGGCATTGATGAACCGCGTCATCGCGTTGGCCTGGGCGCTCGAGCCGCTCGCCTTCAGCGCTTCCTTGCCGCCGCACTGACCGGCCGCCTGCGATCCGGATTCGCCGGATCCCGATCCCGAAGAGGTGTTGTTGTCGCTGCCGCACGCCGACAGCAACAGGGCACCGGCGGCCAGCAGGCCGAGCGCAGCACCAGAACGATTCGCCTTCACGAAGCTCCTTCTAGAGTTCACGGGTGGACGCTGCCCGTCGTCGGCGCGTCAAGCAGACCCATTGCTGCTCGGCTGTGAACCTAAAGGGACGCCATGAATGAATTACCTACGCATGGTGAACGCAGAATGAACCGCGACGGCGGAGTGCGCCACATTCTCACAACGTGTTGACAGGATCGGACGCATCCGGCCCGCCTCGCCGCAGCCGGGTCGCGAGTGCGTCCACCCGGGCAGCGATGTCGTCGCGGACGAGCCGCATCCGTTCGATGCCGTCGATGCCCCGCTCGGACGGCTCGTCGGTGTCCCAGTTCTCGAAGCGCGTTCCCGGCACGGGTTCGACCTCGGCTTCCCGGCCCAGGGTGACCACCAGATCGACCTTCTCGACCAGTTCCGGATCGATCGATGTCGGCGTCTGTCGGTGATGTCGACGCCGACCTCGGCGAGCACTTCCGCGGAGAGGGCGTTCACGGCAGTGCCCGGCCGGGTGCCCGCGGAGTAGACATCGACGGACTTCGCTGCGACCCTGCGCATGAGCCCCGCGGCCATCTGTGACTTGCCGCCGTTCTTCACGCACACGAACAGCACCGCCGGCTTCGCGTGTTCAGGCATGTCGAACACCCCCGTCATCCGATGCGGCGCGGTCAGATGGCGAGAATCGGCGCCGCAGCGCGAGTGAGACGTACACCAGGGCGACGAGCACCGGCACCTCGATGAGCGGGCCGACGACACCGGCGAGCGCCTGCCCGGACGTCGCTCCGTAGGTGGCGATCGCGACGGCGATGGCCAGTTCGAAGTTGTTGCCCGCAGCGGTGAATGCCAGTGTGGTCCTGCGCGCGTACCCCAGGCCGATGGCCGCGCCGAGCAGGTATCCCCCGCCCCACATCACGGCGAAGTACACCAGCAGCGGCAGAGCGATCCGTGCCACGTCGAGTGGGCGACCGGTGATCTGCTCCCCCTGCAGGGCGAACAGGACGACGATCGTGAAGAGCAGGCCGTAGAGCGCCCACGGCCCGACGGCAGGCAGGAATCTCGACTCGTACCAGTCCCTCCCCTTCGCTCTCTCACCGAACCGGCGCGAAAGATAGCCCGCCACAAGCGGAATGCCGAGAAAGATCAGCACCGACTCGGCGATCTCCCATGGCGACGTGGAGATGGCGGCCTGTTCGAGACCGAGCCAGCCCGGCAGCACCCACAGGTAGAACCAACCCAGGACCGCGAACATGATCACCTGGAAGAGTGAATTGAGGGCGACCAGCACGGCAGCGGCTTCCCGGTCGCCACAGGCCAGGTCGTTCCAGATGATCACCATGGCGATGCACCTGGCGAGGCCGACGATGATCAGCCCGGTCCGATACTCCGGCAGGTCGGGCAGCATGAGCCAGGCCAACGCGAACATCAGCGCGGGCCCGAAAACCCAGTTCAGCACAAGGGAACTCACGAGCAGCCTGCGATCGCCGGTGACGGTGTCGAGGCGGTCGTAACGCACCTTCGCCAGCACCGGGTACATCATGATCAGGAGACCGAGAGCGATGGGCAGTGAGACACCGTCGATCGCGACGCGACCCAGCGCGGTGTCCAGCCCGGGGATCCCGCGGCCGAGCAGCAGGCCGGCGGCCATCGCGAGGCCGATCCACAGCGGCAGGAACCGGTCGAGGGTGGAGAGCTTGCCGACGACGTCCGTGGTGTCGGCGGTCGCAGCTGTCCGGGTCATGCCGGGGCTCCGGCCGCCACGTGCTGCGGGCCGGCGGCGAACAATGCCGCCAGATCGCGCAGTGCATCCGGTGCCACGGCGTAGTAGACCCATGACGCGCGCCGTTCGGACGTGAGCAGTCCGGCGTCGCGCAGCACCTTCAGATGGTGCGAGATCGTCGGCTGTTTGACGTCGAGGCCCTCGGAGATGTCGCAGACGCAGGCCTCGCCGTTCGCGCGGCTGGCGATGGCACTGAACAGCCGCAGCCGCACGGGATCGGCCAGTGCCTTGAGCGTGGCGGCCATCTGTGTGGCGCCGTCCGCCGTCAGCGGCTCACGCAGCAGCGGCCCGACGTCACAGCAGTCGGACGGTTCGACGGGCGGCCGATTCGACATCCGTCGATATTGACACTGATCGAATCGGCGGGCAAACGAACGTCGAGTGGCCGAGCCCAGGCCTCAGGAGCCCAAAGGGGCACCGGCGGCATACGCGACGTCGACGCTGTGGATGTCGAAGCCCAGCTTCCGGTAGGTGTTCACCGCCGCCGCGTTGTCCGCCTCGACGTAGAGCATGACCGTCGGCTCCGCGCTCTCGGACAGCCGCTTCGCGAGGTGATGCAGACCCGTCAGCGTGAGCGTCGCGCCGAGTCCGCGGCCCTGGGCCGCGGGGTCCACGCCGACCACGTAGACCTCGCCGAGATCGCCGTCGTGAATCTTCGTCCAGTGGAAGCCGAGCAGTTCACCGGTGGTGTCATCGCGACCGAGGAACAGCCCGTCGGCGTCGAACCACGGCTCGCCACGGCGCTCGGCGATGTCGGCGTCGGTCCAGCCGCCCTGTTCCGGATGCCAGGCGAAGGCGGCGTTGTTCACGCGCAGCAGGTCGGCGTCGTCGGCCGGTCCGGAGTAGGTCGTGATGGTCACACCCTGCGACGTCACCGGCGCGGGAAGGTCGCGCAGCGAGCGGCGCATCTGCAGCAGTTCGCGGCGCACCACCAGACCGAGTGACCGGGCAGTGGCCTGGGCGGGCTCCAGGTTCCCGTGCGCCCAGATCCTGGCGTCCTCGCCACCCGCGGCAAGACCGGCGGTCGCCAGTTGCGATCCGACACCACGGCGGCGCGACGGCGGATCCACCACCAGTTCGGCCATCGCGGGGGCATCGTCGGAGGCGGCAGCGAGGTTCAGATAGCCCACGATGTCGTCGCCGTCGAGAGCCACCAGGTGGCGCGTCCGGTCGGCGTCCAGTTCCCGCAGCACCTGATCCCCCACCGGCGCGACGCCGTCCGCAGTGGTGGCGGTGCGGATCAGCGCACGGATGCGGTCCTGGTCGGCCGCGGAGAGATCGGTGCGCCAGTCGAACGTCGTCACTGCGTGCGGAGCGGGTCGAACGACTCGGGCACGCTGTCCGGCGCGTGCGCGTAGTCGTCCTCCTCGTCGTCGTCGGACAACTCCGTGCCGGGAGCGGGCGGGCGGCCGCGCGCGGGCCGGACCGCTTTGTACCCGACGTTGCGCACGGTGCCGATCAGCGACTCGTACTCGGGACCCAGCTTGGCGCGCAACCGGCGCACGTGCACGTCCACCGTGCGGGTGCCGCCGAAGAAGTCGTACCCCCACACCTCCTGCAGCAGCTGGGCGCGGGTGAACACCCGGCCCGCATGCTGGGCGAGGTACTTCAGCAGCTCGAATTCCTTGTAGGTGAGGTCGAGCGGCCGTCCGCGCAGTCGTGCCGTGTAGGTGCCCTCGTCGATGACGAGCTCACCGAGGCTGACCTTGCCGACGTTCTCCTGGTTGGCCATGCCGCCGCGGCGTCCGACCAGCAGGCGGAGGCGGGCGTCGATCTCGGCGGGACCGGTGCCCGGCAGCAGGATCTCGTCGAGCCCCCACTCGTGGTTCACCGCGACCAGGCCGCCCTCGTTGACCACGGCCACGACGGGCACCGACGTGCCGGTGGTGCCCAGCAGCCGGCACAGGCCGCGTGCGGCGGCGAGGTCGGTGCGTGCGTCGACGATGGCGATGTCCGCGGTGCCGGCCTCGAGCAGAGCTGACACCTCGGTCGGCGCCGATCGGACGTTGTGCGCGAGCAGCGCCAGTGACGGCAGGACCGACTCAGGATGCGGATCGACGGTCAAGAGAAGTAGGTCCACAGGCCCTCCAGCGTCCCCGGGGTGCAATCAACTCCTGCGGTGATCTCCCAGATTCATGCCTGACATGTCGCCGTTACCGGCTGTTGGTCACGTAACGATACCGCGCCACCTGCGGATCAGCCGCGTCGAGCGGACCGCGCCGGTCGAGGTAGGCCAGAATGTCCAGGTGCGCAGGCTGCTGATCGGACTGGGGGCGACGCTGACCGTCCTGGTCGTCACCGCGGTCGGCGCCGACTTCGGCGCCGCGATCTACGCCGAATACCGACTGGCCAGGGCCGTGCGCAGCGCCGCGGACCTGGAGTGGGACCCGTCGGTGGCGATTCTGGGCTTCCCGTTCGCCACCCAGGCGATGGACCGGCACTACGACGAGGTCGAGATCCGGGCCAGTGGCGTTGATCACCCGGTGGTCGGCAAGGTCTCCCTGGAGACCACCCTGCACGACATCGGCCTCGGCCAGGCGTCGTGGCTGGTGAGGCCGCAGGCGCCGCTTCCGGTCGGCAAGGTGGAGAGCCGCATCATCATCGACTCCACCCACGTCGGGCGCTTCATGGGGATCCCCGACCTGCTGGTGGAAGCGCCGTCGCGGGAGACCAACGACTCCACCGGCGGCACCACCGAGTCGGGTATCTCGAGCAACCGCGGACTGGTGTTCACCGGCACCCCGAAGTCCGCGGACGTGACCGAGCGGGTCAGCGTGGCGGTCGACCTGTCCCGGCCGGCAGGCGACCAGAGCACGCTGGTGCTCACGGCCACCGGAGTGCTCACCGGCCCCGGTACCGCCGACCAGGAGGTGCCCGAGGACAAGGTGGCCGCGGTCCTGGCCGCGTTCAGCACCACGATGCCGGGCCAGGAGCTGCCCTTCGGCATCGCGCCCACCAGCGAGGGCGCCCGCGGTTCGGACATCATCATCGAGGGCATCGCGGAGGGAGTAACGATCGCGCTGGGGGGGTTCACACAGTCATGAGCACACAGTGGGCGGTGGTCATCACCGTGCTGATCGCCGTCTTCGGCGTCGCCTTCGTCGTCGGCCGGCTGATGTCCATGCGCGCCGGAATGCTGAAGGGGGCCGAGGCCGCGGCCGACGTCGACACCTCCGATCTCGGGTTGTCGGGCACAGGTCCGACCATCGTGCACTTCAGCGCGGTGTGGTGCGGCCCGTGCGCCGCGGTGCGCAAGGTGGTCAACCAGGTGTGCGCCGAACTACCCGCGGTCGCGCACGTGGAGATCGACATGGACGCCAATCCGGCGGCGGCCCGGCGGCTTTCGGTGCTGTCGCTGCCCACCACACTGATCTTCGACGCCGACGGCAGGCCGCGGTACCGCACGACCGGCGTGCCGAGGGCCGCTGACCTGCGTTCTGCGGTCGAGCCGCTGTTGGCCTGATCACCCTGTCATTGGGTAAGCTGACCGACGTGTTCGCCCGCATCGAGCTTGTGCTCACCAAGCGCCGCGCAGTTGATCTGTGCCGCGTCGCGGGTTGTTGCTGTTGTTGTTGTAGCTGCTGAGCGCCCTCGCGTCGTCACGCGTCCGCTCGGAGCAGGCCTTCGTGGCATGCCCGTGACCAGCCCAACCGTGCAACAGGAGCAGATTCATGACCATCACGCCGGACCACGTGGACGTGCGCGGACCCCGGTTCGTCGCATGGGTCACCACGGCCGTGCTCGTGGCGACGTTGTTGACGGCCGCGGTCGATGAGGCCGCCGCCGCCGTCGTTCTCGCCGTGCAGGCCGCGGTGTTCGCGATCGGAGCGGTGCGCGGACCGCGCGGCCATCCGTACGGCGCGCTGTTCAGCCGGGTCATCGCGCCGCGCCTCGGTCCGGCCACCGAGACCGAACCGGTGCCGCCGCTCAAGTTCGCCCAGGTCGTCGGCCTGGTGTTCGCCGTCGTCGGCGTGGCCGGCTTCGCCCTGGGGCTGTCCCCGCTGGGTCTCACCGCGACGGCGTTCGCGCTGTTCGCGGCGTTCCTCAACGCAGCCTTCGGCATCTGCCTGGGCTGCCGGCTCTACCCGCTCGCCATCCGCCTCCGCCGCAGTCCCGCTCATTCCTGATCGAATTCACAAGCAACCGAAGGGATCTCATCCATGGCACGCTCCGACGTCCTGGTCACCGCAGACTGGGCCGAGAGCAATCTCGAGGCGCCGAACGTCGTCTTCGTCGAGGTAGACGAAGACACCTCGGCGTACGACGGCGGTCACATCCAGGGCGCCGTCAAGCTCGACTGGAAGACCGACCTGCAGGATCCGGTGCGCCGCGACTTCGTCGACGCCGCGCAGTTCTCCAAGCTGCTGTCCGACCGCGGCATCGGCAACGACGACACCGTGGTCCTCTACGGCGGCAACAACAACTGGTTCGCCGCCTATGCGTACTGGTACTTCAAGCTGTACGGCCACCAGGACGTCAAGCTGCTCGACGGCGGCCGCAAGAAGTGGGAGCTCGACGGTCGCGCGCTGTCGACCGAGCCGGTCAACCGCTCTGCCACCACGTACACCGCCCAGGCGCCGGACACCAGCATCCGTGCCTTCCGCGACGAGGTGATCGAGGCCATCGACAGCAAGAACCTGGTGGACGTGCGCTCCCCCGACGAGTTCTCCGGCAAGATCCTCGCGCCTGCGCACCTGCCGCAGGAGCAGAGCCAGCGGCCGGGGCACATCCCCGGTGCCATCAACGTTCCGTGGAGCAAGGCGGCCAACGAGGACGGCACGTTCAAGTCCGACGACGACCTGGCGAAGCTGTACGCCGAGGCCGGGCTCGACGGCAGCAAGGAGACCATCGCCTATTGCCGCATCGGCGAGCGTTCCTCGCACACCTGGTTCGTGCTGCGCGAGCTGCTGGGCCACCAGAACGTCAAGAACTACGACGGCAGTTGGACGGAATACGGTTCCCTCGTGGGAGCCCCGATCGAGTTGGGAAGTTGATTGATATGTGCTCTGCACCGAAGCAAGGGCTGACGTTGCCCGCCAGTGTCGACCTCGAGAAGGAGACCGTGATCACCGGCCGCGTGGTCGACGGATCCGGGCAGGCGGTCGGCGGGGCCTTCGTGCGGCTGCTGGACGGCTCCGACGAGTTCACCGCCGAGGTCGTCGCATCGGCCACCGGTGACTTCCGGTTCTTCGCCGCACCCGGCACCTGGACGCTGCGCGCGCTGTCGCCCGCAGGCAACGGCGACGCCAGCGTCGCCCCGTCGGGCGCCGGCATCCACGAGGTCGACGTCAAGGTCGCCTGACCGCCTCCTGACTCGTTGGCGCGAGTGCGCGTGTCTGCACGGCGACACGCCGACGATAGTGAGCAATCACGCACGCTCGCGCCGACCCGCGGCTTCATGCCGTGGGCGTCAGACGGTTAGACTCGCATCGTGGTGCTGTTCTTCGAACTCCTCCTGGTCGCCTGCACCGTGGTGATCACCTGGTTCGCGCTGTACGCGGTGTATCGCCTCATCACCGACGAGTCGTGAGCTCCCCCGACGGCCCCGAGGACCTCACCGGTTCGATTTTCGGCTCGGGCGACAGGGCGGTGGCTGCGGCCGCGCAGCGCGCGAGAGAGACGGCGCCGCGCAACATCCCGGTGTTCGACGACCTGCCGCTGCCGACCGACACCGCGAATCTCCGCGAGGGTGTGGACCTCAACGAGGCGCTGCTCGCCCTGCTGCCGCTGGTGGGCGTCTGGCGCGGCGAGGGCGAGGGCCGCGGCGCGGGCGGCGACTACCGCTTCGGGCAGCAGATCGTGGTCAGCCACGACGGCGGCGACTACCTCAACTGGGAAGCGCGCTCGTGGCGCCTCACCGAGACCGGTGAGTACGACCGGCCCGCACTGCGCGAGACCGGCTTCTGGCGGTTCGTCCCCGACCCGGCCGACCCGTCGGAGTCGCAGGCGATCGAACTCCTGCTGGCGAACTCCGCCGGCTACGTCGAACTCTTCTACGGCCGCCCCCGCAACCAGTCGTCGTGGGAACTGGCCACCGACGCGTTGGCGCGCAGCAAGTCCGGCGTGCTCGTCGGCGGCGCCAAGCGGCTCTACGGCATCGTCGACGGCGGCGACCTGGCGTATGTCGAGGAACGGGTGGACGCCGACGGCGGGTTGGTGCCGAACTTGTCTGCCCGGTTGTCTAGATTCGTCGGATGACGCGCCGCCTCGGAATCTGTCTCGGTACCGGACTCACCGCAGTCGCCCTACTCGCCGGGTGCTCCTCGGAGAGTGCGCCTCCCCCGGATCCGTCGACCTCCGAGACGCCCAGCGGCCACGGCACCTTCGCCGAATGCCTTGGCGCACATGGCGTTCCCGCGCCGCCCGGGCCCGTCGCCGGGCCACCGCCCGGGGTGGACGCCGCGAAGTGGAAGACCGCCATGGACAGCTGCTCCACGTTGGCACCCGGCCCCGCCGGCTAAACAGCCTGCAGCGCTGACCCGTCACCCGCGACGCACCCGGGCGAGGAACTCCCGGGTGCGCTCATGGGTCGGGTCGGTGAGCAGTTGTTCGGCAGGCCCGGATTCGACGACGACCCCGCCGTCGACGAAGCACACCGTGTCGGCGACCTGGCGGGCGAAGCCCATCTCGTGGGTGGCCATCAGGATGGTGCGGCCCGCCGCCGCGAGTTCACCGACGAGGTCGAGCACGTCGCCGACCAGTTCGGGGTCCAGCGCGCTGGTGATCTCGTCGAGCAGGAGCAGCCGCGGCTCATACGCCAGGGCGCGCGCGATGGCGACCCGCTGCTGCTGACCGCCCGACAGCGTGTCGGGATAGCAATCGGCCTTGTCCGACAACCCGATCCGGTCGAGCAGCTCACGTCCGCGACGGTCGGCCTCCCGCCGCTCGGCGCCGTGCACCACCCGCGGGGTGAGCGTCACGTTGGCCAGCGCGGTCATGTGCGGGAACAGGTTGTAGGACTGGAACACCATGCCGATCGCCCGCCGGGCGGCGTCGGCGTCGACCCGGGGGTCGCTGATGTCGCGGCCGTCGAGCAGGATCTGCCCGTCGTCGATCTCCTCGAGCAGGTCCACACACCGCAGCAGCGTGGACTTGCCCGAGCCGGACGGCCCGATGAGCACCACCACCTGGTGCTCGCAGACGTCGAGGTCGATCCCGTTCAGTACGGTTCGTCCGTCGTAGCTCTTGCGCAGGCCGCGGATCGACAGCACCGTCGCCGCGGCGGCGCTCACACCGCCCCCTGACGGGTCGCGGCGCGGCGGGCCACCCAGTCGGCGAGCCGCGCCGACGGCACGGCCAGCGCCACGAACAGCAGCCCGGCCACCACGTACGGGGTGAAGTTGTAGGTCGAGGCGGACTCGATCTGCGCGGCGCGCACCGCGTCCACCGCGCCGAGCACGGAGATCAGCCCGCAGTCCTTCTGCAGCGCGACGAAGTCGTTCAGCAGGGCGGGGGTGACGCGCCGGACCGCCTGCGGCAGCACCACCAGGCGCATGGTGCGGCGGTAGTCGAGCCCCAGTGACTTCGCGGCCGCCAGTTGCGACGGGTGCACCGATTCGATGCCGGCGCGGAACACCTCGGCGACGTAGGCCGAGTACACCAGGACCAGAGCCAAGCCGCCGAGCAGCACGGGGTCGTTCGGCACCCCGTTCAGCCGCAGCCCGGGCAGGCCGAATCCGACCAGGTAGAGGCAGATCAGCAGGGGCAGTCCGCGGAACACGTCGACGTACCCGGTCGCCATGGCGCGCACCGGGAACCACACCGGCCCCCGCGAGGCCCGCACCAGCGCCAGTGCGAGGCCGACGACTAGTACCAGCACGGTCGCCACCGCGAGCACCCGCAGGTTCAGCCAGAGCCCCGACAACACCGCGGGCAGGCTGTCCCAGCCGATGCGCAGATCGAAGAACGATTCACGGACCCGCGGCCAGCCCGGTGCGTTGGTGACGACCAGCAACAGCACCGCGGCGAACACCACGGTCGACAGCAGCGCCACCAGCGTGGAGCGGCGGGCCCTGCTGCGGCGGAACGCCTGCCGGTCGAGCAGTGGCGCGGAGACGACGGGTGGTGTCACGAGAGGAACGGCGCCGCTCCCGGCCCGGCCAGCCACTCCTTCTGCAACCGGAACAGCACCCCGTCGTCGCCCAGCTGGTCGACCGCCTGTGACACACACGAGGTCAGAGCGCTGCCCTTGTCCAGCACGATGCCGAACTGTTCGGCCTTACCGGGCTCGGACGGCAGCTGACCGACGATCTTCGACTCGGGCAGTTCCATCTGCACCGCGAAGGCGGTCGGCAGGTCCAGCGCCAGCGCGTCGATCTGTCCGCTGACCAGCGCGGCCTTGGCATCCTCGTTGTTGTTGTACACCGAGACCTCCGCACCGCCGCTGACCTTCTGCGCGGCTTCGAAGCTGGTGGTGCCCACCTGCGCGCCCACCCGCACGTCACGCAGCCCGTCGAGGGTGGTCACCGACGCCGCGGGCGACGACGGCAGCGTGATGAATGCTTGGGTGACGTCGAGGTACGGCGAGGAGAAGTCGACGGCCTGCCTGCGTTCGTCGGTGATGGAGAACTCGGAGAGGTTGGCGTCGAAGTTCTTGGGTCCGGGGGCGATCGCGGAGTTGAACGGCACCCGCTCCCAGCGCACGTCCTCCTTGGCGTAGCCCAGCTTCTCGGCGACGGCGTAGGCGACCGCCGATTCGAAGCCCTGGCCGTTCGCCGGGTCGTCGTTGATGAACCACGGCTGGTAGGCCGGTTGGTCGGTGGCGAAGGTCAGCACCCCGTCGGTCAGGGTCGGCAGCGCCTCCTTCTGGCAGCTCTGCGCCGAAGGAGCAGACGGTGCGGATTCGTCGGCGGGGGCGCAGGCGCTCAGCACGGCCAACGCGATCAGTGCGGGCCCGGCCACCAAGATCGGGAGTGTGCGCATGGCCGCGATCTTCGCGTACTCGGTGGGGCGGCGCCAACCGGCACCCGTGATGCGGACATGGAGCGACCCCCGAGCCAAGGATCCACAGCTGGACGGACCGAGGGGCTCGGGGGCCGGGTGACTGCGGGGAATTCGCCAGCGCGCGCAAGTAGTTTCGCCGAACGGCGGTCCCCCTTGGTGCTGCTAGCTCGCAGCCACCTCACATGTCCATGAGTCATTCAAAATGTCGGACCACCTCCCTTCCTGTGTACGAGCGACCATACCGACGGCCCGGCGGCCCGACAAGCAATTTTCGTTTCGCGCTCAGCGATCACAGACGATCGCGGCGTCGACCAGCCCGGACAGCTCGGCGGCCAACGGCGACGGCGGCAGCGGCCTGCCGTCGAGGGTGTGCACCCGGGCGGCGAGCGTGATGCTGGAGATCAGCCAGACGCCGTGCGCCGCAGCCAGATCCGCGGGCCGCAGCGCGCGGTAGTCGCAGTCGAAGCCCTTGTTGCGGGCGACTTCGAACAGTGCCTTCGCCGTGGTGCCCCGCAGGATCGGATACCAGGGCGGCGGCGTCAGCAGCACCGGGTCGTCCGGCTCGCCCGCGGCGATCACCACCGTCGAGCGCGGCCCCTCGAGCACGTAGCCGTCGGAGCTGACGAAGATGACGTCGCCCGCGCCGTGGCGTTCGGCGTGCCGCAGCGCGGCCATGTTCACCGCGTAGGACAGGGTCTTGGCACCGGCCAGCAGCCACGGCATGTCCGCCGCGCCGGCCGACAGCCCGCGGTCGAGCAGCATGGCGGCCACACCGTCGCGGCGCGCCACGGCCACCCGGGCGGCCAGCGCGCCGACGGTGGCGTACGCCGTCGGCTCCGAACCGCTCTCCCGCCCGCGGCTGTACACCAGGCGCAGCACGCCTTCGCCCTCGTGGTCCGCCGTCCACGCCGCGGTGGCCGCGGCCACCGCGGCGCGCCAGCGGTCGAGATCGGGTGCGGGCAGGTCGGTCATCTTGGCCGACTGGGTCAGCCGCGCCAGGTGCGCCTCGAGCAGGCACGGCGCGCCGTCGCGGATCAGCAGCGTCTCGAAGATGCCGTCGCCGCGCACGGCGGCGAGATCGTCGGCGTGCAGCAGCGGCGCATGCGGGTCGTGCAGCGTGCCGTCGAGGGTCACCACGACCGCGGGTTGGCTGCCCATGGCCGGTTAGCCTAGCGCTCGTACAGTTGACGGTATGTCCGCAGTTCCCGTGCCCGAGGGCAGTCCCGATGCCGGCGCAGTCTGGCATCACGGTGATCCGTTCGGCGAGCAGCGTGCCGCCGCGCACGACGCCGTCCTGGTGGACCGCTCCCACCGCGGCACGCTCGCACTGACCGGCGCCGAGCGCCGCAGCTGGCTGCACAACATCTCCACCCAGCACGTCAGCGAGCTGCCCGACGGCACGGTCACCGAGAACCTCAGCCTCGACGGCCAGGGGCGCGTCGAAGATCACTGGCTGCAGACCGAACTCGACGGCACCACCTACCTCGACACCGAGCCCTGGCGGAGCGAGCCGCTGCTGGCCTACCTGCGCAAGATGGTGTTCTGGGCCGACGTGCAGGTCGAGCCCGCCGATCTGGCGGTGCTGTCGCTGCTCGGTCCCGCACTGGGCGACACGCCGGTGCTCGACGCGCTCGGCGTCGATTCGCTACCGGCGGAATCAACGGCGGTGGCCCTCGACGGCGGCGGATTCCTGCGCCGGCTGGTGGCCGACGGTCTCGAGATCGACGTCGTCGTGCCGCGCGAACGGGCCGCCGAATGGCGGGCCCGGCTGACCGCGGCGGGTGTGCGCCCGGCCGGCGTGTGGGCCTACGAGGCGCACCGCGTGGCGGCCGGGCGGCCCCGGCTCGGCCTGGACACCGACGAGCGCACCATCCCCCACGAGGTGGGCTGGATCGGCGGTCCCGGCGTCGGCGCCGTCCACCTGGACAAGGGCTGCTACCGCGGTCAGGAAACCGTCGCCCGGGTGCACAACCTGGGTAAACCGCCCCGGATGCTGGTGCTGCTGCAGCTGGACGGATCGAGCGACCGGCCGGCGACGGGCGATCCGGTGCTGGCAGGCGGACGGGCCGTCGGCCGTCTCGGCACGGTGGTCGACCACGTCGACGAGGGCCCGATCGCGCTGGCGCTGCTGAAGCGGGGCCTGCCGGTCGACACCGCACTCGCCACCGGCGGCGCGGCCGAGGTCGCCGCGGTGATCGATCCGGCCTCCGTGCCGGCGGCCGACGCGACGGGGGCGGGCCGGCTCGCCGTCGAGCGCCTTCGCGGCGGCGCGCGGTGAGGGTGGTCACCCAAGGCAGGGCCTACCAGCAGACCGCAGCCGGGCACGGTAAAGTGACCGCAGGACAATAAACACACTCAGATCGGAGCCGCCTGCTCGCTGGGCCGCTCCGTTATTGCGCGAGGGGGTCCCCCCATGGGCCGCGGCCGGGCGAAGGCAAAGCAGACCAAGGTTGCACGTGAGCTCAAGTACAGCTCACCGCAAACCGATTTCGAGCGGCTCCAGCAGGAGCTGGGCGGCGGGTCGAGCTCTCCTGGAAACAGCGACGGGTACGAACCCGAGGACGCTGGAAACTACCTCGACGACGACGACTGGCGCCGCTAGTCCCCTTGTTTCAGAACCGCGGGTGCTGACCGACCAGGTGTGCCCGCGGTTCGTCCTTACCGGCCTTCTTGACGGTGCCGAGCGTCCAGCAGTCGAGATGACGGGCAGTCAGAATGGCCAGCGCACGGTCGGTGTCCTCCGGCGCGACGACGGCCACCATGCCGATTCCCATGTTGAACGTCTGCTCCATCTCGGCGCGGTCGACGCGGCCGCGCTGCGCGATCATCTGGAACACCGGGGCCGGCGTCCAGGTGCCGCGGTCGAGTTCGGCTGACAGCCCGTTGGGCACGACGCGTTCCAGGTTGCCCGCCAGCCCGCCACCGGTGATGTGGCAGAACGTGCGGACCTGGCTCTCGGCCGCCAGCGCGAGGCAGTCCTTGGCGTAGATGCGGGTGGGTTCGAGGAGTTCTTCGCCGAGTGTGCGGCCGAACTCCTCGACGTGACCGGCCAGGTTCATCCGGTCGATCTCCAGCAGCACCTTGCGGGCCAGCGAGTAGCCGTTGGAGTGCAGCCCCGACGAGCCGAGGGCGATGATCACGTCGCCGGGTTTCACCCGGTCCGGGCCCAGCACGTCGTCGGCCTCGACGATGCCGACGCCGGTGGCGGAGATGTCGTAGTGGTCGGGCGCCATCAGGCCCGGATGCTCGGCGGTCTCGCCGCCCAGCAGTGCGCAACCGGCGATCACGCAGCCGTTGGCGATACCGGAGACCAATTCGCTGACCCGTTCGGGCACCGTGCGGCCGACGGCGATGTAGTCCTGCAGGAACAGCGGCTCTGCGCCGCAGACCACCAGGTCGTCGACGACCATGGCGACCAGGTCCAGCCCCACGGTGTCGTGTTTGTCCATGGCCTGGGCGACGGCGAGCTTGGTGCCCACACCGTCGGTCGACGAGGCCAGCACCGGCTCTCGGTAGCCGCCACGCAGGGCGAACAGCCCGGCGAAGCCGCCGAGGCCGCCGCGGACCTCGGGCCTGGTGGCCTTCGCGGCGAGGGGCTTGAACAGTTCGACGGCGCGGTCACCGGCTTCGATGTCCACCCCGGCCGACGCATAGGAGATGCCGTGTTGTTCGGCGCGATCGGTCATCGAAGGAAAGGCTACCGGTACCGGCCGCGGCACGGTACGCGCCTCGAGTCATCGCTGCCTGCGCGTTTCCCCGCCGTGCGGCCCGCGGTGTGACACCGTGACCCGGCATGGACAACTTTCACCGGTCGGCGGTGGCCGCGGCGGTGTCGGTGCTCGCCGCCACGGCACTCGCGGCGCCGGCCGCGGCCACCCCGCCACGGGACACCGATGGCGTCGTGACCTGGGAGATGACCGACGGCGCCGCCCCCACCGGCACCGACTACATCTTCCGCCGGATCACCATCGCGCCAGGCGGCAGCACCGGCTGGCACTCCCATCCCGGGCAGCTCTTCGGCACGGTGAAGGAGGGCATCCTGATGCACAACCGGGCCGACTGCACGATGGACGGCCTCTACGTCGCCGGTCAGGAGATCGCCGAGAAGGGCGGTCCGGGTTACGTCCACATCGGCCGCAACGTCGGGCCGACGCCCCTGGTGCTGGAGATCCTGTACGTCAATCCGGCCGGGGTGCCGCTGTCACAGGACGCACCGGATCCGGGTTGCGGGTTTGCCTGACCCCTGAAACGGTCATCCGGCGGCGTACCGGCTTCGAATACCTGGAGACGGCTGAACGAGAGATGGAGACCGCGGGTGCCCGCTGAACAGATCCGCTGCCTGGTGACCGGCGCCACCGGTTACATCGGTAGCCGCCTGGTGCCCCGACTGCTCGACGAGGGCCGTCAGGTCCGCGCCATGGCCCGTACGCCGGAGAAGCTGGACGACGCCGCGTGGCGCGATCGCGTCGAGGTGGTGCGCGGCGATCTCACCGAGCCCGACTCCCTGGTGGCCGCGTTCGAGGGCATGGACGTCGTCTACTACCTCGTGCACTCGATGGGCACGTCGAAGGATTTCGTCGCCGATGAGAAGCGCTCGGCGTCCAACGTGGTGGCCGCGGCGAAGAAGGCCGGTGTCACGCGGATCGTCTACCTGAGTGGCCTGCATCCCAAGGATGTGGCGTTGTCCCGTCACCTGGCATCACGTACCGAGGTCGGGGACATCCTCATCGCCTCCGGCATCGAGACCGTGGTGCTGCAGGCGGGCATCGTCATCGGCTCGGGTTCCGCGTCGTTCGAGATGATCCGCCACCTCACCGACCGCCTTCCTGCCATGACCACCCCGAAGTGGGTGCACAACAAGATCCAGCCGATCTCGATCGACGACGTTCTGTACTACCTGACCGAGTCCGCCACCGCCGACATCCCGGAGTCACGGACCTGGGACGTCGGCGGACCCGATGTCCTGGAGTACGGCGACGCGATGCAGGTCTATGCGAACGTCGCGGGTCTCCGGAAGAGATTCATCGTCGTGATGCCATTCCTGACGCCGTCCATCGCGAGTTGGTGGGTGGGTCTGGTGACCCCGATTCCGTCTGGTCTGGCCCGGCCCCTGGTCGAGTCGCTGGCGCACGACGCGGTGATGGCGGAGCACGACATCGACGCGGTCATCCCGCCGCCACCGGGCGGTTCGATGTCCTACCGCGAATCGGTGACCGAGGCGCTGCAGCAGGATGGCACCGCGTCGACCGGCGGGCGGCGCCACCTGGTGAAGTTCAGTCCGACTGCACCGCAATAACTTTCAGGGGCGACGCACGGCTGAGGCGTTGTCGTTCTCGATCGACAGCGGCAGCCCGTTGCGTGCGGCCGTGGCCAGCATGTGTTCGATGACGTTCTTGCCCAGTGCGGTCTCACCCGGCAGCTCGATCGGGTACTTGCCGTCGAAGCACGCCGAGCACAGCCGCGACGCGGGCTGTTCGGTCGCCGCGATCATGGCGTGCTGGGAGATGTAGCCGAGGCTGTCGGCGCCGATCGCCCGGCGGACGGCTTCGAGTGTCTCGTCCTCGTCCTCGACGGCGTTCGCGATGAGCTCGGCGGGGGTGGCGAAGTCGATGCCGTAGAAGCAAGGCCACTTCACCGGCGGTGAGGCGATCCGCACGTGCACCTCGAGCGCACCCGCCTCGCGCAGCATCCGGATCAGCGCGCGCTGCGTGTTGCCCCGCACGATCGAGTCGTCGACGACGATCAGCCGCTTGCCGCGGATCACTTCCTTGAGCGGGTTGAGCTTGAGCCGGATACCCAGCTGCCGAATCGTCTGCGACGGCTGGATGAAGGTGCGGCCCACGTAGGCGTTCTTCATCAGGCCCTGGCCGTAGGGGATCCCGGAGCCCTGCGCGTACCCGACGGCGGCGGGTGTCCCCGATTCGGGGACCCCGATCACCAGGTCGGCGTCGACGGGCTTCTCGGCGGCCAGCCTGCGGCCGATCTCGACGCGGGTGCCGTGCACGGACCGGCCGCCGATGACGCTGTCCGGCCGGGCGAGGTAGACGTACTCGAAGACGCAGCCCTTGGGCGTCGGGTTGGCGAACCGGGTGGAGCGCACCCCGTCGGCGTCGATGGCCAGCAGTTCGCCCGGCTCGATGTCGCGAACGAACGACGCGCCGACGATGTCGAGCGCGGCGGTCTCGGAGGCCACCACCCACCCGCGGTCCAGGCGGCCCAGCGACAGCGGGCGTACGCCGTAGGGGTCGCGTGCCGCATAGAGGGTGTTCTCGTCCATGAATGTCACGCAGAACGCGCCGCGGACGGTGGGCAGCAGCGCGAGCGCGGCCTGTTCGAGCGTGCTGTCGGCCGCGCCGTGGGCGAGCAGGGCGCCGAGGATGTCGGAGTCCGTGGTGGCCGCGCCGGGTGTGCGGGGGTTGATCAGCCCGGCGTCGCGGGCGCGCGCGGCGAGTTCGGTGGTGTTGACCAGGTTGCCGTTGTGGCCGAGCGCGACCCCGGTGCCCGCGGCGGTGTTGCGGAACACCGGCTGGGCGTTCTCCCACGTGGTCGACCCGGTGGTCGAGTAGCGGCAGTGGCCGATTGCGACGTGGCCGTCCATCGCGGCCAGCGTCTGCTCGTCGAAGACCTGACTGACCAGGCCGAGGTCCTTGAACACCAGCACCTGCGAACCGTCCGCGACGGCGATGCCCGCGGCTTCCTGGCCGCGGTGCTGCAGGGCGTAGAGACCGTAGTAGGTGAGTTTCGCGACGTCCTCGCCCGGTGCCCAGACACCGAAAACGCCGCACTCTTCCTTGGGGCCCTCTTCGGGCTCGAGGTCTGTCTGGCCGGTCACGTTAGGGGCTGCTCCGTGGGGGCGTTGGGTGACATGACCGAGCATACGGTCAATCGCGGGTGTTCGAGGAATCGCGGCGGCAGTGTCGCCGGTGGATCTCAGTGGCACAACGCCGTCGCGAGTGCAGGTCATTCCCGGGACACCGTCCGCGGAAGGCCGTGGCTGGTGTGGCGAAACTAACTCTCCAGCGCCACCACGGGGAGCCACTGCGCGATCTCGCCGGCCCGCGATCCGGACAGGGTGATGTCGTGTGCGGCCGCCGCGGCGTCGACGGTCGTCAGCCCCGTCGCCAGCCGCAGCCAGGTGCGCCCGTCGGTCTCGACGACGTTGGGCGGGTTGCCCCGGGTATGGCGCGGGCCGGAGATGCACTGCACCGCAACGAAGGGCGGGACGCGGACTTCGACGCTGGCGCCGGGCGCCGACGCGGCGAGGGTGCGGGCGGTGAGGCGCACCGCCTCGGCGACGTCGGTGCGCGACGGTTCCGCGCGGGTGGCGTCACGCAGCCAGTCGGCGACCGCCACGACGGCGGCGCGGGTCTTTGCCGGATCGGGACTACGACGGGTGGCCATATCTTAGGGTCGCAAAGTGATTGATCTTCACCACCACCCGCCGTACAAAACGGCGGGTGCGGTGTTGATCGCACTGATGGTCGTCGTCGGCGTGCTGTTCTCCCTGCAGTTCCGAGGCGCGTTCACACCGAGGGCCGAGCTGACGGTGGTGTCCTCACGCGCGGGGCTGGTGGTCGATCCGGGGTCGAAGGTGACGTTCAACGGGGTCGAGATCGGCAGGGTCACCGGTATCGGCACCGTCGCCACCGACGACTCTCAGCAGGCCCGGCTGTCGCTGGACGTCGATCCCCGCTACCTGGGTCTCATCCCGGCGAACGTGGTGACCGACATCAACGCGAGCACAGTGTTCGGCAACAAGTACATCGCCTTCAGCTCACCGAATGATCCTGCCGCGCAACGCCTTTCGGACGGCGACGTGGTGGTGGCCTCGTCGGTGACCACCGAGTTCAACACGGTGTTCGAGACGGTCACCGCACTGGCCGAACAGGTCGACCCGATCAAACTGAATCAGACGCTGAGCACTACGGCGCAGGCGCTGACCGGGCTCGGCGACCGGTTCGGCAACTCGCTGACCGACGGCAACGCCATCCTCGAGAACCTCAACCCGCGGATGCCGCAGCTGCGCGAGGACATCACGAACCTGGCCGACCTCGCCGACGTCTACGCCGACGCCTCGCACGACCTCTGGGACGGCCTCGACGACGCCGTGCTGACCGCCCGCGCGCTGAACGACCGGCGTGCCGACGTGGACGCCGCCCTGCTCGCCTCGATCGGGTTCGCGAACACCGGCGGCGAAGCCTTCGAGCGGGCCGGTCCGTACTTCGTGCGGGTGGCCGAGGATCTGGGGCCGACGGCCAAGCTGCTCGACGACTACCGCGGCATGATCTTCTGCACGATCCGCAACTATCACGACGTCGCTCCGGAGATCCAGCGCACCCTCGGCGGCGACAACGGGTTCTCGCTGCGGTCGGCAGGTGCGCCCACGGGAGCGGGCAACCCGTACATCTACCCCGACAACCTGCCCCGGGTGAACGCCCGCGGCGGTCCCGGTGGCAGGCCCGGGTGCTGGCAGAAGATCACCCGCGAGCTCTGGCCGATGCCCTACCTGGTGATGGACACCGGATACAGCATCGCCCCGTACAACCACATGGAGATCGGCAAGCCGTTCGCGATCGACTACGTGTGGGGCCGCCAGTTCGGCGAGCTCACCATCAACCCCTGACCCCCGGTTGTTGACATCAAGTTTCCTTGAGGTTCTACGTTGGCGGCCATGACGTTCAAGCCACACGAGATCGCCTTCCTGCGTGACGCCGACCTGGGTCGGCTCGCCACCGTCCAGCCCGACGGCACCCCGCAGAACAGTCCTGTCGGTTTCACCTACAACGACGAACTCGGCACCATCGACATCGCCGGCTACCGGATGTCGCGCAGCCAGAAGTTCCGCAACATTGCGCACAACGCCCGCGTGGCGTTCGTCGTGGACGACATCTACTCGCGCGACCCGTGGCGGGTCCGCTGCCTGGAGATCCGCGGCACCGCCGAGCAGGCGCACACCGCGCCGTCACACGGCGGTTCCGGCGACGAACTCGACCCCGCGATCATCCGCGTGCATCCCCGCCGCATCATCAGCTTCGGCATCGACGACACCGAGACCGCACCGCACGATCTCGTCGCCGACATCCGCGACGTCTGACCGCCAGCGCGGCGACGGCGCCCGCCTCGTTGACCGCGAGGTGCGCCAGCATCGGCGCGGCGAGACTGCCCGAGCGTTCGGCGAGCAGGGCGAACCCCCAGCCGGCCAGTCCGGTCGCCACGACCACGGCCGGTACCGGCTGACCGGCTGCCCGCGCGTCGGCGATGTGCGACAGCCCGAACGCCGCGGACTGCAGCAGCCGCCCGCCGTCCGGCCCGAACCCTTCGGCGGCCAGCGTTGCGAGCGCGGCGCGGAACGCCGTCTCCTCGGCCCACACCGTCCCGAGTGGGATCCGCAGCAGCAGCCAGCGCACCGGGCGGTCCGGCACCTTCTGGTCGGCCATCGCCGCGCGCACGACGGGCAGCGCGGCCGCCGCCCCGACCACCGCCGCCACGACGGCGACCACGGCCAGTCCGTGCCGCAGTCCGCTCCGTAGCTCGGGCGGGCGCAATCCCAGCGGCGCGCGGGTGAGCCGGACCAGTGCGGTGCCGAAGGCGGCCTGCACGAGCGGGTGCCAGCGCGCAGGCAGCCGCGGGCTCACCAGGCCCTTGAGCGCAACGAGGATGACGGCGAGCGCCACCGCCCGAAAACCGGCCGGCGACACTAGTATTCGGGCCCATCGGCGGCGGACTTCTCCAGGGCCAGCCGGATGCGCGCGGTGTCCTCGGCGGTCCAGCCGTCGGGCGGCGCGACGGCCGCCCAACCGTCGAGCACCGAGTCGCCGTAGTTGTGGCCGTGCCCGCCCGGCACCCCGGCGGCGTTCGTCATGTCGGCGCCGACCTGCCAGAAGGTGACGATCGGGTACCAGCGCATCGACGCGGTGCGGTCACGACCGGGCGCCTCCCTCAGCCAGTCGGGCCGGGAGAACAGCAGATCCGGCGACCACCACACGATCGGATCCGACGGGTGCTGCAGGAACAGCACGCGGGTGCCCTCCCACGGCGCGGCGGTGTCCGCAGCGATCTCCTGCGGACCGGTCGCCTCCGAGAAGCGGACGGTGCGGCCGTTGTCGTAGCGCGGGGCGACCTCCGGAGTGCCGGGATCGCGCCGCTCGATGATGGCCCGCCACAGCGGGCTGGCGTTGGGCGGGCCCACCCAGAGCACCGAGGAGAATCCCATCCTGGCGATGTCGGGCAGCCACGCGAACGCGCCCTGCCCACCCATCGATCCGAGACTCTCGCCGTAGAGCACCAGTTCGGGTCGCCGGTCTGCGGGGCGCCGCTCCCAGCGCTCGTGGATCGCGTCGATCATCAACCGGCCGGTGTCCATCGACTTCTGCCGGTCACCCAGGAACGAGATCCAGCTCGGCAGGTAGGAGTACTGCATCCCGACCATCGCCGTGTCGCCGTTGTACATCAGTTCCAGCGACCGCGCGGCCACCGGGTTGATCCACCCGGTGCCGGTGGTCGGGACGATCACCAGCACCTGCCGGTCGAACGCGCCGGTGCGCTCGAGTTCGCTGAGCAGCAACGCGACTCGCTGCTCGTCGGTGTCGGCGGACTGCAGCCCGGCGTACACCCTGATCGGCTCCAGGGCAGGACGCGCGTTGACGGCTTCGAGCTCGTCGGCGTCCGGCCCGGAGGCGACGAAGTTGCGGCCCTGAAAGCCCAGGGAGTCCCACGACGCGAAGGACTCCGGGCTGCCCGAGCGTTGCGGTTGCGTCGGCGCCACGATGCCGTCGCGGGTGGTGGTGTTCTGCGGCTGGAACACCCGGTTCGCGCCGGCCAGGAAGCCGCGCAGCAGCACGCCGTTGACCAGCGTGATCACCAGCACCACCACGATCGCGGTGCCGATGAACAACGCCACCTCCTGGTGCAGGTGCCAGCGCCTGATCAGCGCGCGGGCAAGCACTTTCACCGCGTCGAGCAGCACCCGGGTGACCGCCACACACGCGGCGCCGACCAGCACGGCGATGATCAGCGTGCGGGAATGCCCCAGCGTCGTGGGGCCCTCCACGCCGGTCACCGCCGACACCTGCCGCTGCCACGCGGCGGCGGGCACCAGCATCGCCACACTCGCGACGATCGCCAGCACCACCGTCAGACCTTTGGCCCGGTACAGCGCGCGCTTCGGTGGCGGCCAGCGCCGGGAATGGCGAAGAACGAAGCGGTGCAGCATCGTCGCGGTGAACACACCGATCCCGTAGCCGATGGCGCCGTTGATGCCGCCGATCAGACCCTGGAACAGCCAGTCCCTCGGCAACAGCGACGGTGTCAGCGACAGGCAGAAGAACAGTGCGCCGAAGGCCATGCCGACGAAGTCGAGGCGGACCAGGCTCCAGGCCCAGATCAGCAGTGGGTGGCGCGAACGGCGCTGTTGCGCCTCGGCGAATCGCTCGCCGGTGCGGTCGTGGGTCGGTGCACTCACCCGAACAATCCGGGCAGCACGCCCTCCGACGTGCTGCGCAGATCCGCCAGGGTCACACTGAACTGGTCCTGCACCTCGACGGCATCGCTGCCGTCGTCGACCACGCCGATGCGGGTGGCGGGCAGGCCGCGGGCCTCGCACATCGACCGGAACCGGCTCTCCTCGGTGCGCGGCACGGCGACCAGCACCCTGCCCGCCGACTCGGAGAACAGCGTGACGAAGGGGTCGGCACCGTCGGGAAGGATGACGCGGCAACCGGTTTCGCCGGCCAGCGCCGCCTCGACCACGGCCTGGATCAACCCGCCCTCGGACAGGTCGTGCGCCGCGGAGACCAGGCCGTCGCGCGACGCGGCGGTCAGCACCTCGGCGAGCAGCTTCTCCCGGTCGAGGTCGACCCGCGGCGGCGTGCCACCGAGGTGCCCCGCGGTGACCTGCGCCCAGATGGAGCCGTCGAATTCGTCGCGGGTGTCGCCCAGCAGGATCAGCGTCTCACCCGGTTCGGTGCCGACGCCGGTGGGGATGCGGCGCTTCACGTCGTCGATCACGCCGAGCACGCCCACCACCGGAGTGGGCAGGATCGGGGTGCTGCCGGTCTGGTTGTAGAAGCTGACGTTGCCGCCGGTGACCGGAATGCCCAGTGCCGCACACCCGTCGGCGAGCCCGCGGACCGCTTCGGAGAACTGCCACATCACCCCGGGGTCCTCCGGCGAGCCGAAGTTGAGGCAGTTGGTCACGGCGACCGGGGTCGCACCGGTGACGGCGACGTTGCGGTAGGCCTCGGCGAGGGCCAGTTGCGCTCCCGCATAGGGGTCGAGCGCGGTGTAGCGGCCGGAGGCGTCGGTGGAGACCGCGATGCCGCGGCCGGTGGCCTCGTCGATGCGCAGCACACCGCCGTCGGCGTGTTCGGCGAGCACGGTGTTGCCGCGCACATAGCGGTCGTACTGCTCGGTGATGTACGCGCGGCTGCACAGGTGCGGGCTGCCCACCATCGCCAGCAGGGTGGCGCGCAGATCGTCACCGGTCTGCGGACGGGGCAGTCCGGCGGTGGTGTCGGCGATCAGCGCGTCCTGGGTGTCGGGGCGGGCCAGCGGTCGCTGGTACACCGGGCCCTCGTGCGCCACGGTGCGCGGCGGGACGTCGACGACGGTCTCCCCGTGCCAGGTGATCTCCAGCCGGTCACCGTCGCTGACCTCCCCGATCACGGTGGCCAGCACCTCCCACTTGCGGCACACCGCCAGGAACGCGTCGACGTTGTCGGGGGTGACCACCGCGCACATGCGTTCCTGCGACTCGCTGGACAGCACCTCCGCCGGCGTCATGTTCTTCGCCCGCAGCGGCACGCGGTCCAGCTCGATACGCATGCCACCGTCGCCGGCTGAAGCCAGTTCAGAAGTGGCGCAGGACAATCCGGCGCCGCCGAGGTCCTGGATGCCGACCACCAGGCCGGCGGCGTACAGCTCGAGGCAGCACTCGATGAGCACCTTCTCCATGAAAGGGTCACCGACCTGGACGCTGGGCAGCTTCTTGCGTCCCGGGCCCGATCCCTCGTCGCCGCCGAAGGTCTCCGAGGCCAGCACCGACACCCCGCCGATGCCGTCCAGACCGGTGCGCGCGCCGAACAGGATGATCTTGTTGCCGGTGCCGGACGCGAACGCCAGATGCAGATCCTCGGTGCGCATCGCGCCGACGCACAGCGCGTTGACCAACGGATTGCCCGCGTAGGACGAGTCGAAGACCGTTTCGCCGCCGATGTTGGGCAGGCCGAGCGAATTGCCGTAGCCACCGATGCCGCGCACCACACCGTCGAGCACCCGGCGGGTGTCGGGGGCGTCGGCCGCCCCGAAACGCAGCTGGTCCATCACCGCGACCGGGCGGGCGCCCATCGCCATGATGTCGCGCACGATGCCGCCGACGCCGGTGGCCGCGCCCTGGTAGGGCTCCACGTACGAGGGATGGTTGTGGGACTCGACCTTGAAAGTGACCGCCCAGCCGTCACCGATGTCGACGACCCCGGCGTTCTCGCCGATGCCTGCGAGCATGCCGGCGCGCATCTCGTCGGTGGTGGTCTCGCCGAAGTAGCGCAGATGCACCTTCGAGGACTTGTAGGAGCAGTGCTCGCTCCACATCACCGAGTACATCGCCAGCTCGGCGTCGGTGGGCCTGCGGCCGAGGATCTCGCGGATCCGCTGGTACTCGTCGTCCTTGAGGCCCAGCTCGCGGTGGGGCTGGGGTTGGTCGGGGCTGGCTGCCGCCCGCTCGACGGTGTCCAGTGTGGGTCCGACCTCCTGCGTCACGGGGATCAGTCTAATTCCCCTGTCGGCCCCTAGCCTCCGGCTGGGGACCCCGCCGCTCCTGCCCACCGCTCCGCGCGTGCGCGCGGGCCACGGCGGGAGCGCCCAGTCCGTGCAGCACCACGCTGCCCAGCACGGTCACCACCATCGCCAGCAGCACCTCGTGTTCGGCCGTGTCGGACAGCGTGTTGAAGGCGAGCAGACCGAAGACGATGGACGTGGTGCCGCGGGGTCCCAGCGCGCCGAGCAGCCACCGCTCGCGCCAGTTCGGTCGCGAGCCGAGCAGGCCGATGAGCATCGGCACCACCCGCACCGCGGTCAGCGCCAGCAGGCAGAAGACCACCATGCCGATGGACGCGCCGGACTGCAGCGCCACCACCGCCGCGGCGCCGAACACGAACCACATGCCGACGGCGAGCAGGAAGCCCACATCGTCGACCAGTTCGAGTTCGCGACCGATGTCGGCCGAGTGCCGCAGGTTGCGCAGCGCCAGGCCACAGACGAAGGCCGCCACGAAGCCGTTGCCGTCGACGCCAAGGCTGAGCCCGAACGCCATCAGCGGGGCGGCCACCAACAGCCAGCGCTTGGAGTGCTCGGTCATCAGGCCCCGGCGGTCGGCCGCATTGGACAGCACGGCCAGCGCCGCCCCGACGGCGAGGCCGACCAGGATCGCCTTGATCGCCTGCGGCACCGCCGATCCCAGTGCCGCCAAGGGATTGTCGGCGTCGCCGCCCTCGCCGGCGAGCACCAGGGCGAAGATGAAGATCGGCGAGACGATGCCGTCGTTGTAGCCGGCCTCGACGTTGAGCAGGTTGCGCACCCGTTCGGGGATCCGCTGGTCGCGCAGGATCGACGTGGCCGGCGCGAAGTCGATCGGCACCACGATGCACGCGATGATCAGCAGTACCGTCCATGACAGCCCCGGCAGCAGCCACAGCCCGAGCAGCAGGGCGGCACCCAGGCTCAGCGGCATCACGATGAACAGCACCCGCAGCGCCGACCGCGGTTCCCGGCCGAACAGGCCGCCGCGTACGTCGGTGGCGTCACGAACAGCAGGATGGCGAGGATCACCTCGGCGATGTGCTCGGCGGCGTCGGTGTTCAACGACGCCGCCACCTGGTCCCGGGTCGCGAAGCCGACGGCGATGCCTGCGAGCACCAGCACCATCGGTGCGGTCAACCGCCAGGACTCCAGCCGCCGGGCCAGCAGCGACCAGCCGGCGAGCACCACGGAGACCGCGATCAGTGACAGCAGCACGGGCGCGATCTTTCCAGCCCGCTCGCGGCTAACCCTCCGCGATACAGAACGCGTTGCCTGCGGGGTCAGCGAGCACCACCCAGCGGAACTCCTCGCCGAAGCTGTGCCGACCCGTCTCGCTGGCGCCGAGGTCCACCAGCCTGGCCACCTCCGCCTCCAGGTCGGCGGCCGCGAAGTCCACGTGCAGGCGGTTCTTGCCCGGCGTCGGGTCGGGCACCCGCTGGAAGCCCAGTTGCGGACCGTTGGCCTGCGCGACGAGCACGAATTCGCCTGGCACGACGGCGTTGACGTCGCCGCCCACCGCCCCGGCCCACCACGCGGCCAACCCGTCGGGGTCGTCACAGTCGAAGGTCAGCGTCTCCACTCTGAGTGCCATGCACCCGACCCTAGGTCAGCCCACCGACAACCGATAGACGCGCCGGGCGTTGTCGCGCAGCACGGCGTCCTCGTCGAACGCGTCGCCCAAGACCTCGCGCAGGATCCAGATGCTTTCCGGCAGCGCCACATTGGGCTTGTCGATCGGGAAGTTCGACGACCAGAACGTGCGCTGCGGCCCGAACACCGACTGCAGGTGGGTGATCAGCGGTGCGGCGAGGTCGCGCAGTCGTTCACGCGGCACCGGTCCGGCGCCCAGCACCGGCATGCCGAGGCCGCCGAGCTTGGCGACGACGTTGGGCAGCTCGGCGAGTTCGGCGACGTCGTCGCGCCAGCGGGCCACGATGTCGTCGCGCTGGGCAGGGGTCGTGCCGGTGCGCCTGCCGCGCGGGCCGAGCGCACCCACCGGCGTCGCGAAGTGGTCGAGCACGAAGGTCGTCTGCGGGTACTCGCGGGCAAGCGTCACCGCGTCGGGCAACTGGTGGCTGTAGACCCAGATGTCGTAGGTCAGGCCGCGCTCGGCCACCGCCGCGAAACCACGGAGGAAGGCCGGTTCGGCGAGCAGGTGCGGCGACGGCGTCCAGTCCATCACGCCCGGGTCGTCGTGGTGGGCGGCCAGGCAGCGCACGCCCCGCACCAGCGGGCTCGCCGCCAGGTGGGCGTCGAGCACTCGACCGACACCGGATTCGCGGGGGTCGGCGTGCACCACGATGGCCCCGAGGGCGGGTGCGCCGTCTCGACCGAACGGCAGTGCTGCCACCCATCGCGTCTCGTCCACCGCGCCGAGCGGATCCTTCGACTCCCAGCCGGCCTGGATGTGCACCACGGTGCGCACCCCCGCGGCCGCTGCGTCGTCACGGTAGTCGTCGGGCAGGTACCGGTCGAACAGGTACTGCGCATCGCCGACGAACTCGCGGTTGCTGCGCGGGAACACCCGCACCAGCACCGGCATCACCGGCGGCGCGCGGCGCACCACCTTCGCCACCGTCGACACTTTGCGCGGGGTGGTGAACGGGTCCCACTGGTGGATGTGCGCGTCCACCACGTCCTGTGCGGTCACGGGTTCACTGTTGCGCCCTCACCGCGCATCGGCAGGCGAATCGGAGAAATCAGGCGGGCGCCAGGAACGCCTGCAGCGCCGCCGAATACGCCGCGACGTCATGGGCGCCCATCAGCTCGCGCGCGGAGTGCATGGCGAGCTGGGCGGCACCGACGTCGACGGTCGGGATGCCGGTGCGCGCCGACGTCATCGGGCCGATGGTGGACCCGCACGGCAGGTCGGCGCGGTGCTCGTAGCGTTGCAGCGAGACGCCGGCCTGATCGCAGGCGAGCTGGAACGCCGCGGCGGTGCGGCTGTCGGTGGCGTAACGCAGATTCGGCTGGACCTTCAGCACGGGGCCGGCGTTGACCTCGATCAGATGCAGCGGCTCGTGGCGCTCGGGATAGTTCGGATGGGTGGCGTGCGCCATGTCGCCGGAGGCCACCACCGACCCGGACAGCCTGCGCAGCAGGTCTTCGCGAGCGCCGCCCGCCACCAGCGTGATTCGTTCCAGCACGGTCGGCAGCAGGTCGGACTGCGCGCCGTGATCGGACGTCGACCCCACCTCCTCGTGGTCGAACAGTGCCAGCACCGGCACGTTCCGACCGCCCGCGGTGGTGGCGAGGAACGCCTCAAGCCCGGCGTAGCAGGTGCCCTGGTTGTCCAGCCGCGGCGCACTGACCAGTTCCTCGTTCGCGCCGACGAGCCGCGAACCCGCGAGGTCGTGGGTCATCAGGTCCGCGGCGAGCACGTCGCCCGCCGCGACGCCCGCGTGGTCGGCGACGTACTCGAAGAACGAGCGGGTTCCGCTGCCCACGCCCCACACCGCGTTCAGATGGCGCTGCGGGTCCAGGGTGACGCCCTTGCGGTCGTCGGACAGGTGGATGGCCAGCTGCGGCACCCGCAGGATCGGCTCGTCGACGCGCACCAGCACGTCCCGCACGCCGCCGATTCCCCGGTCGCTGCGCACCGAGAGCCGGCCGCTGACCCCGAGGTCACGGTCCAGCCACGAGTTGAGCCAGGCGCCGCCGTAGGGCTGCAGCGCCACCACCTGCCAGCCCGAGACGAATCGGTCGGGGTGCTGCTTGACCCGCAGGTTGGGGCTGTCGGTGTGGCCGCCGACGATCCGGAACGGCGCACCGGGATCGTCACCCGCCCGCCACGCGACCAGCGATCCCGCCCGCACCGTGAAGTAGTCCCCCGGCTCGGTCGGCCAGGCGTCGGACTCGGCGAGTTCGGTGAAGCCCGCGGCCCGCAACCGTTCGGCCACGGTGACGCAGACGTGGAACGGTGACGGCGAGGCATCGATGAACTCACACAGGTGCTGGGGGCTAGCTGCCATCTTTCAAGTTTGACGGGCGATTTCAATGATCTTGACGCTAGGGTCCAGTTGTGCCCGATCCACAGCCGCAACCGGTGCTGGCGCCGCTCACGCCGGCCGCCGTCTTCCTGGTCCTCACCGTCGACGACGGCGGCGAGGAAACGGTGCACGACGGGCTCGCCGACATCTCAGGCCTGGTGCGCTCCATCGGCTTTCGTGACCCGGCCAAGCGACTGTCGGTGGTGGCCTCGATCGGGTCCGACGCCTGGGACCGGTTGTTCTCCGGCCCCCGGCCCGCCGAGTTGCACCCCTTCGTCGCGCTGCACGGTCCGCGCCACGACGCCCCATCGACGCCCGGCGATCTGCTGTTCCACATCCGTGCCGAATCGATGGACGTCTGCTTCGAACTGGCCACCAAGCTGGTCGAGGCGATGGCCGGCGCCGTCACCGTCGTCGACGAGGTGCACGGCTTCAAGTTCTTCGACAACCGGGACCTGATGGGTTTCGTCGACGGCACCGAGAACCCGGACGGCCCGCCGGCGCGCAGCGCGACGCAGATCGGGGACGAGGATCCCGATTTCGCCGGCGGCTGCTATGTGCACGTCCAGAAGTACCTGCACGACATGGGCTCGTGGAACGCGTTGCCGGTCGGTGAGCAGGAGCGGGTGATCGGGCGCACCAAACTCGACGACATCGAGCTCGACGATGCCGCGAAGCCCGCCAACGCGCACATCGCGCTCAACGTGATCACCGACGAGGCGGGCAACGAGCTGAAGATCGTGCGGCACAACATGCCGTTCGGCGAGATCGGCCGGTCGGAGTTCGGCACCTACTTCATCGGCTACTCGCGCGCCGCGGCCGTGACCGAGCGGATGCTGCACAACATGTTCATCGGCGATCCGCCCGGGAACACCGACCGCATCCTCGACTTCTCCACCGCCGTGACGGGCGGCATGTTCTTCTCCCCCACGATCGACTTCCTCGACGACCCGCCGCCGCTGCCCCACGCGGTGAGCGTTCCGGCGGCCTCCCCCGCGCCGGCCCCCGCCTACGCCGGTTCCCTGTCGATCGGCAGCCTGAAAGGACAGTCCTGATGAACAACCTCTACCGCGAGCTGGCCCCGGTCACCGCCGAGGCGTGGCAGCAGATCGAAGAGGAGGCGACCCGAACGTTCAAGCGCCACATCGCCGGTCGTCGCGTCGTCGACGTGAGCGAGCCGGGTGGACCGGTGACCGCCGCGATCAGCACCGGCCACCTGATCGACGTGACCTCCCCGGGTGACGGCGTGTCGGCACACCTGCGCGACAGCAGGCCGCTGGTGCGGCTGCGGGTTCCGTTCACGGTGTCGCGCAGCGCGATCGACGACGTCGAACGCGGCTCGCAGGACTCCGACTGGGATCCGGTCAAGGACGCCGCGAAGAAGCTGGCGTTCGTCGAGGACCGCGCCATCTTCGAGGGCTACCCGGCCGCGTCGATCGAGGGCATCCGCGGGTCGAGTTCGTGCCCGAGCCTCAAACTGCCCGCGGATCCGCGGGAGATCCCCGACGTCATCACCCAGGCGCTGTCGGAGCTGCGGCTGGCAGGCGTCGACGGCCCGTACAGCGTGCTGCTGTCGGCCGACGTGTACACGCAGGTGAGCGAGACGACGGTGAACGGCTATCCCATCCGCGAGCACCTCAACCGGCTCGTCGACGGCGACATCATCTGGGCGCCCGCGATCGACGGCGCGTTCGTGTTGTCAACCCGCGGTGGGGATTTCGATTTGCAGCTCGGCACCGACGTGTCGATCGGATACCTGTCGCACGACGCCGACACCGTGCAGTTGTACCTGCAGGAGACGCTGACGTTCCTGTGCTACACCGCCGAGGCGTCGGTCGCCCTGACGGCCTGAGCGGTTCGCGCGGTGCTCAGGCCTGGGCGAGCACCGCGTCGAGCGCGGAATAGAACAGGCCGAGGCCGTCGTCGGACGGACCGGTGAGCGCCTCGGTGGCGTGCTCGGGGTGCGGCATCAGGCCGACGACGCGGCCGTCGGCCGAGCTGACGCCCGCGATGTCGCGCATCGACCCGTTGGGGTTGTCGCGGTAGCGGAACACCACCCGGCCCTCGCCCTCGAGTTCGTCGAGCGTCTTCTCGTCGGCGACGTAGCGGCCCTCCCCCGACTTGAGCGGGACGAGGACGTCGGCACCCGCTTCGAAACGGGTGGACCACGCCGAGGACGTCGAGGCGACCTCCAGCCAGATGTCGCGGCACACGAAGTGCAGTCCGGCGTTGCGGGTGAGCGCACCGGGCAGCAGACCCGCCTCGCACAGCACCTGGAAGCCGTTGCAGATGCCGAGCACCGGCAGCCCTTCGCGGGCCTCGCGGACCACCTCGCCCATCACCGGCGCGAACTTCGCGATCGCGCCCGCGCGCAGGTAGTCGCCGTAGGAGAAGCCGCCGGGCACCACGACCGCGTCGACCCCCTTGAGGTCGGCGTCGGCATGCCACAGGCTGACCGCCTCGGCACCGGACAGCCGCACCGCGCGGGCCGCGTCGATGTCGTCGAGGGTGCCGGGGAATGTGATGACCCCCACACGCGCCGTCATGCCTGCTCCCTGCTGACCGACCAATCCTCGATCACCGTGTTCGCCAGCAGCGATTCGGCGAGCTCGGCGATCGTCTCGTCGGTCACGCTGTCGTCGACCTCGAGCTCGAATCGCTTGCCCTGCCGAACATCTGACACTCCGGAGATGCCGAGGCGACCGAGCGCACCGACGATCGCCTGCCCCTGCGGATCGAGGATCTCCGCCTTGGGCATCACATGCACCACCACCCTTGCCACGGGACAACTGTACCGGCGTCGGCCGTGCGTCCGCCCTACCGGCACGAGTCGATGTAGGCGACGCACAGCGGGGCGGCCATCGCGTCGAGCACATCGGTGTCCGCCACGGCCGGCCACGGGCGGGCCTGGCGGTCGGTCGACCACAGCGCCAGCTCGCTGATCGTGCCGCTACGCGGGTCCACCAGCAGGTACTCGCGCAGTGTCGATCCCCCCGCGTCGCTGATCACCGCGGCTTTGCGCGCCGGTTCGGCGGTGGTGAGCGACGGCGACGTCTGCGGAGCGGTCAGCTGGCACCGGCGCAGGGCGGCGACACCGGCGTCGTAGACCTCCTCGGCCGTCTCTCCGGCCCGCCACGCCTCCCCGCGCCAGTGCATCACCTGTGCCTGCAGGTGCCACAGGCCGTCGGGCGAGGTCACGACGGCGCGGGACGCCACGGCGTAGGCACGCGCGTCGTCGACCGGCGGCGAGGCGCATGCCTCCTCGAACCGGAACCGTGGCGCGGTCACGGGCGTGGCGACGGCCCCCAGTTCGGGCCAGCGGTACGCGTCGTGCAGCGGGATGGAGGTCGGGGCGATCCAGGCCGACTGCGGAATCCGGTCGCAGAAGGGCGGGCAGTCGAGCGGGGCGGCGGCCACCTGACCTGGCGCGAACGCCAACCCGCAACCCGCCAGCACCGCCGCCAGCAGAATTCGCATCGAGAACCCCCGCGCTCATGCCCCGCCCGAGCGCCACAATATAGGCATGCAACTGACGCATTTCGGCCATTCCTGCCTTCTCGCCAGCTTTTCCGCCGGATCCGGGGACTCCGGGGCCGAGACGACGGTGCTGTTCGACCCCGGCACGTTCTCCCACGGCTTCGAGGGCATCACCGGTCTGTCGGCGATCCTGATCACCCACCAGCATCCCGATCACGCCGACACCGAGCGACTGCCTGCGCTGCTGGAGGCCAACCCGCAGGCCGCCCTGTACGCCGATCCGCAGACCGCCGAGCAGCTCGGCGACCCGTGGCGGGCCGTGCACGTCGGCGACGAGTTCGGCATCGGCCACCTGCAGGTGCGTGGTGTCGGCGGCACGCATGCGGTCATCCATCCGGAGATCCCGGTGATCGACAACATCTCCTACCTGCTCGGCGACGGCGATCACCCGGCGCGGCTCATGCATCCGGGCGATGCGCTGTTCGTGCCCGGTGAGCCGGTCGAGGTACTGGCCACTCCGGCAGCGGCGCCGTGGATGAAGATCTCCGAGGCGGTCGACTACCTGAGGGCCGTCGCGCCGGCACAGGCGGTGCCGATCCACCAGGCGATCATCGACCCGAGTGCGCGCGGCATCTACTACGGCAGGCTCTCGGAGATGACCGACACCGATTTCCGCGTGCTCGAACCGGAGAACGGCACCGCGTTCTGACCTCGGGCGAGCAGTCAGGCGATGTCGCGGGCGGCGCCGCGGCCCGCCGCTCGGCCGGAGAAGATGCAGCCGCCCAGGAAGGTGCCCTCCAGCGAGCGGTACCCGTGCACACCGCCGCCGCCGAAGCCGGCCGCTTCACCGGCCGCGTACAGCCCCGGGTAGGCCGATCCGTCGGCGGTCAGCACGCGGGAGTCGAGATCGGTCTCCAACCCGCCCAACGACTTCCGGGTCAGGATGTGCAACTTCACCGCGATCAGCGGCCCGGCCTTGGGGTCGGTCAGGCGGTGCGGGGCGACCACCCGGCTGAACCGGTCGCCGAGATACGCCCGGGCTCCCCGGATCGCGGTGATCTGACTGTCCTTGGTGAACCGGTTCTCCACCTCGCGGTCGCGCGCCGTCACCTCCGCGGCCACGGTGTCGTAGTCGAGCGGCACCACGGCGGGTACGCCGTTCATCCCGGCGACCAACTCCCGCAACGAGTTCGCGCTGACGAAGTCGACGCCCCGGTCGACGAACGCCTGCACCGGGGCCGGGGCGCCCGGTCGTACCCTGGCCAGCACCTGCCGCACGCTCCGACCGGTGAGGTCGGGGTTCTGCTCCTGACCCGACAGCGCGAACTCCTTCTCGATGATCCGCGCGTTGAGGATGAACCAGGTGTAGTCCTGCCCGGTGGTGCAGATGTGTTCCAGCGTGCCCAGGGTGTCGAAACCCGGGTACAACGGCACGGGCAGCCGTTTCCCGTTGGCGTCCAACCACAGTGACGACGGGCCGGGCAGGATCCGGATGCCGTGCAGCGGCCAGATCGGGTCGTAGTTGGTGATGCCCTCGGTGTAGTGCCACATGCGGTCGGCGTTGATCACCCGTGCGCCCGCGGCCTCGGTGATGCCGATCATCCGTCCGTCGACGTGGGCGGGCACACCGCTGATCAACTGTTCGGGCACCCGGCCCATCCGGGGTGGCCAGTTCTTCCGCACCAGGTCGTGGTTGCCGCCGATGCCGCCGCTGGAGACGATCACCGCCGATGCCCGGAATTCGAACTCGCCCACGGTGGTTCGCGACGACGGCGCACCCCGGACCGCGGTCGACGGTTCGAGTACGGCGCCACGCACGCCGGTGACCGTGCCGTCCTCGACGATCAACTCGTCGACGCGGTGCCGGTGTGCGAACCGCACCGTGCCCGGGGCGGCGCGCAGCCGCCGCTCGAACACTTCGACGATCGCGGGGCCGGTGCCCCAGGTGACGTGGAAGCGCGGCACGGAGTTGCCGTGGCCCGTCGCGCCGTAGCCGCCCCGCTCGGCCCACCCGACGAGCGGGAAGGTCTGCAGCCCGCGGGTCCGCAACCAGCTGCGCTTCTCCCCCGCGGCGAAGTCGACGTAGGCGTGCGCCCACTGCCGCGGCCAGTGGTCCTCGGGCCGGTCGAAGCCGGCCGAGCCGAGCCAGTCCTGCAGGGCGAGTTCGTAGCTGTCGCGGATGCCCAGCCGGCGTTGTTCGGGGCTGTCGACGAAGAACAGGCCACCGAACGACCAGTACGCCTGGCCGCCCACGTTGGCGGCGTTCTCCTGGTCGACGATCAGTACGCGCCTGCCCCGCTCGACGAGCTCACAGGCCGCGACCAGCCCGGCCAGCCCGGCCCCTACGACAATGACGTCAGCGTCCACAGGACGCTACGTTAGCCCCGGCCGCTGTGAGCAGGGCTCAGGCGGCAGCGGTGGTCAGCGCCGCAGGCGGCGCCCAGCGGTAGACCGCGGGCGCACACTGGTGCATCAATGCGAGGTCGACGGCGTCCAGCACGGCCTGCCGCGGGCCCGGCCGGCGCAGTTGCTTGGCCGACACCGCGAGCCGCACCATGCCACCGCGCCGGGCGGTGCGGTCTGCGGTCAGCACCAGCGTGCGGCACCACCACGGTTCGGTGAGGAAACCGGCGCCGATGCCGACGACCCGGGCGCGCACCGTCGTCTGACGCACCAGGTCGGTGATGCCGGTGAGGCCGGCGACCAGACGGAAGCCGTTGCGGGGCAGGGCAGTCGAGGTGCCCTGCGAGACGGTCCAGCCCGGGGCGGCGAACAGCCGCGTCCGCAGACCGAGGTGTTCGAGCACCCGGTCGGCACCCATCAGCCGCAGGTTGGCCTCGTGCGCGGGCAGGGTGGCGAACTCGCTGCGGCGCTGCTTGGTCGCGGCCTCGTCGAAGCCGTGCAGCACGATGGCCGCGCCGTCGGCACGGCGCTGCGTCAGCCAGCTCACCGTCGGCTCGTCGCGGTCCAGCCGGTAGCCGCCTTTGAGTCGGGGCGCCACCAGGAACGACGACGGCACGCCGCGCGCATCCAGCTCGGCGCAGAACGAGGCGACGTCGGGCAGCGTGCGGTCGCTGATATGGGCGATCGAGACGATCAGTTGTCCAGCCACGTGTGCAGTGTGGCAACGCCAGGTGTCGTGACGGTTGACGACACGTGGGCGGGAGTTGTCTATCGGGGCAAGACCGCTTCGATGGCGGTGATGACCTCGGGTGCGTCCGGCTCGGTGCGCGGACGGAACCGGTTGACCACCGAGCCGTCGGGTGCGATCAGGAACTTCTCGAAGTTCCACTGGATGTCGCCGGCGTCGCCGCCTGCGTCGGGGGTCTTCGTCAGCTCGACGTAGAGCGGATGCCGGTCCGGCCCGTTGACGTCGGCCTTGGCCAGCAGCGGGAACGTCACGCCGTAGGTCTTCGAGCAGAAGGTCTGGATCTCTTCGGCGGTGCCGGGCTCCTGGCCCATGAACTGGTTGCACGGCACGCCGATCACGGTCAGTCCGCGCCTGCCGTACTCCTGGGCCAGCCGCTCCAGCGCGCTGTACTGCGGCGTCAGACCACATTTGGAGGCGACGTTCACCACGAGCACCGCGCCGTCGGTGATCTCGGCGAGGTTGGTGGCGGTGCCGTCGAGCGTGGTCAGCGGGATGTCGGACAGCGACGTGTCAGCCATGACCGCACGCTACCGCAGCGCCCCCGTCACCGGCCGAACAGCATCGTGGCGGTACGGCGGGCGGTGGCGATCGGGTCGGCGTCGGTGTCGACGGCCTGGTTGAGCCAGAGCAGCGAGAAACCATGCACCAGCGACCACGCGGCGAGCGCGGCGGCCTCGGGGTCGGCCTCGGCACGGTCGTCGGTGAGGGTGCCGACGCCGCGGGCCAGCTCCGCGCCTGCGGCGGCCTGAGCCGCGGCGAGGTCGGGGTCGGCGGCGTCGAACAGCGATCGGTCGAACATCACCGCGTAGTGGCCCGGGTGGCTCAGCGCGAAGCCGACGTAGGCCAGGGCGGCGTTGACGAAGTCGGGTCTGGCCTGCTCGAGCGCCGCGGTGAGCAGCCGGAACCCCTCCGTCGCGAGCGCGGTGAACAGTCCGCGCCGGTCGGTGAAGTGGTGAGCAGGAGCCGCGTGCGACACCCCGGCGGCGCGGGCCAGTTCGCGCAGCGACACCGCGTCGGCGCCGCGCTCGGCGACCAGGTCCGCGGCGTGCCCGAGGATCGCGGCCTTGAGGTCGCCGTGGTGGTAGGTGGCCTTGCTCATCCGCTCAGTCTAGCCCACATCTTGACACTGCCTAGTTACGTCGTATCCTCATCTTGACACTGACAAGTTCAAGGGAGATGGCGATGGCGGTCCTGATGGCGCTGGTACTGGGCAGCCTCGCGGCCAGGACGGTGGGCCGGCTCGGCGTCGACTATGTCGACAGCTGGCCGCGCGCCGTCGCCGTCGGGCTGGCGCTGATGTTCACGATGACCGGAGTGGCGCACTTCGTCCCGGCCATGCGCCGCGACATGATCGCCATCGTGCCGCCGCGGCTACCGGCGCCCGGCCTGCTGGTGACGATCACCGGCGTGCTGGAACTGCTCGGCGCGGTGGGCCTGCTGTTCCCCCCGACCCGGGTTGCGGCGGCCGTGTGCCTGTTCCTGCTGATGCTGGCCATGTTCCCCGCCAACGTTCACGCGGCGAGGATGCCGGACCCACCGCGGTCGATGACGTCGCGACTAGACGTTCGGTCCGCCGAAGAAGTTCTCTACCTCGCCGCTGCCGTAGTGGTCGCGGTCGGCGGTGGATAGCACCCACGCGTACTGGAACGCCGCCTCCTTCCACCGCTCGTAGCGTCCGCTGATCCCGCCGTGGCCGGCGCTCATCTCGGTCTTCAACAGCACCGGGTTGGCATCGGTCTTGGCATACCGAAGCGCGGCAACCCATTTCGCGGGCTCCACGTAGAGCACCCTGGTGTCGTTCAGCGACGTCATCGCCAGTATCGGCGGGTATTCCCTGGCGACGACGTTCTCGTAGGGCGAGTACGACTTCATGTAGAAGTAGATGTTCTCGTCCTCGATCGGGTTGCCCCACTCGTCCCACTCGGTCACCGTGAGCGGCAGCGCCGGATCCAGGATCGTGGTCAGCGCGTCGACGAACGGCACCTGGGCCAGGAACCCGGCGAACAACTCCGGCGCCAGGTTGGCCACCGCGCCGATCAGCAGACCGCCTGCGCTGCCGCCGAGGCCGACGAGGTTCTCCGGCCGTGTGACGTCGGTGGCGATGAGATGCCTTGCCACCGCGATGAAGTCGGTGAACGTGTTGCCCTTCTCCAGCATCTTGCCGTGCTCGTACCACGACCGGCCGAGCTCTCCACCGCCGCGGACGTGCGCCACCGCGAACACCATTCCGCGGTCGAGGAGCGACAGCCGCGCGATGGAGAAGCGCGGGTCCTCGCAGGACTCGTAGGCGCCGTAGCCGTACAGCAGTGTCGGGGCAGGGAATTGCAGACCGGCCCGGTGCACGATGGAGATCGGCACCCTGGCGCCGTCGGGTGCGGTCGCCCAGTCGCGCCGCTCGACGTAGTCCTCCGGCCGGTAGTCGCCCAGCACCGGTTGCTCGCGCAGCAGCACGCGCTCACCGGTTTCGAGGTCGATGTCGTACACCCGAACCGGCGTCACGAACGACGTCGCTCCCACCCGCAGTTTCGGCGCGTTCCAGTTCGGATTGGCGGACAGGCCCGCCGACGTCAGTTCGGTGTCGAAGGTGATCTCCTCGGCGCGGCCGTACCCGCCGTCGGCGGTCAGCGGCCACAACTCGATCCGGGGCAGCGCCTCACTGCGGTAACTCACCACGAGGTGCCGCGCGAAGGCGTCCACCCCGTCGAGGCGGACGTCCTCGCGGTGCTCGATGAGCGTGCGCACGGCCGCCGGATCGGTGACGGGTGCCTCGACCAGCTCGAAGTTCTCGGCTCCGTCGTTGTGCAGGATCAGGAACCGGTCGTCGCCGCCCACCACGGCGTGTTCGACGGAGTACTCCACCGACTCGCGGCGCGGCCACACGACGGCGAACTCGGCCTCCGGGTCTGCCGCGTCGGCGAATCGCACCTCGGAGGTGACGGCGCTGCCCGCAGCGATCATCAGGTACCGGTCGCTGCGGGTGCGCCCGACGCCGAGCCAGTACTTCTCGTCGGCCTCGTGGTAGACCCGCTGCGCGGGCAGCCCGGCGCCGAGGCGATGGCGCCACACCGTGTCCGGGCGCCACGCGTCGTCCACCGTCGTGTAGTACACGGTGCGGTTGTCGGCCGCCCAGGTGGCGCCGGCCCCGATGCCGACGACGGTGTCGTCGTACTGCTCGCCGGTGCGTAAGTCCCTGAACCGCAACGTGTACCGCTCGTCGCCGACGGTGTCCACGGAGTAGGCCAGGATATTGCCGTCCAGGCTCATCGTCGCGGCGCCGAGGGCGAAGTAGTCGTGACCGTCGGCCTCGGCGTTCTCGTCGAGGAGCACCTGCTCGCCCGGGATCTCGGTGTGCTCGTCGAGCACCGGAGGTGTCCAGTCGCCGGGATCGCCCACCGGACAACGGCAGTGCACCCCGTACTGCTTGCCTTCGAAGCTGCGGCCGTAGTACCACCAGTCGCCCCGGCGGGTGGGCACCGACAGATCGGTCTCCTTGGTGCGGGCCTTGATCTCGTCGAAGATCTTCTGCCGCAACGGCGCGAGATCGGCCGTCATGTGTTCGGTGTAGGCGTTCTCCGCCTCGAGGTACTCGATCACCTCGGCGTCGTCCTTGTCCCGCAGCCACTCGTAGTGGTCGAGGAACACGTCGCCGTGGAACTCGCGGCGGTGCTCGACGCGCTTGGCCTCCGGCGGGTTCACGCGCCAGGACCGATCCACGCGTCGAACTGCAGACCCGAGATGCGTTCGTAGGCTTCGATGTAGCGGGCGCGGGTGGCCGCGACGACGTCGGGCGGCAGCGGTGGCGGTGGTCTGTCGCCGGCGCGGTCCCAGCCGGACTCCGGCCCGGTCAGCCAGTTGCGGACGAACTGCTTGTCGAAGCTGGACTGCACCTCGCCCTCGCGGTAGTCGTCGGCGCGCCAGTACCGCGACGAGTCCGGGGTGAACACCTCGTCGGCGAGCACCAGGGTGCCGTGCCTGTCGACGCCGAACTCGAACTTGGTGTCAGCGATGATGATGCCCTTCGTCAATGCGTGCTCGGCGCCCCGGACGTACGTCTGCAGGGTGTGGTCGCGCAACTGTTCCGCGCGTACGGCGCCGACGAGTCCGACGGTGTCGTCGAAGGTGATGTTCTCGTCGTGGTGGCCCAGTTCGGCCTTGCTGGCCGGGGTGTACAGCGGCTCGGCGAATCTGCTGGCCTCGGTCAGCCCCTCCGGCAGGGCGATGCCGCAGACCTGGCCGGTCTTGCGGTAGTCGACCAGGCCGGAGCCGGTGAGGTAGCCGCGGGCCACACACTCCACGGGGAGCATCTGCAGCTCGTGCACCACCAGTGCGCGGCCGAGCACCTCCTCGGGGATCCGCTCGTCGTCGGGCGGACCCGCGAGGTGGTTGGGCGCGTCGAGCAGGTCGAAGAAGAACACACTCATCGCCGTCAGGATGCGGCCCTTGTCGGGGATGTCGCCGTCCAGCACGTGGTCGTAGGCGGAGATGCGGTCGGTGGCCACGAACAGCAGGTGGTCGTCGTCGATGCGGTAGAGCTCCCGGACCTTGCCGCTGGCCAGATGGCGGTAGTCGGTCAGAGCAGGGCGCATCGGGCCAGACTATCTGCTGGGATCGGGGCATGAGCTCTCGCTACCTGCCGTACGCCACCACGCCCGTCCGCCTGTTGTGGCAGTTGATCAGCGACATCGTCATCGCGGCGTGGACCGTGGTGTGGGTGCTGGTGGGCATGGCGGTGCACGCGGCGGTGGCCACCATCGCCGAAGTGGGCCGCCAGGTGAACACCGGGGCCAACGGCGTCGCGGACAACCTCAACTCCGCGGGCGACAACGCCGACGACTTCCCGCTCGTCGGTGATGCGCTGGCCAAGCCGCTGCGGGCGGCCAGCGAGGCGGCGCTCGACATCGCGGGCGCAGGCCAGAGCCTGGACGACACCGCGTCGTGGCTGGCGTGGGTGCTGGCGCTGGCCGTCGCGTCGCCGCCGATCCTGGCCGTCGCGATGCCGTGGCTGTTCCTGCGGCTGCGCTTCTTCCGTCGCAAGTGGACGGCCGTCACCCTGGCCAGGACGCCGGCCGGTGAGCAGCTGCTGGCGCTGCGGGCCCTGGCCAACCGGCCGCTGGCAAAGCTCGTCAGCGTCGACGACGATCCCGTCGGCGCGTGGCGCAGCCAGGACGCCGTGGCGATCCGCGGGCTGGCGGCGCTGGAGCTGCGCGCCGCAGGCATCCGCGCCCACCTCTAGATCCCCAGTGATTTCGGCGCGCTCACGTTCGCTCAGCGATCGAAACCGCGCCGAAATCGCAGGGGTGGGAGCTGTTCGCGGCGGCTCGTCGTCTGACCATCGTGATCGACGACTATCTGCGCCGCCACGACGGTGTCATCACGCTCGCTCAGGCCGGTCGGGCGGGACTCGACGAACAGGCGGTACGGCGACGGGTCAGATCCGGCCACTGGCGGCGCTGCTCACCGGGTGTCTACTTCGTCGACGACAGGCCGTTCACCGACGCCGCCCGCATTCGAGCAGCGGTATGGGGTCTCGGCACGCGTGCGACGGCGAGCGGATTGGCCGCCGCATGGTGGCACGGGTTGACCCGATTCGCCCCGGACGTCGTCGAGGTGACCGTGCCCCGCAACAGCCACGGCCGGAGTCGCCCCGGCGCCCGACCGCGGCGACGTGACCTGCGACCAGCCGACGTCACCGAGCACCGCGGGCTACAGGTCACCGCGATTCCCCTCACCGTCGTCGAAGCGGCCGCCCGCCGCGGCGGGGGCGCCAAGATTCTCGACTCGGCGCTGCAACACCGGGTCGACCTACCGACCCTGTGGACTGCTCACCTTCGTAACAAAGGCCGGCATGGATCGCCCGCCGCCCGTCGCCTGCTTCAGGTCGCCGACGACGGCGCCCGTTCGGAAGCCGAGCGACTGCTCGTCCGACTGCTCAAGGCGGCACGCATCACTGGTTGGAAGGCCAATCATCCGGTCGCCGGGTACCGCGTCGACGTGGCATTCCCGAGCGCCCGAGTGGCCGTCGAGGTCGACGGCCTCGCCTTCCACTCCGACACCGACGACTTCCACGCCGATCGAGTACGTCAGAACGCGATCGCACTCGCCGGGTGGCAGGTGCTCCGCTTCACGTGGCTGGACCTGACGGAACATCCACAACGGGTGATCGCCGAAATTCGTCGCGCCATCGCAAGACCGTGAGCAGCCAGACGACCAGGGCGATCCATAACGCGACTTCGGACACCACGTCGAGCCATCGCCACCCCGTCTCCCGGTACATCGCGAAGGTGGCCGAGGCGTACATGCCCAGCGGGAACACCGCCGGCCACGCCCGCACCCGCCGCCACCCAACGCAGAGCAGCGGGACGATCCACAACGTGGCGAGCACCCACGTCCCGATCGTCACGTGCTCCACGGCGTCGGCGAACGGTCCGGGCGGCAGCGCGTGGTGCAGGTGGTCGCCGGCCAGCGTCGAGACCGCGAGCCCACCCATCAAAATCCAGTGGTCGGGAGGGACATCGCGGCGCATGGCCGGGTCGGCGCCGATCCGCCAGATGATCAGCGACGTCATCACGAGATACCAGCACAGCGCGAGCAGCCAGAAGGCGATGGCCCAGAACACGATTCCGGATGCCACGGACACGATGGCCAGTCCTGACGTGGCGACACTGACCAGTTCCCACGCGCCGTGCGCACGGTCCCGCAGGCCGGTCCACCGCAGTCGCCACATCTGTCCGACGACAACCGGCATCAGCGACACCCAGCCCTGCGCGGCCATCGTGCCGAGCACCCACACGACCGTTTCGTGATCGGCGAAGCGGGCGGCCAGCACCGCACACGCCGCCACGTAGGTGAACAGCCCGACGGCCGTGTCGATCTCGCGCAGATTCCAGCCGTCGCGCCGCCAGCTCAGCGCTGCGAGGAACACCAGCACCGGCAGGGCGACCACCGCGAGCACCGCAAGCGCGGCGCTGACGGGACCGTAGCCGTGGTCGGCCGCCGCGATCGAGACGATCCCGGTTGCCATCACCGCCGCGAACGCATCCGGCCTCACGGAGTCAGCTCGACCACCAGGTGCCGGATACCGGTGTGCCGGTTGCTGCGGGTCCACTCGACGGGCTCGGCCACTCGCACACCGGCGAAGCGGCGGAGCAGCTCCTCGAACAGCACCCGCAGCTCGAGCCGCGCCAGGTTGGCCCCGAGGCAGTAGTGCACCCCGTACCCGAAGCCGAGGTGCGGGTTGGGTTTACGGGCGATGTCGAAGGTGTCGGGTTCGGCGAACGCCGCGCCGTCGCGGTTCGCCGAACCCTCCCACACCTGAACCTTCTGCCCGGCATTGATCGCGCATCCACCCAGATCGACGTCACGGGTGGCGGTCCGGCGCTTCGACGGGGACGGCGACGTCCAGCGCACCATCTCCTCGATCGCCGACGGCAGCAGCGACGGGTCGGCCCGCAGCGCCGCCCATTGCGCGGGCTGCTCGGCGAGTGCGAGCAGTCCACCGGCCACCGCGTTGCGCGTCGTCTCCGCGCCCGCGCTGAACAGCAGGCTGAAGAACAGGTACAGCTCGAGGTCGGAGAGCCCCTCGTCGAGCGCCGCATTCGCGACAACGGAGAGCATGTCGTCGGTCGGCTCGGCGCGCTTGGCGGCGATGAGTTCCATTCCGTAGGTGTACATCCGGGTCCCGGCGTCTTCGGCGGTCAGCTGACCCACCTCGGCCGTGCGGGCCCGGCCGAAGTCGAACTGCGGCTCGATCGCCTCGAATAACCAATGCCGTTCGCTCTCAGGCACTCCCAGCAGGATGCAGATCATCTGCATCGGCAGTTCCGCCGCCACGTCGACGACGAAATCGAAGGGCCGGCCGGACGCCACCGCGTCGAGCAACCGGCGGGCCCGTGCCCGAAGGTCGTCCTCGACCAGGCGGATCATCCGCGGTGTCAGCCCGGAGCTGACCAGTCGGCGGATCTGCGCGTGCCGTGGGTCGTCCATCATGTTGAGCACCTGGCCCGCGACGGCCAGGTCCTGCAGCAGGGTGCCGCCGTAGGGCCGGTCGCCACCGGTCACCGACGAGTAGCACACCGGGTCACGAAGCACCGCAAGCGTTTCGGCGTGTGTGGCGACCGACCAGAAGCCCTCGCCGTCGGGGGTGTGCTCGGTGGGTTCGTGCCAGCAGACCGGCGCCTCGCGGCGATGCACGGCGAACAGGTGATGCGGAAAGCCGTCGGCGAAATTGTCCAGATCGGTGAGATCGATATCCGCGAGCCGCATCCCTACAGGATGGCGTGCCTACCGGAGTGGCGGGTGATATTGCGGCCCCGGGGCGAAGTGGTGCGGCTGCGAGGCCCAGAATTCGCGCACCATTCTGGCCTCACGCTTGAGCACCGCGAGCGCGAGCAGATTTCGCACGATCGCCAGAGGGTTGAAGAAGACCATCGACAAGATGCCCCACCAGCCGAGGAACAGACAGTGCAGGAGGCTCGCCCTGATCTTGGCCTGGCACTGGGCGTAGGTGCCGGTGAAGGTGGAATCCTGTGCGAACCACAGCACCACGACGCCGGTGTGCCTCACCGTCTCCACCTTGTACTGCTGCTCCCCCGGCACGACGTGCGTGCGACCGTTGTGCGTGTACACCGCCTGTCCGTATCCCGGATAGGGCGGCTGCGGGTAACCGTGCGGCTGCGTCATGCAATCATTCTCCGCCGCGACGCGGACCCCCTGGCGCACCAATTCGTCGGCTACAGAATGGCGCCCGAGGTGTACTTGGCCGCCTCCGGGTAGCGGCCGACGACCTCGTCGACCGCCTCGGCGACGCGGTCGACCTGATCGCCCGCGGCGCCGGTGAACGCCTGCTTGTCGGCCAGCGCGGCGTCGAGCGCGAGACGGTCGAGCGGCAGCCGCGGATCGGCGGCGAGCCGGTCCAGCAGATCGGGCTCCTGGCCCTTCTCCCGCATCGCCAGAGCCACCGTCACCGCATGCTCCTTGATCACCTCGTGCGCCGTCTCGCGGCCCACCCCCGCACGCACTGCCGCGATGAGGATGCGGGTGGTGGCCAGGAACGGCAGGTAGCGGTCGAGTTCACGCTGGATCACCGCCGGGTACGCGCCGAACTCGTCGAGCACCGTCAGGAAGGTCTCGGTCTGCCCGTCGATGGCGAAGAATGCGTCGGGCAGTGCGACGCGGCGCACCACCGAGCAGAACACGTCACCCTCGTTCCACTGCGCGCCGGCCAGTTCGGCGGCCATCGACGCATATCCGCGCAGCACCACCTGAAGCCCGTTCACCCGCTCGCAGGACCGGGTGTTCATCTTGTGCGGCATCGCCGACGACCCGACCTGGCCCGGCGCGAAGCCCTCGGTGACGAGTTCGTGGCCCGCCATCAGCCGGATGGTGTGCGCCAGCGACGACGGCCCGGCGCCCAGCTGCACCAGCGCGGAAACCACGTCGTGGTCGAGCGAGCGCGGGTAGACCTGGCCGACGCTGGTGAAGATCTCGGTGAAACCGAGGAACTCGGCGACCCGCCGCTCGAGGTCGGCGAGCCGGGCGGTGTCGCCGTCGAACAGGTCGAGCATGTCCTGCGCGGTGCCCATCGGGCCCTTGACGCCCCGCAGCGGATACCGGTCGATCAACTCACGGAGGCGCGTCAGCGCGACGAGCATCTCCTCGGCGGCCGAGGCGAACCGCTTGCCCAGCGTGGTGGCCTGCGCGGCGACGTTGTGGCTGCGGCCCGCCATCACCAGATCGCGGTAGCTGATCGCACGCTCGGCCAGTCGCGCCACCACGGCAACGCCGTGGGCGTGCACGAGTTCCAGCGAGCGCCGGATCTGCAGCTGCTCGACGTTCTCGGTGAGATCACGGCTGGTCATGCCCTTGTGCACGTGCTCGTGGCCGGCGAGTGCGTTGAACTCCTCGATGCGGGCCTTGACGTCGTGGCGCGTCACCCGCTCGCGGTCCGCGATCGACTGCAGGTCGACGGTCTCGAGCACGCGTTCGTAGTCGGCCACCACGCCGTCGGGCACGTCGACGCCCAACTCCGCCTGTGCGCGCAGCACGGCGAGCCAGAGCCGTCGCTCGGCGACGATCTTGGCCTCCGGCGACCAGATCGCCACCATCTCGTCGCTGGCGTACCGATTGGCCAGCACGTTAGGGATTTTTGGGGAGACCGTCACGAAGCAACAGCTTACGACCCGGGTAAGGCAGGCTGGGCCCATGCACTTCGTCGGACTCGACCTCGCCTGGGGTGAGCGGAACCGGACCGGCGTCGCGGTGGTCGACGCCGAGGGCCGGCTGATGCACGTCGGCGCCGCGCACGACGACAAGAGCATCCTCGCGGCGATCGGCCCCTACGCCGACGGCGACTGCGTCGTCGCGATCGACGCGCCGCTGGTGGTGACGAACCCGACGGGCAACCGGTCCTGCGAAGCGGCGCTCAACCGTGACTTCCGGGCTTTTCAGGCGGGCGCCCACCCGTCCAACACCGGTAAGCCGGAGTTCGCGAACGGAACCCGGGGCGCGCGCCTGGCCGCCGCGTTGAACCTGGACCTCGACCCGTTCTCCACCGGGCGGCGCCGGGCGCTTGAGGTCTATCCGCACGCCGCCTCGGTGGCGCTGTTCGGCCTCGGCAGAACCCTGAAATATAAGGACAAGCGGGGACGCAAGTTCGAGAAGATGCAGTCCGAACTGCTCAGGCTGATCGCCCTCATCGAGGGACTCGAAGGCGCCGACCCCGCGCTGCGGGTCGCGGACCACGACGACTGGCAGCGCCTTCGTGAATCGGTCGAGTCCGCCACCCGCAAGAGCGAACTGCGGCGCGCCGAGGATCCGGTCGACGCGGTGCTGTGCGCCTACGTCGGGCTGTACTCGGTGCGCCGACCCGGTGACGTCACCGTCTACGGCGACGAGGCCACCGGCCAGATCCTCACCCCGACGCTGCCCGTGGGGCTGACACCGCAGACGGCGCAACCGATTCCGGACGTGGTACGGACGGCCATCGCACAGTACGAGGCCCGCAGGCCCGGTCTCGTCACCGCCACCGATCACTACCTGCGGCTGGTCACCTCGCTCCTCGACGATGCAGGCATCAACTATCTCAGCGTGACCGCGCGCACCAAGAGCGTCGAGTCCTTCGCGGCCAAGGCCGAACGTGAAGTCGACGGGCAGCGACTGTTCAGCGATCCGCTGGCCGAGATCACCGACCAGATCGGGCTGCGGGTCATCACCTACCTGCGGGAGGACGTCGACGCCGTCGCCACACTGCTCACCGACGAGATGCGCCTGCTGGACGACCGTGACATGGGCCTGCAGACGGCACGGGAGGGCCGGTGGGGCTATGCCAGCAGGCACCTGCTGGTCGGCGTGGAAGGTCAGCAGCAGCCGGCGTCGATCCAGGTCCGCACCGTGCTGCAACACGCCTGGGCCGAGTTCGAGCACGACATCCGCTACAAGGGATCGATTCCCGCCGAACATGTTCCGGACCTCGACCGGCGATTCACACTGGCGGCAGGCCTGCTCGAACTCGCCGACCGGGAGTTCACCGCGATCCGAGAGCGACTCCGCGTCTCGCTGACCGACGAGGAGATGGCGGCCGAGGAGTACGACCAGTCCGCCGATCCCCGCATCGCCACCGCGGTGCTGGCGACCTATCTCGGCAACCGGTACGCCGAGGCGGGCTGGTCGCGCACCGACCACTACGGCTGGATCTCCGGATTGCTGCTCGAACTCGGCATCACCTCACTCGACGAGCTGACCGCGCTCCTCGACGGAGTGGACGCCGACACGATCGACAAGGCGATGGGATACCGCTATCCGGCCGGTGCGGTACGCCGCCTCGACGACGCGCTGCTGGCAATCTTCCGGGACCGGTACCTGCGCCTGCACGGCAACGCCCACCGGGTGGAGCTGCTGCAGAACAGGCTCAAGCGGCTGCCGGGCGGTGCGGACTCCTAGTCCGGGGTCTTCGCCAGGTGGGGGTCGGTGATGCCCGCGTCGCGGATGCCGAGCTGACGGTTGATCAGCATGGTGATGAGGAAGAGCACGACGCCGATGGCGACGAGGATCAGCGCCAGCACGTACTGCTGGGTCGGCCGACCCGAGAACGGCAGTACCAGGTACAGCGACGCCAGGAAGCCGATGACCGGCAGCGCAGTCGGCGTCTTGAAATGGCCGCCCGCCGCTTGGACGTCGCGCCTCAACACCAGCACCGCGACGTTGACCATCGCGAACACCGCGAGCAGGAGTAGCGACGTGGTGCCGCCGAGTACCGAGATCGCGCTGCTGTTGGCGAACGCCGTGACGTAGAAGATCAACCCGAAGGCGATCAGCGTGGTGAACAGGATCGCCACCCACGGGGTGAGGCGCCGCGGGTGCACCGTGCCCAGCACTGGCGGAAGCACGTGCTGGCGGGACATGCCGTAGATCAGTCTGCTCGCCATCAGCATGTTGATCAGCGCGGTGTTGGAGACGGCGAACATCGAGATGTACGGCAGGATCGTCTCGATCGGCAGGCCCGGCGCTCCGGCTTTGACGACCTCCACCAGCGGGGTGTCGCTCGCCTCCAGCACGCCGACCGGTACCAGGGCGACTGCGACGATGGCCACGATGACGTAGACGGCACCGGCGATACCCAGACCGGTCAGCAACACCTTGGGGAAGATCTTCACCGGATCCTTGGTCTCCTCGGCCATGTTGACCGAGTCCTCGAAGCCCACCATCGCGAAGAACGCCAGCGAGGTGGCGGTGGTGACGGCCAGGAACACGTTCTTGTCCTGCGCGGTCTCGAAGGCCACCACCCGGGCGAAGTCGACATCTCCGCCGCCACCGGTGAAGGCCCAGAGTCCGACGAAGATGACCAGCAGCAGGCCGGTGATCTCGATGATGGTCAGGACGACGTTGAGCTTGACGCTCTCACCGACACCGCGCAGGTTGACCATGGCGATCAGAGCCATGAAAAGCAGTGCGACGACGACGATCCCGACCTTGCCCAGGCTCCACTGGAATGCGTCGTCGAGCACGGTGTCGAGGTTCGCCGCGAAGAACCGGGACGCGGTAGAGGCCGAGGTGATGCCCGAACACATCACCACGAAGGCCACCAGGAACGTGACGAACTGGATGCCGAAAGCCTTGTGCGCGTAGAGCGCTGCGCCGGCCGCCTGCGGGTACTTGGTCACCAGCTCGAGATAGCTGAACGCGGTCACGGTGGCGATGAGGAAGGCGACGAGGAACGGGACCCACGCGGCGCCACCCACTTCGGCGGCCACGTCACCGGTGAGCGCGTAGACGCCGGTGCCGAGGATGTCGCCGACGATGAACAGCAACAGCAGGCCGGGACCCATGACGCGCCGTAACTGCGGTTGCTCCTCGGCGGTTTCCGACTGACTCATGGGCTCCTCCGTGACGGTTGGTGCCCACCATCATGAGTCAGCGGCGACCGCCACGCAGTGTCATCCGGATTATTCGGTCAGTCGATGGGGGCCAGCACGTCGATCACGTCGACCAGGGTGGCCCGTGCGGTCGCGCGGGGCCCGTCGCCGTCGCCCACCAGCGCCGCGACCACCGCTCCATCCACGGCGCACACCAGTGCGGTCAGGAATTCCGACCGCACCGTCCGGCCGGAGCGCTCGACCACCTCGACGACGGCGTCGGTGCGCTGCTGCAGGATTCGGCGTTGCACGTCGCGCAGTGCGGGTTGGCGGGCGCAGGCGATGTAGCGCTCGTAACGCGAGATCAGTTCGTCGGAGCCGAAGGTGCTCGCCGACTCGCCGACGAGCAGATCCACCAGCACCTCGGCGGTCGACTCCGCGCCCCGGCGCCGCCGCGACAGGACCGCGACCCGCTGCTGCAGTTCGTCGGCTTCCCGGGTGCCCACGTGTTCGACGGCCTTGGTGATGAGGTCGTCGAGGGAGGAGAAATAGTACGTCGTCGACGCCAGCGGCAGACCCGCCCGGCGCGCCACCGCCCGGTGTCGCACCGCGTCGAAGCCGCCTTCGCACAGCAGGTCCGCGGCGGCGCTGACCAGCGCATACCGTCGTCTCTCTCCCTTGGGAGTGACCGCTGCCGTCACGCCTTGCATGCTGCCAGTCACAGCGAAGCGACATCGCGGTTTCGGCCAATCATCAGGCTTTGTTCAGGGAATCGGCCGCCGGTCGGCGGGTCCGGCAGCGATGGCATGATGGCCCGCATGCCTGACGTCAGCCGCCGCGCGCTCCTGCGCCTCGGGTTGGGCGCGGCCGCCGGAGCGGCGGGCGCCTACGCGCTCGGCACGACGCTCGACACCACGCCGGCCGGTGGACCGTCGGTGGCGATGACGAGCGCGGGCGCTCCGCTGGCCCCACCCCCGCTGCAGCCGCCGCCCGCCGCCGCCCCGACCTACGTCACCGGTTCGTTCGTCTCGGCCGCGCGCGGCGGAGCTGCGACCAACTGGGCGATCGCGCGTCCGCCGGGGCAGTCCGGGCCGCTTCGACCGGTGATCGCGCTGCACGGCAAGGGGGCCGACGCCGCCCAGGTGATGGCGGGCGGTGTGGAACAGGGGCTGGCTCAGGCCGTCGACGCCGGGCTGCCGCCGTTCGCCGTCGTGGCCGTCGACGGTGGCGGGAGTTATTGGCACAAAAGGGCTTCCGGTGAGGACTCGGGCGCCATGGTGCTCGACGAGCTGATCCCGATGCTGGGAACGATGGGCCTCGACACCTCGCGCGTCGGCTTCCTCGGGTGGTCGATGGGCGGTTACGGCGCGCTGCTGCTGGGCGCCCGCCTCGGACCGGCGCGCACGGCGGCGATCTGCGCGGTGAGCCCTGCGCTGTGGACGTCGGCCGGGGCGGCGGCGCCCGGCGCATTCGACGGCGCCGACGATTACGCCGCCAACAGCGTCTGGGGCCTGCCTGCGCTCGCCGACATCCCGATCCGCATCGACTGCGGCGACAGCGACCCGTTCTACGCGGCGACCGAGCAGTTCATCGCGCAGCTGCCCACCCCGCCCGCGGGCGGCTTCTCGCCGGGCGGACACGACGGCGCCTTCTGGAGCTCTCAGCTGCCTGCCGAGATCGCCTGGATGGCACCGCTGCTCGTCGCCTAGAGCGCGATGCGGCCCTCGGCGGCCGCGAGTCCGATGTCGGTGCGGAAGTGACTGCCCGGCAGACGAACCGACCCGATCAGGTCGTAGGCCGCGGCGCGGGCAATCGACAGGTCCGCACCGGTGCCCACCACCGACAGCACCCGACCGCCCGACGAGACGACGGCCCCGTCGTCGCGGCGCGCCGTACCGGCATGCAGCACGCCGTCGGCCTCCGACCCGGTGATCGCGTCGCCGACGCGCGGCCGGCCGGGGTAGTTCTCGGCCGCCAGCACCACCGTCACCGCCGCGCCGTCCCGCCAGCGCAGTTCGCCGAAGCCGGCGAGCCGGCCGGTGGCGGCGGCCCGCAGGAGCTGACCGAGCGGGCTCTCGAGCAGCGCCAGCACCGACTGCGTCTCGGGGTCGCCGAAGCGGCAGTTGAACTCGACCACCGCGGGCCCGCGTGAGGTGATGGCCAACCCGGCGTACAGCAGTCCGGAGAACGAGCTGCCCCGCCGGACGAGTTCTGCGGCAACGGGTTTGACGATGTCGTCGACGATCCGCCTACCGACATCGTCGGGCAGCCATGGCAGCGGGGCGTAGGCGCCCATGCCGCCGGTGTTGGGCCCGGTGTCGTTGTCCCCGACGCGTTTGAAGTCCTGTGCGGGCAGCAGGGGTACGACGGTCTCACCGTCGACGACGCAGAACAGCGACACCTCGGGACCGTCGAGGAAGGACTCGAGCAGCACCGGGTGCCCGGCGTCGAGCAGGGCGGCGGCGTGCGCACGCGCCGCGTCGCGGTCGGCCGTCACCACCACACCCTTGCCCGCGGCCAGTCCGTCGTCCTTGACCACCCACGCCGGGTCGCCCGCGGCGGGGCCGAACCGGTCGAGCGCCTCGTCGAGGCGAGCGGGGGTGTCGACGATCTCGCTGGTGGCGGTGCGCACGCCTGCGGCGGTCATCACGTCCTTGGCGAACGACTTCGAGCCCTCGATGCGGGCGGCGTCCTTGGTCGGCCCGAAGCAGTCGATGCCTGCCGCGCGCACCGCGTCGGCCACACCGAGCACCAGTGGCACCTCGGGACCCACCACCACCAGATCGGCGCCGATGCGCTGAGCCAGTTTGGTCACCGCCTCGCCCGACGTCACGTCGACGTCGTACTGGTCGGCGATGACCGCGGTACCGGCGTTGCCGGGGGCGACGGCCAGCGTCTCGACCTCCGGGTCGCGGCGCAGCGCGAGCAGCAGGGCGTGTTCACGGGCGCCGGATCCGATCACCAGGACGTGCACAGTCGACAACCCTAACGCGCCCGTCCGGGCATACACTTGACAGCAGAGTGTATGGTCGTGGTGAACGTGGCCCGCGTCACACAAGGAGGTATTCGCCGTGACCACCATGGAGAGCCGCTGTCCGTTCGGACCGGGGTACGACTTCACCGATCCCGACGTCCTGCTCAAGGGCATCCCGGTCACCGAATTCGCCGAGTTGCGCCGCACGGCGCCGGTGTGGTGGAACGAGCAGGCGGAGTCGATATTCGACGACGGCGGCTACTGGGTGATCAGCCGGCACGAGGACATCAAGTCGATCTCGCGCAACGGCGATCTCTGGTCGACCAACCGCAAGGGCGCGGTGATGCGGCTGCCCGAGGGTGTCACCAGCGAACAGCTCGACCTGACCAAGGCGCTGCTGATCAACCACGACGCCCCGGAGCACACCCGGTTGCGCAAGATCGTCTCGCGGCTGTTCACGCCGCGGTCGGTCGCCGCACTCGAGGAGCGGCTTGCTGTCGCCGCCCGCGAGATCGTCAGCGCCGCAGCGCAGAAGGACAGTGGCAACTTCGTCGACGACATCGCGATGATCCTGCCGCTGCAGGCCATCGCCGACCTGATCGGCGTCCCGGAGGCCGACCGTGAGCGGCTGTTCCACTGGACGAACTCGATCATGAACACCGACGATCCGGACTTCGACTCGGATCCGACCACCGCCAACGCCGAGTTGATGGGCTACGCCTACACGATGGCCGAGGAGCGCAGGCGCTGCCCGGCCGACGACATCGTCACGCGGCTGATCGAGGCCGACATCGACGGCGAGTCGCTCGGCGACGTCGAGTTCGCGTTCTTCGTGATCCTGCTGGCCGTGGCGGGCAACGAGACCACCCGGAATGCCATGACGCACGGCATGAACGCCTTCTTCGAGCATCCCGACCAGTGGGAGCTGTTCAAGCGCGAACGGCCGAACACCGCGGTCGACGAGATCGTCCGCTGGGCCACCCCGGTGCACTGCTTTCAGCGCACCGCGCTCACCGATGTCGAGATCGGCGGGGTGACGATCCGCGAGGGGCAGCGCGCCGGCCTGTTCTACAGCTCGGCCAACTACGACGAGGACGTCTTCGGAGACCCGTTCCGCTTCGACATCCTGCGCGACCCGAACCCGCACCTCGGCTTCGGCGGCAACGGCGCGCACTTCTGCATCGGCGCGAACCTCGCGCGCATGGAGATCAAGCTGATCTTCAACGAGATCGCCGACCAGATACCGGACATCGCGAAGCTGGCCGAGCCACAGCGGCTGCGGTCGGGCTGGATCAACGGGGTGAAAGACCTACAGGTCAGCTATCGCGGCTGAGCGCACGGGCTGACGTACCATCGGCCCATGCGCACCCACGGCTGGTCGGGCGCGGCGCCCGCGTCCGACGAGGAGGCCGTCGCGCGCATCCTCGCCGCGGCGGGCAGGGCTATCGACGAGCGCGGCGCCGACATCAGCATCGCCGATGTGGCCCGCACCCTCGGCGTCACGCGGCAGACCGTGTACCGGTACTTCCCCAGCACCGAAGCACTTCTCGTCGAGGCGGCGGTGCACGCTGCGGCCGACTTCCTCGAGCGGCTCGCCATGCACCTGCAGGGCATCACCGATCCGGTCGAGGCGGTCGCCGAGGCGATCGCCACCGCGCTGGAGTGGCTACCCAAGGACAAGCACATCGGCCTGCTCGTCACGCCGGGCCGGGCCGACGCCCACAGCGAGTCGGTAACCTCCGATGTCGCCCAGCAGTTCGCGAACGCGATGCTGCGCCGGTTCGACGTCGACTGGACCGGTCTCGGCTTCACCGACCACGAACTCGACGAACTCGCCGAACACCTGTTGCGGATCATCCAGTCGTTCGTCGTCGACCCGGGCAGGCCGCCGCGCACCGGCGAGGACCTGAGGGCCTACCTACGCCGCTGGGTGGGTGGCGCGGTGGGGCCGCGCTAGCGGGATCCTCGGACGGCGCCGCGGGCGTCGCCGACACGCCTGAAATCACCTGCATGGCAGGCATTTCAGCTCTTCGGGAGCTCACATCAAACACGTCGCCGTTCTCTTAAGATTCGAACATATATTCGACGAATGGCGTTCGAGTCAGTCCGTGAAGCGCTCACCGCGCTCCGTGCCGCGTACGACGCCCTGGCCGACTGCGACGTCGAAACACTCACCCGCACCGAACTACTCGAGGTCCTCGACGAGGTGCAGACGATCGGCTGCCAGCTCCCGAGCCAGAACCACCGTCTGCTGGCCCGCCTGCAGGCCGAGTCGACACCGCGGGAACTCGGTGCCAAGTCATGGCGTGACGTCATCGCGATCCGGTGGCGCATCTCCACCGAGGAGGCCAACCGCCGGCTCACCGAGACGGCACTGCTGGCGCCCCGGCGAGCCCTCACCGGAGCACCGCTGCCACCGCTGCTCGTCGCGACCGCCACCGCACAGCGACTCGGGCTCATCACCCCGGAGCACGTCACGGTGATCCGTCTCGCGATGAAGCGCATGCCCGGCTGGGTCGACACCGCCACCCGCGAACGCCTCGAAGTCGACTGGGTGCGGCACGCCGTCGGGTCGGGCCCCAAGGAACTCCAGGACCAGACCGCACGGACGCTGTTCCTGCTCGACCAGGATGGGCCCGCCCCGGACGACGAGGAGCGCGCCCGCCGCCGGGGGCTGTCCAAGGGCAGGCAGCAACACGACGCCATGACCGAGATGAAGGCGAACCTCACCCCCGAAGCCTGGGCGGTGTGGGAGGTCCTGTTCGCGCGATACGCAGCACCCGGCATGTGCAACCCGGCAGACGTCGCCCCGTGCACGTCCGGCACACCGACGCAGGCGCAGATCGACGGCGACAACCGCAGCATCGAGCAACGCCGCCACGACGCCTTCGAGTTCATCGGTCGCGCTGCCTTCGACAAGGGCGAACTCGGCCAGCTCAACGGCCTCCCCACCGCGATCATCGTGCGGACCACGCTGCAGGAGCTGCGCACCCTGGCCGGCATCGGCATCACCGGTGGCGGCACTGCACTTCCGATTGCCGACGTCCTACGGATGGCAGCGCACGCCAACGCCACCAACTACCTCGCCGTGTTCGACGACGCCACCGGATCCACACTCGACCTGTTCAGAACCCGGCGGACTGCCTCGGTGGCCCAACGCTTTGCGCTGATCGCCCGCGACGGTGGCTGCACCAAACCCGGCTGCACGGTGCCCGCCTACGGCGCCCAGGTCCACCACGCCGCGAAGGATTGGACCGCCGGCGGCGACACCAACATCGACGACCTCGGCCTGGCGTGCGGGCCGGACAATCGCGCGGTCGGCCCCGGCGGCTGGACCACCCTGCTCAACCACCGGCACGAAGTCGAATGGATACCTCCGGCCGGACTCGATACCGGGCAGAAGCGCACCAACGGCTACCACCACCCCGAGAAACTGCTCCTGCCACTCGAGGAGGATGACGCGCGCCCGGCCGCCGAGGACGAACCCGGAAGACCGGAACCACCCGGCAACACAGCGGCCTAGCTACACCACGGTGAGCGGCAGCGACTTGCGGTCCTCGAACACCCAGCTCGCGCCCCCACTGAACTTGGTGACCGCGACCTCGCCCAGCTCCTTCGACGGAGTGTCGGTCTCGACGAAGCGCACCGTCCAGTCCGACTGCGTGCCGGTCACTTCCGCCCGCAGATGAGGGTCGACCGCCGCGGCGATCGCCTGCAGCGGCTTGTCCGCGACCGGTGACACCAGCGAGATCCATGACCCGTCCTCGTGGGCGGGCGACGGTCGCACATGCACGAACCCCGGGTCGACGTCAGCCCACACGTAGGCGGCGGGGTTGAGCAGCGGATGCAACTCGAGCACCCGCAGCGCTCCCTTGACGTCACTGGACAGCTTGAGCGCCTTGTGAATTCGCTCCGCTGCGACTCCGGCGATGCCGATCAGCTGTTTGGTGCGGATCGACTCTGCCAGCGCCGCATCATCCTTCGCCCGCGCCTCGACCGCCAGCTTGAACGAAAAGACGAGCAGGTGCATCTGCAGGCACACCTCGTCGGCGATCCGCACGAGCGCCGAGTGCGAGAACGCGCCGAAGTCGACGTCGGCCAGCAACGGACCCGAATAGTCCGCCATCCCCTCGTCGTCGCGGTCGATCGGGTCCAGCTCGGTGTGGTGTGCGTGGGTGGCGGCGACGACGTCCATCGCGGGAATGAACGGCACCTCCGGGTAGGACTCGTCGATGATCACCGTCCACCGGCAGTGCGGGTGCTGATCGGCCGACGCCCTCGGCGGCCGGTGGATGGGCCGCACCTGGGCCTTGCGGTTGGTGGCCAGCGCGGTGGCGTCGAACGTCGGGTCCTCGATGTCGTGGCACATCCCGTGCACGTAGTCCTCGCCCATCGGCTCGACGTCGAGCAGCGCCCCGCAGTGGTTCAGGTAGAACTCGCCGTGCCACCGGTCGTGCACGACGTACCGGAAGTCCATGAACTGCGGCGGCGCGCCGATGTCGAGCTGCAGACCCTTGAAGAGGGTGAAGATGTCCACACCCTCGTAGTTGAGCGCCTTCTGCATCCGCCTGGTGTAGAGCGGACTCGACGCCGCCCACTCCTCGATGGCGACCTGCAACATCTCCTCGCGTCCCCACGCGCTGATGCAGTGCGCCATGCCCGACCGGTCGATCAGCTGACCGATCAACAGCAGCTCGGGCACCAGCACCGCGAGTTCCTCGCGCGAGAGCGCGGCGTACCTACTCATCATCGAGCGTGCTTCCCGAGTGCATGTTCAGCGCGGCATTGACGTTGGCCTTCTTGTCTTCACCTTTTTCTGCGGTCTTCCTGCGCTGCTTGGCCACCTTCGTCACCACACCGTCGAGCTTCGATCCCAGCGGGAAGCCGAGGTAGTGGGTCAAGAAGATCGCCATCTCCTTGAGCTCCTCCTCGGTGAGCTCCTCGTTGGCGAGCGCGGCATTGGCCTGTATCTCGGCGAGATCCGAGATGCCAAGGGCGGTGACGACGGTCAGCGTCATGATCCGCTTGTCGCGCATCGACAGTCCGGGACGCGTCCAGATCGTCCCGAACAGGTGGTCGGCGGTCAGCGCGAAGTAGTCGCCGGGCATGTCCGGCATCTCCCAGCCGTAGACCTCGTTCATCTTGTCGAGGCCCTTGCGGCGCAGCTCGTCCATGCTCACTCCTCCGTGCTGGATTCGACGTGCGGGACACCCAACCCGTCGGCGAGGTGGTCCAGCGCCACCCGCGCCAGCGGAAGGTCGACCGACACCGACTCCCCCAGCGCGAGCGCGAGGCTGAGATCCTTTTCTCCCAGACCGCGGGCGTGCAGGAACGGCTCGTACAGGAAGTGGTCGTGATCGAGCGGGCGCATGTCGTCGCGCACCATGATCGCGCCGGCGCCACTGGTCAGCGCATCGGTGTGACGCACCACCCGGCCCAGCTGCTGCAGGTCGATGCCCGCCTGCTCGGCGAGCCGCATCGCCTCACACGCCGCCGCATACGAGGTGAAGGTCAACATGTTGCGCGCCAGCTTCATTCGCGTCCCGGCACCTGGCGCTCCCGCGTGGATCACCATCGAGGCGAACTGCTTGAAGGCAGGCTTGATGCGTTCGTACACCTCGCGGTCGGCGCCCACCATCACCGCGAGTTCACCCTTGCCCGCGGCCGCCCCGCCACCGCTGACCGGGGCGTCGACGATGTGGATGTCCTGCGGCCGGAGCTGCTCGGACAGTTCGACGGCGGTCTCGGGGCTGATCGTCGAGTGGATCGCGATCACGGTCCCCGGCTTCGCGTGCTCGGCCAGTTCGGCGACCACCTGGCGCACCTGCGCGTCGTTCAGCACGGTGACGCTGATGATGTCGGCGCTCGCCACGTCGGCCACGCTGTCGGCCACCGACGCACCCGCCTCGACCAGCGGGGTCATCGCGTCGGTGCGCACGTCGAACACGGTCAGCCCGCCGGGCCACTCGACCAGCCGGCTGGCCATCGGCGCGCCCATGTTGCCCAGCCCGATGTAGCCGTACCGGGGCTGCTCGTCGGTCATCGTCTTTTCCTCTTCGCGCAAGCGCTCATCAGCGGATGATCTGTCCGCCGTCGACATTGAAGATCTGCCCGGTGACCCACTTGGCCTGATCCGACAGCAGGAACAGGCACATGCCGGTCAGGTCGTCCACTTCGCCCATGCGGGACAACGGGATTCCCTTGACGATGTCGGCGACCATCTCCTGCGGCGTGGTGGTGCGATTGGCCTCGGTGTCGATGGGTCCCGGCGCGATCGCGTTGACGCGGATGTTCTGCCCGCCCAGTTCGGTGGCCAGCTGCTGGGTGAGGCCGTTGATGCCGACCTTGGCCAGGCCGTAGAAGTTCGAGTAGAGCCACGCCGCGGTCGACGACTGGTTGACGATCGCGCCGCCGCCGCGCTTGGCCATCTTGCGGTACACCGCCCGGGTGCACACCAGCGCGCCGTCCATGTTCACGCTCATGAACTTCTTGTAGTAGTCCCAGTCGACGGTGATCAGGAAGTCCAGCTTCATCCCACCGAAGATGGCCGCATTGTTCACCAGGTAGTCGATCCCGCCGAACTCCGACAGCGTCTGCGCCGCCATCTCTTTCGCGGAGTCCGGGTCGGAGACGTCGACACGCACGGCCAGCGCGTTGCCGCCCTCGCCCTTGATGCCGTCGGCCACCTTCGCCGCGCCTTCGGTGTTGATGTCGGCGACGACGACGGCCGCGCCCTCACGGGCCAGCGCCTCGGCGTACGCCTGGCCGATGCCGCCGCCGGCACCGGTGACGATCGCCACCTTGTCCTTGAACTGATCTCCGTAGAGTCCCATCCCGGTCTCCGCTTTCTACTTCGCTGCCTTGGCGATCGCCTTGATCTCGAGGTACTCCTCGAAGCCGGCGAGTCCCATCTCCCGGCCGATGCCGGACTGCTTGTAACCACCGAACGGCATGTCCGCCGAGTACCAGACCCCACCGTTGATGTTGACCGTGCCGACACGCAGCCGGGCGGCGATGCCGGCGGCACGATCCTCGTCGGCCGAGAACACGGTGCCGGACAGGCCGTAGGGCGAGTCGTTGGCGATGCGGACGGCGTCGTCGTCGCCGTCGTGGGCGATCACCGTCAGCACCGGCCCGAAGATCTCCTCCCGCGCCACCTTCGCACCGTTGTCGAGGCCCGCGATCACCGTCGGCTCGATGAAGAAGCCGGTGTCACGATCGGCGGGACTGCCACCACCGCAGGCGAATCGGCCGCCCTCGGCGACAGCGGAGTCCAGGTAGGCCTGGATCCGGTCGCGCTGGCGTGCCGAGATCACCGGTCCGCAGATGGTGCCCGGCTTGTTCGGATCGCCGGGCTTCAACCCGCCCATGGTGGCGGCGGCCGCCTCGACGGCCTCGTCGTACCGGGCGCGTGGCACCACCAGGCGCGTGGTGATCGCGCAGCCCTGACCGGCGTGCATCGACGCGGTGAACGCCGCCATCGAGCACGCGCCCGCCAGGTCGGCGTCGTCGAGCACCAGAAACGCGGACTTGCCGCCCAGTTCCAGGAAGACCTTCTTCAGCGTGGCCGCGCCGTCGGACATCACGGCCCGTCCGGTGTTCGTCGACCCGGTGAACGACACCATGTCGACGCGCGGGTCCTTCGACAGCAGCGCGCCCACCGCATGGTCGCTCGACGTGACGATGTTGAGCACGCCCGGCGGGAAGTCGGTGTGCTCGGTGATCAGCTCGCCGAGCACTGCCGCCGCCCACGGTGTGTCGGGCGCGGGCTTGAGCACCAGCGTGTTTCCCGCCGCGAGGGCCGGTCCGACCTTGGCGAGGTTGATCTGATGCGGGAAGTTCCACGGTGTGATGGCGCCGACGACGCCGATCGCCTCCCTGGCGATCGTGCGGTGGGTCTTGATGCCCATCGGCGACGCGACACCGAGATCGGACGTCCACTCGTAGGACTGCGCGGTGTCGGCGCAGAAGCTGAGGTCCTCCACCGGACCCTCGAGCTGCGCGGCCGCCGTCAGCATCCGCGGCGCGCCCACCTCGGCGATGGTCAGGTCACGAAGTTCTTCCACGTGGTCGCGCATCGCCTGCTGCAGCTGCCGGATGCACCGGACGCGCAGCTCGACGTCGGTCGACCAGCCGGTGTCGTCGAAGGCCCGGCGGGCGGCCTCGATGGCCGCGCCCATGTCCTCGGCCGTCGCGTCCGCCGCGACGCCGAGCGTCTCCTCGGTGGCGGGGTTGACCGTGGCGAACGTGCCGCCGCTCCCGGCCACCAACTTGCCGTCGACCAGCAGCCGACTCTCTCGATCGCCCAGCAGCGTCATCCGCACTCCCGTCTCGTCACTGGACAACTGTCCGGCGCTGTTCAGTCGAACCATAGCCGTCGGGCCGACCGCGCCGCAAGGCCCGGTCACCTGCGACTCCGCGGCGACATCCGAAAAGCGCATGGGCAGCGCCAATTTGCTGCTTCGGCTTGCCTCCCGGTGCGGACGTCGGATAACTTGGACATGTGTCCAGTGATGCAGTGGTCGCGATCACAGACGGCAGCACGCCGGCCGACGTGGTCAAGGCGCCCCGCAACCGCCGGCAGGAGGAGACCTTTCGCAAGGTGCTCACTGCCGGGGTCGAGATGCTGCGCGAGTCGTCGTATGCGGACCTGACCGTCCGCGCGGTGGCGGCGCGGGCCAAGGTCGCGCCCGCCACCGCCTACACCTACTTCTCGTCGAAGAACCACCTGATCGCCGAGGTCTACCTCGATCTGATCAAGAAGGTGCCGTTCTTCACCGACGTGAACGAGCCCATGCAGGCGCGCGTCGCGCAGGCGCTGCGGGCGATGGCCCTGACGGTGGCCGACGAGCCCGAGGTGGCCGCGGCGTGCACCACCGCACTGCTCACCGGTACCGACCCGACCGTCCGCCAGGTGCGCGACCGCATCGGCGCCGAGATCCACCGCCGTATCCGCTCCGCGGTCGGCCCGGACGCCGACCCGCGCGCGGTCGCTGCCCTGGAGATGACGTTCTTCGGCGCGCTGGTCAACGCGGGCAGCGGCGCCTTCACCTACCACCAGATCGCCGACCGGCTGTCCTATGTCGTCGGCCTCATCCTCGGAGAAGACACGTGACCGTTTCAGACGTCGTACTCGACCCGTACGACTACGACTTCCACGAGGATCCGTACCCGTACTACCAGCGCCTGCGCGACGAGGCCCCGCTGTACCGCAACGAGGCACTCGGCTTCTGGGCGCTGTCGCGCCACTCCGACGTGCTGCAGGGCTTCCGCAACAGCACCACGCTGTCGAACAAGTTCGGCGTCTCCCTGGATCCGGCGTCCCGCGGTCCGCACGCCGCCAAGACGATGTCCTTCCTGGCGATGGACGACCCCGCGCACCTTCGGTTGCGCACCCTGGTGTCCAAGGGCTTCACCCCGCGACGCATCCGCGAACTGGAACCACGGGTCACCGAGATCGCGGTCCAGCACCTCGACGCGATGATGGAGAAGGCCGGCGACGACGCGACCGTCGACTACGTCAACGAGTTCGCGGGCAAGCTGCCGATGGACGTCATCTCCGAGCTGATGGGGGTGCCACAACCCGACCGCGACCAGGTGAGGGCGTGGGCCGACGGGGTGATGCACCGCGACGACGGCGTGACCGATGTGCCCCCCGAGGCGATCGAGGCGTCCATCAACCTGATCGTCTACTACCAGGAGATGGTCGCCCAGCGCCGGAAGAACCCCACCGACGATCTGACGACAGCACTGCTGGAGGCGGAGATCGACGGTGACCGGCTCACCGACGACGAGATCCTCGGCTTCATGTTCCTGATGGTGATCGCCGGCAACGAGACGACCACCAAACTGCTTGCCAACGCGGCCTTCTGGGGGCACAAGAACCCCGACCAGCTTCAGCCGGTCTACCAGGACGAGTCGCGGATCCCGCTGTGGGTCGAGGAGACGCTGCGCTACGACACCTCCAGCCAGATCCTGGCCCGCACCGTCGCCGGTGATCTGACGTTGTACGACACCACCATCCCCGACGGCGACGTGCTGCTGCTGCTGCCCGGATCCGCGCACCGCGACGAGCGGGTCTTCGAGAACCCCGACGACTTCGTGATCGGCCGCGAGATCGGTTCGAAGCTGATGAGTTTCGGCTCCGGCGCGCACTTCTGCCTCGGTGCCCACCTGGCTCGCATGGAAGCGCGCGTCGCGCTGGCCGAGCTCTTCAAACGAATCCGCGGATACGAGGTCGACGAGGCCAACGCCGTCCGCGTCCACTCGAGCAATGTCCGCGGATTCGCCCACCTGCCCATGACCCTCCAGCCCCGCTGACACGTCCGCCCGAGAGGCTCCCGTTCCATGCCACGTTTCGCCCCACTTCCCGAACGCCGACCCGCCATCGTGGCCGGCGCCTCCTCCGGCATCGGTGAGGCCACCGCCATCGAGTTGGCCGCCCGCGGCTTCCCGGTCGCGCTCGGCGCGCGCCGGGTGGAGAAGCTCGAGGACCTGGTCGGAAAGATCAACGCCGACGGCGGTGAAGCCGTCGGCTTCCACCTCGACGTCACCGACCCGAACTCGGTGAAGTCGTTCGTGACCCAGTCGATCGACGCACTGGGCGACATCGAGGTGCTGGTGGCCGGCGCCGGTGACACCTATTTCGGCAAGCTGGCCGAGATCGGCACAGACGAGTTCGAGTCACAACTGCAGATCCACCTCGTCGGTGCGAACCGGCTGGCGGCCGCGGTGCTGCCCGGCATGCTCGAGCGTCAGCGCGGTGATCTCATCTTCGTGGGATCCGATGTGGCGCTTCGTCAGCGACCGCACATGGGCGCCTACGGCGCCGCGAAGGCCGCGCTGGTGGCCATGGTGAACAACTTCCAGATGGAGCTCGAGGGCACCGGCGTGCGCGCCTCGATCGTCCACCCGGGCCCCACCAAGACATCGATGGGCTGGAGCCTGCCCGCCGACAAGATCGGGCCCGCGCTCGAGGACTGGGCCAAGTGGGGACAGGCCCGCCACGACTACTTCCTTCGTGCGTCGGATCTCGCGCGCGCCATCACCTTCGTCGCCGAGACACCGCGCGGCGGATACATCGCCAACATGGAACTCCAGCCCGAAGCACCGCTGGCCGACGCGCCCGCCGACCGTCAACAGCTGAAGCTGAACGAGGAGAACTTGAAGCCATGACCACTGCGATCGTTCCCCGCGTCTCGGGCGGCGAAGAGGAGCACGGCCACCTCGAAGAGTTCCGCACCGACCCGATCGGCCTGATGAAGCGGATCCGAGAGGAGTGCGGTGACGTCGGCTGGTTCCAGCTCGCCGACAAGCAGGTCGTCATGCTGTCCGGATCCGAGGCCAACGAGTTCTTCTTCCGCTCCAGCGACAGCGAGCTCAACCAGGCCGAGGCCTACCCGTTCATGACACCGATCTTCGGCGAGGGCGTGGTGTTCGATGCCGACCCCGAACGTCGCGCGGAGATGCTGCACAACACCGCACTTCGCGGTGAGCAGATGAAGGGCCACGCCGCCACCATCGAGAACGAAGTCAAGAAGATGGTCGCCGAATGGGGGGATGAAGGCGAGATCGAGCTGCTCGACTTCTTCTCCGAGCTCACCATCTACACCTCGACGGCCTGCCTGATCGGGTTGAAGTTCCGCGAGCAGCTCGACAGCCGGTTCGCCCACTACTACCACCAGCTCGAACGCGGCACCGACCCGCTGTGCTACGTCGACCCCTACCTCGACATCGACAGCTTCCGCATCCGCGACGAGTCGCGGGTGAAACTCGTTGCGCTGGTGCAGGAAATCATGGACGCACGTATCGCGAACCCGCCCGCGGACAAGGCCGACCGCGACCTGCTCGACGTGCTGGTGTCGATCAAGGACGACGACGGCAACCCGCGCTTCACCGCCAACGAGGTGACGGGGATGTTCATCTCGCTGATGTTCGCGGGCCACCACACCAGCTCGGGAACATCGGCGTGGACGCTGATCGAACTGATCCGCCACGCCGATACCTACGCCGAGGTGCGGGCAGAGCTCGACGACCTCTATGCCGACGGCCAGGAGGTGAGTTTCCACGCGCTGCGCCAGATCCCGAAGCTGGACAACGTGGTCAAGGAGACGCTGCGCCTGCATCCGCCGCTGATCATCCTGATGCGGGTCGCGCAGGACGAGTTCGAGGTGAAGGGCTTCCCGATCCACAAGGGTGACTTCGTCGCGGCGTCACCGGCGATCTCCAACCGGATCGCCGAGGACTTCCCCGACCCCGACGCGTTCAACCCCGATCGCTACAACAAGCCCGAGCAGGCCGACGTCGCCAACCGATGGACCTGGATCCCCTTCGGCGCCGGCAAGCACCGCTGCGTCGGCGCGGCGTTCGCCCAGATGCAGATCAAGGCGATCTTCTCGGTGTTGTTGCGTGAGTACGAGTTCGAAATGGCTCAACCCGCGGAGAGCTACCACAACGACCACTCGAAGATGGTCGTGCAGCTGGCCCAGCCGGCGAAGGTGCGCTACCGCAAGCGCGCTGCCGGCGGGCAGGAGCGCAGTGACCGGGGAATCGGAGAGGCCTGATCCGACATGGGTTGCTATCGAGTCGTGCTCGACGAGGACCTGTGCCAGGGCCACGCGATGTGCGAACTGGAGGCTCCCGACGTGTTCACGGTGCCCAAACGCGGCGTCGTCCAGATCCTGGACCCCGAACCACCCGACGAGCTCCGCGATGCCGTGGAGCTGGCTGTCGACATGTGCCCTACCCGTGCAATATCCATCGAAGAGAAGGACTGACAATGGCGTCACGTGAACAGCTCGAAAACTGGGTCGAGCGCTGGCTGCAGGCCAACAAGGACGCCGAGAAGGCCGGTGACTGGAAGCCGTTGGCCGACTTCTACACCGACGACGCGACCTACGGCTGGAACATCGGGCCCAAAGAGGATGTGATGTGCGTCGGGAAGGACGAGATCCGCGACACCGCACTCGGTTTGGAGATGGAGGGCCTGGAGAACTGGTACTACGAATACCAGAAGGTGCTGATCGACGACAAGCAGAACGAGATCGTCGGGTTCTGGAAGCAGATCGTCAACAAGAGTGACGGCACCCAGGACGAGATCTACGGCATCGGCGGCAGCTGGTTCCGGCTTGATGACGATCTCAAGATCGAGTGGCAGCGGGACTTCTTCGACTTCGGCCACGTGCAGAAGATGTTCCTGAAGCTCATCGAGTCCGGAGATCTCAGCCCGACCATGCAGAAGCGCATCGAGCGCAGCGTGGCCGGCGAGAAACTGCCCGGCTACTACCCCCTCGGCCACGCCCCCGTCCCGATCTGGTGACTCCCGGCCAAGCAGTTGATTGGGGGTGGGTGTGACGCACCTAACTAATGCCTCTAGTCTGTGCTCACCGGCTCTATTGGAAGGCAGCTTTTGATGAAGACAAAAGGCGCTCTCATCTGGGAGTTCAACCAGCCGTGGTCGATCGAGGAGATCGAGATCGGAGACCCCGTCAAGGACGAGGTCAAGATCCAGATGGAAGCGTCGGGCATGTGCCACTCCGACCACCATCTGGTGACCGGTGACATCCCGATGGCCGGCTTCCCGGTGCTCGGCGGCCACGAAGGCGCGGGCATCGTCACCGAGGTCGGTCCCGGAGTCGAGGACATCGCACCCGGCGATCACGTGGTGCTCTCGTTCATCCCGTCGTGTGGCAGGTGTCCGTCATGTCAGGCCGGCCTGCGCAACCTCTGCGACCTCGGCGCGGGACTGCTCGGCGGCCTCGCGGTCTCCGACAACACCCATCGCATCCACGCAAAGGGGCAGCCCGTCATCCCGATGACACTGCTGGGCACGTTCAGCCCGTACATGGTGGTGCACAAGAGCTCCGTGGTGAAGATCGACCCGTCCATCCCGTTCGAGGTGGCCTGCCTGGTCGGCTGCGGCGTCACCACCGGCTACGGCTCGGCGACCCGCACCGCGGACATCCGCCCGGGTGACGACGTCGCGGTGATCGGCGTCGGCGGCGTGGGCATGTCGGCGCTGCAGGGTGCCGTCAACGCAGGCGCGCGCAACATCTTCGTCATCGAGCCGGTGGAGTGGAAGCGCGATGCCGCGCTGAAGTTCGGTGCCACACATACCTATCCGGACCTCGAGTCGGCCTTTGCCGGCATCGCCGAGGTCACCTGGGGCCTGATGGCCAAGAAGGTGATCGTCACCGTCGGCGAGTTGAAGGGTGCCGACGTCGACAGCTACGTCAACCTCACCTCCAAGGGTGGCACCTGTGTGCTGACCGCGATCGGCAGCCTGCTCGACACCAACGTGACGCTGAACCTGGCGATGCTGACGCTGATGCAGAAGAACCTGCAGGGCACCATCTTCGGCGGCGGCAACCCGCACTACGACATTCCGCAGCTGCTGTCTATGTACAAGGCGGGCAAGCTCAACCTCGACGACATGATCACCCGGCAGTACAAGCTCGAACAGATCAACGACGGGTACAAGGACATGCTCGAGGGCCGCAACATCCGCGGCATCATCCGCTACACCGACGCGGACCGCTGACATGAGCACCGACACCGCCCAGCAGACGCCGGTGGTGACCGCGTCGGAGTCATCGTGGCGCTGCGTCCAGGCCGGCGACAAGAACGGCTGGCTGGCCCTGATGGCCGACGACGTCGTGCTCGAGGATCCCATCGGGCAGGCGGTCACCAACCCGGACGGCAACGGGGTGCGGGGCAAGCAGGCGGTCTCGGAGTTCTTCGACGCCAACATCGGCCCCAACCAGCTGACCGTCACCCGGGAGGCGACGTTCGCTTCCAGTTCCCCGACGGAGATCGCCTACATCCTGGTGCTGCGCACCCGCTTCCCCAACGGCTTCGTCGCCACGGTGCGGGGCGTCTTCACCTACCGGGTGAACGACGACGGCCTGATCACCAATCTGCGCGGCTACTGGAACATGGAGGACTCGATGGAGTTCAGCCAGGAGGGCGAGGGCGATTAGCGCCGGCCCGCTCGACGGGCGTGGCGCGGTCGTCGTCGGCGGCTCGCGGGGTGTCGGCCTCGCGGTGGCCTCGCTGCTCGCCGCCCAGGGCGCGGGTGTGGTGCTCAACGGCCGGGACAGTGAGGCGGTCGCGGCCGCAGCGCAAGGGATTCCGGGTGCACACAGTGTCGCCGGCTCACCTGCGGACCCCGCCATGGCCGACGCACTCGTCGACGCGTGTGTGCAGGAGTTCGGGCGCATCGACATCCTGGTGAACTGTGCGGGCACGGCCGAGCCGCCGGGGTCGTCCATCCTCACGGTCACCAGCGGCGAGTTCCGCGAGCTGCTCGACGCGCATCTCGGCACGGTGTTCGAGACGTGCCGGGCGGCCGCGCCGAGGATGGTCGCCCAGGGTGGGGGCGCGATCGTCAACACCAGTTCGTTCGCGTTCCTCGGCGACTACGGCGGCACCGGCTACCCGGCCGGCAAGGGCGCGGTCAACGGGCTCACCCTGGCGATCGCGGCGGAACTCGAGGGGAAGGGCGTTCGCGCGAATGTCGTCTGCCCGGGCGCGAAGACCCGGCTCTCGACGGGTCCGGATTACGAGGCCCACATCGCCGACCTGAACCGGCGCGGCCTGCTCGACGACGTCAGCATGCAGGGCGCGCTCGACGCCGCACCGCCGGAGTACGTGGCCCCGACCTACGCCTACCTGGTCAGCGACCGGGCCCGCGACATCACCGGCCGCATCTTCATCGCCGCAGGCGGTTTCGTCGGCGAATTCGGCCGCCCCTCACCCGGTTTCATCGGCTACCGCGACCACCATGACTCGCCGCCCTGGACCCTCGACGAATTGGACGCGCTGCTCGGCCCACGCTGATCGCCGACAGTACGGTTGTTGACGGATCTACTCGTGTTTCGCGTCAACAACCGTAGCCTCGGCGGCGTGAGCAATCTGGCATGCTCGTGAGCATGGCGACCGTCTTCACCAAGATCATCAACGGAGAACTGCCGGGCCGATTCGTCTACGAGGACGACGACATCGTCGCCTTCCTCACGATTCAGCCGATGACGCCGGGCCACACGCTGGTGGTGCCGCGCGCCGAGATCGACCAGTGGCAGGGCATCGAACCCGCGGTCTTCGGTCGCGTGATGGAGGTGGCACAGCTGATCGGCAAGGCCGTCATCAAGGCGTTCCCCGCCGAGCGCGCCGGGCTGATCATCGCCGGCCTCGAAGTGCCACACCTGCACGTGCACGTCTTCCCCGCACGGGATCTCGCGGACTTCGGCTTCGCCAACGTCGACAACAACCCCTCACCGGAGTCGCTCGACGACGCCCAGCGCAAGATCAAGGCAGCGCTCGCCGAACTGACCTGAGGCGTCACACCAGCGAGGAATTGTCCGCCGCATTCGCCGCCACCGGCGTCTCCGCGATCCGCGGCAGCTGCACCCGGAACCGGCAGCCCTCACCGGGCGCGGTGGTGACGGTGACCGTCCCGCCGTGCGCGAACACCAGCGAGTCGACGATCGAGAGCCCCAGGCCCGTGCCGCCGCTGGCGCGGGCCCGCGACGAATCGGTCCGGTAGAACCGTTCGAACACCCGTTGCGCATCCTCCGGACTCATGCCGGGACCCTCGTCGCAGACCTCGAGCACGGCGTCGTCGCCGTCGGTGCCGATCCGCAGCGCGATGCCTGCGGTCTCCGGGGTGTGCTGCAGCGCGTTCGCAACGAGGTTGCCGAGCACCTGACGCAGCCGGGCCTCATCGCCGAGCACTTCCGGCGTGCCCGGACCGTCGAACACGTCCAGGGTGATCGAGCGTTTCGGCGCGATCGACCGCGCGTCGTGCACCGCGTCGGTGGCCATCGCCAGCAGATCCACCCGACGCCGCTCGAGCGGACGTTGCGCGTCGAGGCGCGCGAGCAGCAGCAGATCCTCGACGAGCAGACCCATCCGCCGCGACTCGCTCTCGATGCGACTCATCAGCATCTCCACGTCGCGCGCCGCGCCTTGGCGGTACAGCTCGGCGAACCCGCGGATCGTGGTCAACGGGGTGCGCAGTTCGTGGCTGGCATCGGTGATGAAGCGGCGCATCCGCTCCTCCGAGGTACGCGCGGCCTCGGCCGACGATTCCGACGACGCCACCGCACGCTGGATCTGGGCGAGCATGCCGTTGAGCGCCAGCGAGAGTCGACCCACCTCGGTGCGCGGGTCACGTTGCGGGACACGGCGATCGAGCTGGCCCGCGGCGATGGCGGCCGCCGTCTCCTCCACCTCGGTCAGTGGCCGCAGGCTGCGGTGCACCACCGCATAACCCAGCACACCGAGCACCAGGAGCACCGCCGCCCCGATCCCGGCCTGCGACCAGACCAGCGCGCGGACGGTCGACTGCACTTCGGACAGGTCGACGGCCACCGTGGTGACCGTGCCCTCGGGCCCGCGCACGGTCATCGCTCGCCAGGTCACGTTCGAGTGGTCGACCGAGTGGACCGTCACGGGTTCGGGTCCGACGTCGTTGTCGTCGGGGAGCACCGGTTCGGCGTCGCGGTCGTTGACCGCCATCCACATCCGGCCGTCCGGGTCGATGCCGCGGACGTAGAAGTTCGACGGCGGCCGGGCCGGGTTCGGCCCCTCCATCGGCATCGACGACGACCGGGCAGGCGCCTGCGCCCAGCCACGCGACGCTTCCAGCAGCGTCTGGTCGACCCGGTTCTCCAGGCTATGCCGCATGATCGTGGTCACGGCGATGCCCGAGGCCAGCAGGCCGCAGGCCACCAGCACCAGGGTGGCGGCCACCAGCCCCACCCGCAGCGGCACGCCCTGGCGCACTATCGCGGTTCGCGCAGGACGTACCCCACGCCTCGCAGCGTGTGCAGCAACCGCTTGTCGCCGGTGTCGATCTTGCGGCGCAGGTACGACACGTAGGACTCGACGACGTTGACGTCGCCGCCGAAGTCGTAGCGCCAGACGTGGTCGAGGATCTTCGGCTTCGACAGCACGGTGCCCGCGTTGATGATGAAGTACCGCAGCAGGGTGAACTCGGTCGGCGACAGCGACACCGGTTCGCCGGCCTTCCACACCTCGTGGGTGTCCTCGTCGAGTTCGATGTCGGCGAAGGTCAGCCGTGCGCTGCGCGGCTCCTCGACGCCGTGGCCGATGCGCCGCAGGATCACCCGCAGGCGGGCCACCACCTCTTCGAGGCTGAACGGCTTGGTGACGTAGTCGTCGCCGCCGAGCGTCAGCCCCGCGATCTTGTCCTGCAGCGAGTCGCGCGCGGTCAGGAACAGCGCTGGCGCGTCGATGCCGTCGGCCCGCAGCCTGCGCAGCAGGCCGAAGCCGTCCATGCCCGGCATCATCACGTCGAGGATCACCGCGTCGGGATGGACCTCGCGGGCCTTGTCCAGCGCCGCCGCGCCGTTGGACGCGGTGTGCACCTCGAAGCCCTGGAACTTCAGACTCACCGAGAGCAGTTCCACGATGTTGGCCTCGTCGTCGACGACGAGGACCCGCGCTTCCGGAACGGACTCGGTCATTGCAGGCATCGCCATGGTTGTCAGAGTCCTCCCTCCGCCTATCGTCATCCTGCGGGCCAGCTGTGGACTTCCTGTGAATCGACGCTTGCGCTGTTCATACACTGGGCAGATGAACCTGGGCAAGAACCTGGTCGACCTCGCGACCGCGCCGGCACGGGCGGGACTCGCCGTCGCCGAGGCATCGTTGGGGGCCGCCGCAGGTGCGGTGGGGCTGGCGCAGCGCACCCTGGGCGAGGCCGGAGCGCAGACCAGGTCCGCGCCCAACTCGATGGCGCACCTGCTGGGCATTGACGAGGCCGTGCAGCGTGCCAACCGGCTGGCCAAGCTGATGGACGACGACCAGCCGCTGGGGCGGGCGCTGACACCGGGCGGGCCGATCGACCGCCTGCTTCAGCCCGGCGGCGTGGTGGACAAGCTGACCATGCCCGGCGGGGTGCTGGACCGGCTGACCAAGGAGGACGGCGGCCTGATGCGGGCCATCGAGCCCGGCGGGCTGGTCGATCAGCTGCTCGACGAGAACGGAATCGTCGATCGGCTGCTGGCCGAGGACGGCCTGGCCGATCGGCTGCTTGCCGAGGGCGGCCTGGTCGAGAGGCTGACCGCCCGCAACGGCCCGCTCGAGCAGTTGGCGGCCGTCGCGGACACCCTGAACCGGTTGGCGCCCGGGCTGGAAGCGCTGGAACCGACGATCGAGGCGCTGCGCGACGCGGTGATCACGCTCAGCCAGGTGGTCAACCCGCTGAGCAACATCGCTGACCGCATCCCGTTCCCGGGCAGGCGGCCGCGGAACCGGCCCTCGTCCACACCCACGGTGGTGCGCTCGCAGCGCATCGTCGAGGCCGACGAGTAGGCGTCAGCCCTCCGCTTCGAGATCCTTCACCGCGGCGCTGATCGCGTCGGCATCCGGCGGCTGACCGTCCCATCTCTGCAGCAGCAACACGGTCGCGCCGCGCAGCATGCGGACGTAGTCGTCGACGTCGGCGGAGCTCTTGTACGACTTGATGCGACCGGCCACCTCAGGCGCGAGCGGCTCCAGCGAGGTGGCGATGGACGTCGCAAGGCTGCCCTCGGTCCCCGCGCTCTGGTCGAGCAGGGTCAGCAGCCGCTCGACCCTGTCCCGCGGCAGCGCGGGATACACGTGCGGGAAGTCGGCCAGTAGATCGTCCTTGACAGTCACGGGCAGCGGGTTCCCCGCGGGCGCAACCCGGTAAACTCTGCGCGTCGCCTCCTTAGCTCAGTGGTAGAGCGTTCGCCTTGTAAGCGGAATGTCATCGGTTCAATCCCGATAGGAGGCTCCACGGTCCGGCATGTTGTCGGAGGTAGCTCGTAACGTCCGACGCGTGAGACAGTGTCGCGGCTGTGGTTCACCGCTCTCGAAGCGCAGTCAGAAGATCTACTGCAGCAACGCGTGCCAGGCGACGGTTCGGCGCGACACCGGTACGCGACGTTGGCTCGAATCCGGCGAGGCGTGGCCAGGCAGCAGCCGCGGCCACTACATCCGGACCTACATCGCCGCCGCCCAGTCGGGTTGCTGTGCGATCTGTGGCGGCGCAGCTGTGTGGCTCGATCTCCCCCTGGCCTTCGTGTTGGACCACATCGACGGCGACCCGACCAACAACCGGCGGGAGAACCTGCGGCTGATCTGCCCGAACTGCGACTCGCAGCTGCCGACCTTCAAGAACCGCAACCGCGGCAAGGGGCGCCACTACCGCAGGCAGCGATACGCCGATGGCCAGTCCTACTGAGGCGTGTCTCCGTCGATCGGCTCCAGCATCGGCAGCAACGCGAGACGGACGAAGGCCCGCACCGAGCTCGCGTCGTCGAGATCGATCACGCCGACGGGTGTGAGCACCAGTGACATCGCCAGCCGCGCGATGACCTCCGCCTTGGCCTCCACATCACCGGCCCGAGCACGGCCGGCGCGGACCTCGGCGTCGAGACGGTGGGCGATCAGGAACCGGTAGAGCGCGAGCGCGGGCCCTCCGTCGACCGTCACCAGCGGCAGAACGTAATCCGGTTCGCTGTGCAGCAGCCGCCCGAACAGTGGATGACCGCGGGTGAACTCCATGACGAACGAGAACCCGTGCACCAACCGGTCCTCCAGCGTTCCGCCGCCGTCCCACGCGCGGTCCAATTCCTCCATGCCACGGCGGATCTCGCGAGCAACCACGAACTCGACCAGTCGCTCCTTGTTGGTGAACCGGCGGAACACCGTGACCCGCGAGACACCGGCGCGCTTCGCCACGTCGTCGATCGTGGACCGACGGATGCCGTATTGCGCGAACTGATCGAGCGCAGCGGCGGCGATGCGGTCGACCGTCGCGTCCTCGCCCGGCTCCGGCCCTACCTGCAGGATATCCGCCATTGACAGCATGGCTACTATGATACGCAATTCATAACTTAGTATCAATGGAGGGATGCGACCCATGCGTCGGACCACGCTCGATGTACCCCGATTACGCCGGCCCGCGGTGCTCAATGCCGCGGAATACTGGCTGGCCCCGGCGCGCTTCGCCGATCGCTGCGAAACCCTGGGCGACCGGTTCCAGGTTCCGATGCCGGCCACCGGACCCTGGCTCTGCCTCACCCATCCCGACGACGTCAAGCGCGTGTTCACTGCCGACACCGACGTACTGCGCTTCGGCGAGGCCCTGGCGAAGTCCTCCCCACATCCCCTCGTGCTCGGGCCGAGCGGATTGACGAACGTCGACGGCGCCGAGCACCGACGCCTACGCCGGGTGCAGAACCCGCCGTTCCACGGACAGTCTCTGACGATTCACGAGGCGACGGTGCGCACCAAGACCGAGCAGGCCCTGGCCCGCTGGCCCTACGGCGTCGCGACCCCGGCGCTACCGATGATGCAGTCGATCACCCTCGAGGTGATCATGGCGGCAGTCTTCGGAATCACCGACCCCGCACGCCTGCAACGCTTGCGCACAGCGATCGAAGCGCTGCTCCGGGAGGGCAATTCGCGACGATTCCTCGTCCAGACCATGATCGCCTCGTCCCGCCCGAACGGATGGGACGGCCCGTTCCCCCGGATGCGCCGGGCGATCGCCGCGGTCGACGTGGTCGTGCGGGAGGAGATCGACGCCCGGCGCGGATCCGGTGACCTCGACCGCGGCGACGTCCTCGGCGTACTGCTGCGGACCCCCGACGAGCACGGGTCCCTCCTGACGGACGCCGAGCTCTGCGACACGATGCGCACACTGCTGCTCGGCGGTCACGACACCACGGCGACGACGCTCGCCTGGGCCCTCGAACGGATGGCCCGCCATCCGGAGGTGCTCGTCCGCGCCGACGCCGCCGCACGTGACGGAGACGACGAGTACCTCGATGCGGTCGTGAAGGAGACGATGCGGCTGCGCCCGGTGTTCCCGCTCACCGGGCGCCTTGCCGCGGAGGACTTCGAGTTGCCCGGCCTGACCGTTCCGAAGGGCACGATGGTGAGCCCGTACATCACGCTCGTCAACCGGCGGCCCGACCTGTACGACGACCCGCACGCCTTCCGCCCCGAGCGGTTCCTCGACGCGACCGTACCCACCTACTCGTGGATCTCGTTCGGCGGCGGACGCAGGCGGTGCCTCGGAGCAGCGTTCGCCGCCATGGAGTCGCGCATCGTGCTGGCGACGATTTTGCGCACCGCACGCGTCGAACCCACCACCGAGCGATCAGAGCGCATCGGCAGGAGCACCGTCACGATCGTCCCTGCCCGTGGTGCCCGGATCGTGCTGGACCGCAGGCGGGCGCCGGCCCGCGGATCGGCCAGCCGACGCGGGCGACAAGGCCCACCCCACACTGCTTGTCCGGTCGCGGGCCGGTGACCAAAGGCTCACCCCATGGTCGCGAGGTTGTGCCAGAGGTTCCGCAGACTGTCGGTTCCGCCGAACAGCGTCGTGAAATGCGTGGAGTCGATCAGGACGATGTCGCCCGCACGCCCACCGTTCGGCGGCATCCAGATCAACGCGTTGAACTCGGTGTGCCCGGCGGCGGTGAACGGGTGCGGCCGGTTCGGGTCGACGCGCTGGCGCCCCAGCACCCGGAGCAGGTCGCTCTCCGGCTCCGTCAGCTCGTAGTGCGGCAGATGCGGGTGAAAGTTGAACGTGGTGACGTTGTCGAGCAGCCGAGGCGTGTCCAGGTCGCGTACACCGGTGAGCGGCGCGATGTCCTTCGTCCCTTCGACGACCGCGGGCCGTAACCCCCACACGTTGTGCACCGGCACGTCGAGCGCGGTCATCAACGAGCGGGTGTACTGGCTGAAGCGTTGCTGTCGCGGGACGAGTCGGTCACCGTGGTGCTGGTACTCGACCTGCCGCTGGTCGTAGTCGTCGGTGAATCCGACGTCGTGGTGCGGCGCAAGCAGCAGGCAGGTGCCCTCCCGCTGCAACCACTCGGTGATCGCGGCGATCTCCTCGGGCGCGGCCTCCTGCTGGCCGAGCAGGTGGTCGAGCCCGAACACCATCAGCGTGTCCGTGTCGGCCAGGATCCGCTCGTCGATCGGCTGCTGGTATCCGGCCTGGTCGATGCGCTGGAACACCGCGACCGGGTGACCGGTGGCTTCCTCCGCGACCTTCTGGAAGGCCAGCGACGACCGGTGGAAGAGCTCGAGGGTGCCTGCGATCCCCTGCAAGAAGTTCGCGGCGTCGTACTCGGGCGTCTCGTAGGCCGGCCAGAGCACGTTGCGCACCTCGGTGATCGTGGAGAAGCGGTTCTCGATCAGAGCGGGGTCGCGTTGCGCCTCCCACGGATAGCTCCACGTCCAGTAGATGCTGATGCGGCGTCCGCCGGAATGCGGCCGGGCCACGTGGTTCTGGTTGTAGGTGCGGGCGTGCGGCAACGAGGTCATGGCGATTCCGCTCCGCCCGAGGCCGCGAGGTGGCGCATCGCGTTGATCCCGGGAAGGAAGAAGTAGGCGCCACCGGTGAGGGTGGTGAATGCGGGCAGACCCTTGTGCACCTTGCGGATCGGCCGCTTGGGCACAGTGAAATCCAGCGTTCCGTCCTGTGTTCCGCAGATCGGGTCGTGTTCGTTGCCGAGCTCGTGAAACGCGCGGTCGTTGATCCACACGTTCTGCGCGAACTCGAACTGCCGGACCAGGTCGGCGCAGATGATGAACGCGGCGATACCGCGGTCCGCGCCGTCGTCCGGTGCTCCGTCGGGCAGTGCCGGACCGTAGGTGGCGCCGCGCCGGATCATCCTGCGGCGGTTCATGTTGTGCGCAGTGTCACGCGGATTGAGGCGGCGGGCATGTGATCCGAGCGGGCAGGCGTACCCGTGCGGATCCATGGTGCCGTAGTCGTAGTCGTTGTTGCGCATCGGGTCTGCGCCCAGTTCCGGGTCGTCACGATCTGGGGCCAGCACCAACGGTGCTCCGCTGCGCCAGCGGCCCATGAACTTGGCGGCCAGTAGTTCCTGCTGCTCCGCCGTCTCGGCGTTGTCGCTCAGATAGGAGCGGAACAGCCCGACGTGCTCCTGCAGTCTGCGGTATGCCGCGTATGTCCCGTTGCGGGACAACACGTCCGGCTGCGGGAGGTTGGCGGTCGGTCCCCACTCGTCGGGATATCCGAGCAGGAATTCGCCGGCCTTCAGCGCAGCGCCCGAGCCGGGCGTCGGCTCCTCACCGGAGCCCTCGATCACCGGTTGCGACAACCGGTCACGGAATCCGAAGTGGTCGTGCGCGTAGTTGAACGGCGGTGTGGCATTCAGGTCGAGACGGGACAGCACGCGCACCCCGTCGCATCGGGCCACCAACTCGTCGTGTGCGCGGGTGGCCCGCGCGTGCTCGGCGTCGTCGCGCGCGAACAGGATGGCGATGGCGTGCAGGTCGTCACCGGCCAGGCCGCCCTCCCACTTGTCCGGATGGTTCTGGCCGGTGTCCCCGAGGATGTCGGCTCGCGCGGCCATACCCTGCCGGAACGCCTCCGGAAAGCTGTCGAGCGACTCCTGCGAAACCCCGAGTGCGCGTAGTCCATTCCAGGTAAAGCCGAGCGTGACCCACCGCTTCGTCTCGTCCATCGTCTCCCGCACCGACGCCGCGGACTCGACGACGTCGGTCAGCTCGCTGAGCCAGGCGCGCGCGCCCGCCGGGTTGTCGAATGTCAGGAACTCGTAGCGCCCGGTCATCGACGGGGTCCGGGTCAGCAGGATGTGCTGGATGTCGTCGAGCTCAAGCATCAGTGCGCACCTCGGCGGCTCTCACTGCATCTGGTCGAGCATGGTCGAGAAGGCCGCTTTCAGTCGAAGTGCCTTCTTGATCTCGTCGGCCGTCACGTACGGATATTCGCCGTACTCCAAAAAGCTGGGGTAATGGTGCTCACGCACGAACTGCATGAAGGCGGCGGGGTTCTCCTTCCAATCCTCTGGGAAGCCTTCGAGATTCGTGAACACCGTGGTGATGCCCGTCGCGCTGAACAGCGCGACGGCGTCCTCGGTGTACTTGTCGAAGTCGGTGTCGAAGATGCCCTGATACTGGAAGTGCAGACCCGACCCGATGTCGAACAGCACCCACCGCAGATAGTGCAGCCGCAGCGGCGCCAGCACCTCCGGGCTGCCCGCGATGGCCTCTTCGATCTGCTTGCCGTACGCCCGTACCGCTTCCTCTCGCCCCTCCTTCACCTTCGCGATGATGGAGAAGCCGTAGCAGGCCGGCGTCCGCGGGAAGATCGGCCCATACCGGCCCCGCTGCTCTTCGAAATAGCCCTTCTCGGGAATGGCCATCGCCGCCGGAGTAGTCCAGTCACGTTCGGTCGTCGGCATGGCGGCCCCTTCGTCTAATTGATGTACCCAGACGGTACTCGGAGCGGGTTACGGACAGCAGCACTTTCAGCCGAAATCAGCACCTCGACATGTCCCGTTCACGAAATCCGTTTCGCGCACGCCACGGCCACGACAAGCGATGACACATCGCTGTGAAGCACAGCATTCCTAGCACATCGAACGTGTTTGCTCGTGCGTCAATTTTATTTTGATTTGGCAAGAACATCGCTTCTGGGCGCCACTCGCTTGAAGCACGCGAATTGCCGAATTTCTCCTCGACAATGGCGCGGCGTTCTATGCTCCGCCTGTGCGGGTGCCTGCGCTCGCCCAACTGAAGAAGGGGAGCTGTCATGCGATCACAGCGGCGCTACCTGACGTGGGGAGTGGCCGCCGCGGCGATCCCCGTGGCGGTCATCGTCTCGGCGCCACCGGCGGAGGCGGACTGCACCTACTCGGGTGGGACGACGATCTGCGCCCAGGGCGACGTCCGTGGCGCCGACGGCGTTCCGCGAGCAGCGACCGCGGGGGTGCCCTACCCGTGCGAGAACGACTGGTACTGCAACACCGACTGGGATCTCGATGTCGCGTGGGATCCCGGCATCGACCGTCCGGACGGCCCGAACCGTCCGAACCGCCCGAACCGCCCCGGCGGCGGGGGCGGCGGCGGAAGAGGACGTTGAGCAATTCAATGACCGGCCAACCCATCGATCGAGGAGACACGATGTTGCCTGCAGCACGCCGAGGACGCCGCGCAGCGATGGGAGTGGCCGGATTCGGCGCCCTGGCATGCGCCATGGCGATCGCCACCGGATCCGCCGGCGCACAACCACCGCCGCCCGCTCCGGTCCCACCGCCGTGCACGGCCGCGGAACTGGCCCGGGTGATGTCGGGAGTCACGTTCGAGACGTCGAACTATCTCACCCTCAACCCGCCGGTCAACGACTTCTTCACCAGCCTCAAGGGCCAGCCGAAGAACGAGATCGGCGAGAAGGTCCGGGTGTATCTCGACGCCAATCCGAACGTGCGGCAGGAACTTCAGCGCATCCGGCAACCATCGGTGGACTTCCGCCAGCGCTGCGGGGTACCTGCCACGCCATAGCGGTCGGTGGGTTCATTTCGTCATCGGCGTGATGGGTGATACGGAAATCAATCGGTGATGATGTCAAAAACCGACGAGCCGTCGATATCTGGATATCCGTGTTTCCTTGCGCGTCCGATTCTGCATGCGCAACAATCGTGCTCACCAGCGGTACACATTCGGCACTTTCAGATTTCCGATTTGTCTACTTGAATTCGACTCGGCGTCTTATGCTCCGGCTACGCGAGCGCTTCGCCCGCATTGCCGACGAAGGGGGAGCTCTCATGCGATCACAGCGGCGCTACCTGGCTTGGGGGCTGGTCGCTGCGGCCGTCCCCATGTCCGTCATCGTCACGGCGCCACCGGCAGTGGCGCAATGTACCTCCACATGGGGGACGTCGGTCTGCGCCCAGGGCGGCGACAGTGGGCCGAGGGTGGCCACTCCGGTGGTCCCGTACCCGTGTGACTACGACTGGTACTGCGACACCGACTCCGATGTCGACATCGCCTGGAACCCGGACCCTCCGGACCGTCCGGATCGCCCCATTGATCCTGGCCGCCCGGGCCGCCCAAACCGCCCCGGCGGTGGTGGATGACGATGAGCCCCGACGTGACCGGCCAACCCACAGATCAAGGAGACACGATGTTGCCTGCAACCCGCCCAGGACGCCGCACAGCGATGGGACTCGCCGGTTTCGGCGCCCTGGCTTGCGCCTTCGCGATCGCCACTGGATCCGCTGGCGCACAACCACTTCCGCCTGCTCCGATCCCGCCCCCATGCACCGCCGCGGAACTGGCCCGGGTGATGTCCGGGGTCACGTTCGAGACGTCGAACTATCTCACCCTCAACCCGCCGGTGAACGACTTCTTCACCAGTCTCAAAGGCCAGCCGAAGAACGAGATCGGCGAGAAGGTCCGGGTGTATCTCGACGCCAATCCGAACGTGCGGCAGGAACTTCAGCGCATCCGGCAACCATCGGTCGACTTCCGCCAGCGCTGCGGGGCACCCCTCACACCCTGACCATCGAGGGGTCGGCGTCGCGAAACGCGCAGGCTGCGGGCACGGCAGCCGTTAGTATCTGGGTGACCTGAACGAGGTTGCCATGACTGATCCGACTGCCGACTACCCGGGCGAGCTGTCCCGCACTCGAGCGACGCCTTTCGCCGGCGACGCGACAGAAGCCGGAACGGCGACCTTCGGATCGACGTCCACCCTCGGCCCGTGCACCCACTTCACCGATATCGAGGTCGGCCAGCGGCTCGACGACTTCGATCTGCTCATCGAACTCGGCAGCGGGGCTTTTGCGCGCGTCTTCCTGGCCCGGCAGATGTCGTTGCAACGACTGGTGGCGGTCAAGATCTCCGAGAATCTCGGCCACGAACCACAGACCCTCGCCCAGCTCGATCACGACTACATCGTCCGGGTCTTCGACCAGAGAATCCTCCGCGACCGGGACTGGCGGCTGCTGTACATGCAGTACCTGCCCGGCGGGACGCTGCTCGATCTCGTCGAAGCGGTGCACCGTACGGACCGGCCCCCCGACTCCGGTCAAGCGCTGATCGACGCGGTGGACAGCGCACTGGAGTCGCGCGGCGAGATCCGGCCGGCCGAGTCGGTCACCCGCGCCGAGCTCGCGGACCTCACCTGGCCCGAGACCGTCGCTTGGCTGGGTAAACGACTGGCCGAAGCAGTGCACTACGCGACGTCGCGAGGCGTCCTGCACCGCGACATCAAGCTTGCGAACGTGCTGCTCGCTCCCGACTGCACCCCGAAACTCGCTGACTTCAACATCAGCTTCGCCCGCAACGTCTCGGGCGCGAGCCCGTTCGACTATTTCGGCGGCTCACTGTCCTACATGTCGCCCGAGCAGCTCATGGCCTGCCGGCCCGGTCACACGCACGGTGCGGCCGACCTCGACACCCGCAGCGACACTTACTCGCTCGCTGTCGTGCTGTGGGAACTGCTGACCGGCCGGAAACCGTTCGACGACTCCGCGGCGCAAGCCGCTCGGGCGGACTCGGGCGGATCGATCAGCGACACCACCGCGCTCGAGCTGATGCTGACCGCCCGAGCGCAAGGGGTTTCGTCCGCGGCGATCGCCGCGCTGCCCGCGGACTGCCCTGCCGCGCTGTGTCGAGTTCTGCTGAAGGCACTCAGCAGCGATCGCGAACAGCGCTGGGCCTCGGGCGCCGAATTCGCCGAGCAACTGCAGCTGTGCCTCGATCCGCATGCCCGTGATCTCGTCGATCCGCCCGCGCGGAGTTGGCGGCTGCGGTTGCGGCCGTTCTTCCTGCCGATCGCCACGCTGGCCATCCTGATCCCCAACGTGCTGGCCAGCGCGTACAACATCGGACACAACCAGCTGCTCATCGTCAGCCAACTCTCCGAGCATGCCCAGGCCCGGTTCATGCTGGTCACCACACTGGTGAACCTGGTGTTCTTCCCGCTCGGCGGCGCGGTGCTGATCTATTGGTTCCGTTACGTCATCCTGGTTCCGCGGCGCCTGCGAAGCGGTCCGGCACCGCCCGCCGAAGACGTGGCCCGGGCCCGCCATGACTGCCTCGTCGCAGGTGACCGGGTGGTGTTCGTGGTGTTCGGTTTGTGGTTGCTGTCCGCGCTCACCTTTCCGTTCACCATGCAGTTCGCCGCGGGTGGAATTCCCGGCAGGTCGGCGATCCACTTCTTCGGGTCGATCACGGTGTGCGGCGCCATCGCGATCGCGTATCCGTTCTTCCTGGTCACCTTCTATGTGGTGCGCAGCGTCTATCCCGAACTGGTGGCACACGGACAGACCGACCAGCGGGAGGCCGAACAGCTATGCGCGCTGAGTCGTCGACTGCCCCGCTACCTCGCGGTTGCCGCGTCGGTGCCGTTGCTCGGGGTGGTGGCGGTGAGCTTCCTGACCGCCACCGAGATCGCCGCGGTCATCCTGCCGATCAGGGTGCTGTGTATCGGCGGCATTGCCGGCTTCGTTCTCGTGTACTGGCTGTCGCGGCAGATCGAAGCCGACATCCAAGCGCTCGAGCGGGTGATCTCCCACCGCGCGCCCCACTAGCTCCGCCGCGGATCAGTTCTCGTCGGCGATCTGGCGGCGGCTCTCATGCCCGCCGGGCGCGTCCGGATCCTCACCCTGATGATCGAACAGCTGCTGCTGTTCACGCTGCTCGTCGGTGACCTCTGTGGCGTCCTTCGGCCGGGCCGACGGGTCGTCTGGCTGCGTCATCCTCAGAGCCGGCCGACGGCGAATGTCACGGCCTGCGCGGTCATTCCGTTCACGCCGTAGAGCGCGTGGGCGAACGACGGCTGGCCGCCGGGCGTGCCGTCGCAGATGGTGTCGCCCTGGGCGCACAACTGGGTGGTCTTCGGTGCGTACAGCGGACCGATCGCAATGGGCGGTGCGCCATAGGTGCGCAGGAACGGCTCCGACGGCGTGCCGAACAGCGTCACCGCTGCGACGTGCTCGGCGATCTCCGGCGCCAGCGGCTGCGGGATGTAGGACGCGTACGCGGGCGGAACGTCAGCGGGAATCGAGGCCGACGTGGTGTAGCCGGCGACCGCCGCACCCTGGGAGAAGCCGCCGAGCACGATGCGGGTGTCCGGGCAGTTGGCTGCGGTCGCCTGGATGTGGCTGCCCGCGTCCCGGATGCCGTCGACGACCGTGCGCGCGAACTCCACACCGCCGGAGAAGTTGTTGCTGGCCGGATAGTTGACGGCGTAGACGTTGACCGTCCTGGGTGCCGCCTGGTTGCGCAGCGCGTCGACGAACGACTGGCCGACGCCTCCCACGCCCGGCGCCTCTCCGGTGCCCCGGGCGAACACCACCTCGACGTCGGCACACTGCTGGGCCGTCGCCGCCGGGGCGGGTGCCCCCACCAGCATCGCGGCCACGAAGGCCGGCGCGGCCATGACTGCCGCCGCACGGCCGGCCAGGTTCTTACACTTCATCGAATACTCCATCGTCGATCGGGAAGTGTCGTCATACCCCGAACTTTGCTGACGCAATCCGTGAGTCCACAGCCGTCACAACTGCTGACAGCGACCTCCCAGAAACGGGTATGCCCCGGCCATGACGGTCATCGGCTTCCACTGCTCCCACGAGCAGATCGACCCAGCCCAGCTCCTGCGCGACGTCCAGCACGCCGAACAGGCCGGCTTCACCGCGGGCATGTCCTCGGACCACTTGAGCCCGTGGAGCGAGCGGCAGGGCGAGTCCGGGTTCGCCTGGGCCTTCCTCGGCGCCGCACTCGCCACGACGAGTCTGCCGTTCGGCGTGGTCAACGCGCCGGGGCAGCGGTACCACCCGGCAATCATCGCCCAGGGCATCGCCACGCTGGCTCAGATGTTCCCGGGTCGGTTCTGGGCGGCGCTCGGCTCCGGCGAGGCATCCAACGAACGGGTCACCGGTGACGTGTGGCCACGGAAAGAGGTGCGCGATCAGCGCCTCGTCGAGTGCGTCGACGTCATCCGGCGGCTGCTGCGCGGCGAGGAGGTCAGCCACGACGGCCTGGTGCACGTCAACCGCGCCCGGCTGTGGACGCTGCCCGACGCCGTCCCCGATCTCGTCGGCCCGGCCGTCACACCCGAGACCGCCGCCCGCCACGCCGCCTGGGCCGACGCCCTGATCACCGTCAACCAGGACCGCGACACCCTGCGGCGGGTGCTCGACGCGTACCGCGGCGCAGGCGGCCGGGGCCCCGCTCGGCTGCAGATCCACCTCAGCTGGGCGCCCGACGAGGACACCGCGGAGGCGATCGCTCACGACCAGTGGCGCAGCAACGTGTTCCCACCACCGGTCTGCTGGGACACCGAGTCCGTCGAGGCGTTCGACGCGATCGGCCAGGACGTCACCGTCGACCAGGTCAGGAAGTCGGTGAACATCTCCAGCGACCTCGGCCGGCACGCCGAGTGGCTGCACGGATACCTCGAGCAGGGCTGGGACGAGCTGTACCTGCACTTCGTCGGCCAGCAGCAGACACCGTTCATCGACGCGTTCGGCGAGCACGTGCTGCCGCAGCTCTCCCCGACCGCACCCGCACCGGCCGCCGAAGCGGCCAACGCATGAGGCGGGCCGACACCGGCGACCTCTGGTACAAGAACGCCGTCTTCTACTGCGCCGACATCGAGACCTTCTACGACTGGAACGGCGACGGCTGCGGCGACATCCGCGGGATGACCGAACGCGTCGAGTACCTGGCCGACCTCGGCGTCACCTGCCTGTGGCTGATGCCCTTCTACCCCACCGCCCGCAAGGACGACGGATACGACATCATCGACTTCCTGAGCGTCGACCCCCGCCTGGGCAATCTCGGCGACTTCGTCGAGCTCGTCCGTACCGCCAAGGCCCACGGCATCCGGGTGATCATCGACTTCGTCATGAACCACACCTCCGACGCGCACCCGTGGTTCAAGTCCGCGCGCCGCAGCAAGGACGACTCCTACCGCGACTACTTCGTCTGGACCGACACCGAGCCGCCCGACACCTCGAAGGACGTCGTGTTTCCCGACCAGGAGGACAGCCTCTGGGAGCTCGACCCCAAGACAGGCGAGTGGTATCTGCACCATTTCTACAAGCACCAACCCGATCTGAACATCGAGAACCCCAAGGTGCAGGAGGAGATCTCGCGCACCCTCGGCTTCTGGCTACAGCTCGGGGTCTCGGGATTCCGGGTCGACGCGGTGCCGTTCCTGTTCGCCAAGGACGCCGTCCCGGGCCGGCCGGATCCGTTCGATCCCTTCGAATATCTCGGCGACGTGCGCAACTTCGTGAACCGCCGCGTCGGCGACGCCGTACTGCTCGGCGAGGTGAACGTGCCCTACAAGGATCAGAAGGCGTTCTTCGGCGGCGCTGACGGCGACGGCCTGAACATGCAGTTCGACTTCATCGGGATGCAGAACATCTTCCTGTCGCTGGCCCGCGCCGACGCCCGCCCGATCGCCAGGGCGTTGCGGCAACGGCCGAAACTCGACATCACCAGTCAGTGGGCGAATTTCGTGCGCAACCACGACGAGCTCACCCTCGACAAGCTGAGCGACGAGGAACGCCAGGAGGTGTTCGACGCGTTCGGACCCGACGAGGACATGCAGCTCTACGGTCGTGGGCTGCGCCGCCGGTTGCCCTCGATGCTCGGCGGTGACCAGCGCCGGATGAGAATGGCCTACTCACTGGCGTTCTCGCTGCCCGGCACACCGGTGCTGTTCTACGGCGAGGAACTCGGGATGGCCGAGAACCTCGAGGTGCCAGGACGGTTCGCGGTTCGCACCCCGATGCAGTGGACCGGCGGACCCAACGGCGGCTTCTCCCGCGCCGGGAAACGCCGACTGCCGCGACCACTCCCCGATGGGATGTACGGCCCGGACCGCGTCAACGCCGCCGATCAGCGCCACGACCACGAGTCGTTCTGGTGGTTCATGCGCAACCTGATCTACACCTACCGGCAGCAGCCTGAGATCGGCTGGTCCACCCCGGAAGTACTCAAGCAGCCACACCCGGGGGTGCTGGCACACGTCTGCCGGGAAGCCGAGTCGGACTGGTTGATGCTGGCGCTGCACAACTTCGGCGCAGACAGCTGCATGGTGCCCTTGCAGCTCGAGGACGAGGGCGGCTGCCTCCTGGTGGACCTGCTGCACGGTCTCACCGAGCATCGGCTCGACAGCAAGGGCCGCATCGAGATCGGCTTGGAGCCCTACGGCTACCGGTGGTTGCGGCTGCGCCGCCCGGACGACGACCCGATCATCTAGGCGGGCGGCCCGGCGTCCGTCGGCGGCGCTCCGACCACCAGCGCCGCGATCACCAGGGCGATGCCGGCGATCTCCGCTGCCGTCGGAACCTGCAGCAGCACAACGGCTCCGACCACCGCCGCCGTGGTGGGCAGCAGCGCCAGCAGAAGGGCGAACCGCGCGCGGCCCACCCGGGCCAGCACCAGTTGATCGAGCGCGTACGGGATGGCCGTGGACAGCACTCCGATGCCTGCGCCGAGCAGCCAGGTCCGCGCGTCGAGAAAGACCGTCGGTTCAACTCGGGCCTGGCCGGCGACGATCACCGGCGCGATCGCCACCGCGGCGATCGCCATGCCGACCGCGAGGGAGTCGAGGCCCTGCCCGGCGTCGGCGACGATCTTGCCCGTGACGATGTAACCGGCCCACATCGCGGCCGACGCCAGCGCGAAGGCGACACCGAGCCAGGAGGCCTCGAACTGCACGCCGGCGAGCAGGATCACCCCCGCGCACACGAGGACGACCGCGACGACGTCGCGCCGATGTCGAAAGCCGAGTGCCGCCACCACGACCGGGCCGAGGAACTCGATCGCCACCGCGGTGCCGAGCGGGATCCGCGCGATCGCCTCGTAGATGGCGATGTTCATGCCCGCGGTGATCAGGCCGAAGCACCCGGCCGCGGCCAGGCCGCGCCGCGTCCACGGCAGCCGCCACGGGCGGCGCCAGGCGCAGAGCAGCGCCGCCGCGGTCGCCACCCGCAGCCACGCCACCGTCGACGGTTCGGTGGTGTCGAACAGGAACACGCCGATCGCCGCACCCACGTACTGCGACACCGCACCGAGAACGAACAGCAGTGGCACCAGGCGGTTGGGCATGACGGCGGTCGACGCTCAGCCGGCGAACGATATCGACGTCTCGGAGCAATTCGTGACGGCCCGACCGGGCGGGAACGTGGTGGGATCGGCGCCGGCGACGACGCCGTCGCGGTAGTAGGCCCGAGTGCGGTCCGACGTGCACTCGAAGTCGGCGTTCAGCACGCGGAACGACGCCGGGTCGGCACCCGCGATCGGCTTGCCCATCCAGTAGACCCGGGCGGCGTCCACGGCGTAGGGGCCCTGTAGCGGACGGAAGCTCTCGGCGTCTGCGCCGGCGATCGGACCGGTGAAGTAGAAGACCTGTGCCGCGTCCTGTGCATACGCCCCCCGCAACACACGGAATGTCGCAGGATCGGCGTCGCCGATGACGCCGCCGTTGACGTGCACCGCGGCCCTGTCCCTGGTGAACAGGTAGGAGTCGACGTTCGAGATGATCGCGAAGTTCGCGGGGTCATCGGACAGCACGCGACCGTCGCTCCAGTACACCGCGCGGCCGTCGCGGGTCAGGTCGCCGTCGAGCAGGGCGAAGTGTGCGGGATCGTCGCTGACGATGCGGTCCCGCCGGAACACGTGCGATCGGTCGCGGGCGAAGTCCTGACGGTCCAAGAGTTCGAAGCTCTCCGGATCCGCTTCCACGAGGCGCCGGCCGTCGACGTAGACGCTGCGCCGGTCACGCGCGAACGTCCGATCGAGCGCCTGGAACGACGGGGCGTCGGCGCCGGCGATCTCGACCGCCGTGCCGGGGAACGCCTCGAGGTAGAACACCTTGCCGTCGCGGACGTGGTAACCCGCGGCGTCGAACCACGAGGTCGGCGCCTTGTCACGGCCGCAGCCGACCACGAACAGGCACATCGCGACCACGCATGCCGCGGCGACCGGTCTGCGCATCCGACGATCGAAGCACCTCGCCGGCCGACGCGTCGATCGATCCGTCGGAACGCGCGGCGAGCGGATTGGTCACCGCTTTCATTGGCAAAGATCAATTGCCAATGCGAACACGTGCGACGACTTCGTAATCTCCGGGCGTATCTACTTCGCCAAAAAATAACACCGGCGTAACAATCGCCGTTCACGCCCGACGTCCGGAATGCCACCGCCGGCGACCAATCCCTCCTGACACCGAGGTGGGCGGCGGCATCATAAAGCCGACCATCCGAACACATCGGAAGTTCGCCGAAGTCGCGGAATGTGATTCGCAGTGTCATTCTCCGCCCCTGCCGCCCGCAGCAGACACCGAACACCGACGGCGATGCGGCCTCCCACCGAGCTCCTCGAGGTCACGCTGAAGAGGCGTCTGAACAGCAGGTATCCCTCAGGACAACGGGTGGGTGCGCGGGCGATGCCGCCGACGCGGCACGATCGCCCGCGACGTGCACCTACGCAAGTGAGCAGAGCTGGACCGTCGCCGATTGGTTGCCAACGATGCATTTCCATGCCTTCGGGCTCGTGGGCCGCCGGTGTCACCGCTCGCCGCGCGTCGCAATCGGAGCCGCCGCCGGTAGGGATGATCTTGTTTTCAACGAAGATTTGCCAAGATCACCTTTCGGCTTGCCTTTTATCACGCGAAGAACGCCAGAACACGCTAAAGTCTCGCGCGGGGGCAAACTTATGACCGGAGGTGTCACTGCATCGGCGTCGCCGGTGCCGTGGCAGACGAGGAGGGGACCATGCGCCGACGTGCGGTATTGACCGGAGGGGCAGGATTCGTCGGCTCCCACCTGGCGGAAAGCTTGTTGGAGCACGACATCGACGTCGTCTGTCTGGACAACTTCGTGACCGGGGCACCGGAGAACGTCGCCCATCTACTGGGGCGCGACGGGTTCCGCCTGCTCAAGGTCGACGTCTCGGACTACATCTCCATCCCGGGACCGGTCGACTACGTGCTCCACTTCGCGTCACCGGCGTCGCCCGTCGACTACTCCGAACTGCCGATCCAGACCATGAAGGCCGGTTCCCTCGGCACGCTGCACACGCTGGGCCTGGCCAAGGACAAGGGCGCGCGCTACCTGCTGGCGTCGACCTCGGAGACGTACGGGGACCCCCTGGTCCACCCGCAGCCCGAAACATATTGGGGCAACGTCAATCCGGTCGGCCCACGCGCCTGCTACGACGAGGCGAAGCGCTTCGCGGAGGCGCTGACCACGTCCTACCGGGTCAAGCACGGCGTCAACGCCGCCATCATGCGGATCTTCAACACCTACGGTCCCCGGATGCGGCCGCGCGACGGGCGGGCCATTCCCAACTTCGTCGGTCAGGCACTGTCGAACACGCCGATCACCGTGCACGGTGACGGCAGCCAGACCCGCTCGGTCTGCTACGTCGACGACCTGGTCGACGGTGCGTTGCGGCTGCTGTTCTCGGACCTGTCGGGCCCGGTGAACGTCGGCAATCCGCACGAGATGACCGTGCTCGAGCTCGCCAACCTGGTCCGCGAACTCACCGGGTCGCAGTCCCCGGTGGAGTTCACCGACCGCGGCCAGGACGATCCCTCTCAGCGCAGGCCCGACATCGAACTGGCTCGCAGGGAGCTGGGGTGGGAGCCCAAGGTCGACGTCCGCGAGGGTCTCCTGGAGACGATCGGCTGGTTCCGCGACCAGTCCGACGAGCGGTCACCGGCAAGCTTCCCCACGCCGCGGCGCGCTCCGCGCGAGGCCGAGCAGGACCGCCCACGGCACAAGGTCGCGGTGATCGGCACCGGGTACGTCGGCGCAGTGACCTCCATCTGCCTGGCATCGCTGGGTCACGTGGTGTGTGGTCTCGATGCGGACCCGGCAAGGGCCGGCCAGCTCAACGACGGTCAGGCGCCGTTCCACGAGCCGGGCCTGCCCGAGATGCTGACCGCCACCCTGGGCACCGGCCGGCTGAAGTTCACCGACCAGCCGGCCGAGGCGCTGACCGACGCGGACTTCGTGTTCCTCTGTGTCGGCACTCCGCTCGGCACCGACGGGTCACCCGACCTCACTCAGCTCGAGAGCGCGATCCGCTCCCTCGCGCCGCATCTGCGTCCCGGAGTGGTGATCGTCAACAAGTCGACCGTGCCGGTCGGCTCCGGCAACTGGACCCGCACGATCCTGGAAGAGGCGCTGCCCGGCGGCAGGCAGACGTTCTTCCACGTCGTCTCCAACCCCGAATTCCTGCGCGAAGGCAGCGCCATCGAGGACTTCCTGTACCCGGACCGGATCGTGCTCGGCGGTGACCCGTCCGACGTGAACCGGGTCGCGCAGCTCTACCAGCCGGTGGTCGACCAGTCCTTCGAGGCCGGCCGCCGCAATCACCGGCCGGCGCTGATCACCACCGAGTTGGCATCGGCCGAGATGATCAAGTACGCGGCCAACGCCTTCCTCGCGACGAAGATCAGCTTCGCGAACGAGATGTCGCAGCTGTGTGAGTTGGTCGGAGCGGACGTACGCGAGGTTCTTCCCGCCATCGGCGCCGATCGCCGCGTGGGCAACGCGTTCCTCAATCCCGGGGTGGGCTGGGGTGGCTCGTGCTTCGGCAAGGATGTCGCCGGTTTGATCTCGACCGGCCAGGAGTACGGCTACACCCCCTCCATGCTGTGCGCGACGGTCGAGATCAACCAGGCGCAGCGCGCGACGGCGGTGCGCAAGCTGCAGCGGGAGCTGCACGTACTCAAGGGCCGCCGCATCGCCCTGCTCGGGCTGACGTTCAAGCCGGGGACCGACGACCTGCGTGATGCTCCCGCACTGGACGTGGCCAAACGGCTGCTGGCCGCGGGGGCAGTGATCTCGGCGTTCGACCCGGTGGTCAAGTCGCTGCCCGACGAGTACGCGGCGATCCGCCTTGCCAGTGACGCGTACGACGCGGCCGACCGGGTGGACGCGCTGATCCTGATGACCGACTGGCCGGAGTTCCGCTTCATCGACGCTGCAGCGTTGCGCCGCGTCATGCGCGGAGACCTGGTCGTCGACGGTCGAAACTTCCTGCCGCAGGCCGCCTTCGCGGGATCCGGTCTGCGTCTCATCGGCTTCGGCTGGTGACCCAACTCCACCATCACACTCCGAAAGCACCGAGGAGTCACCATGACCACTGAGGCAATCCTCGCCGGTCGAACAGCACCGCCCGCCATGCCGGTGGCGGCCAACATCGCACCGCCGTCAGCCGTGTTGCCACTCAACAACACCCGACCGGTGCCTGCGGCCCCCGAACTCGGTCAGCGGCAGCGGTATCTGCTCCGGATCTCCGATGTGCTGGCGCTGACCGCGTCCGCCGCGCTCGGTGGCACGGCGCTGAATCTCATCAGCCCGGTCAGGGCCGGTGACCTCGGCGTGCGCGACATCATCGTCACTGTGCTGGCGATGGTGGTGGCGCTGCATCTGCACGGCCTGTACCGCAGGCCGGCATCCCGGTTGCGGCCGAGTGGTTGGTGGCGGCCGACGGTCATCGCGCGCTGCCTGCCGACGGCGGCACTGCTCGCGCTCGGCGCCGACGCCCTGCTGTTCCACGGCGGCCGGATGACACTGACCTCGGCAGTGGCGATGACATTGCCCGCCGTCGCTCTGGTCCCGTCCGCACGAGGGCTCGTGGTCCGGATGTTCGACACCCCGACCGTCACCCGGATCGTGGTGGTCGGCACCGGACCCATATCCGACCGGCTGACCGCGCGACTGAGCAGGTGCGCCGACACCCTCGTCGTCGGCCACGTCGATGACAACCCGGCACCGGGTTCGTCGGTGCTCGGCGGCCTGGCAGATCTCCCCGACGTCTGCTCGGAGCACCGCGCGGACCGGGTCATCGTCGCGTTCCCGAATGCGACCGATCAGCACACTCTCGACGCGCTTCGACTCCTGTTGGGGCAGGTGCCGGTGTCGGTGATCCCCCGGTTCTTCGAACTGCACAACTGGCGCAGCGAGGTCGAGGAGCTGCACGGGCTCGCGCTCATGCATGTGCCCGCCGCGTCACTGGGTGTCAGCGCGCGAACCCTCAAGCGCGCCATGGACATCACACTCGCCTCATGTGCGCTGGCGGTGGTGGCGCCGCTCTGGCTGGTGATCGCGGTCGCCATCCGGCTGGACAGTCCGGGGCCGGTCTTCTTCCGCCAGGAGCGAATCGGACGCGCAGGAAAGCCCTTCCAGATCTTCAAGTTCCGCACGATGACCGACGGCGCCGCCGCACAGCTCGACGCGGTCGCGCAGCACAACAAGGTGGACGGCCCGCTGTTCAAGGCGGAGAACGATCCCCGGGTCACCCGCGTCGGAGGACTGTTGCGCCGCACCAGCCTCGACGAACTGCCACAGTTCCTCAACGTGGTGCTCGGCGACATGTCGCTCGTGGGTCCGCGGCCGCTGCCCACCGACATGGCAGACGGTCTCGACGGCGCCGCTCTGACCCGACTCGACGTGTGCCCCGGCATCACCGGGCTCTGGCAGGTCTGCGGTCGCAGTGACCTCAATTACGCCGATCTGCAACACCTCGACTCGGTGTACGTCCGATCCTGGTCACTGCTGTGGGATCTGCGGATCATGCTGCAGACGCCGCGGGTCGTCTTCGAGCGCAAGGGTGCGTACTAGATGACACAGGTCGCCAGGGTCGAGTCGGCCCCGGACCAGCCCAAGGTCCGCGCCGGCTACCGGCCCGACATCGAGGGGCTGCGCGCGGTAGCGATCATCCTGGTGTTGCTCGCCCACTCCGGAGTGAGCCGGCTCGAGGGTGGATACGTCGGCGTCGACGTCTTCTTCGTGATCTCCGGTTTTCTCATCACGCAGATGCTGGTCCGCGAGGTCCGCTCCACCGGGCGGCTCCGCGTCCGCCGCTTCTATGCCCGCCGGGCCCGGCGGCTGCTGCCCGCATCGGCGGTCACGCTGGTGGCGTCGGCACTCCTGGCATGGTTGTTCCTGCCCCAGAACCGCTGGGCGAGCACCGCTTACGACATCATGTTCAGCGCGGTGTACGCGATCAACTGGCGATTCGCCGAAGAGAGCGTGAACTACATGCGGGCCGATGCCGCTCCGAGCATCGTGCAGCATTTCTGGTCACTCGCCGTGGAGGAGCAGTTCTACATCCTGTGGCCGTGCCTGCTGATCGCGGCGGCGTTCGCTGCCCGGTTGGCCCATCGACGCAGCCTGAACGGCGCATTGCTGTGCGCACTCGCGCTCGTGGGTCTGCCGTCGCTGGCGTGGTCGATCTACTACACCGAAACCAGCCCCGACAGAGCATATTTCGTGTCCACCACCCGGGTGTGGGAGCTCGCGCTCGGGGCGGCGGTGGCGATTCTGGCGGTGAACGGGCGAAACCTCCCGCGGACCCTGGCCGTCCTGGCCGGGTGGGCGGGCATCGCCGCGATCATCGCGGCGGGCGTCTTGTTCACCACGGAGACCCCGTTCCCCGGCTACTGGGCCCTGGTCCCGACGCTGGGTACCGCGGCCGTCATCGTTGCGGGTCTCTCCGCCGACGGCAGGGAAACAGGGTCCGTCGGCTGGATCCTGTCCACCGGTCCGATGGAGGCGATCGGACGACTGTCGTACTCGTTGTACCTGTGTCACTGGCCGATCATCGTGGTGGTCACCGCGACCATGGGCACCCTGAGCCCGGTCGTCGGACTGGTGGCAGTGAGCGCTTCGTTCATCCCCGCGTATCTGCTGCACCACCACATCGAGAATCCCATCCGGTTCTCCCAGTCACGTCTGCAGTACTCCGGGCCGATGCTGCAGTTGGCGTGCGTGACCACCATCGTCTCGCTGACCGCCGGAATGGTTCTCTACATCGCGAACTGGCCCCCCGCACCCCCGTTCGTGCCGCCCGCGATCACGGTGATGAACGGCGCCGGCACGACGAGTCCCGTCAGCCAGACGGGCGGCACACAGAACGAACAGCCGGTCGACCGGACGAATCCCAACGCCATACTCGGCGCTGCTCTGCTCCGCGAAGATCCGCTCAACGATCCCAACGGGGCACCGAAGGACAAGTCGGCACACATCGTTCCGGATCCCCTGGTGGCGAACGAGGACTACACCCAGTGCACCCAGGTCATCGAGAGCGCCGAGGTGCGCTCCTGCGCGTACGGAAAACAGGACTCCGACGTCGTCGTCGCTGTCGTCGGGGACTCGCACGCCAACCAATGGGTGCCTGGCCTGGCCAAGGTCGCCGAGAAGAAGGGCTGGGCGTTGGTGGAGTACACCAAGGCGGCGTGCTCGTTCAGCGACGTCCCGGTGGCCACCAAGGACCAGAAGCCCTACCCCTCGTGCAACGAGTGGAGCGCGGCAGTGCTCGACCAGCTGATCAAAGAGAAACCGACGATGGTGATCACCGCCCAGTCCTCCAAGGGTGTGTTCGTCAACGGTGAGCTCCGCTACGACCCGGTGGGACGCAGCGCGCTCGCGGCGGGCCTGCGCCGGTACTACGAGGCGCTGACGAAGGCGGGGATACCCGTCCTGGTGATCCAGGACAGTCCCGCACCCACCCAGGACATCCCGGACTGTGTCGAGGCCAATACCGAAGAACTCACCGCCTGCGCCGCCGACCGCGCGGTGATGGTCCCCGACGACCACGGCTCCGATCAGATGGAGGCGGTCCAGGGGCTGAGCAACGTCCGTGTGGTCGACTTCAACGATGCGATCTGCCCGACCGACAAGTGCGCGGCGGTCATCGGCAATGTGCTCCTCTATCGCGACAACAGCCACCTGACCGGGACGTACGTGCGCACTCTCGTGCCGTTCCTCGACAAGCGGATATCGCTGCCGCAATGAACGTCCTGACCCTGCCGCCCAGCAGCCGACCCGACAGCTCCTGCCTGTTCTTCGGCGCGGGCAACTGGGGCCGCAATGTCATCACGGCGTTCACCGCGTGCGGCGCCACCGCGAGCGGGTTCGCGGTGAACGGGACCGCGCCGACCCTGACGTGGCTGTCCACCGCCCATCCCGGGGTGCCGGTGTCGACCGACGCCCGGCAGCTGCTCGCCGAGAACGACGCCGCGACCGTGGTGATCACGACGCCGAAGGAATCCCACGTCGCCCTGACCGAACTCGCGCTCTCACACGGCCGCCACGTCTTCGTCGAGAAGCCGATGGCGCTCGATCCCGCCGACGGCCGTCAGTTGACCGCGATGGCGGATAACCGTGGGCTGGCGCTCTTCACCGGATTCACCTATCTCTACCACCCGGCCGTCGAGCGACTGCGTGCCGCGGTCACCGCCGATGACGTTGCGGCGCTGAGCTTCACCTGGAACCGGCCGGCACTCGCAGGCCCGGTCGAGTGGGAGTTGCTCCCGCACGAGATCGCCCTGGCCGTCACGTTGACCGACGAGGTCCCGCGGGCGATCCGGGTGTCCGGCGGCGGAGAATCCGCCCGATGCTGGTGGACCACCTCCCGCGGGGCCACCGTGTCGATCGAACTGAAGGGCTCGGGCCCTGGCCCGAAACGAAAGCAGCTCTCGCTGACGACCGCATCGGGTGAGTCCTGGGACTGGTCCGACCACCGGCTACGGCAGTCACCGGCCGGTGCAGATTCCGTCGACGCACAGTTCGCGCCGAACCAGCCCCTCCTGCGCGAAGTGCAGTGGTTCCTCGACCATCGCGCGGACCGCCACGCGATGCGGGCCGACATGTCGCTGTCCGTCGCCGTCACCGATCTCATCAGCCGCGCGTTATCCACTCGACAGGAGCGTCCCGCATGATCTCGAAACCCGTCACATTCGGCCGTGTGGCCGTCGTCGGCGCCGGAGTGTTCGGCGTCTCCGCCGCCGTGCGGCTGGCCGAAGACGGCTGGGAGGTGGACGTTTTCGAAGCACAGCGCTCCATCATGAACGGGGCGACAGGCAACAACGTCTTCCGGCTGCACCGCGGATACCACTATCCCCGCAGCCTCGACACCGCTCTCGAAACCAAGGAGAGCGTGACCTCGTTCCTCGCCGAGTACGGGGCGGCGGTGATCGACTCCGAGCAGCACCTCTACGCGGTGAGCCGCGTCGGCAGCAGGGTCACCGGCGAGCAGTTCCTCGAGCACTGCACCAGGGCCGGCCTGGAGGTCGAGGTGGTGAAGTCGCCCTTGCTTCGCGAGGACTCCACGGAACTCGTCATCAGGGCGACCGAGTCGCGGATGGATCCGGTGCAGCTGAAGAACATCGGGCTGCGCCGGCTGGCGGAGTCGGGCGTACGTCTGTACGGCGGCGTGGAGGCCGGACCCGATGTGGTGGACCACTACGACTACGTGGTGCTGTGTGGCAACGCCCGCTCGAACGCGCTCATGCGGGCATGGGGCATCACGCCGCCCCGCCGTCAGTTCGAGGTGTGCGAGGTCGCGATCATGAAGGGCGCGGCGTTGGGCGACACCGACATCGTCGTGATGGACGGGCCGTTCAATTCACTGTCGCCGTACGGCCGGCGGGAAGATCTGCACATCCTTTACGACGTCGAACACAGTGTGCACCACCGGTCGGTCTCGGAGTCCTTCGAGCCGCCCGAGATCTACCGCGAGCTGCTGACGAATCCCTGCGGAGCGCCCTCGGCGCTCACCGCTTTCGAAGCGATGCGCGAGAACGCCAGCAGGTTCGTCAACGGCCTCGACGACGCCGAGTACTGCGGCTCACTGTGGAGCGTGCGTACCGTGCTGGCGGATGTCGACGCCACCGATGCGCGCCCGACCATCGTCAACTGGGTGGCGCCGACGGTCATGACACTGTTCTCGGGCAAGCTGGTCACCGCCGTCACCGCGGCCGAGACTGTGGTCGACGAGATGCGGTGCAAGCTGATGGAAGCGCCGCATTCACTGGCCGCCGTCTGAGACCCGCTAAGGAGCGGTCACGCGCAATCCGTCGTGCCAGACGACCTGCGTCCCGCTGCTGGCTGCATCGCGGTACACCCCCTGTTTCAGGTACGCCGGCCTATCGCTCAGTGTCGGGCGGCTGTGCCGCGGCACGGCCAACACCCCGTCCTGCCAGACCTCCACGAAACCGATGGCGGGATCGGCGGAGAACTTGACGTGCAGAACGTAATCCGACCACACGCCCGGCCGCACCGGCCCGATCGGGCGCCGGTGGGGAATCGACGGACCGTCGCCTCCCAGTTCGAGCGTGTTCGCCTTGGACACCTGCAGGGTGAGCGGCGGGGACGAGTCGTCGCTGGGTAGCCACTGCATGAGCACGAACCAGCTGTCGCTGCCTTGCCGGGGATTCTGGAAGGCCTCGTCGAACATGATCGACAGCTCGTAGAACCGGACATCGCCCTCGGCGACGCCGGCACCGCTTGTCGATCCGTCGTCGGTGCGCACCTCCGCGCGTTCGCCACCGCCGAACGGCGGGACGTCGCCGTCGCGCACCTCGAAACGAGCCGCAGTGGGATGTCCCGGTCCCCCGTCGCGCACACATGCGCTGTACTCGCAGTAGGCACCAGGGGGCTTGTTCCAGTCTCTGGTGTGGAGAGTGGCCCACTGGTCGAGATCACCGGTGTCGTAATCGCCGGTGAACACCACACGCGATCCCGCCCGGACCATGCACGCGTCGGCCGCGTCGCGTGGACTCGCGCACAGCGGCGACGCGGGAGCAGGCGGTGCCGCGCAGCCTGCGGCGAGCCAGGCCAGACAGACGACAGCCACGACGGTGGCGGTGCGGCGCATGTCAGGGCGCCGTGACACGGAGGCCGTCGTGCCACACCACCTGCGTGTCACCGGCATTCGCGTCACGGTAGATACCCTGCTTCAAATAGATGGACTCGGTGGTCATCGTCGGCCGGTTGTACCGCGGGAGCACCAGCAGACCGTCGGCCCATGCCTCGACGAATCCGACCGATGGGTTCTTCGAGAATTTCACATGCAGGATGTAGTCGACCCATTCGCCGGGCCGCACCTCCCCGATGGACCGGTGATACCTGCGGGGCACCCCGTCGCCGCCGAAGTCCAGGGTGTTGCTCTCCGAAACCTGCAGGGCCAGCGCGGGAGCTCCGTAGCCGAACCACTGCATCACGATGAACCAACCCGCGCTGGACACCCGGGGGTTGCGGAAACCCTCGTCGAACTTGACCGACATCTCATACCAGCGCTCATCACCCTCGAAGGCGTAGCCGCCGTTCGAAGGACCGTCGCCGGTACGCACTTCCGCGCGCTCTCCGCCGCCGAACGGCGGGACATCCCCATCCCGTACCTCGAATCGTGCCGCAGTCGAGTGGCCTTCGCCGCCGTCCTGAACGCATGCCCGGTAGGTGCAGTAGTCACCGGCGAACTGGCTCCAGTCCTGGGTCTGCAGTGTCGCCCACTGGGTGAGATCGCCGGTGTCATAGTCGCCGACGAACACCACCCGCGACCCCACCGGAACCCGAGGCGGCTCCGTGGCACAGCCCGCCGACGTCGCCAGGACGGCGGCCGCCAACGCAGCGGAGCGAAATCGCATGTCACCTCGTCCGGATCACACGGGCCGGCCGGCCGGCGACCACTGCGTTGGACGGTACGTCATGCAGCACGAAGCTGCCCGCTCCGCCAAAGTCTTTCCCGCCGCTCGCCACCTTGCGCGCACCGGTACAGAGCGGCACCGGTCGGGGCGAGATGCGCCGCTCGGCCGAAGTCGTCAACCGCGCCTCGCCAGCGCGAGGAACGGTTCGACCATTCGGTCGGCCGAATACTTCGACCGCGCAAGCTGGGCCATCTGTTCGGAATCGAACGACCAGGGCTCGCGGTAGAGCGACATGATGGCCTCGCAGCAGCCCGCGGCGTCGTCGGTCTCGAACACGATGCTGTTGCTCGCGTCGAGGGCCTCGATCTCGGGGGCATGCGGATCGTCGCGAGGATAGACGACGGGCACACCGAAATACAGCGCCTGCGTGGCATTCAGACCGATGTAACCGGGCGCGAGCAGTCCACGGCAGCGCTGAAAGATCGGCGCCAGCTGGTCGAGGTCGCTGACCCAGCCGTAGCAGCGGACCTGGGCGTCGAGTCCCGACTGCGCCACCCGATCGGCGATGGCACGCTCCAACGGCCCCGACCCGACGATGTGTAGGACGGTGTCCGCGGGCAGCGCGGCACGGGCCCGCTCGAACGCCTCGAGGCCCAGCAGCGGCTTCTTGTCTGGAACCAGGCGGCCGATCATCACCAGATCCGGACGGTCGGCCACCTGACCCACGTCGAATCGCGACATCTGCTCGATCGAGTAGAGCGAATTGCGAGCCGGCATGACGTTCTTGCGCGGGAAGAGGTCCTGGAGTTCCGCGGCCTCCGTCTCGGTGTACGTGATCAGCTCCGAGCACAAACTCTCCATCACCCGGCGAATGCGATTGTGCTCCGGTCGAGGTCCGCGCCGTGAGTGCGCGTGCCCCCACGCGGCAGTGCCGCGCAGGGTGAGCAGCCGGGCGATCAGCAGCAGCCAGGACGTCAGATTGCGCGGGTTGATCTCGATCACCAGTTTCCTGGCGAGGAATCCACGCACGAGGCATCCGTGCTGCCACACCGCCCGGCGCCCGGCGAGATAGCGGTTGCGTCCGGTACGCAGCACGATGGGCGACGCCACGTCGGTCACGACGCCGTCGCCGAATTGCGCGTCGCCGACCAGCAGCAGGATGTCCTCGCCGGACAATTCGAGCGCGCGCACGAACTCCTGCCGATACGACGGCATCGCCAACTGCGTCACCACCAGATCGCGTCGGCGCCGCACCGGAGAGTGCGCGCGGACCCGATCGCCGGTCACCGAACGAATCGTGTCACTGGTCATCGGTCGTTGTCCCCCATCAGTGCGCGAGAACCGTTGTCGGTGCGGGCTGTCGCCGCAGCCGGTACGCACCGGCCATCAGGATGAATTGCAGGACGTAACCCACGGCGACGGCCCACGCGGCACCGATCCCGCCGTGCGTCGAGCCCAGCACCGCGATCAGCGCCAGCGTGGTCAGCGCGCTGGTCCACACCGTGGCCGCCACCCGGGACGCGCAGTCGACAGCGTGCAGTCCGCTGGCGAAGGCCGACGACATCGCCGCGAAGACCAGGCTGCCGATCACGATCTGCACCACAGGCACACTCGCGCTGTACTCGTCCCCGAGAAGCAGCGGGACCCAGTGGCCTGCCGTCACCGCCAGCGGTGCGAACACCGCGCCGGTGACGAGTCCCAGCACCGCGACCGCCCGTAGCGTCAAGGTCTCTTTGGTGGTCGCGAGGCGCGCCAGCAGCAGCTGTGTGTAGGTACCCGGAACCAGGAGCAGGGCAGGCACCAATCGGGTTGCCGGCGCGAAGATCCCGGCGACCGCGGTGCCGGCGGCGAAGGTCAGCACGGCGACGTCGATCTGGCGGACTCCCTGTCCGGCGATGGCGGCCCAGAACGGCCGGAGCATGCGCCAGGTGGCCCCGTCGGGACGCGCGTCCCTGTCGCCGGCCGCCGTCTCAGCGGCGACCCGCCGGCCGAGATACACGTTCGCCACCACGGCGGTGATCAGCATGGTGACCGAGAATGCCCACACGAGGTGGGTGGTCGAGGCGAAGAGCAGGACCGCCACCAGCGTGGGCAGCCTGCGCAGCAGGAAGCCGGCGCCGACCGGAACCTGCTGGTTCCTCGACATCAGATACGCGCTGCTGACTTCCAGTTGACGCTCCAGTGGCACCCACAGGCACAGCGGTAGACACGCGACGAGCACCGCCGACCCCGTTGCGGCGGCGAACGCCACGAGCACCGGGATCGAGATGAGCATGGTCGCCGCGGAGAGCGTGCGCCCGGCGCGCAGGATCCTGACGATCGTCGTCGGGTCTTCGTGGTGACGGCCCACGGCGTACGTGGCGCCCCCGTCGGAGACCAGGTTGAGCGCCATGAGTGCGCCCAGCACGGCGGCGAATTCGGCGAAGTCCGAAGGCCCGAGGCTTCTGGCGAGCACCAGCAGACTCAGCGCCTGCGCGGCCGTCGACGAGATTCGGGCACCGCCGACGAGGCCGAGGGCCTTCAACATCGCAGTGAACCGGCCTTTGTTGCCGTGGGACGCCACTGCCAGACCAGGAAGATCATGAACGCCACCGGGATCCAGTAGTACCGGTTGTAGATGCCCGGCGCGGTCTGCGCGAACGCCAGTGCAGCGACGAACGCGGTGGCCACCACGCCGTGGAGGGCGTTCCTCGGGTCGCGACGCAGACAGTAGCGAGCGGCCAGTGCCGTCGCGATCACCACGCCCAGAAACGCGAGCACGCCACCGGCGGTCCACGTACCCAGGAAGTTGTTGTGCACGGTGAACCGCTTCATCAGGACGTTGTCTTCGATCAGCATCCCGTTACCGATGACCGGTGACTCGCGGATCTGATCCATCGCACGACGGGCCAACTCCATTCGCGTTCCCGCGGTGTCGTATTCGGCCTTGGTGGTGGTGAACCCGGTGGTCCGCATCAGCCGTTCGATCGGGTTGAGGGCGCCGAGGCCCTCCAGCTGGCTGAGCACGAACACGATGATCACCGAGCCGGCGGCGGTGACGAGCGTCGCGCGGCCGAGGTGGATCGCTCTCGACAGCAGCAGGAACAAAATGGCGGCGAGCATGCCAAGCACCCCGCTCACACTGCCGCTGAGGATCAACCCCGTCGTGCAGATGGCCAGGATGCCGAACGCGAAGATGCGGAAGCGTCTCGTCACTCCGTTGCCGAACGCAGCGAGCGCCGCCGCGGCCGCCATCACACTGATGCCTGCGAGGTCGTTCTGGTGGGTGGTGATACCGGTGAACCGCCCGTCGACGGTGACCTGACCACCCGGGATCACATCACCGAAGAGCAGCTGGACGACGGCACCCAACCCGCACAGCGCCGCTCCGATCAGCCACCAGGAGACCGCTCGCGTCACATGCCGCTGTTCGACGAGCAGGTTCAACAGGATCCACGGCACGATGACGACCATGTACACCAGCCGGGCCAGGATGCTCAGGCTGCCGACAGGATCGCTGCTGACAGCGGAGGCCACCGCGCCACCCACCACCAGGAGAGCGGCCGCCAGCCAGAGCATCGCGGGAACCTGCCGTGGTGGCCGGCGCATGGACAGCAGCGCACAGAAACCCGCCCCCGCCATCAGGATGTCGCCGATCGGCAACGCCATCGGACCCCTCAGCAGCAACAGCGACGTCAGCGCGAGCCCCGGGTAGAGCAGCGCCCTGCCCAGCGTGAGCAGGCCGTCGTGCTGAGGACTGCCAGGTGTCGGCGGTGGATCCGCCGACACCCTCTCGATGGAATCGCCGCGTTGGAGCGTCACTGCGTCGCGGCACCGATCTCGGCGTCGAGCCTCGGCGACAGTGTCCGGACATAGGTACCCGTCAGGTGGCTGGCGTCGCGGTAGACCAACACGTTGCCGATGACCGCGGCACACTGCTCCGTCGGGCAGATGGCGCCGTTGAGGTCGATGATGTTCACGTCGTCGAGCCCCGCCTTCGCTTCGAACTGCTCCGCACCGAGATCGCCGGGCACCATCTTCGACCGGTCACCCGCACACTTGGTGAGCTTGTCCGGGTTCTGTTGTACGCATTCAGGTATGTCGAACGTCGGGGTCGGCGTGTCCTGGATGACCACGACCGGGATACCGGCCTTGTTCAGCGCCTCGTAGTTGCGCCTGAGGCCCGCCGCCAGCGCGCTGACATTGGCGGCATCGAAATTGGCCTCCCCGTCGAGGATCACCCGCTTCTTGATGCTGCTGGTGATCAACATGGTCGGCTTCTCCGTGGTGAGCAGCTTGTCGAGCAGCGACCTGCCCCACTCCTGGCAGGACGGATACGGGTCGCCGTCCTTGGTGGTTGTCAGGACGTCGGCGAAGGAACACGCCGCCTTGGTGTATTCGACGAGCTTCCAGCCCCGCGCCGTCGCGACCTCGGCGAGGCCGGGCACCCACTGATTGGCATGGGAGTCACCGACGACGGCCACCACCGTCGACGAGTCCTTCTTGCCGTAGACACACGACATCACGTCGCTGTTCTCTTGCGTCTGTGTGCAATCCGTGTAGTCATTGGCCGCGACGTTCGGCGCGGGCACGATCGAGGGGGACTGGTCCTTCGGTGCACCGTTCTGATCGCCCAGTGGTTTCGGGCCGAGCGCGCCGGCACCCACCACGGCTTTCGGGTCGAGATTGGCCGTCGGGCTCGCCGCGGCGCCCTGATCGGCGGAGGAGTCCCCCACCTGGGCGATCGTCGGCGGCACGAACGGCGGTGGCGGCGGCCAGTTCGCCATGTACAGACCCATCCCGACGATCAGCGACACGACCGTGGCGACAGCCGCGGCCTGCAGCATGCGCGCCGAGGTCGGGAACAGCGTGCGGGAGTATCGGATCGGATTCTCGACGAACTTGTACAACAGATATGCCGGTATCGCCGAGGCCGTGACCGTGATCAATCCCTCGACCGGGGTGAGCGGCCGCCCGAGTGCTGCCGCGGTGAACATCAGCACCGGCCAGTGGCAGAGATAGAGCGAGTACGACATTCGCCCGACCACCTGCATCGGAGCGGTGCCCAGTATCGCCACCGGTCCGGCGCGGCCAGCGGTGAAGCCGGCGAAGATGATCGCCGCGGTGCCCAGGCACGGAATCAGGGCCCAGTACCCGGGATAGGGGAACTCCGTCGTGATGTAGAAGGCCCCGGCGAAGATGGTGACCAGACCGGCCCACCCCACCACGATCGCCGCCGGTTTGGGCAGCTTCCAGGTGGTGAACGTGAGCATGGCCAGAGCGCCGCCGAGCGCGAATTCCCATGCCCGCGTTGTGGTGACGAAGTAGGCCTTGGCCGGATTCTCCACCGAGTAGTACACCGACCACAGGAACGACGGCACACCGACGAGGGCGAACGCGGCGAGCAGCGCGGGCCCCATGGTGCGCCTGCCGCGCTGGAACGTGCGGGCGGCGGTATAGGCCAGCAGACACGGCCACAACAGGTAGAACTGTTCCTCGACGGACAACGACCAGAAGTGTTCGAGAATGCTCTCCGTGGAGTTCTGGGAGAAGTAATCCGTGCTCTCTGCCGCCAGCCGCCAGTTCATGCTGTACGTCGCGGTGGCGATGATGTCCTGAGCGGTGGGAATCCACCGGCTGCGCGGCAACAGCACGATGGTGAGGATGGCGACGACCGCGAAGACCGCTGTGGGCGCGGGCAACAGCCGTTTGGCTCGCCGACCGTAGAAGCGCCGCAACTTCAGCCGCCCCGTCGTCCGCAATTCCTGGACGAGCAGCTGCGTGATGAGGAACCCGGAGATGACGAAGAACACGTCCAGCGACACGAAGCCGCCCGGGAAGAACGGCACGCCGGCGTGCCACACCATGATCATCAAGATGGACAGGGCGCGCAGCCCCTCGATGTCCTTTCGGTGACCACCCACCTTCGAGCTGACGACCGCGGTCTTCTCGCGGACCGGGCCGGCGGGCGGCCTGTCCTGCGCGGCGTCCGGGCCGCGCTCCACGATGTGCGTCACCGTCGACCCTCCTGTGCGGAACCAGAATCACGCATCGCGAACCCCCGAGGCACACGCGACGGCCTGCTCACCGGCGACATTGGCCCGGAACCACTCGTAGGCACCACGGATCCCCTCGTCGAGTTCGACCCGTGGACGCCACCCGGTCGCGGTGATGCGGGAGACGTCGAGGAGCTTGCGCAACGTCCCGTCGGGCCGGGAGGTGTCCCAGGTGATCCGCCCTGTGAAACCGACCGCCGCAGCGACGTGTTCGGCGAGCTCGCGGATGGTGAGATCGGTCCCGCAACCGACGTTCACGATCTCGGGGTGATCGTAGGTGTCGAGCAGGTGCACGATGGCCCGGCCCAGATCGTCGGCGTGCAGGAACTCCCGGCGTGGCTCACCGGACCCCCACAGCACCACGTCGTCACGGTTCTGCTCGAGCGCCGTGTGGAACCGGTAGATCATGCCGGGCAGGACGTGTGAGTTCTCCGGGTCGAAGTTGTCGCCCGGGCCGTAGAGATTGGTCGGCATCGCCGCGATCCACGGCAGTCCGTACTGGCGGCGCACGGCGCGCAGGTGGGTGATGCCGGCGATCTTGGCCACCGCGTAGGCCTCGTTGGTCGGCTCGAGCGGTCCGGTCAGCAGCGACGACTCCGGAATCGGTTGCGGCGCGTGCTTGGGGTAGATGCAGGACGAACCGAGGAACACGAGCCGGGGAACCGCGAGCTCGCGAGCCGCATCCATCAGGTTCACCTGGATGCGGACGTTGTCGGAGAGGAACTCGGCGGGCGACGCGTCGTTGGCGGCGATACCGCCCACCCGTGCGGCCGCGATGACCACCACGTCCGGCCGGAGGCCGCGCAGGTAGTCGAATGTCGCGCCGCGGTCCCTCAGGTCCAGCTCGGACGAAGCGACACCTTCGAGGTTGTCGAACCCGGCCGCCGCGAAGGCGCGGTGGATCGCCGAGCCGGCCAGGCCGCGGTGGCCGGCGATGTACACCTTGGCATTGCGGTCGAGGGGCAGCTCAGCCACGGCTGCGCACCTCCGCCAGCGCAAGTTCGCTGTCTGCGTCGACCATCAGCCGTGCCAGGTCCGGCGCCAGCACCTTGGCCTTCCAGCCCAGCACTTCTCGGGCCTTCGACGGGTCGCCGATCAGCGAGTCGACCTCTGAGGGCCGCAGGTAGCGGTCGTCGAACTTGACGTAGCGCTCCCAATCCAGCCCGGCGTGATCGAACGCGAACTGAACGAAGTCCCGCACCGAGTACGCGGTGCCGGTGGCGACCACGTAATCCTCGGGCCGTTCGGCCTGCAGCATCAACCACATCGCCTCGACGTACTCCTTGGCATAGCCCCAGTCGCGGACGGCGTCGAGGTTGCCGAGATACAGGTCGCCGTCCAAGCCGGCCCGGATCCGCGCCACCGCGCGGGAGATCTTCCTGGTAACGAACGTCTCTCCGCGGCGCGGTGATTCGTGGTTGAAGAGAATGCCGTTGACGGCGAACATGCCGTACGCCTCGCGGTAGTTGCGGGTGATCCAGTAGGAGTACACCTTGGCCGCGCCGTACGGACTGCGCGGCCAGAAGGGCGTGTGCTCGTCCTGCGGCGGCGGGCTCGCGCCGAACATCTCAGAGCTCGAAGCCTGGTAGAACCGGCAGTTCAGGTTGATCATCCGAATCGCCTCGAGCAACCGGGTGGTCCCCAGCCCCGTGGTGTCACCGGTGAACTCCGGCTCGTCGAAGCTCACCCGGACGTGGGACTGGGCGGCGAGGTGGTACACCTCGTCGGGCTTGATCCGCTGCAGCAGCGTCACCAGACGCGACCCGTCGGTGAGGTCACCGTAGTGCAGGAAGAAACGGGCGCCTTCCACGTGCGGATCCGTGTAGATGTGTTCCAGTCGGCCCGTGTTGAACGTCGATGCACGGCGGATCAACCCGTGCACCTCGTAACCCTTCTCGAGCAGCAGTTCCGCCAGGTAGGACCCGTCCTGCCCGGTGACACCCGTGATGAACGCTCGTTTCATCTGTTGCACTTCCGCCCCATTCGTCACTTCGATGCCGTGCTGGCAAACGATCCCCTGATTGCAGTGCTTACACGGTGATCATCATTTCCGCGATCGGAACAGCAATCTTTAACGGCGAATTTTCGTGACGGCATTATTACCTTCATGGTCAAAAATTGACTTGGCACATAAAAGCGGGCAACTTCGCCGCATACTCGACCAACATGCGTTTCGTGCCCTATCGTTACGCACGGGGCGGGACGTGACTGGGCCGCAGCATGCCGGTCGCGCAGAACACAACGTGAATACGAATCAACGGCTGAGACGGTCGTCCGGCATCGATGGGGGAAACCGTGGATCTTCGTTCCTACCTCGCCATACTGGCCAAACGGGCATGGCTGATCGTCAGTGTGGTGGTGGTGTGCTTGGCGGCCGCCGCGGGCTCCATCCTGCTGATGACGCCCACTTACCGCGGTGAGGCGCAGTTGTTCGTCTCCACGCAGATCAGCTCGGGCAATCTCAACCAGGAGCTCTTTCAGGGCAGCAACTTTTCGGCAGAGCGTGTCAAGTCCTACTCGCAGCTCGTCACGAGCCCCACTGTGCTCGACCCCGTGATCGCGGAACTGAGCCTGCCGGTCGACGCCCGCCAATTAGCCGATCATGTTTCGGCGAAGGTTCCGCTGGAGACGGTCATGATCGACATCTCGGCGACATCGGACTCGCCCGAGATGGCCGCCGCGATCGCCAACTCGGTCGGTAACAGCCTGGCCAAGGTGATCCAGGAACTGGAATCCTCCGAGACCAGGGGCTCCTCGCCGGTCAAGGCCACGGTGGTGACCCCGGCCATGGTGCCGGCCTCGCCGGCCTCGCCGAGCATCCCCATCAACCTCGGCCTGGGACTGCTCATCGGGCTCATCGCCGGAGTGGGACTGGCTGTGCTGCTCGAGAAGCTCAACACCAGCGTCAAGGACACCTCTGATCTCGCGGAGGTGACCGACATCCCGGTACTGGCCCACGTGGTGCGCGACTCCCGCCGCGGTGCGACCGCCATCGTGCGCGACGACCATCTCGGCAGCCGCAGCGAGGCCTACCGGCAGCTACGGACCAATCTGCAGTTCGCCGCGGTGGACCGGATGCCCAAGGTCATCGTCGTCACCAGCGCGCTCGCCGGCGAGGGGAAGAGTTCGGTCGCGGGAAACCTGGCGGTGGCGATGTCGCATGTCGGCGTGCGGGTGTGCCTCGTCGACGGCGACCTCAGGCGGCCGTCCGTGGCCAGTTACTTCAAGCTCAACGGCACCCTCGGATTGAGCAATGCACTTGTGGGACGCGCCAACCTCGACCAGATACTGCAGTCGGTGGACACCGGGTTCGCCGTCATCACCAGCGGCCCCGTGCCACCCAATCCGGCAGAACTGTTGAGTTCCAAGCGATTCCCGGGGCTGCTGCGCGACCTCACGGAGAGGTTCGAGGTGGTCCTGATCGACGCGCCGCCCACGCTGCCCGCAGCCGACGCGGTGGTGCTGGCAGCGCTCGCCGACGCGGTGCTGTTCGTCGTGCAGGCCGGCAAGACCACCGTCCCGCAGATGCAGCGGGCGCTCAAGAGCCTCGAACAGGTCAACGCCCGGGTACTCGGCACGGTGCTCAACATGGTGCCGTCCAGGAAGGCCGGCAAGAGCCGCTATTGGTACGGCACCGGCTACACCTACCGGCCGCATGCCAGGCCGGTCGACACGGCGCTGGCCGAGCCGCGCCGGAATACAGCGCGACCCGCGCCGCACGTTCGCAACGGCACACCACCGGAGCACGTCACGTCGACGTTGGTGAAGCCGCCGCGGCAGAACGGAAAAGACCCGCACGTTCCGCCACGGACGGACTGACATGGCGGCGGGCGCCCTCGACGTCCTCCTCGTCAGCTTCTACTACGAGCCCGAACCGACCGGAATCGCGCCGTACGCCGCCGGACTGGCCCGCGGGCTGGTCGAGCGGGGGCACCGGGTCCGGGCCGTCGTCGGGTATCCGCACTATCCGCAGTGGAAGATCGCCGAGGGCTACCACGGACTGCGCATGCGCGAGGTGATCGACGGTGTCGAGGTCACCCGGGTGCGTCATCCTGTCCCGCGCACCTCGACGGGCGTCGGCCGCATCGCGATGGAAGCGGCCTTCGCCGCCCACGCCACCATGATCCGCGGCCGCAGGCCCGACGTCGCGCTGGCCGTCAGTCCGGCATTGCTCAGCGTGGCAACCGCTTTGACATGGCGCCGGCCGGGCCGGACCGCGGTTGGCGTGATCACCCAGGACATCTACTCACGTGCCGCAGTCGAGACCGGGGCGCTCGGCGGCCGGGGTGCAGGCGCAGTGGCGCGGCTCGAGCACGGCCTGTTGTCGCGGGCCGACGGCGTCTCCGTCATCCACGATCTGTTCGGGGACGTGGTCACCGAGCTGGGCATCGATCCGGCGAAGGTCACCGTCATCCGCAACTGGAGTCACATCGCCGAACCCGCGCGCGACAGATCAGCCTCGCGCCGCCTGCTCGCCTGGCGCGATGACGAGGTGATCGCGCTGCATGCGGGCAACATGGGCGAGAAGCAGGGCCTGGAGAACGTCGTCGACGCCGCCCGCATCGCGCAGCAGAACTCCCTGCCCATCCGCTTCGTGCTGCTCGGCGACGGGGCGCGCAGGCGGGCACTCGAATCTCTGGGTTCGGGCTTGAGCACACTGCAGTTCCTCGACCCGCTCCCCGACGGAGAGTTCGAGAACGCCCTCGGCGCCGCGGACGTGCTCATCCTCAACGAGAAGCCCGGTGTCGCCGAGATGAGTGTGCCCAGCAAGCTGACGTCGTACTTCGCAGCAGGTCGACCGGTGGTCGCCGCGACCGACCCACGCAGCGGATCGAAGCGTGAGATGCAGGCCGCCGGCGCAGGCACCTGCGTGGAGTCGGGCCAACCGCAGGCTCTGCTCGATGCGGCACTGCGCACGGGTGAAGACCGCGGCGGCGCGAGCCGGCTGGGCAACCGCGGGCGCGAGTACGCCCGTCAGGTGCTTTCCCGTTCCAGCGCGCTGGACGCCTACGAGGCCTGGCTGCAGGAGCTGCAGAGCCGAGCGCGCGCGTCAGCTCGGTGACGGCGCGTTCACGTTGCCGAGCTTGCTCCACAGGAAGCCGGTGCTGTCCCACGGGTCGGTGGTGGTGCCGGCGTCGCCGCCCGAGCCCGGCCACCCGTGGTCTTCGCCGTCGATCACATCGCGCACCACCTCGCGGCCGTTCGGGCACGGCCACGTCGTCACGGTCGCCGGCGGCTCCGACTGCACCCGCGGTTCGGACGAACAGTCTGCGGCACGGATGAACGGCGCCAGCGCCTCGTCGATCGACGGGTACACCAGGTTGTTCCCCGGCCCACCGACGCTGGTGCCCCCGGCGACCGGGACCACTTCGTCCTGCGCTCCGTGCACCGCGACCACCGTCAACGGCGCAGGGTTCGGGCAGGGCACCGTCAGCGCACCGGCGACGATGCCCATGCCGGCGAGGTCGCCCGGACGTGTGCACGCCCAGGCGTACGACAGCATGCCGCCGTTCGAGGCGCCGACCGCGAAGACCCGCTTCGGATCGACGCTGTCCTCGGCGATGAGCCGGTCCCGCAGCTCATGCAGGAAGGCGACGTCGTCCACCTTCGGGCTGCTGGACTTGCGGCAGCAGAAGCCGGCGCTCCAGCGGCCGTCGAGTGCGTCCGGGTAGGCGACCACGAACCCGTTCCGTTCGGCCACAGCGTCCCAGCCGAACGACTTGCGCGCCTGCTCGGCAGAGCCGTTGGCGCCGTGCGACACGATCACCAGCGGCGCACCCGGTCCCGCGGACGAAGGATGGAAGACGATCGCAGAACGCTCGCCCGCCGGTCCGGGGAGTGCGATCGTCCGGTCGTCAGCGGCACCGCACGCCGACACCAGGCCGAGCAGAAGGGCGAGCACGAAGCTCCAAGCCAGTGCCGCCGGCAGATGCCGGCTCAGTGCCCTGCGCTGCATTCGGCTGGTCCCCCGTCGCTCACGCCGGCACAGTGCCAGCTATCAGGCGCTCGACGAGCCGAAGTGCCCCGCCACCTCGTCCCGCCCACACGAAACACATTGTCGCCGATCGTACCGTTGCGCGCGCGGCGCGAGGTCTCGACAGCGGATCCACATTTCGGCAAACCCTCGTCAGGCCCCGTGCACCTGCCGGACGATGTCGGTGATCGAGTCGATGTCCGACGACGAGAGCCCCCCGTGCACGGGGAGGCAGATTCCCTCTGCGAAGAGTCGATCGCACACCGGTAACGCACCACGCGCGTACTTCTGCAGCGCAGGCTGCCGATGCAGCGGATAGAAGAACGTCCGCGTCTGTACGCCTGCCCCCTCCAGCGCCGCCACGACAGCGTCGCGTCGGTCGCTGCGCATCGCGAACCGGAAAGGGACGTGGTCGGATTCGCGATCCACACCCATCAGGGTGATGCCGGTGACCTCGCGCAGGTTGGCCACATACCGTGCGTGATTGCGCCGCTTGGCCCCGGAGATGGCGGGCAGCTTGCGCAGTTGTCCCAGGCCGACGGCGCACTGCAGATCGGTGACCCGGAAATTCATCCCGAGGGCGTCGTGAACGAACGTCCCACTGTTGAGCCGACCCTGGTTGCGCAGCAGGCGAAGCCGGTCGTAGAGGGCCTCGTCCTGGGTGAGCACGACGCCGCCCTCACCGGTGGTCACGGTCTTGTCCGCGAAGAACGAGATCACTCCGACGTCGCCCCACGTGCCGGCGTGCCTGCCGCGATAGTGCACGCCGTAGGCCTGCGCCGCGTCCTCGATGACACGCAGTCCCCGGGCCTCGGCGAACTCCTGAATCCGGTCGGCCTGCGCCGCGTGCCCGTAGATGTGAACGGGCATCACGGCGACCGTCCGGTCGGTGACATGCCGTTCGAGTGCCTCGACGTCGACGTTGAAGGTGTTTGGGTCGACATCGACGAACACCGGGTGCAGTCCCGCGAAGATCGCGGCCGATGCCGAGGCGAAGAAGGTGAACGACGGGATGAGGATCTCGCCGCCGGGCGGCAGGTCCAGCGCGAGCAGACCGAGGAACAGCCCGAGGGTGCCGTTGGGGGCGAGCACCGCATAGCGCGAACCCGTGCACTGCCTGATCGCCTCGAGAAATTCCTCGGCGCACGGGCCCTCGGTGAGCCAACCGCGTTCGACGGTGCCGCACAATGCGGCGATCTCATCGCTGTCGAACTGAGGCTCGACCTGCTTGATGCGCCAATCCACCACGACACCCCCTTTGCCCCATCACTCGCCACCCCAAGAACTGGCGCTACCCTACCCGACGACTTTGCGCCGTTTCCGCTGCTAGAGAGCCGACCATGTAAATACTGCGGAAAACCTGTGAGCTATTATCTTGCTCGTCAAAAATTGCTACCGCCGACAAGCATTCTCGCCACGTATGCGGAAACGTGACTCTCCCCTTCTGGCATGCGCCTTATTCAACTACGATAAGCAGACTCTTGAGCGATGTCCGCCAGCCCGTGCTGGAGTGCTTACGCGCAGAAGTTCGAACAGCATTCTCGACGGATGAGGAGTGACCGACGATGACGTCAACGTCTGCATCGCCCAGGCTGGAGACCGTCGCCACCCGCTATTCGGGCACCCGGCACGCCCGCGTCGAGGACAACCGCCTGCTGACCGGCCGCGGCACGTTCGTCGACGACATCCAGCGTCCCGGCATGCTGCACGCCTGCTTCGTCCGCAGCCCGTTCGCCCGCGCCACCATCAGGGGCATAGACACCGCCGCAGCACTCGCGATGCCCGGAGTGCGGGCGGTCCTCACGGCCGCCGACATCAACGGCGATGCCGTCGAGGCCTGGCACGCCGTCGCGGGCAAGGACATGCCGGACACCCCGCGTCCGCCGCTGGCCGAGGGTCAGGTGAAGTTCGTCGGCGACCCTGTCGCGCTGGTCGTCGCCGAATCCCGCTACCTGGCCGAAGACGCCGCCGACGCTGTCGAGGTCGACTACGAACCATTGCCCGCCGTCGCCGACTTCCGGGTCGCCATCGGCGGTGCCGAAGCCGGCGTTCCCGTGGTGCACGAGGAGTATCCGGATAACGTCGCGGGCGGCATGGGCGGCGCGCCGCCCGACGAGGAGACGTTCAGCACCGCGGCCTGTGTGGTGTCGGAGAAGATCTACCAACAGATGCACGTGCCGGTGCCGATCGAGACGCGCGGCATGGTCGTCGAGTGGACGGCCACCACGGGTGAGCTGACGCTGTGGGGTTCGACGCAGACACCGCACGAACTGCGCGCGTTCTGTGCCCGATTGCTCGGCATCCCCGCCAGCAAGGTCCGAGTGATCATGCGGGACACCGGTGGCGGCTTCGGCCAGAAGGTCGTCCCGATGCGCGAGGACATGGTCATCATGCTCGCGGCGCGCAAGGTGCCGGGGCCGCTGAAGTGGATCGAGGACCGGCGCGAGAATCTCATGTCGGCGGGCCAGGCGCGCCATGTCGACGGCACCGCGCGGATGGCGTTCGACGACGAGGGCACCATCCTGGCCGTCGACATCGACTTCGTCCAGGACATCGGCGCCTATCCCACGCCGTACCCGGTGCTGACGACCGCAGCCATCGGCATGTTCTATCCGGGTCCGTACCGCGTGCCGAAGTCCAGCTTCAACTACAAGACGGTGTTCTCGAACACCGCAGGGCTGCATGCTTATCGGGGTCCGTGGCAGTACGAGACGCTGGCCCGCGAGATCATGTTCGACATCGCCGCGCGCAAGCTCGGCATGGATCCCGTCGAACTGCGCCGCCGCAACATCCTGCGCGGGGACGAGATGCCCTACTTCAACCCGAACGGCATGCCGTACGACCATGTCGCACCGGCCGACACGTTCGAGCAGGCGGTCAAGATCCTCGATCACGAAGGTTTCCGCAAGGAGCAGGCCGAGGCACTCGCGCAGGGCCGCTACATCGGGCTGGGGTTCTCGGCCTACATCGAACCGACGGGTGCGGCTACCGGTCACCTGGCCACCGAGGGCTGCACCATCCGGATGGAGTCCACCGGCAAGATCAACGTCTACGTCAACGGCGGGTCCACCGGAAACAGCCTGGAGACCACCGTCGTTCAGCTCACCGCCGATGCGCTCGGCGCCGACATCGACGACGTCTCGACCATCCAGGGCGACACCGCGGTCACCCCCTACGGGGCCGGGACCCAGGGCAGCCGCAGCGGGCCGATGACGGCCGGTGCGGTCAACGAGGCGGGCACGATCCTGCGCGGGCAGATCGCCGCGATGGCCGCCCACCGGCTGGGGGTCGAAGCCGGCGACATCGAGCTCGGCGGGTCGACGGCGTACGTCCGCGACGACCCGGACAAATGCGTGACATTCGCCGACATCGCCTACCGCGCCCACTACGAGCCTCAGCAGTTGCCGCCCGGGATGTCCGCGTCGCTGGAGGCCACCACGCGGTTCACCTCCCAGGCGATGATCCACTGGGCCAACGCCACTCACGCCTGCACGTGCGAGGTCGACATCGACACCGGCCAGGTGACCTTGACGCGCTACATCGTCAGCGAGGACGTCGGGCCGATGATCAATCCCAACGTGGTCGAGGGTCAGGTGGCCGGCGGCACCGTGCAGGGCATCGGCGGTGCGCTGCTCGAGAGCCTCGTCTACGACGCCGAGGGGAATCCGTTGTCGTCCACCTTCGTCGACTACCTGCTGCCCACCGCGACCGAGGTGCCACCGATCGAGTTCGGTCACGTCGAGATCCCCGGCCCGGGCGTCGGCGGCTACAAGGGTGCGGGCGAAGGGGGCGCCATCGGGTCCACGCCCGCCGTGATCAACGCCGTCAACGATGCGCTGGCGCCACTGGGCGTCACGCTGACCACGCTGCCGGCCAGCCCGGCGGCGATTGTCGAACTGCTCGAGAACGCCAAGCGAGAGGACCACTGACTGTGGAACTGACCAACGAATTCCGCGTCGCGGTGCCCGCCGCCAAGACCTGGGAGGTGCTCACCGACGTCGAGCGGGTGGCGCCGTGCCTGCCGGGCGCCACGTTGCTCTCCGTCGACGGCGACGAGTTCACCGGTGCCGTCAAGGTCAAGGTCGGCCCGATCACGGTGTCGTACAAGGGTATTGCCGCATTCGAAGAGAAGGATGCGACGGCCCGGCGGGTGGTGCTGCGCGCCACCGGCAAGGAGACCCGCGGCAACGGCAGCGCGGCGGCCGTCGTCACCGCACAGTTGAAGGACGAGGGCGACGCCACCGCCGTCTACATCAGCACGGATCTGCAGATCTCCGGTAAGGCGGCGCAGTTCGGCCGCGGAGTGCTGGCCGACGTGGCAGGCAACCTGATCGGCCAGTTCGCGAAGTCGCTGGAGGCCAGCGTGCTCGGCGATTCGACGCCGGCGGCCAACGCACCGGCCGGCGCGGCAACCGACGCACCGTCGGCGGCGGGGGTCGCGGCCGTCGCGGCCGACGCAGGCGACTCGGTGGACCTGCTGAAGGTCGTCGCCCTGCCGATGGCGAAGCGGGTCGCGCCGGTGCTCGCGGGTCTCGCGGCCGGTCTCACCGTCGGACTGCTGGTGGGCAGGCGCAGGCGCGCACACCCCGCGGCGGTGCTCGCCGACGACCTGCAGGCGGCACTGGCCCGGCTGCTGTCGTCATGAAAGCCGCCCCGTTCGAATACCACCGCCCGGGCTCGGTCAAGGAGGCGGCAGAACTGCTCGCCGAGTACGGCGACGATGCCAAGGTCCTCGCCGGCGGGCAGAGTCTGGTGCCGATGCTGGCCATGCGGTTGACGCACTTCGAGAACCTGATCGACATCTCCCGCGTCGCCGAGTTGCAGGGCATCGACCTGGACGGCGACGACGTGGTGATCGGCGCAGGCACACCGCACGCCTTCGTCGGCATGGACGACGAGGTCGCCGAGTCGGCGCCGCTGCTGACACTCACCACGCCGCACATCGGGCACTTCCAGATCCGCACCCGCGGCACCCTGGGCGGGGCGATCGCCCACGCCGATCCCGCGGCCGAGTACGCCGCCGTCGCCCTGGCGCTCGACGCGCAGATGGACGCGGTGTCGACGCGAGGCGCCCGGCAGATCGCGGCGTCGGAGTTCTTCACCGGGCTCTGGGAGACATCGTTGGCGGCCGACGAGATCCTCACCGCCGTAAGATTTCCCGTGTGGGGCGGCCGCACCGGGTTCGCGATCGAGGAGTTCGCGCGCAGGCATGGCGATTTCGCGATCGCCGGCGCGGTGGTGGCCGTCGAGGTGGACGGCGACGACCGGATCGCGCGGTGCGGCATCGGGTTGCTCGGCCTGGGATCCACGCCGGTGCGCGGTTCCGCGGGCGAGGATGCGATCCTCGGGCGTCCGGTCACCGAACTGAGCGCCGACGAGATCGGCCGGCTGACCATGTCGGCCCTCGACGACGTCCCGGCCGATCTGCAGGGGTCCGCCTCGTACCGCCGCCGGGTCGGCGCCGCGATGGTGTCACGCGCGCTGCACTCGGCCATCGCAGAGGCCACCAGCGACGAGAAGACGGAGGTGACGCTCAGTGCATGAGCTACCGGTCGAGTTGAACGTCAACGGAATCGAGCACCGCGGCACCGTCGAGCCACGGGTCACCCTCGCCGACTTCCTGCGAGAGCAGTGCGGCCTGACGGGCACCCACCTCGGATGCGAGCACGGTGCCTGCGGCGCCTGCACGGTGCTGCTCGAAGGCCAGGCCGTGCGATCGTGCCTGATCTTCGCGGTCCAGGCCGACGGCCAGGACGTCACCACCGTCGAGGGCATCGCGGGTCCCGACGGCGAGCTGTCACCGGTGCAGTCCGCGATGCGCGACTGCCACGGACTGCAGTGTGGTTTCTGCACACCGGGATTCGTCACCTCCATCACGGCGCTGCTGCGCGACAACCCCGAGCCGACGGACGCCGAGATCCGCGAGGGACTGTCCGGCAACTTCTGCCGGTGCACCGGATACCAGGGCATCGTCAACGCCGTGCACCAGGCCGCTGAGCACACCCGCGCCGCGAAAGAGGTCAGCCCGCAAGCGCTGTGACGACCGCCGCGATGCGGCGGGATCCGGTCATGGTCGCTGCCTCATCACGGTGCCGTCCCAGCGCGGCGTCTCCCCCGACACCAGGCCGACCTGGTCGAGCGCCCGGGTGACGATGTGGTCGACGGCCTCGTCGAGAGTCTTCGGCCGGTTGTAGAAGCCCGGTACGGGCGGCACGATCGAGGCGCCCATCCTGGCGAGCTTGAGCATGTTCTCCAGGTGGATCTCGCTCAACGGCGCCTCGCGAACCATCAGCACGAGTCGCCGGCGTTCCTTGAGCACGACGTCGCCGGCGCGGGCGATCAGGTCCTCGGCGTAGCCGTTGGCGATGGCCGCCAGGGTCTTGACGCTGCACGGCGCGATCAGCATGCCCTCGGTGCGGAACGACCCGCTGGAGATGCTGGCGCCGAGGTCGCCTGGCTTGTGCACCACGTCGGCCAGCCGGCGCACCTCGGCGACGGTCCAGCCGGTCTCGTGCTCGAGGGTGCGTGCCCCCCACGCGCTGATGACGAGGTGGGTCTCGACGTCGAACTCGCGCAGCCGTTCGAGCATCCGCACCCCGAGGATGGAGCCGCTGGCGCCGGTGATGGCGACCACGATCCGCGGGCGGTGAGCGCGCGACGCGGTCACGTCAGCGCCTTGAGCCGGTCCACCTGCCGGGTCCAACGTTCGACGACGGCCGCTGGGTCGTCGAGCCGGTAGGTGATCCCGGAGGTCAATTCGGCGTAGGCGACCCGGTCCTCGTCGACCCGGCAGACCTCGCCGGCGAAGAAGGCGAGCTCCACATCGCCGGAGCCTGGTGCGGGCTGCGGGTCCAGCCGGTGCACGAGCACGCGGATCTTGTAGACGGTCGCGTCGCACACCACGTGCAGCATCGCCCGCCCCGATGCGGTGAGCGCCGCGGTGGTGCCGCTGTGCGCGTGCAGTGCCAACCGGATGTCGGCGCCCGACGTGCTGAGCAGCTCACCGACCGACAGCAGCGACAACCGCGGCCAGCCGTCCTCCCCGACCGTCAGGATCGAAATCGTCTGACCCACTTTGTCACCGAGACCCGCGCCGTCGACCAGCGCGGCCACCGGCGGCGGCAGCGTCGCCACGGCGTGCGGCTGCGGGTCCATCATCTGAGCTTCGCACGGATCGGTCCGGTAGAAGTGATGACATGAGAATCGGTTTCGTCGGACTGGGCAACATGGGTACGGGCATGGCGTCGAACCTGCTGCAGGCCGGCCACGAGGTGACCGCGTACAACAGGTCGCAGGACAAGGTCGACGCACTCGCCGCCGCGGGCGCGCGGCCCGCCAGGACCGTGGCCGAGGCGTGCGACGCAGAGGCGGTCGTCTCGATGCTCGCCCACGACGGGGCCGTCGAAGCGGTGACGTTCGGCGACGACGGGATCCTCGCGTCGCTGCCCGCCGGGGCGGTGCACGTGTCGGCGTCGACGATCAGCGTGGCGCTCAGCGAGCGGCTGACGGCCGCCCACGGCGACGCCGGACAGGGCTTCGTCGCGGCACCGGTGTTCGGCCGCCCGGAAGCCGCGGCCGCAGCGAAGCTCTTCGTCGCCGCCGCCGGGGCGCCCGCCGTGGTGGCGGCGATGTCGCCGGTGTTCGACGCCATCGGCAGGCGCACGTTCACCGTCGGAGACGAGCCCAGGACCGCGAACCTGGTGAAACTGAGCGGCAACTTCCTCATCGCGTCCGTCATCGAATCGGTCGGTGAGGCGATGGCGCTGGTGGGCAAGGCCGGCTTGGACAAGCAGCAGTACCTGGAACTGCTGACGTCCACACTCTTCGACGCGCCCGTCTACCACACCTATGGAGGGCTGTTGGCGCGCCAGGAATTCGAACCGGTCGGCTTCGCGGCCGAGGGCGGACTCAAGGACGTCCGGCTGGTGCTGGCGGCCGGCGAGAGCCTGCAGGTGCCGCTGCCGATCGCCAGCCTGCTGCGCGACCGGTTCCTGACGTTGCTCGCCCTCGGCGGCGGTCACCTCGACTGGTCGGCGATCGGCGCACTCGCAGAGTGGGATTCGGGCGGCACCGGCCCGATCGCGTGAGCCATCGGCCGCGAGCCGGTGATCAGCGCAGGAACCGGACGAGATAGGACGGCAGGCGGCGGCCGGGCACCGCCCTCGGCCAGTCGCCTGCGCGGAAGTGGGCGTCGGTGCCACCGTCGACGAACAGCACGCTGCCGCACAGGAAGTCGGCCGCGTCGGACAGCATGAAGCAGATCCACTCGGCCAGCTGGGCGGCGTCGCCGAAGCCGCCGATGGGCACCGGGAAGCGCCGCACCGCCCTCGCCTGTGTCGGATTCGCCAGTTGGTCGGTCAGCAGCGGGGTCATCACCGCGCCGGGCGCCAGCGCGTTCAGGCGGATACCGGCGCCCGCCCACTCCGGTCGCACCGCCTGTGCGCGCACCCATCGACTCACCGCGATCTTCGACGCCGCGTACATCATCGTGCCGTCGGCCGGGCCGAACCGTCGAACGGCGCGCACCGCCCGGTCGGCATCGCCCGACAGCAGCGCCCGCACCGCCCGTTGCGGCACCGCCGGGATGGTCGTCGTCGAATTGCTGGACAGCACCACCACCTTCGCTCTCGGTGCTGCCGCGAGCGCCGGTCGCCAGTGCTCGAGCAGATCGACGACGCCGAAGTGATTGACCTCCGCGATGACGCGACACCGGTCCCGTCCCCGGCCGGGACCGAGACCGGCGGCGAGCACCGCGCCGTCGAGGTGCCCGTCCGCAGCTGCCAGCACGCTGCGCGCGGCGCCGATACGACCGTCGGGCGTGGAGAGGTCGGCGACGACGTCGGTCTGCTGCAGATCGACACCGATGACGGTGTGGCCGTCGGCGCGCAGCCGGCGCACGGTCTCGAGTCCCATGCCCGAGGCCGAGCCGGTGACGACGTAGGTGCCCACGGCAGTAAATGTGGCAGACCCGCTCTCCGGGATGGGGCCCGGGGCGCAATCCGGCGGTTCCCATGGGATGTGGGGCTAGCCTTGACCGTAGGCACACACGGTCCGTCTCAGCCGCGACGCCAGAGGAGCAGCGTGTGGTCACTTTGGACCGATTGGTGAATGTACTGGGCGCGTATGGCGTTCGGCTGCGGTCGTGCCCAATTCCTCGCTCCACCGGGTTGGCCGGCGTTGTTGTGCACGAAGAGGTCGGCGGCCGCGCCGTGGTCGGTGACGTGCTGCTTGCCATCGGCGCCGCCACGGTGGCCCAGGCGGTGCGGTGGGCGATGTCGGCGCGGGCGGCGGTCGTGTTCGTCCGCGACGTCGAGGACGACACGGGGTCCGACGCCGACCATGACGGCATCGCGGTGCTGGCGGTCGACCCGGCGATGTCTTGGAGCGAACTCGCGGCCGTGGTCTACGGCCTGGTGCTCGAGGGCCGCGAGACCGAATCCGGTCGCGGACCCACGGATCTGTTCGCACTGGCCGACAGCCTCGCCGAGGTGACCGGCGGCGCGGTCACCATCGAGGACCCGCTCTCGCGCGTGCTGGCGTACTCCATGGTGCAGAGGAATGCCGACGACGCACGCACTGCGACGATCATGGGCAGACAGGCACCAGAGCACCTCCGCGAGTTCTTCGACCAGTGTGGGATCTCCGCCCATCTCGCGGTGTCCGACGAGCCGCTGTTCGTGAATGCCGCTGCGGATCAAGGCCTTTCCGGCCGTATGGTCGTGGCGGTGCGCTCAGCCCGGGTGCTGATGGGCTCGGTGTGGGTGTCGTGCACGGCTCCGCTTGAGGGCGAGGAACTCACGGCCCTGACCGACGGCGCCCGCACGGTGGCATTGCATCTACTGCGGTCTCGAGCCAGCGCGGACCTCGAACGCCAGGTCGAGTCGGAACAGGTGATCCGGCTGCTCGACGGCACCGCCGACGCGACGGCGTCGACCAGCAGGCTCGGGCTGCCGCAGGGCCCCATGCGGGTCATCGCGCTGCAGGCCTCCGTCGCCGCCGACCGCGATGCCCCGCTGCTGTTGCTGTTCGACCGCGCCACCAGTGGATTCGGCTGGTCGCGGCCCGGCCGCAGCGCACTGGCCGGGAACACCGTCTACACACTGCTGCCCGGCGAGCAGGCCGCCGCGGCTCGCCGTTGGGTCGCCGGGCTACGGGCGGCACTGCCTGACCGGGTGACGGTGGTGGCAGGCATCAGCAAGCCCGCAGCGGTACCGGACCTGCCGGCGGCGCGCCAGGAGGCCGACGAGTGTCTGGCGCTGCACGAGACGCGGCCCCAGGCAACCGAGCCCCCGGCCTACGACGAATCGTGGGACGAGATCGTGCTGGCGCGGCTGCGGATGGCCGCACGCTCGGGTCGGTCGCCGGGCCGGGGGCCGGTGGCCGAGCTGCGCCGCCACGACCGCGAGCACGCCACCGAATACCTGGCCACGCTGAGGGCCTGGCTCGAGGCCCTCGGTGACCCCACCGAAGCCGGCGAACGCCTCGGAGTGCACGAGAACACCGTGCGGTACCGCCTGCGCAAGATGGCCGAGATCACCGACCTGCAACTGGACGACGCGCGCAAGCGGCAGGCGATGTCGATCGAACTGGCGGCCGCCGAGTCCGACTGACCCGGCGCCGGGTCGGCGTTGTCGCATCGGCACAACGCCGCGGCAGCGGGTTGTCGATTCCGGGCAAGCCGCGCCGTGGTCCCGCACACCACCATGGGGAGTGACACCTGAGGAGGTATGTGATGGCCGGCCACGAGCGCTTCGACGGCGGACCGCGATCGGTGATCGTGGTGGGCGCAGGCATCGTCGGGTTGTCCACGGCGTGGTTCCTGCAGGAACGCGGCGTCGACGTCACGGTGATCGACCGCACCGGCGTGGCCGCCGGAGCGTCCTGGGGCAACGCCGGCTGGATTGCGCCCACGCTGACCCTGCCGCTGAACTCCCCCGCCACGTTGCGGTACGGGCTGCGAGCGCTGCGCGACCCCGCCGCACCGCTGCACATCCCGCTCGCCGCGAACAGCGGGCTCGGGGTCTTCCTCGTGCAATTCGCCGCCAGCTGCCGACGGTCGACATGGCGACGCGCGGTGCGCGCCAACCTGCCCCTCAACGAGGAGTGCATCGAAGCCTTCGACGTCCTCGTCTCCAACGGCGTCGACGCGCCGGTCACCGATGCCCCCATCACGGCGCTGTTCCGCAGCGCCGACGAGGCGCGGCACATGCTGGCCGAACTGGACGGACTCGGCGAAGCCGGTCAGTCGGTGGACGTCACCCACCTCAGCGGTGCAGCGCTGCGCGAACAGGTGCCGCTGGCCTCGTCGGCGATCACCGCCGCGATCAACGTCAACGGACAGCGCTTCATCGACCCGGGCCGCTTCGTGCACGCCCTGGCCAGCGCTGTCGTCGACCGCGGCGCCACGATCCACACCGCGGAGGTCCGGGGCGTGTACAGCAGTGGAAGCGGCGCGGAAGTCTTCCTTCGCGAGGGCGATCCCATGACCGCGGACGCCGTGGTCGTCGCCACCGGAGCGTGGCTGTCCCGGCTGGCCGGCCGACTGCGCGTGCCCGTGCAGTCCGGGCGCGGCTACTCGTTCACCGTGCCCGTGGACCGGCCGCTACCGGGACCCTTCTATCTCCCCGGCATCCGGGTGGCGTGCACGCCCTACCGCGACGGGCTGCGCGTCTCGGGAACCATGGAATTCCGCGACCCCTACGAACCGGCGGTGGCGGCACGGGTGGACGCCATAGTCGCCTCGGCCGGCGAACTACTCGAGGGCGTCCGCTGGGCCGAACGCACCGACGTGTGGGTCGGGCCGCGGCCGGTGACGCCAGACGGTCGGCCGCTCGTCGGCGAGATGTCGCGCAACGTCTACGTGGCGGGCGGACACGGCATGTGGGGCCTGGCGCACGGACCGGTCACCGGGCGCCTCCTCGCCGAACAGATCACCACCGGCAAGCAACCCGACGCCCTGCGCGAACTCGACCCCCTGCGCCGCACGGGTCGCTGAGTCTCCCGCTGACACAGCATGTTCGAACCCTTGACTTCGGCCCACCGCGGGCCCGCGAGTCGTCAGGGGCGGAGCTTCTCTTCGCCCGCCCCTGACGGCAATCCCCTGACCTGGAAGGAATCCACATGATCGAGAAGCACACCGTCTGGCTGTCGCCGCAGGCCTACGAGCACCTGCAGGACGAACTGGCCACGCTGCGCCGGCTCACCACCATCACGACCGGCGACGCGGACACCGACGAGAACGCGGCGGCCGTCCAGGCCGCCCGGCGCAGCCGCATCCAGCAGATCCACGACCTGCTGATGAACGCCGTCGTCGGCGAGGATCCGCCCAATGACGGCATCGCCGAGCCGGGCATGGTGGTGACGGTCCGCTACGACGACACCGGTGAAACCGACACGTTCCTGCTCGGTGTGCGCGGTGCCGAATACGGCGAGCTCGACGTCTATTCCGTGCGGTCACCGCTCGGCGCCGCAATCGTCGGGGCCCGCCCGGGGCAGCAGTGCAGCTACACCACGCCCAACGGGAAGACCATGACCATCACGATGCTCAGGGCCGTCCCCCACGGCATCCACAGTCCTACCGGCTGATCTCTGCGCCGGCCGCTTGTCGGTCGGCGAGAATCGACGACGGCGATGCTGTCCGCTTGGCGCAGGCCGCCGGGCGGCTGTGTCGACGACAATGGAGTGCGTGGCCAGCAGGTTCGGCCACCTTCTTTCCGCGGCTGTGCCACGCCATACGCGACAGGCCGTGCGACGCGCATCAGTTGGCGCAGTCAGTCGCGCGCTGAGCACTGTCGCGATGACCGACGAACACACGAGGAGGCGAAAACCCATGTATGCCAACGCTGACATCTGGATCGAGCGATGGGAGGCCGAAGGCGGCGCGCTGTCGTAGCCATTCACGGCCCAGACGAACGAAAGAACCCGTAGTGAGGAGCGAGAAGTGAAGAGACCAGACAGATCGTGGACGAGCTGGGCGGCGCTGGCGGTGGGCGTCGGCGCCCTCGCGGGCGCTGTCGCGCTGTCGGCGACACAGCCGGGACGGGGGCTCACCCTGGGACTCGGCGCCTTCATCGTCTTCTTCGCCTCGATGTCCCTGCTCGCCCGCGATCCGATACCTGGCCGATGGGGGCTCGTGGTGACGGGCCTGACGATGGCCGTCGTGCCGTGGCTCGGCTCGGGCTTCGTCCCCGACCGCGGCGCCGCGTGGACCGCCGGCGTGGCCGGCGTGCTGGCCCTGGTCCTCGGCGGCATCGGCTGGGTGACCGGGGACCCGCCGACCAAGCTCGGCGTCAACGAGTACGGCAGCCGCGAGGTGCGGCCCGGCGTGATCGCGGGGTGGCTGAGTGGTTCGGCCCTGGCGCTCGGTGCCGTCGCCGTGGTGCTGGCCGCCACGCTGGTGCGGTCGTCGGCGGCGACCGTCGTCGTCGCCGGCGCGGGCGTCCTGATCGCGGTGACGGCGCTGTGGTCGCTGCTCGCCGCCGATCCCACCCGCGACTACTTCAAGCTGGCTGTCGTCGGGCTGGCGCTGTTCATGGCGCCGTGGGTGGTCGGCTTCACCCCCGGAGCGGGCGCGTGGACGGCGTGGTCGCTGGGCTTCGCCGCGGCCGCGCTCGGAGTGGCCGGATATCTACGCGGTGAGCACCTCGACGCGGGCACGGTGGTCCGCGACGATGCCCGCACCCGGTACCGCGAACGCATCCGCGCCGTCGGGCGGGCGTGACATCACCGCCGGCCGGGTGGCCGCGGCGCGTGGAGGTCGAAGCGGACGCCGACCATGCGGACGATGAAGCAGACCGCCGCCGCGGCGAGTGCGGCCAGCGTGCCGCGGTACCCGAAGCTGTAGGCCGCGGCCGCGCAGCCCGCACCCAACAGCGCGGGAATGGCGTACAGCTCGCTGCGCAGCACGACCGGCACCCGGCCGAGCATCACGTCCCTGATCGTTCCGCCACCCACGGCGGTGATCGTGCCGACGATCATCGCCTGTGGCACACCGAATCCCATGTCGAGCGCCTTGACCGCCCCCAGCACGGCGAAGACGCTCAGCCCGACCGCGTCCAGGACGGTGATGACGGTCGCCAGCTTCTCGAGCACGTGGCTCAGCGCGAAGGCCAGCAGGCCCCCGACTGCCGCCAGCGCCAGGTAGCGCCAGTCGACGAAGGTGGCGGGCGGCAGGTCGTCGAGCAGCACGTCGCGGATCGTGCCGCCGCCGAGACCGGTGAACATGCCGAGGGTGATCACCCCGAAGATGTCGAGGCGTTCGGCGCGTACCGCGGTCAGCGCCCCGTTGAGCGCGAAGGCGAAGGTGCCCGCCAGGTCGAGCACCAGCAGTAGCGGTACGTCGGCCGGCATGGGGCCAGGTATACCGCGGCCGGGTGTTACTTCGCGACCACTCCGCGCAGACCGTCGGCGCCGAACAGCTGCTCGAGCATGCCGGACATGTCCGGCCCGCGACGCAGGCCGTGGCCGCCGTCGACGTTGATCACCTGCCCGGTGATCCACTCCGCGGCGTCGCTGAGCAGGAACACCGAGAGGTTCGCGATGTCGGTGACCTCGCCGAAGCGGGGCAGCGGCGTGCAGGCGCGGTAGTCCGCCGACACCTCCGGCGACTCCAGGATCGGTCCCACCAGGTCGGTCTGGATCAGGCCGGGCCGGATGCCGTTGACGCGCACCCACGACGGGCCCAGCTCGTCGGCGGCCAGCATCATGATGTGGTCGAGTGCCGCCTTGCTCGGACCGTAGGCGCCGAACCAGCGGTGGACGTTGCTCGACGCGATCGACGAGATCCCGACGAACGATCCGCCGCCGCCGCGGACCAGCTCGCGCGCGGCGTGCTTGAGCACGTACATCGTGCCGTTGACGTTGAGGTCCACCGTGCGCCTCCAGGCGTCGGAGTCGATCTGCGTGATCGGACCGATGGTCTCCGAACCGCCCGCGCTGTGCACGACGCCGTGTAGCCGCCCGTGCCAGGCGGCGGCCGCGTCGACGAGCCGTGCCGCTTCGTCCTCGTTGGTGATGTCGGTCGGTTCGTACCGCACCGAGTCACGATCGCCGAGCTCTTCGGCGACGGCAGCCAGCCGGTCGGCGTTGCGGCCGGCCAGCATGACCCTGCCACCGGCCGCCACCACCGCGGCGGCCACACCCTTGCCGATGCCGCTGCCACCACCGGTGACCACGTACGTCCGATCCGCCAACGACAGCTGCACCGCGACCCCTTCGCCAGGTTTACTAGAACAGGTTCTAGTTATACGTCACGGCTGATCGCGCCGGGCCGGCTTCGGCGCGCCCAGTGTGCGCCAGTCCGGCACGTCGGGCGGCAGGCCCAGTGGCAGTCGGTTCTCGTTGTGCGCGGCCCAGTGCGCGTGGCCGAGCTCATGGATGTGGAATCCGTGTCGCAGCGCCTCGGCGAAGCCCATCGCATCGCTGGCAGCGTTCACCGAATCCTTGATCAGCAGCGCCGCCATGGTGGGCCGTTCGGCGATCCGGCGGGCGAACTCGAGCGTCTTGTCCGTGAGCTCGTCGACCGGGAAGATCTTGGACACCATGCCCAGCCGGTAGGCGTCCTCGGCGTCGATCGAATCACCGGTCAGCAAGAGCTCTTTGGCCTTGCGGGGACCGAATTCCCACGGGTGGGCGTAATATTCGACGCCCGGCATCCCGAGCCGGACGCCCACCACATCGCTGAACTTCGCGTCGTCCGCGGCGACGATGAGGTCGCAGGCCCAGATCAGCATCAGCGCGGCGGATATGGCGTTGCCCTGTACCTGCGCGATGGTGATCTTGCGCAGATCGCGCCACCGCTTGGTGTTCTCGAAGTAGAAGTGCCACTCCTGCAGGTACAGCTTCTCCATCGAGGCGGACCGCGTCGCGCCGTGTGAGCGGAAGGTCGGATGCTGGTCCGGCCCCGGCGTGCGCTCGGCCAGTGCCGCCTCCGAGCCGAGGTCGTGTCCGGCCGAGAAGTTCTTCCCGCGCGCGGCCAGGATCACCACGCGCACCTGGTCGTCGGCCTCGGCGCGGGTGAAGGCCTCGTCCAGCTGCACCAGCAGGGTGCGCGACTGCGCGTTCTGGGATTCCGGCCGGTTGAGCCAGATGCGAGCTATCCGGCCCTCGTCGAGGGATTCGTAAGTCACCTGCTCATCGGCCATGGCAGGCACATTACGGGCAGCGCCCGGCCCGCCTTCACACAGTCGCGGCCATGATCAGCTACACCGTGTAGTAACAGGCGATCAACCGGCTGTCGCCGATGTCGCCTAGAGTTGACGTCATGCCCGCGAAATCTGATCCCGCCGAAATCGGCGACGTCGAACCACTGGCCGACAGCACTGCGCGTCAGGCCAGGCGCGTGGTCGCCGCCTACGCCACCGATGCCGACGAATGCCGGGTCTTCCTCTCGATGCTCGGTATTGGACCGTCGAAAATCGAGGCGTAGGTGTCACCGGAGGCCGGCGCACAGTCCGACTCCGGGGACTCCGACTTCGTCGTCGTGGCCAACCGGCTGCCGATCGACATCGAGCGCAACCCGGACGGCACCACGACGTACAAGCGGAGCCCCGGTGGCCTGGTCACGGCGCTGGAGCCGCTGCTACGTAAGCGGCACGGGGCATGGATCGGCTGGGCGGGCGTTCCCGACAGCGACGAAGATCCGATCGACGACGACGGCCTGCAGCTGTACCCGGTGTCGCTGTCGGCCGACGACGTCGCCAAGTACTACGAGGGCTTCTCCAACGCCACGCTGTGGCCGCTCTACCACGACCTGATCGTCAAGCCGATCTACCACCGCGAATGGTGGGAGCGCTACGTCGAGGTCAACCGGCGGTTCGCGGAGGCCACCGCACGTGCGGCCGCCAAGGGCGCCACCGTGTGGGTCCAGGACTACCAGCTGCAGCTGGTGCCCAAGATGCTGCGGATGCTGCGGCCCGACCTCACCATCGGGTTCTTCCTGCACATCCCGTTCCCACCGGTCGAGCTGTTCATGCAGATGCCCTGGCGCACCGAGATCATCGAGGGCCTGCTGGGCGCCGACCTGGTCGGCTTCCACCTGCCGGGCGGCGCGCAGAACTTCCTGATCCTGGCCCGCAGGCTGGTCGGCGCCAACACCTCGCGCGGCAACGTCGGTGTGCGGTCCCGCTTCGGCGAGGTGCAGGTCGGCTTCCGCACCGTCAAGGTCGGCGCGTTCCCGATCTCCATCGACTCGGCCGAACTCGACACCAAGGCGAGGAACCGGGAGATCCGGCAGCGGGCCCGCAAGATCCGTGCCGAGCTCGGGAATCCGCGCAAGATCATGCTGGGTGTCGACCGGCTCGACTACACCAAGGGCATCGACGTCCGCCTGCACGCGCTGTCGGAACTACTCGACGAGAAACGGGTGGACCGCGACGACACCGTGCTGGTGCAGCTGGCGACCCCCAGCCGGGAACGCGTCGAGAGCTACATCGCGATGCGCGAGGACATCGAGCGTCAGGTCGGCCACATCAACGGCGAGCACGGCGAAGTCGGCCACCCGATCGTGCACTACCTGCACCGGCCGATCCCCCGTGACGAGCTGATCGCGTTCTTCGTCGCCGCAGACGTCATGCTGGTCACGCCATTGCGTGACGGGATGAACCTGGTGGCCAAGGAGTACGTGGCCTGCCGCAGCGATCTCGGAGGCGCGCTGGTCCTCAGCGAATTCACCGGTGCGGCAGCCGAACTGCGCCAGGCATACCTGGCCAATCCGCATCACCTCGAGGGCGTCAAGGACGCGATCGAGGCGGCGCTGCGCCAGGCTCCCGAGGAGGGCAGGCGCCGGATGCGTGCGCTGCGACGGCAGGTGCTGGCACACGACGTCGACCGGTGGGCGCGTGCCTTCCTCGACGCGCTGGCCGACACCGAGTCACCGCGCGCCTAGATCGGCGCGATGTAACTGATCAGCCACTTCCCGTCGATTCGTTCGTACTCCACCCGCAGTCGCGCGCCGTCATAGATCGGTTGGTCGCGATTCGACTTCTCGGACACTGTGCGGTTGATGTAGACCATCACCGCTGCCGAGTTGCGCTGCGCACTCAGAACTCCGACGCCGACTACGTTGGCTTGGCTGACTACCTCTCGCTCCCGCGCCTGCGGAATGATGTCGGCGTTCGCCCTCTGCTCGAACTCCCTGCGATAGTCGGGCGTGAGCAGGTTGTAGGAATCGATGAGGTTGCGCTCGACCGTCTTGTAGTCGTAGGTGAAGACCGTCGGAATTTGTTTCTGCGCAAGTGGTCCGAGTTCGTCGCGGGCAGACTGCTCTCCACGCGTCTCCACCCGCTGCCAGTAGAGGCCACCACCCACGGCGGCCAGGCTGACGAACGCAACCGCCATCAGCCCGATGATTCCGCTGACGATCCAGCGCATCAGTTGCCACCGTTGGGATAGTTGAGGTCGTAGGCTGTCATCCGCCCGTCGTCATCCTCGTGCACGACGATGCGCAGCCGGTACGGCTGCGATGGCCTGTTGTTGCCGTCCATGTCGCTGGCCGTGACCCGAGCCGACACCAACACCGCCGCATTCTTACTGATGTCGTCGATGTTCTCCAATGCAGCACCGTTGATCACCGTCTCCGAACTGCCGCCGGTGTCCCGGAAAATCGCCTTGAGGTTCACCACGTTGTTGTTCTGGCTGAACATGTCTCGCAATGGCCCGCTGGTGCCTTCGTAGAATCGGTCGACACTCTCGTCGATGGTGTCCTGCCTGAAGCTGAACATGTTCACCACGGTCTGCGTCGCCGTGTCGACGAACCGCTGATTGCGTGCTTGCGTTGCTTCTGTGTGTTGTTTCTGGACGACCAGTACCGCCACTAAAGCGCCGAGAACACTCGTCGCGACGAGCCCAGACACCAACGCAACGATTGCGACCAGCCGTCGGTGCGCCTTCCGGCGTGGTGGGGGCGCAGCTTTGCCGAACTTGCGCGCAGACGTTGCACCGGTCGGCTTCGTGGTCTGAACACGTGCGACGGTGGCCTCGGCGGCTTTACCGTTCGCCGGACCTGCGGGCCGGGACGCGCGGCGACGTCGGGCCTGTTCCGGACGGGCCGAAGTAGGCGTCATCAGGCCAGCCTCGGATAGAGCATGAGATCAACCCAATTCTCCTGCGGCCGCACGTCAGCGACACCGGGGGCGTAGACCCCGCTACCGCCGGCCGGATCGACGAAGACTCCGGTTTTCTGGTCGTACGTCCCGTAAGCCGCCCCGCTCGCCTGCGGCACCGGCGCACCCTGCGGCACCGGCGCAGCGGGTGGCGGCGGCGCAGCGGGTGGCGGCGGCGCTGCGGGGGTCTGTGGCAGGGCCGCGGTGTTGTAGGGCCCCGCGAAGATCGGCGGCGGTGTTGGAGGACCGTTGATCGCCGGCCCGACCGGCGGCGGCGGCCATGCCTCCGGGTACGGCGCCGGCGGTATCCACGCCGTCAGCGGCGGCGGCGGTGGGCCATCGTTCGGAGGGGGAATGTACGGCCATGGTTGATGTGGCGCCGGCCCCGGGCCGGTTTGGACCCCGGGCGGTACCAGACCCGGCGCGACGGGGTACCCCGGGTCCGGGTCATTCTCCGGTGGAATGTAGGGAAACTTGTTGGGCGGGAAGATGTTTCGCCCATCCTCGGGCGTGTCGTCCTCCAGGACGTCCATCGGTGTGCCGATCGGCACCGGCGGACCGCGCCACGGGCTGTTACCGATCGGGACATAGCCACGGGGGTCGCGGCACAACTGAATTGTCGGCGCGCGCTTGCCGGGGAACTCCTGACAGGGATAGTTTCTCGCGCCGCGCACAACCATCGGATCATTCTGCGCGACTTTGCAATACAAGTCGTCGGGTAGCTCGCGCAGCGTGGTGTCGCCTGGCGTGCGAATCTCCGACGGCGGTAAGAATCCAGTGTTGCACGGCGGCGGATCATTGATCGAGATCTTGAAGTCCTGCTTGCCACCTTCGTCCGCGGGAAGTTGGCCGCCGATCGTCAACAGCGATGCCTGCAGCGCAGGAAAGATGACCAGCGCCTGTTCGATCGACCTGTGGTAGATGACGCCGACGCGGCCGAAGTTGGCCAGGTTGGCCGCGAGCACCGGGAACGAGGGCCGAATGCCCGCAAACGTCTCGCCGGCTTCGGCTGCCGCCGCCGGTGCCTCCGCAAGCAGCGCACGCAGTTGCGGATCGGCGTTGGCCACTTCGGTTGTCAAGCGCGCAAGGCCGTCGGCCGACGACCGGATGTCATCGCCACTGCGAATCTGCGCCTCGAGGAACGGTTCAGCCTGGTCGATCAGCGTCGCGGTCTGCGGCCAACTTGCGTTGGCCTCGTCGATCAGCGACCGTGCCGATTGAATGAGTCGCGCCAGTTCGGGCCCTGAGCCGTTGAACGCGTCGAACGTCTCGCGTAGGAGGTCCTGGATGCGGGTGTTGTCGAGGCTGTTCACCAATCGGTCCGCCTCACCCAGCAGCTCAGCGACGTCCTGCGGTATCGCCGTCCGTTCCTTCGGGATGGTTGCACCGTTGAACAGCAACGCCGGCGAGGGATCGGCGGGCGGAACGAAATCTACGTATTGTTCGCCGATCGCCGACACACTCTTGACGGTGGCGGTCGAATTCGCCGGAATCTTGACATCGCTGTTGAGTTCCATGTGCGCGGCGACGCCGTCGTCGGTCAACTCCACGGCCTGGACGCGGCCGGCTTGCACGCCGCGATAGGTGACATTGGCGTTCTCGTACAGCCCGCCACCGGCGACGAATTCGGCCGTGACACCGTACACACCGACGCCCAGCCGGGCGGGTACCCGAAGGTAGAAAAAGGAGATCGCGCCGACGGTGACCACGGTCACGACGGCGAAGATCATCAGTTGGATTCGCGCGGTTCGGTTGAGCATTACTCGGGCGGCACCTCCTGGCCCGACGCGGTACCGGGCGGGATCTTGAACGGATCAGCGGCCTGCCCGGACAAGTTTGCCATCTCCCCGGTCAAGAACTCCGGCGGGTTGACGACTTCGGCGAGGCGCTTCATGTTCGGGTCGAAGAACGACGTCGTGAAGATGGTCTCGCCGAGCCGGCGGATTGTCAGGTCGAATGTGGAGAAGATGTTGAAGTAGTCACCCCTGGCCACTCGATGCAGATTCTTGCCTGGGAACGGGAAGGTCGCCAAGCTGTCCAGGGAGGAGACGAGGTCCGCGCGGTTGTCATTGAGCGGTTTGATCACCGCGTACAAGTCGATCATGTCCTCCGCGAAATCGTCCTTGGTCTCGGCCAGGATGCGTGCTCCGACGGTGGCGAAACTCTGCAGTGCGGCGAACGCGTCAACGATGTTCGTCCGATTGTCGTTGAGCACGCGCAGCGCTGCCGGAAGGGTGTCCAGGGTCCGGCCGAGACTGTCCTTGCTGCGCGCGAGGACTCCGGCGAATCGGTTCAGGCCTTCGACAGCGGCGATGATGTCCTCGGTCTGCCGGTTCAACGACGCGGTCAGCTCGGCGAGCCGCGGGATCAGGCCCGCGAACTGGCCTTGACGGCCCGCCACCCCGTTGTAGACCTCTTGGGTGATATCCTGCAGCGCACCGAGATTGCCCTTGTTGACGACGACACCCAAGGCGGACAGCACTTCCTCGGTAGTGGGGTAGCGGCCGCCCTGGCTCCACGGGATCTCCGACCCGTCACGTAGCTCGCCCACCGGGGGTTGATCGACCGGAGCCGATAGCTCGATGTGCTGTGAACCCAACAGCGATGTCTGCGCGACCCTGGCCGTCGCGTTGGCCGGCAGCCGGACTTCGCGGTCAAGGGACAGTTGCACCGCAGCATAGAAGCTGCCATCTGACCGCTGCACAGCCTCGACCCCCGACACGCTGCCGACGGTGACGTCGTCGACCATCACGGGCGAGTTCTGCGGCAGAGTGGCAACGTCGGGCAGCTCCACGGCGATGGTGTACGCGCCCGCGCCGTGACCGGCCGTGCCGGGCATGTTCAGGGAGTTCAGCCCGCCGAACTGGCACCCGGTGAGTAGCACTACGCCGGAGCCGACGGCCACCATGCACCTGCTCACGCGGCCACTATTGCTTTGCAACGACTTTCGCGTCATCCTCCGCCTCCATGTTGTTGCGGAGCGATCGGCTGCACCGGCGCGCCGATCTCGGCCGGAAGCGGACCGGGCGCAGCTGGTGCCGGCGCACCCGGAGCCGGACCGGGCGGCGGACCACCGGGCGCTGGACCGGGCGGCAGTACCACCGGACCAAGCGTGTACGGCTGCGCAGGCGGCGGCGGACCAGGAACCGGGTTCGGTGGCAGCAGCAACGACGTGGGATCTCCTCCCTCACCGGCACGGGGCGGGAACCGCCCGTCGCTGGGGATCCACTCGAGGTGCGGGATGTAGGTTTGCGCCTTGGCCTCAGTCGCCGGGGTGTCGTAGATCACCTGGCCCTTGTACGCGCTGATCGTGTTGATCCCGTGCGCCATGAAGGGCGGGTAGTTCACCGCGAGGCGCTTGAGCACCGGAGCCATCCGCTGGCGGCAGATCTCGGATCGCTTGTCATAGTCGGGCATCCCCGCCGCGTCGAAATTGCCGCAGATGAACTGCACCGGATTGGCGAACTCCGGCAGGCCCAGAAGACCATTCGCGGTGCCCTGCGCCGGGTTGTAGATGTTGTAGAAGTTCGCCATCGCGTTCGGCAGGACGTGCAGTATCTGCTCGACGTCGTCGGTCTGCGTTGTCAGGATGCTGGTGAAGTCGGTCAGCCTGTTGACGTTGTCGATCAGCGCCGCGTTGTTCTCGTCGAGGAAGCCGCGGACGTCCGACAGGGCCTGGTTGAGACTGCCCAAGGTGTCGTCCAGCCCCACCGCGCTGTCGGCCAACACCTGAGAGACCGAGGCCAAATGCCCGCTGAACTGCACGATTTGCTCGTTGCTCCTCGACAGCGCGTCGACCAGGATCTGCAGGTTCTTCACCGTGCCGAACAGGTCCGTGCGTGAGTCGCCCAGCCGCCCCGCAGTCTGCGACAATTCGCGCACGGCTTGTCGAAACGAGTCGCCGTTTCCGTCGAAGGTATCGGCGGCCTGATTGACGAAGCTGCTCAACGGGCCGTGAACTTCGCCCGCCGACGGTCCGAGTTGCCGGCTGAGCCTGGTCAGCTCGGTCTTGACGTCGTCCCACTCGACCGGCACGGCGGTGCGGCCCAACTCGATGGTGCCGCCATCCTCCATTGCCGGACCCTGACTATAGGTAGGGGTCAGCTGAATGAACCGGGCTGCCACGAGGTTCGGGGCAATGACCACCGCGCGAGCGTCGGCGGGCACTTTGACGTCTTCCTTCACCCTCATGGTGATCTTGACGGCATCGGCCTGCGGCGAGATGGATTCGATCGAGCCGATAGGCACGCCGATGATACGAACCTCGTCGCCCGGATAGACGCCCGCCGCCGAGGTGAAGTATCCGACCACTGTGTACGTGGAGACTCGCGGCCACACCATGGCGACGCCACCGATCAGCGCAACCAGTAGCGCGGCGATGACGCCGTAGCGCAAGAGGCGGCTCACGGCGACTTCGGCCTTATTATCAGGCGCTCGTTGATGAACCCGCGCAGGAGGTCGGCGAGGCTGTCGGGAATCTTGCCCGGTTGGAAATAGAGGTCCAGTAGTGCGGCCGACTGCGTACCGTTCGGTATCGCATTGGGTAGGTTGACCTGGAAGCCTGAACCCGACGCGACCGACTCGCCGAGCGAGGTGGCGTAGCCTGGCAGACGCTTCAGCGCCTGGCTGATGTGTTCACGGCGTTCGAGCAGGTTGTCCAACACCAAGTTCAATTTCCTCAGGGCTGGGCCGAATTCGCGGCGGTTGTCGGCGACGAACCCCGAAATCTGCTGTGACACATCGTCGATGCCCGCGATCAGACTGCTCAGCGCAGCCCGTCGCTCATCGAGCGCGGCGAACAGCTGGTTGCCGTCGGTGATGAGCTGGTTCACCTGACCGGCCCGGTCTGCGAGCACCGCCGTCACCGACCTGGCGCGTGTCAACAGCTGACCCAGCGCTTCGTCGTTGGCGTTGATGCTGCGCGACAACGTGGCCACCCCGTCGAGCGTGCGGCGCAGCTCGGGCGTCGCGTCGCGGAACGAATCGGTCAGCACCTGCAACGCCTGGGTCAACTGGTTCCTATCGAGCGCACCGGAATTCTGACCGAGGTCCTGCAGCGCCATGTTCAAGGTGTACGGAGCAGTGGTGCGGCTCAAAGGAATTGATGTCACCGACCCGCTACCCTGCGGAACGATCCCCAACGACCTCTCCCCCAGAACGGTTTCGGTCCTGATCGATACGAGAGTCTGATCGCCGAGCCTGACCTTGCGGTCGACGGTGAACGCCACCTTTGCGGCGTTGCCCGCGAGGCCGACGTCGGTCACTTTGCCGACCGTGATGCCGGAGATGTTGACGTCGTTGCCCGGCGAGATACCACCTGCGTCGGCGAAGAAGGCCTCGTAGGTCTTGCCTTGCGGATAGAACGGCAAGCTGGTGTAGCCGAACGCAACGATCACGACACACGCCACGACCGCGATCCCGAGTACACCCGCCCGGATGGTCTTATCCATTGTCTGAACACCTGCCCTTCGACGGGTCCGGCACGCCACCGATCGGCAGGAAGATGTCGCTGCCTGCCGGCCCGTTGAATTTGAGCGTCGTCGCGCAGATGTAGTAGTTGAAGTACGAGCCGTACGCGCCAAGGGAATTGAGCCGCAGATAGTTTTCGGCCAACGGTTCGATGACGCGGTTGACCTCATCCTTTCGATTGTCGAGCTCGGTCGAAAGCGGACGAAGGTTTTCGAGCACGCCCTGCAGCGGCCGTCGCGAATCGACAAGCATGTCGGTCAGATCCGCTGAGGCGGATGCCAGCGGCGGAATGGCCCCTGCGATCGGGTCCCGGCCCTCCGCCAGTCCGCTGACCAGCTGTTGGAGTTCGTCCACGCTCGCATCGAACTCGACGCTCTTCTCGTCGATGGTCCCCAGCACCTCGTTCAGATTCTTGATCGCCTCGGAGATCACCTGATAGCGATCGCCCAGGGTCTGACTGAATGTTCCTGTTTCCGAGAGCAATCGCGACAGCGCACCACCCTCGCCTTGCAGCGATTCGATGACCGCACCACTTATCTGGTTGATCTGCTCGCCGTCGAGACCCTTGACCACCGGGCGTAGGCCACCGAGCAGAGCATCGAGATCCAAGGCCGGCTGGGTCTGGTCGATAGGAACCATCCCACCCGACGGCAACTTCCGAAGCTCGCCCGGACCCGAGGTGATCTCCATATAGCGGTCGCCGACGAGGTTCTCATAGCGGATCGCGGCCCGTGTCGAGGTGTACATCTGATACTTCTTGTCGATGTTGAACGCCACGTCAACGGTGTTGTCGGGGTTCAATTTCACATCGCCGACACTGCCCACCGGAACGCCGGCGATCCGCACGTCGTTGCCGCCCTTCAGCCGCGAGGCGTCGGCGAACGTGGCGTGATAGGTGTTGCTCGAAGCGAACCTGATTTCCCCGAAAACCACCACCAGACCGGCGGAGATGAGCAGCATGACCACCGCGAAAATGCTCACCTTGAGCAGATTTCCCCGGCGGCTCATCAAAAGTCGTCGCGTTCTGCGAATGCCCCGTTGAACAAGAACTGGAAGGTACTCGGGGCGTCGACCTGCACCTCGGTGAACGGCTCGTACGGAATTACGGCATTGTCGGTGACCAGGAAAGGCGAACGGTAGAAGGAGCCACCGTATTGCTTGGTGGGGAGGTTGGGCAGGCCGCGGCAGTTCGGACCGCCCGACGCATTCACGATCGGCAGACTCTCCGGATACGTGTAGGACGGCACGCCCAGCACGAAGCTGGAACTGACCATCGCGCCGGGTTTCATGCCGCCGACGACGCTTGCACCCCGCTCGGCCCCCTTCTTGACACCCTGCACTATGCAGCCGAGTACCGGCGAATAGTCCCCCAGCACCGTCAACGGCGCCCGCAGCCGCTGGATCGCTGCGATGTAGTCGTCTGCCGCCGGCTCCAACGTTGCGTATCCCTCGTTCGCCAAGCCGGTTGCCGCCAGCAGCGTCGCGTTGAGGTTCTCCTGCTCATCGACGATCGTGTTGCTGATGGTCGGCACGTTGTCGATCACGGTGACCAGATCGGGACCGGCATCGCCGTAGATGTTGGCGACCGTCGCTGTCTGCGCGAAGTCCGATTCGACAGTGGGCAACTTCGGGTTCAGTTGCGTCAGATACTGATTCAACCCTGCAAGGCTACCGCCGAATTCGTCACCGTGACCGCGCAACCCCTCGGCGATCGCCGATATGGTCGCGTTGAGATTCATCGGGTCGACCTTGTGCAGCACGTCGATCAGGGTCTGGAACAGCGTGTTGGCTTCCAGTTGCACGGCCTGGGCGGCGACGGTGGCGCCGGGACGCAACGGCGCGTCCGACGGTTGCTCCGGCGACATGAAATCTACCGACTTCGCACCGAACACGGTGGTGCTGGCGATTCGTACCGGGGCGTTCGACGGGACAAAACGCAACTGGTCCTCGCTGATCGCCAGCGTCAACTTCGCCTGGTCACCCGTATAGGCGATGTCTTCGACCTTGCCGATCTGGATACCGCGGTACTTGACCTTTGCTTCCTTGTCCATCACCAACCCGGCCCGCGGTGACATCACCGTCACGGTCTCGGTCGGGCTGAACGCCGCGGTATACGACAGATAAGTCAACACCGTGAACGCCACGATGATCGTCGCCAGCACTGCGGCGGCGAACCTGATCGCGGTGGTCCTCGACACGACGTCTGGCCTCCCCTTCTACCCCGAGAGGTTGAAATTACCGGACGCGCCGTACACGGCGAGTGCAATGAACAAGGTGATGACGACCACGACAATTAGCGACGTCCGTACCGCTTGACCCACCGCGACGCCTACGCCGACGGGTCCGCCGGAGGCGTTGTATCCGTAGTAGGTGTGCACCAGCATCACCGCGACCGCCATCACGATGGCCTGGGCGAAAGACCACAGCAGGTCCGTGGGGATCAAGAACGTGTTGAAGTAGTGGTCGTAGAGACCGCCGGACTGTCCGTTGACGTAGACGGTGATCGTGCGGGCGGAGAAGAACGCAGCCAAGGTTGCCAGCGAGTACAACGGAACGATCGCGACCAACCCGGCGATGATGCGGGTGGACACCAGGTAAGAGAGTGAATGTATGGCCATCGCCTCGGTGGCATCGATCTCCTCGGCGATGCGCATCGCGCCCAGTTGGGCGGTGGTGCCGGCGCCGATGGTGGCGGCCAGCGCGATGCCGGCGATGATCGGCGCAACGATGCGCACGTTGAGAAACGCGGAGAGGAACCCGGTCAGCGCCTCGATGCCGATGTTGCCGAGCGACTCGTAACCCTGGACCGCGATGACGCCGCCGGACGCCAGGGTCAGAAACGCCGCGACGCCGACCGTGCCGCCGATCAGCAGCAGCGCACCGGAGCCCAGCGTCATCTCGGCGATCAGCCGGAGTGTTTCCTTGCGGTAGTGCCCCAGCGCGTGCGGGATGTATCGGATCGACTCGGCGTAGAACAATGCCTGCTCGCCGAACGTGTCGACAGCCCGGGGCAGCCACCGGAACGCACGCCGAATGCGCAGCGCCGCGTCGTAACTCCCGATCTGACTCATTGGGTGATCCGAACGCCGATTGCCGTCATCAGCACATTGATCACGAAGAGGCAGATGAAGGCATAGATGACGGTCTCGTTGACAGCTTCTCCGACACCCTTGGGTCCGCCCTTGACGGTGAGGCCTCGGTAGCACCCGACCAGTCCCGCCATGACGCCGAACAAAAGGGCCTTGACTTCTGAGATCACCAACTCGGGCAACCCGGTCAGGATGGTCAGGCCGCTGATGAACGCTCCCGGATTCACGCCCTGCAGGAGCACGGAGAACACGTAGCCGCCGCTCAGGCCGATCGCAATCACCAGACCGTTGAGCAACATGGCCACGACCGTCGACGCCAGCACCCGCGGCACGACGAGTCGTTGGATGGGATCGATGCCGAGCACCCGCATCGCGTCGATCTCCTCGCGAATGGTGCGAGCGCCCAGATCGGCGCAGATCGCAGTCGCCCCCGCGCCGGCGACGACGAGCACGGTCGAGATCGGACCCAGCTGGGTGACGGTGCCGAACGCGGTTCCGGAGCCCGACAGATCCGCGGCGCCGAGTTCGCGCAGGAGAATGTTGAGAGTGAATGCGACCAGCACCGTGAACGGAATCGAGATCAGCACCGTCGGAATGAGCGAAACCCTGGCGATCATCCAGGTCTGGTCGAGGAACTCCTGAAATTGGAACGGCCGGCGGAACGTGGCTCGGAGAGTTTCGACGGACATCTGCATGAAACCGCCCACGGCCCGGGCCGGGACCGCGAGCTGTTCGAACAACCTCGGCTCCGTTCTCAGGGCGGGGGGAGTTCTCGAGATCTCGCCGTGGCGAAAAATCCCGGACCGCTTGTGACGGCGGCCAATCCACCCCTGGTTTAAGCACTGCTCTTAGTGAGCCGGCTCATACTAACTAGAACAAGTTCGCAGTGTCAAAGAACCGCAAAACCAGTCCATTTCGTTATATTCACGCTGCTCAGCGCGGGTGTGATGTAAGTCATTCTGAAACGTGTTCTAGTCTGCCTAGCCGGCTGACAACCGAGACTGTCAGTCTCGCGACTCCATCAGTGCGGTGGCGGAGAAGCCGCGCTCGGGATCGCGGTCAGCAAAGTATTCGCGCAGCGTCGAACTGAGCTCCGCAGGGTCCCACGCGTCCGCGTCCGCGGTGAACTGATGCTCGGCGACCGGCGCCGCCACCAAAGTGACAGTCGGACCATAGACGATGAAGAGCTGTCCGTTGACCCCTCCCGAGGCGGGCGAGGCCAGGAACCGGACCAGGTTCACGACGTGGTCGGTGGACAGTGGGTCGACCTGACCCGAGGGCAGCTCCGGCGCGTCGCCGAACACCCCGGCGGTCATCGCCGTGCGGGCTCGCGGCGCGATGGCGTTCGCCCGCACGCCGAAGCGCTCGAGCGCGCGCGCCGCCGACAGCGTGAGCGCGGTGATCCCGGCCTTGGCGGCGCCGTAGTTCGGCTGGCCGACCGGACCGGACAGGCCGGCCTCCGATGAGGTGTTGATGATGCGTCCGTAAACGGTCCCGTCCCCGGCCTTCGCCTTCGACCGCCAGTAGGTCGCCGCATTGCGGGTGAGCAGGAAGTGCCCGCGCAGGTGCACGGCGATGACGGCGTCCCACTCGTCGTCGGACATGTTGAACAGGATCCGGTCGCGGGTGATGCCTGCGTTGTTGACGACGATGCCCAGGCCGCCGAGGCCGTCGGCGGTCTCCACCAATTCGTCGGCGGTGGCGCGCTCGCTGATGTCGCCGACCACCGCCACCCCCTTGGCGCCTGCCGAGGAGATCTCGTCGAGCACGTCGGATTTGTCCAGCGCCGCGGCGATGTCGTTCACCACCACCGACGCGCCGGCCTGAGCGAGCCCGATCGCTTCGGCACGGCCCAGCCCGGCGGCCGCACCGGTCACGACGGCGACCCGTCCGGACAGATCGGTCACGTCTGAATCAGTCAATTTATGAATACCTCTAGTCTTTCCGGATCAGGGCGGCGCGGGGACATTCGGCGATGGACTGCTCGGCGACGTCCTCCTGATCGCCGGGCACCGGATCCTCCCTGACGACGGCGTAGTCCTCGTCGTCGAGATCGAACAGATCCGGTGCAATTCCCACGCAGACCGCATTGCCCTCGCATCGGTCCCGGTCGACTTCCACTCGCATGACAACCTCCTCGCAACCGCTGTGCGGACGGCCCGCCCGTGATGAAGGGTCAGAATACGACCCCGGCTTCAGGCGCGTGCGCAACACCGGCCTGGACCCCAAGACTAGAACGTGTTACAACCAGGTGGATACCAGGGTGCCCACGAGCGGGCGCCGACAAGTGAGGATTCACCGCCATGCGGATCGGCTACAGCCCCGAACAGGAGGAGTTGCGCCGCGAACTGCGCGCCTACTTCGCCAAGCTCATGACGCCCGACCGGGCCGAGGCGCTCGCGTCCAACGACGGCGAGATGGGACGCGGCAACGTCTACCGCGAAACCGTCGCGCAGATGGGCAAGGACGGCTGGCTGACGCTGAACTGGCCGACGGAGTACGGCGGCCAGGGCCGCCCGCCGATCGACGCGCTGATCTTCACCGACGAGGCGGCGATCGCCAACGTGCCGGTGCCGTTCCTCACGATCAACAGCGTCGCGCCGACCATCATGGCGTTCGGCACCGACGAACAGAAGAAGTTCTTCCTGCCAAAGATCGCCGCCGGGGAACTGCACTTCTCGATCGGCTACTCCGAACCGGGCGCGGGCACCGACCTCGCGTCGCTGCGCACCACTGCGGTGCGCGACGGGGACGACTACCTGATCAACGGCCAGAAGATGTGGACCAGCCTGATCGCCTACGCCGACTACGTCTGGCTGGCGGTGCGGACCAATCCGGAGGCCAAGAAGCACCGCGGCATCTCGATGCTCATCGTGCCCACCACTGCCGAGGGCTTCTCGTGGACGCCGGTGCACACCATGTCCGGCGTCGACACCAGTGCCACCTACTACCAGGACGTCCGGGTTCCGGCGACGAGTCTCGTCGGTGAGGAGAACGCCGGCTGGAAGCTCGTCACCAACCAGCTGAACCACGAGCGGGTCGCCCTGGTGTCCGCCCAGCCGATCTACGTGGCGCTCAACGCGGTCCGCGACTGGGCGCAGAACACCAAGGACGCGCACGGCAATCGGCTGATCGACTCGGAGTGGGTGCAGCTCAACCTGGCGCGGGTGCACGCCAAGGCCGAGGTGCTCAAGCTGGTCAACTGGGAACTCGCCTCCGCCGACGGCGCCGGCCCCTCGCCCGCAGACGCCTCGGCGGCCAAGGTCTACGGCACCGAGCTGGCGACCGAGGCCTACCGGCTGCTGATGGAGGTGCTCGGCACGTCGGCGACGCTGCGGGCCGATTCCCCCGGCGCACTGCTGCGCGGGCGTATCGAGCGCATGCACCGGTCGGCGCTCATCCTGACGTTCGGCGGCGGCACCAACGAGATCCAGCGCGACATCATCGGCATGGTCGCGCTCGGCCTGCCCCGGGTCAACCGGTAGGAAAGGGACTCCCCCGATATGGACTTCACCACGACTGAAGCAGCCGACGACCTCGGCGGGCTGGTCCGCACCATCACCGAGTCGGTGGTCACCCCTGAGCACCAGCGCGAGCTCGACAGGCAGGAGCATCGCGTCGACCGGGAACTGTGGCAGAAGCTGATCGACGCCGACGTGCTGAGCACCACCGCACCCGAGTCGCTCGGCGGCGGCGGGTACGGGGTGCTCGAAGAGGTGGCCGTGCTGGTGGCGCTGGGCCGTCGGCTGGCCGCGGTGCCCTACCTCGAGTCGGTGGTGCTGGCCGCGGGTGCGCTTGCCGCGTTCGGTTCCGAAGCGCTGCAGCAGGAGTGGGCGGCACCGGCGGTCACCGGCGGCAAGATCCTGACCGTCGCGCTCGACGGTGAGATGGGCGAGGGCCCCGTCCGGGCGACGGCGAGCGGCGGGAATCACACCCTGACCGGCACCCGTACCCAGGTTCCGTACGGCCCGGTGGCCGACGCGTTCCTGGTGCCGGCCGAAACGGACTCGGGCACTGCGGTCTTCCTGGTGAGCAGGGACGATCCGGGGGTGTCGGTGCGCACGCTGGAGACCACGGGTCTCGGCAGCGTGGGATACCTGGAGCTGCAGGGCGTCGAGGTCGGCGGCGACCGCGGACTCGGCGACGCGGTGGCGTGGCTGACCGCGAGGTCCATGCTCGGCCGAAGCGCCTTTCAGCTCGGCGTGCTGGAGCGCGCGCTCGAGCTGACCGCCGAATACGCCAGGGAGCGTGAGCAGTTCGACCGGCCGATCGGCAGCTTCCAGGCGGTGTCGTCGCGGCTGGCCGACGGCTACATCGACATCAAGGGCCTCCGGCTGACCCTGACGCAGGCTGCCTGGAGGCTGTCGGAAGACCTGCTGTCCGACATCGACGTCGCCAGTGCGGCGTTCTGGGCGGCCGAGGCCGGCCACCGGGTCGCTCACACCACGGTGCACGTGCACGGCGGCGTCGGCATCGACATGGACCATCCGGTGCACCGGTACTTCCTGGCCGCCAAGCAGACCGAGTTCGCGGTCGGCGGCGCCACCGGTGCGCTGCTGCGCATCGGCCGCGAGCTGGCTGACACCCCGGTCTGACTGTGGACGGCGGGCCGACCGTCGGTCGACTGCTGGAACCGCTGACCGAGGTCGACGACCGCGGGGTGTACGCGGAGGACACCTTCATCAGTTGGCGGCAACACCTGGCCGACGGCGCGGCACTCGGTGCGGCCCTGTGGGCGCGGCTCGACCCGGACCGCCCGCCGCACATCGGCGTGCTGCTGGGCAACACCCCGTTCTTCTCGACGGTGCTCGTCGCCGCGGCCATGACGGGACTGGTCCCGGTGGGGCTCAATCCCACTCGCCGCGGCGCCGCACTGGCCCGCGACATCGACCGCGCCGATTGCCAGTTGGTGCTCGCCGATGACGCGGGCCCGGTGCCCGACGGGGTGGAGTTCGTCGACGTGGGATCGGCGGCGTGGGCCGAGGAGGTGGCCGGGCAGCACGGTACGCCGGTGCGGTTCGCCGACATCGCGTCCGACGACCTGTACATGCTGATCTTCACCTCCGGCACCAGCGGCGAACCCAAGGCGGTGCGCGTCACCAACGAGAAGGTGGCGTTCCCCGGCCGAATGCTCGCCGACCGGTTCGGCCTCGGCCCGGCGGACACGTTCTACCTGTCGATGCCGCTGTTCCACTCCAACGCGATCATGGCCGGCTGGGCGGTGGCCGCAGCGGCAGGCGGATCGATCGCGTTGCGGAGCAGGTTCTCCGCGTCCGCGTTCATGTCCGACGTCCGCCGCTTCGGCGCCACCTACGCCAACTACGTCGGCAAGCCGCTGTCCTACATCCTCGCCACACCGGAGCGTGACGACGACGCCGACAATCCGCTGAAGTTCCTGTACGGCAACGAAGGCGCGCCTCGCGACCTGGACCGCTTCGCGCGGCGGTTCGGCGTCGTGGTGGTCGACGGCTTCGGCTCCACCGAGGGCGGGGTGTCGATCGCGCGAACGCCGGACACCCCCGACGGCGCACTCGGGCCGCTGACCGACGAGGTGGCCGTCGTGGACGTCGAGACCGGCGAGCCGTGCCCGCCCGGCAAGATCGGCGAACTGGTCAATCCCCGCGGGGGCGGCCAGTTCCGCGGCTACTACAACGACCCGGATGCTGAGGCCGTCCGGATGGCGGGCGGCATGTACCACAGTGGGGATCTGGCCTATTGCGACGAGAACGGCTTCGTGTACTTCGCCGGCCGTCTCGGTGACTGGATGCGCGTCGACGGCGAGAACCTCGGCACCGCACCGATCGAGCGGATCCTGGCACGCCATCCCGACGTCGCCCATGTGGCCGTCTATCCGATTCCCGACCCGGCTGTCGGCGACCAGGTGATGGCCGCGCTGGTGCTGATTCCGGGCGCCGACCTCGACGCCGCGCGGCTGTGCGAATTCCTGTCAGCGCAGGACGATCTGGGCCCCAAGCAGTGGCCGTCGTTCGTCCGCATCACCACCGAACTGCCCCGCACCGAGACGTTCAAGGTGCTCAAGCGCCTTCTGTCGGCCGACGGCACCGACTGTGCCGACCCGGTATGGGAGATCAGCCGACCGTCGCGCTGACCCGGCACGGCACCCCGTTCACCACGTGGGTGTTGCTCGGAACATCGATCACGTCAACCGGATTCAGCAGATTCGAGTTGACCCCCGGATGGGCGTTGGCGACCCCGAGCCGGGTGCCGGGCCTGCCGTGACCCCAGCCGTGCGGCAGGGACACCACGCCGGGCATCATCTCGTCCGACGTCTCCACCGGAATCTCGAGTGAGCCCGCGCTGGTCGTCACGACGGCGAGTTCTCCGTCTGCGACGCCTGCCGAACGGGCGTCGTCGGGATGGATCAGCAGCGTGCAGCGGTCACGCCCGCGCATCAGGGCCGGTACGTTGTGCAGCCACGAGTTGTTGGACCGCAGGTGACGCCGGCTGGTCAGCACCAGACCCGGGCCGGCACGGTCGATCCGGTCCAGCAGGCGAGGGATGTCGTCGGTGATCCACGGGTGTATCAGTTCGATCCGGCCCGACGGTGTGGCGACGGCGTCGTCGAGGCGCCCGCCGTCCAGCTCCGCCAGCCGTAGCCCGTCGGGGTGAGCGCGCACCGCGTCCAGCGTCAGCCCGCCGGGATTGCTGCCCAGCTGATCGCCCCACGGCCCCAATCGGATTCCGAGGTCCGCGAGCCTCGCCGGTCCGCCGCCGGACAGCGCCGCGAAGGCCTCACCCGGGTCACGTCCCGTCAACGGGGTTCCCGGCTGGGTGCACATCGCCGACAGCAGCCCGGTGGTGTACATGTCGTCCATCGCCGTCACGTCGACGTCCTGAACCGGAACCCCGAGCGCCGCGGCACCGAGCCGCAGCAGGATCTCCCACTCCGCAGGACGGTCGGGATCGGGAGGGAAGACCGGCGCCGACCACTTGAGGCAGGACGCGACGGCGTACATCCAGTACAGGTCGTCACTGTGCGCGCGTTCGAGCGGCGAGAGCCCGGGCAGGATCACGTGCGCGTGCCGGGTGGTCTCGTTGAGCCAGTTGTCCACCGCGATCATCGCGTCGAGCTTCGGCAGCGCCATGTCCAGGCGGCGCGCGCCGGGCGCCGAGATCACCGGGTTGCCTGCGACCGTGATCAGTGCGCGGATGCGGCCGTCCCCGGGGGTGTCGATCTCTTCGGCGAGGCAACTGAGCGGGAACTGTCCGAGCACCTCCGGTGCGCCGCGGACCCGGCTGCGGAACCGGCCGAACTCCCAGCGCTCACCCGTCTGGTCGGGCGGCCTCATGAACATCGGCGAGTACACCGCGGGTTTGGCGAACACTGTGCCGCCCCGCCGGTCGACCGCTCCGAGTGCGACGTTGAGGACGAACACGAGCCATGTGGTGAGCGTGCCGAATTCTTGTGTGCAGGTTCCGATCCGGCTGTACAGCACCGGTGAGCGCGCCGCGGCGAGCTCGGCGGCCAGCCGCCGGATGGTGGTCGCCTCGATGCCGGTGGCCGCGCTGACCCGGTCCTCGGTGAAGGGATCGGCGAATGCGATTGCCTCGTCCAGCCCGTCGACCTTGCCCGCGAGGTGCGCGGGGCGCCGGATGTTGCCGTCGGCGGCCAGAATTCGCAGGATGGCGAACAGCAGCAGGGCATCGGTGCCGGGTCGGATGGGCACCCACTCGGTGGCCCGGTCGGCGGTGGGCGTGCGGCGCGGGTCGACGACGACCACGGCGCCGCCGCGGCGACGGATGTCGGCCAGGAGTCCCATCACGTCGGGCGCCGACAGCATCGAGCCCTGGGAGGCAGCGGGGTTCGCGCCGAGGATGACGAGATGGTCGGTGCGCTCCAGGTCGGGAATCGGTGCGTTCCACATGCCGCCGAACAACAGCGTGCCCACCACGTTGAGCGGCCACTGGTCGACGGTCCCCGGGGAGTAGTACGCGGGCATCCCTGCGGCTCCGGCCATCCCGACCAGGGCGCCGATATAGGAGGCGAGGTCGAGGTTGTGCGCCACGGGATTGCCGACGTAGACGGTCAGCGCCCGGGCGCCGTCCTCGTCCAGCACGGGTCGCAGCCGTCGCTCGATCTCGGCGAACGCCTCGTCCCACCCGACGGTGCGGTGGACGCCGTCGCTGCCCTTGACCATCGGCATGCGCAACCGGTCCGGATCCTCGTGCAGCGCGCCCAGTGTGGTGCCCTTGGGACAGAGGTGGCCGCGCGACCACACATCGTCGCCGTTGCCGCGGATGCTCAGCACCCGGTCGTCGCGCACGCGGACACGCAAACCGCACATCGCTTCGCAGAGTGGGCACGTCACACGGTGATCGGACACCTCACTGGACATGTGTCCAGGTTATGGGCTGGGCGAGTGGCCTGCGGTGGATTCCCTGGAACGGGGTTGGCGGTACGGTCGGTCGGGTGGGTTATCGCGAGTTCTCGCCACCGCACCGGCTGCGCGATCTGGTCGAGTGCGGGTGGACACGCGACGGGTCCGCCGAGCCGGGCCGTGTCCTGCCCGACGGCTGCATGGACCTCATCCAGATGGACGGTCATGTCGTCGTCGCCGGACCGGACACCGTCGCACACCTCAGCGGCTCCCACCCGGATACCGTGCGCGGACTTCGGTTCCGGCCCGGTGTGCTGCCCCGGCTGCTGGGTGTCCCGGCTTCCGAGCTCCGCGGTCACCGGGTGCCGCTGGCGGACCTGCGCTCCGACGTCGCCGACCGTCCGCTGCTCGGGGTGACCGACGCCCTCGCCGCCGGGGAGCCGGCCACCGAGACGGCGCCCTGGCCCCTGCCGGTGCTGCGGCACGTCACCGCACGCCTGGCCGACGGTGCGGCGGTGACGGAGGTGGCCGCCGAGGTGGGCTGGTCCGCACGCACCCTGCAGCGCCACTGCGGCGCGGTGTACGGCTACGGCCCGGTGGTGCTGCGGCGCGTGCTGCGGTTCCGTCGTGCGGTGCGCCTGCTCGGCGACGGTCTCGCCGCGGCCGAGGTCGCCACGCGCGTCGGTTACGCCGACCAGCCGCACCTGCACCGCGAGGTCCGGACGCTGGCAGGCGTCGCCGTCGCTCAGCTGGCCAGCGGCGCGAACAGGTCCACCGATGTGCCGTCGGGATCGGCCACCGTGGCGTAGCGCTGCCCCCACGGCGCATCGAAAGGCTCGAGCGTGGCGGGATGACCTGCTGCGGTGAGCTTTTCGTAGAGCGCGTCGACCTGAGCCGGTGAGCCGACCCGGAAGGCCAGCGCCACCCGGCCCGCCGACACCGGGGGCGTCCACCCCGGGTGCATCCCGGCGATGGTCTCTTCGGTGTCGAACGCGAGCAGGTTTCCGCCGGGCAGTTCGGCCTCGACATGCGGGGCCCCTTCGGGTTCCGGTACGGCCAACCCCAGCAGGCGGTAGAAGTCGAGCGTCCGCCGTAGATCCTTGGCGACGATCTCGATCGTGGTCCCGGTGAGCGCGATATCCATGCCGATCACGTTAAGGACACCGCACGGAACTGTCGTGAACGAATCGGACAGCCGCGGTCACGCCGGTGAGCTACGCTTCGCTCGCACTCGATAGGTTTGCGGTGTTGTCGCGGTGTTCCGCGTTTCCACTCCATGGAGGTCAATTCATGAAAGCCAGCGGCATAACTGGAGCGGTGGCTGCCGCCGCCGTCCTCGGGCTCGCCCTGTCCGGCTGCGGCTCGGACACCGAGCCCGCCGCCTCGAGTGCCAGCAGCGCCACCAGCAGTGAGAGCGCCCCGAGCACACCGTCTTCGGCGGCGGCCGCGCCCGGCAAGCTGCGCATCGCGCCACGCGACGAGGACGCCGCAGGCGCCAATCCCACCATCGCCAGCTACATCGCCGACAACGGCATCAAGGAGTCGGCGGTGAAGATGGGCGAGCCCGGCGCACCGGTGATCAACCTCCCGATCCCGGAGGGTTGGGTCACCGCCGGCGATCAGACGCCCGAGTGGGCCTACGGCGCAATCGCCTACACCGGGCCCGAATCCGCCGACTACCAGCCGTCGATCGTCGCGCTGGTGTCGCGACTCGAGGGCGACGTCGACCCGCAGGCCATCATCGACCTCGCGCCCGGCGAGCTGAAGAACCTGCCCGGATGGTCGGCGATGAACGAGGGCGAAACGACCACGCTCGGCGAGTACCCCGCCTTTCAGCTGGGCGGAACGTGGGTGCAGGACGGGGTCACCAAGCTGGTCGCCCAGAAGACCGTCGTGATCCCGGGTCCCGACGCCCTCTATGTGCTGCAGCTCAATGCCGACTCACTCGAGGATCAAGCCATGGTGCTGGCCCCGGCGACCATGGCCATCGACGACGAGACCACCATCACCTTCTGAGGTTGTCTCCTCAGCTCTCGCGGATCCCGTCGAGCCGCCTGCTGGCCTCCTCGAAACCCGTCACCAGTTCGGCGATGATGTCGGCGACGGGCCGGATCTCGTTCATCCGGCCGACGATCTGGCCCACCGGCATCGACACGGTCGCGGGGTTGTCGGACTCGTTCATCCGCTGATGCGCCTCGCTGACGAGGATGTTCTGCAACGGCATCGGCAGCGGCTCCGGCGCGTCGGGTGCGTCCCACGCGTCGGTCCACTTCGTCTTGAGCAGCCGGGCCGGCTTGCCGGTGTAGATGCGGCGCCGGACGGTGTCGGCGGACGTCGCGGTGAGCATCGCCTCCTGGATCACCGACACGCCGGACTCACGGCGAACGCCGAGATCGTACTCGGCGGACGTCAGGAATGCCGAGCCCATCCAGACGCCCTGGGCGCCGAGGGCGAGCGCCGCGGCCACCTGGCGACCGGTGCCGATGCCGCCTGCGGCCAGCACCGGGGCCTTCCCGCCGAGCGCGTCGACGATCTCCGGCCAGAGCACCATCGAACCGATCTCACCGGTGTGACCGCCCGCCTCGTGGCCCTGCGCGACGACGATGTCGACACCGTTCTCCGCATGGCGCAGTGCGTGTTTGGCCGAGCCGGCCAGCGCAGCCACCGGCACCCCGGCCTCGTGCGCCTGGTCGATCACGTCCTTGGGCGGCGAGCCGAGTGCGTTGGCGATGAGTTTGATCGGGTGCTTGAGTGCCACCTCGACGTGGCTGCGGGCCACCGAATGCAGCCATCCGAGAACACCTTCGGAGCGCTCCTCGTCCTCGGGCAGCGGCGGCACGCCGAGGTCGGCGAGCGTCTTGTCGACGAAGTCGCGATGGCTCTGCGGGATGAGCTTGTTGATGTCGACGGACGTGCCCTCGGTGGGAATCTTCGCCGGCATGACGATGTCCACGCCGTAGGGCTTGCCCTCGGTGTTCTCGTCCATCCACTGCAGGACGTTCTCGAGCTCGTCGGCCTCGTTGAAGCGCACACATCCGAGCACGCCGAGGCCGCCGGCACGGGTGACGGCCGCCGCCACCTTCTCCGACGGGGTGAAGACGAAGATCGGGTACTGGATGCCGAAGCGATCACAGAGCTCTGTCCTCATGCGTGTCACGCTCCTGCTGCCACGTGCTTGGCGTGTACCTCGTCGGCGGTGCGCTCCTCGGTCAGGTCCTTGGCCCACCGGTAGTCCGGCTTGCCCGCGGGCGACCGCTTGATCTCGTCGACATACCAGAGGCTGCGCGGCACCTTGTATCCCGCGATCTCCTTGCGGACGAACGCGTCGAGGTCGGCCAGCGCCGGGCGGCTGTCCTTCCGCGGATGCACCACGGCGGCGACGTGCTGACCGAAGCGGGGGTCGGGCACCCCGACCACGAGAGCGTCGAACACGTCGGGGTGTCCCTTCAGCGCGGCCTCGACCTCTTCCGGGTAGATCTTCTCGCCGCCGCTGTTGATGGACACCGACCCGCGGCCGAGCATCGTCACAGTGCCGTCGGCCTCGACCTCGGCGTAGTCACCCGGGATCGCGTACCGCACACCGTGGAAGGTCCTGAAGGTCTCGGCGGTCTTCTTCTCGTCCTTGAAGTAGCCGACCGGGATGTGACCGCACTTGGCGATGATGCCCCGCTTGCCCGATCCAGGCACCACCTCGTTGCCGTCCTCGTCGAGCACCTTGGTGTTCTTGTCGATCGTGACGCGCGGGCCTCCGGTGTGCGACTCCCCCTTGGCCACCACACTGGTGCCGCCGAAGCCGGTCTCCGAGGATCCGATCGAGTCGGTGATGATGCGGTTGGGCAGCAGTTCGAGGAACTTCTCCTTGATGCTGGTGGAGAACAGCGCCGCGGTGCTGGCGAGCAGGAACAGGCTCGACAGGTCATAGGTGTTGCCCTTGCCCTGTTGCGCCAGAAGCGCATCGAGAAGCGGGCGCGCCATCGCGTCGCCGGTGAAGAACAGCAGGTTGACCTTGTGCTTCTCGATGGTCCGCCACACCTCGTCGGCGTCGAATTCCGGCACCAGCACGACGGTCTGCCCGGAGAACAGGGCCATCCACGTCGCGGACTGGGTGGCGCCGTGGATCATCGGCGGGATCGGGTAGCGGATCATCGGCGCGTTCGCGGCGGCCTGCTTGGCCAGGTCGTACTCGTCGGCGATCGGCTCACCCGTCGCGAAGTCGGTACCGCCGAACAGGACCCGGTAGATGTCCTCGTGGCGCCACATCACGCCCTTCGGGAACCCCGTCGTGCCGCCGGTGTACAGCAGATAGATGTCGTCCTCGCTGCGCGGGCCGAAATCGCGTTCGGGCGAAGCCTGTTCGAGAGCGGCGGAGAACTCGACGCCACCGTAGCGCTGGAAGTCGTCGTCGGACCCGTCCTCGACCACCAGGATCGTCTTGACGTTCGGCGTCTCCGGCAGCACGTTGGCCACCCGGTCGGCGTAGCGGCGCTCGTGCACCAGCGCGACCATGTCGGAGTTGTCGAACAGGTACTTCAGTTCGCCCTCGACATAGCGGAAGTTGACGTTGACCAGGATGGCGCCCGCCTTGACGATGCCCAGCATCGCGATCACGATCTCGATGCGGTTACGGCAGTACAGCCCGACCTTATCGTCCTTCTTCACCCCCCGGTCGACCAGGTAGTGCGCCAGCCGGTTGGCCTTCTCTTCGAGTTGGCCGTAGGTCAGCGTTTCGTCGCCGCTGATCAGGGCGACACGGTCAGGCACGGCGTCGACGGCGTGCTCGGCAAGATCGGCGATGTTCAGGGCCACGATGCCTAAACTAGAACGTGTTACATTTCGTGACAAGTCTGTGGTTGATCGGCAGGAAGGCGGATACCTGTGAGCGAGCCGGAAAAGGGCCCCGACGCCCTCATTGAGCAGCGCGGACACACTCTGATCCTGACGCTCAACCGACCCGAGGCGCGCAACGCGCTCTCGACCGAGATGCTCTCGATAATGGTCGAGGCCTGGGACCGCGTCGACAACGATCCGGAGATCCGGACGTGCATCCTCACCGGCGCCGGCGGCTACTTCTGCGCGGGCATGGACCTCAAGGCCGCGACCAAGGCGCCTCCCGGCGATTCCTTCAAGAGCGGCGCCTACGACCCGTCGCGCATCGACGGCCTGCTCAAGGGTCGCCGGCTGACCAAGCCGCTGATCGCGGCCGTCGAGGGACCCGCGATCGCCGGTGGCACCGAGATCCTGCAGGGCACCGACATCCGCATCGCCGGCGAGAGCGCCAAGTTCGGCATCTCCGAGGCCAAGTGGAGCCTGTACCCGATGGGTGGGTCGGCGGTGCGCCTGCCGCGCCAAATCCCGTACACCATCGCCTGCGACCTGCTGCTCACCGGCAGGCACATCACCGCCGCCGAGGCCCTGCAGTACGGCCTGATCGGCTACGTCGTCCCCGACGGCACCGCGCTGGAGAAGGCGCTCGAGATCGCCGAGGTGATCAACAAGAACGGCCCGCTCGCCGTGCAGGCCATCCTGAGGTCGATCCACGAGACCGAGGGCCTGCACGAGAACGACGCGTTCAAGATCGACACCAAGATCGGCATCGAGGTGTTCATCAGCGACGACGCGAAGGAGGGCCCGCGGGCGTTCAAGGAGAAGCGGGCACCCAACTTCCAGATGAAGTAGGCACCTTGGTCGTGCGCCGAACGTGCGGTCAGTGCGAAAATCCGGGGCGGAATCTCGCACTGACCGCACGCTCGGTGACATGTCGGCCCATGTCGGCACACTTCGGCCATGGAGAAGCCGTTCATCGGGGGTGAAGCGCTGACCGGCGGTGTGCTCACCCGCCATCAACTCCGCAGTCGTCACACCGCGGTGTATCCGGGCGTCTACCTACCTGCAGATGCGGAGATCACTGCGCGGCTGCGTGCTGAGGCGGCGTGGCTGTGGTCACGACGTCGAGGAGTCCTCGCCGGCCGGTCTGCGGCGGCGATGCACGGTGCCAAGTGGCTCGATAGCCGAGTGCCGGCCGAATTGCTCTGTGGGAATCGGCACCCGCCCCGAGGCATACGCACGTGGGCCGACGCCGTCGCCGATGACGAGCTGACCACGATCGACGGCATGGCCGTGACAACTCCGGTCCGCACTGCCCTCGACCTGGCACGCCGCAACCCGCTGCAGCGTGCCGTCACCGAGGTCGACGCACTGGCGAATGCCACTGACCTCAAGGTCGCCGACGTCGAACTTCTCGCCGAGCGGTATCGAGGCCACCGCGGGATCCGGGCGGCGCGTCGGGCTCTCGAGCTCGTCGACCCGGGCGCCGAATCGCCGCGGGAGACGTGGCTACGACTGCTCGTCATTCGCAACGGCTTTCCGCCGCCGACCACGCAGATCCCCGTCCGCGACCGGCACGGCGTCCTGGTGGCCGTGCTCGACATGGGCTGGGAGGACATCAAGGTCGCGCTGGACTACGAAGGCGCCCACCATAGGGGTCCGATCCGCTTCAACAAGGACATCCACCGCCACGACGCCGTCACGGAACTCGGCTGGGCGGACATCCGGGTGACGTCCCAGGACACCGAAGGGGGCATCGTCCGCCGGCTACAGGCCGCCTGGGCTCGCCGAGTGTGAAGCGTTGGCGAGAATTCGGCTCGAATCCCGCCACAGTTTCACACTCGGCACACTCGGCGCGCAGGACTCAGAGCACCCGCGCGGTCGGCGTGAACACCACCGGCATCGCCTCCGGCCCGCTGACGAAGTTGGCCGCCCGCAGCGGCACCTCGGCGCCGTCGGCCAGACGCAGGTCGGGCAGCCGCTGCAGCACCTTGGTGAGCATCAGCCGCAGCTCCAGGCGGGCCAGCTGATTGCCCAGGCAGAAGTGCGTACCGAAGCCGAAGGCCAGGTGGCTGTTCGGATTCCGGTCGATCCGGAAATTCTCGGGATCGCCGAACACCTCCTCGTCGAAGTTGGCCGCCTCGAACATCAGCATCAGCTTCTCGCCCTGCTTCAGCTCGGTGCCGTGGAACTCCGTGTCGGCGGTCAGCGTGCGGCACATGTTCTTCACCGGCGAGGTCCAGCGCAGGGTCTCCTCGATCGCGCCCGGCAGCTTCTCCTCGTCGGCGCGCAGGCTCTCCCACTGGTCACGGTGGCGCAGCAGCTGCTCGGTGCCGCCCGACAGCGTGTGCCGGGTGGTCTCGTCGCCGCCGATCAGGATCAGCAGCGTCTCCATGACGATCTCGTCGTCGGCCATCCGGGAGCCCTCGACCTCGGCGTGCACCAGCACCGAGAAGAGGTCGTCGGTGGGTTCGGCCCGCCGCTTGGCGATCACGTCCATGGTGAAGGCGGTGTAGGCGGCGAATGTATCCATCAGCTTCTGCACGGTCAGCTCGTCGACGTGCGAGCTCAGGCCGCACACCAGGTCGTCGGACCACTGCAGCAGCATGTCGCGCTCCTGGGGGAGCACGCCGAGCATGTCGCCGATCACCGCCATCGGCAGCGGCGCCGCGATGTCGCGCACGAAGTCGCACTCGCCGCGTTCGCAGACCGCGTCGATCAGGGTGTCGCAGAGCCGCTCGATCGACGGCACCTTGTCCATCACGCGCTTGCGGGTGAAGCCGGAATTCACCAGCTTGCGCCGCAACACGTGTGCCGGATCGTCCATGTCGATCATGTACGGCATGCCCGGCTGGTCGGGACGGATGCCGCCGGTCGACGAGAACAGCTCCGGGTTGCGCTCGGCGTCGAGCACCGCGGCGTGCGTGGTTGCCGCGGCCAGGCCGTTGCGGTCGCGGAACACCGGCTGGTTGGCCCGCATCCACCGGTAGGCCTCGCGGGCGGCGGGGCCGTCTGCGTAGAAGTTGCCGTCAGCCAGGTCGACGTCGGGCTTGGTGGTCGAGAGCGTCTGTGTCATCGGATCTCCTGGGCGTCGCCGAAGGTCATCTCGACGTTGCCAGACGATTGGCTGGCGAACGCCCGTTTGGGCAGACCGAGGGACCGTAGCTCGTCTGCGTAGGGATGGTCACCGAGCCGCAGCCGCGCGCCGCCGGGGCGGACCCGCATCCCGGAGTTCCGCATCTCCCAGGGGATCTCGCGGGTCACGCCGTCACGGTGGCTGAAGGTGGTGAGCACCTGCGGCTTGGCGGTCAACGCCGAGGGGATCGGCACGCCGCCGCCGAATTCGATGCCCGCGATGAGCTTGCCGTGCTCGCTGACGTCGAACTCGAATCCGCCCGTTTCCCGCACGGAGAAGTCGGCCATGATCTTCGGGAAGCCCCAGATCCGTTGTCCTGCTTCGAGGGTGAAGCCCTGGTTGACGGGAAGGTGGTGGATGAACGCAGCCGCCGACTGCAGCGACGCCAGCCCCTTGAGCGTCTTGCCCGGCGGGCTCACCATCACGGCCGTGCCGAACTCGTGGTACTTCCCGAGGTCGCCGTCGTGATACCGGACCAGCATCAGCATCGTCACCGCGCGGCCCGGCCGCAGCTCGAACACCCGCAGCCCGCTGTAGTCGATCATCCGCTGCGCGGCGGACGCGTCGACGGAGAACATGGCGACGTGGGTGTCGGCCCTGCGGATCCGCACCGGCATGGTCAGCGTGGTGCCCTGGATGGTGTACGTGGAGCTCTCCCCTGAGACAGGGGTGGTGTCGGTCACACGATGAATCTAGAACGTGTTCTAGACAGCTTGCAAGAAGTGTCTACTAGACCAGGGCGGCGAGATCGCGGATCTGCTCGGTCGAACGCGCGCCGATGACCATCATCGTGACGCCGGAGGCCTCCCACGCCTTGATCTGCTCCTCGACGAACGCCAGGTCACCGACGATCGCCGAGTCGTCGACCAGCTCGTCGGGGATGGCCTTGGCCGCCTCGTCCTTGCGGTCCGACCGGAACAGCCGCGTGACGTCGTCGACCACCTCGGAGTAACCCATCCGGCGGTAGACGTCGGCGTGGAAGTTGGTGCCTTCGGCGCCCATGCCGCCGACGTACAGCGCCAGGTGCGGCTTCATCAGCTCCATCACCGCCGGCCGGTCGTCGGTGACCACCACCTGCGCCGTCGCGCAGATCTCGAAGTCCTCGCGGGAGCGGCGCGCGCCCGGCCGGGCGAAGCCCTCGTCGAGCCACTCGTTGTACATCCCCGCGATGCGCGGCGAGTAGAAGATCGGCAGCCAGCCGTCGCAGATCTCGGCGGCGAGCGCCACGTTCTTCGGCCCCTCGGCGCCCAGCATCACCGGGATGTCGGCGCGCAACGGATGGGTGATCGGCTTGAGGTTCTTGCCCAGTCCGGTGGTGCCCTCGCCGGTCAGCGGCAGCGGGTAGTGCGGGCCGTCGCTGTGCACCGGCGCCTCCCGCGCCCACACCTGGCGCAGGATGTCGACGTACTCCCGGGTGCGCGCCAGCGGCTTCGGGAACCGCTGGCCGTACCAGCCCTCCACGACCTGCGGCCCCGAGACGCCCAAGCCGAGGATGTGCCGCCCGCCCGACAGGTGGTCGAGTGTCAGGGCCGCCATGGCGCACGCGGTGGGCGTACGCGCCGAGAGCTGGATGACCGACGTGCCCAGCCGCATCCGGGTGGTCTCGCGACCCCACCACGCCAGCGGGGTGTAGGCGTCCGAGCCCCACGCCTCGGCGGTGAACACGGTGTCGAAACCGGCGTCCTCGGCCGCCGCGACGAGTTCCGCGGCGTTCTCCGGCGGCTGTGCGCCCCAGTAGCCGAGCTGCAGTCCCAGTTTCATCAGTGCCACCCTGTTCTTGAAACCATAGTTAGAACCTGTTCTACTCGATGCCGTGACCGCCAGCCAAAGCAGCCCGGCCCTGATCGACCAGCATGAGAAGCCGCTCTCCGCGCCGCTGAGACTGTCTTTCGACTACACCCGTTCAGTCGGACCACTCCTCGGTCAGTTCTTCACCGCACTGCGCTCGCGGCGCATCCTCGGCGTGCGCGGCACCGACGGGCGCGTGCTCGTGCCGCCGGCCGAATACGACCCGGTCAGCTACGAACAGCTGACGGAGATCGTACCGGTGGGCGAGGTCGGCACGGTGGTGTCGTGGACGTGGCAGCCGCAGCCGCTGGAGGGCCAGCCGCTGGACCGTCCGTTCGCGTGGGCGCTCATCACGCTGGACGGCGCCGACACCCCGATGCTGCACGCCGTCGACGCCGGATCGTCCGACGCCATCAGCGCAGGCGCCCGGGTGCGCGTGCACTGGGCCGACGAGCCGGTGGGCGCGATCACCGACATCGCCTACTTCGAGCTCGGCGACGAGGCCGAGCAGCACCCCGACGTCGCCGACGACCGCGAACCGGTGACGGTGCAGGTCTCCCCCAGCAGCATCGAGATCCAGCACACCGCGTCGCTGCCGGAGAGCACGTTCCTGCGGGCGCTGGAGGAGGGCAAGCTGCTCGGCGCTCGCACCGGCAAGGACGGCAAGCTGTATTTCCCGCCGCGCGAGGCGGATCCGGGCACCGGCCGACCCACCACCGAGTTCGTCGAACTGCCGGACAAGGGCACCGTGACGACGTTCGCGATCATCAACATCCCGTTCGCGGGTCAGCGCATCAAGCCGCCGTACGTGGCGGCCTACGTGCTGCTCGACGGCGCGGACATCCCGTTCCTGCACCTGGTCACCGAGATCGAGGCCGCCGATGTGCGGATGGGGATGCGGGTGCAGGCGGTGTGGAAGCCCCGCGAGGAGTGGGGCCTCGGCATCGACAACATCTCGCACTTCCGGCCGACGGGTGAGCCCGACGCCGAGTACGACACCTACAAGCACCACCTCTGAGGGGCGCGAACACAATGACTGGCTCGAATGATGTTGCAGTGGTGGGCTTCGCGCACGCCCCGCACGTGCGCCGCACCGACGGCACCACCAACGGCGTCGAGATGCTGATGCCGTGTTTCGCCGAGCTGTACGCCGATCTCGGCCTCAAGCAGACCGACATCGGTTTCTGGTGTTCGGGGTCCTCGGATTACCTTGCCGGCCGGGCGTTCTCGTTCATCTCCGCGATCGACTCGATCGGTGCCGTGCCGCCGATCAACGAGTCCCACGTCGAGATGGACGCGGCATGGGCGCTCTACGAGGCCTACATCAAGATCCTCACCGGTGAGGTCGACACCGCGCTGGTGTACGGCTTCGGCAAGTCCAGCGCAGGCGTCCTGCGCCGTGTGCTGGCACTGCAGACCGATCCGTACACCGTCGCCCCGCTGTGGCCCGACTCGGTGTCGATGGCCGGCCTGCAGGCCCGCCTCGGGCTCGACGCAGGCAAGTGGACCGCCGAGCAGATGGCCCAGGTGGCGCTCGACTCGTTCGCCGTCGCCGAGCGCACCGACCGCGAGCAGCCCGCCGAGAGCATCGACGAACTGCTCGCGCGGCCGTACTTCGCCGACCCGTTGCGCCGCCACGACATCGCGCCGATCTCCGACGGCGCGGCCGCGATCGTGCTGGCCGCCGGCGACCGCGCCCGCGAGCTGCGCGAGAACCCGGCCTGGATCACCGGATTCGAGCATCGCATCGAGACGCCGATCCTGGGCGCCCGCGACCTGACGACGTCCCCGTCGACCGCGGCGTCGGCGAAGGCCGCCACGGGTGGCGATGCCGGATCGATCGACGTCGCCGAGCTCTACGCGCCGTTCACCCATCAACACCTGATCCTCAAAGAGGCGATCGGGCTGAACGGCTCGACGAAGATCAACCCGTCCGGCGGTGCGCTGGCCGCCAATCCGATGTTCTCGGCGGGCCTCGAGCGCATCGGCTTCGCGGCGCGGCACATCTTCGACGGGTCCGCACAACGGGTACTCGCTCATGCGACGAGTGGCCCTGCATTGCAACAGAATCTGGTCGCAGTCCTGGAAGGCCGGTAACACGATGGGTAAGCAACTCGCGGCGGTGCTGGGCACCGGCCAGACGAAGTACGTCGCCAAGCGCCAGGACGTGTCGATGAACGGGCTCGTCCGAGAGGCGATCGACAGAGCGCTCGCCGACTCGGGATCGACGTTCGACGACATCGACGCCGTGGTGGTCGGCAAGGCGCCGGACTTCTTCGAGGGCGTGATGATGCCCGAGCTGTTCATGGCCGACGCCGTTGGCGCGACGGGCAAGCCACTGATCCGGGTGCACACCGCCGGTTCGGTGGGCGGGTCCACCGGTGTGGTCGCCGCGTCACTGGTGCAGTCCGGCAAGTACCGGCGCGTGCTGACGATGGCCTGGGAGAAGCAGTCGGAGTCGAACGCCATGTGGGCGTTGAGCATTCCGGTGCCGTTCACCAAGCCCGTCGGCGCAGGGGCGGGCGGATACTTCGCACCACACGTGCGCTCATACATCCGCCGCTCGGGTGCGCCGACGCACATCGGCGCGATGGTCGCGGTGAAGGACCGCCTCAACGGCGCCAAGAACCCGCTGGCCCACCTGCACCAGCCGGACATCACGCTCGAGAAGGTGATGGCCTCGCAGATGCTGTGGGACCCGATCCGGTTCGATGAGACGTGCCCGTCCTCCGACGGCGCCTGCGCGATGGTGATCGGCAACGAAGAAATCGCGGATCGCCGTGTTCAGGAAGGGAATCCGGTCGCCTGGATCCACGCGACCGCGCTGCGCACCGAACCGCTCGCCTATTCGGGTCGCGACCAGGTCAACCCGCAGGCCGGCCGGGACGCCTCGAAGGCGCTGTGGAAGGCCGCAGGCATCACCAGCCCGATCGACGAGATCGACGTCGCCGAGGTGTACGTGCCGTTCTCGTGGTTCGAGCCGATGTGGCTGGAGAACCTCGGCTTCGCCCCCGAGGGTGAGGGCTGGAAGCTCACCGAGGCCGGCGAGACCGCGATCGGCGGTCGCATCCCGCTCAACCCGTCGGGCGGTGTTCTGTCGTCCAACCCGATCGGCGCCTCGGGCATGATCCGTTTCGCCGAGGCCGCGATCCAGGTGATGGGCAAGGCGGGCGAGCACCAGGTGCAGGGCGCCCGCAAGGCCCTCGGCCATGCCTACGGCGGCGGTTCGCAGTACTACTCGATGTGGGTCGTCGCGGCCGACAAGCCCGCCTGACGCACGCAGGGCAGCGGCGCGGCCGGTGACGGCTAGGTTGGGGCGGACGCGTCAGGGCGGACGATCGACCCGACCCCGAGGAGAATCTCCGTGCGAGTGCTCAGGACCCTGCTGGCCGTGGCGCTCCTCGCCGCGGCGGCACCGGCCGCGCCTGCGGGCGCCGACCCCGCAACCGTCGCCGCCGCGGTGGATCGCGCCTTCGCCCCGCTGATGGCCGAACACGGGATCCCCGGCATGGTGGTCGCCGTCAGCGTCGACGGCCGCAGGCAGTTCTTCACCTACGGCGTCGCGGCGCGGGACACCGGGGCGCCGGTCACGCCCGACACGCTGTTCGAGATCGGTTCGGTGAGCAAGACCTTCACCGCCACCCTGGCCGGATACGCGGCCGAGGGTGGTGTCCTGTCGCTCGACGACCACCCGGGCCGGTACCTGCCCGCGCTGCGCGGCGCCGCCATCGACGCCGCCACGCTGGCGAACCTCGGCACCTACACCGCAGGGGGACTTCCGCTGCAGTTCCCCGAGACGGTCACCGACGCCGCCACGATGACGGAGTACTTCCGGCAGTGGCGCCCGACCGCACCGCCGGGCCGGATCAGGCAGTACTCGAACGCCAGCATCGGGTTGCTCGGGCACCTGAGCGCGACGGCGATGGGCCGCGACTTCACCGAGGTGATGCAGACCGACATCATGCCCGGGCTCGGGTTGCCGCAGAGTTTCGTGCGGGTGCCGCCGCAGGCGCAGAACGCCTACGCCTGGGGATACGACAAGTCCGACAGACCCGTGCGGGTCAATCCGGGCGTCTTCGACGCCGAGGCCTACGGCGTGAAGTCCACCGCCACCGACATGATCCGGTTCGTCGAGCGCAACATCTCCCCCGACGGCCTCGAGCCCCGGTTGCGCCGGGCCGTCGAGACGACGCACGTCGGCCGCTACCGCGTCGGCCCGATGGTGCAGGGACTGGGCTGGGAGCAGTACCCGTATCCGGTCACCCTCGACCAGCTGCTGGCGGGCAACTCCACCTCGATGGCGATGGACCCCCATCCCGTGGCCGCCCTCGCCGCTGAGCAGCCCGGCGCGCCGACCCTGTTCAACAAGACGGGGTCCACCGACGGCTTCGGCGCCTACGCCGCCTTCGTGCCGCAGCGCGGCATCGGTGTCGTCATGCTGGCCAACAAGAACTTCCCCATCGCCGCGCGGGTCACCGCCGCGCACGCCGTATTGGCCGCCCTGGATGGCGGGTGAGCAGTTCAGAAGGCTGCGGACCTGGGTATGCCGCAGGTCACGGACCGATCATTGTGCGAACGCGGGATAAAACTGTAACGTGTTCTAGTTAGAAGCCCAGATCTGGAGGTGCGACGTGGCTACTGATACCGCCGGCGCAGGCGTCCGCGAGATCGACACCGGAGCGCTGCCCGACCGGTACGCCCGCGGATGGCACTGCCTGGGACCCGTCAAGGACTACCTGGACGGCGAACCGCACGGCGTCGAGATCTTCGGCACCATGCTCGTGGTCTTCGCCGACTCCAAGGGCGATGTGAAGATCCTCGACGGGTATTGCAGGCACATGGGCGGCAACCTGTCGCAGGGCACCATCAAGGGTGACGAGGTCGCCTGCCCGTTCCACGACTGGCGCTGGGGCGGCGACGGCAAGTGCAAGCTCGTCCCGTACGCCAAGCGCACCCCCCGGCTGGCTCGCACCCGGGCCTGGCACACCGACGTCCGCGGCGGCCTGCTCTTCGTGTGGCACGACCACGAGGGCAACCCACCGCAGCCCGAGGTGCAGATCCCCGAGATCCCGGAGTCCGCCAGCGACGAGTGGACCGACTGGCGCTGGAATTCGATGCTCATCGAGGGCTCCAACTGCCGCGAGATCATCGACAACGTCACCGACATGGCGCACTTCTTCTACATCCACTACGGGCTGCCGACCTACTTCAAGAACGTCTTCGAGGGCCACATCGCGTCGCAGTACCTGCACAACGTGGGCCGTGCGGACATCAACGACATGGGCACCACCTACGGCGAGGCCCACCTGGACTCCGAGGCGTCGTACTTCGGCCCGTCCTTCATGATCAACTGGCTGCACAACAACTACGGCGGATTCAAGGCCGAGTCGATCCTGATCAACTGCCACTACCCCGTCAGCCAGGACTCCTTCGTGCTGCAGTGGGGCGTCATCGTCGAGAAGCCCAAGGGCCTGGACGACAAGACCACCGACAAGCTGGCGCGGGTGTTCACCGAAGGCGTCAGCAAGGGCTTCCTGCAGGACGTCGAGATCTGGAAGCACAAGACCCGCATCGACAACCCGCTGCTGGTCGAGGAGGACGGCGCCGTCTACCAGATGCGCCGCTGGTACCAGCAGTTCTACGTCGACGTCGCCGACGTCACGCCGGACATGACCGACCGTTTCGAAATCGAGGTCGACACCACGGCCGCCAACGAGAAGTGGCAGGTCGAGGTGGAGGAGAACCTCAAGCGCCAGGAAGCCGAAAAGCAGCGCGACGAGGCAAAGGCCGAACAGGCCACGTCATGACCGGCGAGCGTCAGGAGGCACCGGACGTCGACCGGTTGGCCCGGTCGATGCTGCTCCTGCACGGCGCCCATGACGACGAGGACGACCTGCCTGCCGCGCCAAGCCGCGGATCCTGGTCCAAGGCACCGGACTTCGCTGCCGATCCGCAACGGGCCGAGGCGGTGCGAGAGGCCAGCCAGCGTGACCGGGAGCGCTACCTGACCGCGGGTCTGGTGTCCATCGACTGCCGGTTCTGCCACGTGGCGGTGGACGTGAAGAAGCTCGGGCCGGAGCACACCGCGGTGCAGTGGAACTCCGCGGCGTCCCAGCGTTGCGCGTACTTCACCGAGATCCGGGAGTCCGGCGGTCACTCGGCCCGCTCACGCAGCTGTCCGCGGCTGGCCGACAGCATCAAACACGCCGTCGCAGAGGGCTGCCTCGAGGAGGTGTCGTCCGCCCCGTCGCCCGGCGACGGCTGAGCTGCGACACTGATCCCATGCTCAGGACCGCGGCGGCAGGTCTGCTGTGTGTCGCACTCGGCGGCTGCACCCAGGTGGTGGATGACGCGCGCGCCCGCGCCGTGGTGCCCGTTGCTCCCATCACCGCCGGACAGGTCGGCGGCCTGCTGAGCGACAAGACCGCACCGGAGCACGAGTCGAACCTGTTCGTGACGGCCGAACCCGAGAAGTGTGCCGGTCTCGCCCAGGAAGTCGATCCGCCCTTCATCTTCGCCAGGACCCCGGCCGCGCACGACGGCGGCCAGTTCTACGGCGACGCCGCACGTACCGTCTCCGTCCAGCAGATGGCCGCGGTCTACCGTGCCGACTTCGACACCGCCGCAGCCGTCGACACGGTGCGACGCGCCATCGACTCCTGCCGCGACGACGCCCTGGCGGTGACGACCATGGAGGGCAAGACGATCGACTTCCGCCTGCTGCCGCCGCGGGATTCGGGTTCGCCTCAGATCGTGCTGTGGTCCATCACCGGCGGATGGTCGTGTGACAACGCGTTCGTCGCCGCACACAACGCGGCGATCGAGCTCACCGCGTGCGCCCAGAAGAACGGCTTCGACGTGCTGTCCGTCGCACGGGAAGCGTTGCAGCGCATCAACACCCTTGCCGACATGACGGTGTGACCGTCTAGAGGCCGGCGAAGCGCTCCTTGACGATGTCGTCGGTCAACCCGTAGTCGGCAAGGGAGTAGGTGTGCTTGGGCGCGCGCGGACCCTTCTTGCTCTCGGCGTGGCTCTGCTCCATCGCGCCGCGCGCGGCGTCGGTGTACGGCAGGCCGAAGTGCCGGTAGATGCGCTCCACCTCGGCGACCGGGTCGGCGATGAAGTCGAAGTAGTCCATGTCGTAGAACTGCGCCGAGTCATGTTGCGCACGAACGGTGTTGAACCTCCCGAGGCCGCGTGACCAGGTCTCCAGCGAGTCGGCGCCGATCTGCTCGCCGACGAAGCGGTGCGACCAGCCCTCGGTGGTGTGCTGGGCCAGCGAGCACATCGAGGCCATCAGCGTCTCGGGCGGCCGGTGGCACTGGATGACGAGCGCATCTGGATAGGTCGCGAACAACGCGTCGAGCGCGAACAGATGGCTCGGGTTCTTGAGCACCCAGCGCTTCTCGGCGTCGTTGAGCCCGATCAGCTGCAGATTGCGCCGGTGCCGCTGGTACGGCTTCGTCCAGTCCTGGCGCGCCAGCCACTGCGAGTACGTCGGGACGTGCGCGAGGGTCTCGTAGGACACCGAGTGCAGCGACTGGCGCAGCAGCTGCCAGCATTCCTCGACCTCGTCGGCGGTCATGTAATGCAGCCCGGTGTAGTCCGGGTTCTCCTCGTGGGCCTTGGTGAACTGGGCGTCCAGTTGCTGGAAGACGGGATTGTCCGCCCACGTCTCGCGCGGCGGACGCGGCTGCGGGAACTCGGCCAGCCACAGCTCGAGGCCCTGGTGGCCCGGGTCGGCGGACAGCAGCCGGTGCAGGGCGGTGGTGCCGGTGCGGGGCAGCCCGGTCACGAAGATCGGCCGTTCGATCGCGACGTCGGCATGCTCGGGATACTGCTTCCACGCCGCCTCCGAGACCAACCGCGCCACCAGGGCGTTGCGCACGAAGAAGCGCTGCATCTTGCTGCCGAACTCAGTGAGGTCGGCGTCGCGCCGGAAGGACTCCAGCAGCACGCCGAGTGCCTCGCGGTAGTTGTCGTCGTCGGAGCCGAAATCGTCGAGGCCGCAGGCCTTGGTGGCCGACGCGTGCAGATCTTCGACGGTGCCGACATCGGTGCGTGTGCTCATGTCTCGACTCTCGCTCGCTCCGGTCCTCGCTCGTACCTCGCTGCGATCCTCACTCGCGTTCGCCTTCGTGGAAGCTCACGCCTTATACTCCCCGCAGTTGACGTCCAGTGCCTGTCCGGTGATCCCGCTGGACAGGTCGCTGGCCATGAACAGGATCGCCGAGGCGACCTCGTTCTCGGTGGGCAGCCGCTTCAGGTCGGACGCGGCCGCGGTGGCCTTATAGATCTCGTCGACGGTGGTGCCGTATTTGCCGGCCTGGTGGGTGAAGTAGCTCTCCAGGGTGCCGCCCCAGATGTAGCCGGGCAGCACCGAATTCACCCGGATGCCCTGCTCGCCCAGTTCGGTGGACAGCGACTGTGACATCGCCAGCAGCGCGGACTTGGCCATCTTGTAGGCGCCGTACTTGGCCTGGGAGTGCCGCACCACCATCGAATTGACGTTGACCACCGATCCGTTCGCCTCGGCCAGCGCCGGCGTGAAGCCCTGGATCAGCCGCAGCGCGCCGAACACCGTGAGTTCGATCGCGTCGCGCATGTGCTCGAAGGTGGTGTTGGCCAACGGCTTCATCGACGGGACGCGGAACGCGTTGTTGATGAGCACGTCCACCCGGCCGTAGGCCTCGAGCGTCTTCTCGACCAGGTTGGCCACCTGGGCGTCGTCGGTGATGTCGGTGCCGACCGACACCGCGCGCCGGCCCAGGCCGGTGATCTGCCCGGCGACGTCGTCCAGCCGTTCCACGGTGCGCGCCGCCAGTACCAGGTCGGCGCCGTTCTCGGCGCAGCGGCGGGCCAGCGTTGTCCCCAGCGCGGGTCCGACACCGCTGATCACGACCACCTTGCCGTCGAGCAGTCCGGTCATCGGCTCAGCCCACCATTCTGTTCTGGATCTGCTTCTGTCGCAGCGCGATACGGTCGCGCCAATCGTCCTCGGAGATCTTGTTCGAGTCGTGATGGGGCAACGCGTCGGCCACCTTGTCCACGTCCACGATCTCCACCGTCGGGCCGTCGGCCTCGGTCAGTTCGCGCGACAGCCGCTGCCACCGGAACTGCAGGTACCCCTTGCGGTGGCCGAGCGTCTCACACCAGTTCGTCACACCCGGGTTGGCGTCGGCGACGACGATGCGGATCTTGCCGTCCGGATCGGCCTGCGCCTGTGTGCCGTTGAGCGACGTCTGGTGGTTGATGTAGTCCAGCGAGATGTACCACAGGCTGCCGAGTTGGAAGCCGAGGTACGGCGCGTCGGAAACCGGCAGCGTGATCACCATGGCCTGGTGCGGCGCCAGGTCGAAGCGACCCACCGACGAGTACTGCGTGGCCAGGCCGCCGGGCGTGAGGCGGGGCGCGACCATCGTGTTCACCGGCAGGTTGTCGTAGAACCACTGTGGGAACTGCAGCCAGGTCTTGACCCGCTGGACGAGTTGCTTGCCCGCCACGGCGTAGCGCTTCTCAATGAGTTCCTTGGTGAGCGGCGGCGGCGCGGTGCCCGCGGTGTCGGTGCGCGCGACGTTGACGTAGCCGCGCTGGGCCGACCAGTCGTTGTAGACCTCACGGATCAGCAACTGCGACGGGCTGTTCGGCGTCACCCGCCACTCGAAGGTGCCGTCGTCGGCGATGTCGAGTTCGCGGTCGTCGAATGCAGCCTGGCTGGCGGGCACGTTGTCGTCGGTGTAGTCGCCGCCCAGCATCTGGAAACTCAGGTCGGTGGTGGTGCCACGCTTGCCGGTGACGACGTACTCGTTACCCGGGTGCACCCGGGTGCCGAAGTACAGCGTGTCCGGGTTGTCCAGGCCCATCTTGGTGAAGGGGCCGGTGCCGGACTGCAGGAACGGATGGTCACGGTCGTAGTCGAAGGCCAGATGCGTGCAGGCGGCGATCCCGCCGGCGAGGTACTGCAGACCTTCGAGCAGATCGGCTTCGGATTCGATGAACGGCGCTTCGGTGACGAGGCGCTCGGCCTCGGCGATGGCCTCGGCGAAGGGTGCGGAGTACACGCCTTGAAACTAGAACGCGTTCTAGTGCCAGTCAATGGTCGCGACTTGATCCGTGGTTCATATTTGGAACGTCAAGGTACATTTCTGACATGTCCACGGCTCGCACGTCGCCACCCACCGAACGCGTGGTCGCCGTGCTCGACTACCTCGCCGGCCACCCGCGGGGCCGGTTCGGGCTGTCCGACCTGGCGCGGCGCCTGCAGCTGAGCAAGCCGACGTGCCTCGGCATCGTCACCACGCTGACGTCGGCGGGCTACCTCGTGCGCGACGCGAAGGACAAGACCTATCGGCTGGGTCCTGCGCTCATCGCGCTCGGGCACACGGCCCAGGAGTCGCTTCGGGTCAACCCCGCCGCGCGCGCCGAACTGCGCCGGCTCTCGGCGGCCTACACGGCGACGGCCGCGCTGTCGGCGGTCGTGCAGGACCGCATCACGGTCCTGGACCTGGTGTCGCCACCTGAGGTGGCGGCCCCGGTGCACGTGGGCCAGAGCTATCCGTTCGCCCCGCCCGTCGGGTTGATGTTCGTGCTCTGGGACGACGACGCCGTGCGGACCTGGTTGGCCAAGGAGCCGACGGTGCCGCTGCGCACGGACGACGACCGGCTGCAACGGGTGATCGCCGAGTGCCGGGCCGACGGCTACCTGGTGGAGCGACGGACCGCGGCCGGCCAGCGGCTCTACGCGCTGACCGCGGGCATACCCAGCACACTCCCGCACGAGTTGCGGGCGCTGCTCGGCGAGATGGTGTCCGACATCGGCGAGCGCGTCTACCTGCGGAGTGAATCCACAGGCGACGGGCGGCAACGCCACGACGTCAGCGTGATCTCCGCTCCGGTGTACGACCACCATCAGCGCCAGGCCATGGTGGTCTCCCTGCACGTCGGCCGGTCTCTGAGCGCCGCCGAGATCGTCAGGCGGGCGCGCAGGCTGATGTCGTCCGCCGACGCCCTGACCGCTCAGCTGGGCGGCGAGAAGCCACCCTGGCCTGCGGTCAGCTGACCGCGGCCATCGCGAACGGCAGCACGGCAGGCGCTCCCCCGTCCCGCACCACCCGGGCGGCCATCGTCAGGGTCCAGCCGGTATCGGTGAGGTCGTCGACCAGCAGCACCGGCCCGCCCACCGCCGACACATCCGGCGTCTCCCACGAATCATGCAGCGCCGCAACGCGATAAGCCGAGTTCGCGGCGGCCACCTGGCGACGGCCGGGCCGGTACCGCAGCGTGCCCAGATTCTCCAGACGGCCCAGTTCGGCGAGCCGGCCGGCCAGCGACCCGATCAGCCGCGGCCGGGCCACCGAATCCATGGCCAGCACGGCGACGGGGCGGGTCTGCCACTCCCAGGCGGCGAGCACGTCGACCGCCGCGCGCACGACGTCGTCGCTCACCTCGTCGTCCGGCGCGTCGAGCACCGCGCGCAGCCGGGCGCCCCAGCCGAGGTCGGTGAGCCTGCCGATCACCCGTCCCGGTGCGGGTCCGTCGGCGATGCGGCCCGTCAGCGACACGCCGAGTTTGGCCAGCCCCGACGGCCACTGCTTGCGCGGGGTGATCTCCACGCCCGGCCGCAGCAGCCGTTGCCGGGTGGCCTGGGCGGTCGCGTCGTCGACGCCGGCGTCGTGGTGACTGCCCGCGCAGTTGTCGCAGCGGCCGCAGCGCTCGCCGTCGGCCAGCTCCGGATCGTCGAGCTGGCGGCGCAGGAACGTCATCCGGCACTCGTCGGTCGACTGGTACTCGAGCATCGCCTGCTGCTCACGCCTGCGCGCCGCGTCGAGGTTGCGGTAACGCTCCTCGTCGTAGGTCCACGGTGCGCCCGTGCCGACCCAGCCGCCCTTGACCCGCCGGACGGCCCCGTCGACGTCGAGCACCTTGAGCACCATCTCCAGCCGCGCGCGATTCAGGTCGACGAGCGGTTCGAGCGCGGGTGTGGACTGGGGACGGTCCGGCTCGAGTGCGCGCAGCACGTCGCGAACCATCGCCTCCGACGGGAACGCCACCGACGCGAAGTAGCGCCACACGTCCTGGTCCTCCCGGCCGGGCAGCAGGACCACCTCGGCCTCCGCCGTCGACCGGCCTGCGCGGCCGACCTGCTGGTAATACGCGATCGGTGACGACGGCGCGCCCAGGTGCACGACGAAGCCCAGATCCGGCTTGTCGAAGCCCATGCCCAGCGCCGACGTGGCGATCAAGGCCTTGACCTCGTTGGCGAGCAGGTCCGCCTCGAGCTGTTCGCGCTCGGCGGCCTCGGTGGCGCCGGTGTACGCGGCGACCGGGTGCCCGTGCTCCCGCAGCAGGGCCGCCACGTCGTGCGCCTGTGCGACGGTCAGCGTGTAGACGATGCCCGACCCGGGCAGCGAGCCGAGGTGCGCGGCGATCCACGCCGCGCGCTGAGCGGGATTGCCCGCATGCACCACCGACAGCCGCAGCGACTCCCGGTCGAGGCCGCCGCGCAGCACCACCGTGTCCCGGCCACCCACGCCCAACTGGCTCGCCACGTCGTCGACCACCCGGTCGTTGGCGGTCGCGGTGGTGGCGAGCACCGGGATGTCGGCGCCGAGGTCGGCGATCAGGGTGCGGATCCGGCGGTAGTCGGGCCGGAAGTCGTGGCCCCAGTCCGACACGCAGTGCGCCTCGTCGACGACGACCAGACCGGCGTCGCGGGCCAGTGCCGGCAGCACCTGGTCGCGGAAGTCGGGATTGTTCAGCCGTTCCGGGCTGACCAGCAGCACGTCGAGGTCACCGGCGGCGACCCGGGCGTGGATGTCGTCCCAGTCGGTGACGTTGCTCGAGTTGATCGTCGCGGCCCGCACCCCGGCGCGCTCGGCGGCGGCCACCTGGTTGCGCATCAGCGCCAGCAGCGGCGACACGATCACCGTGGGGCCGTGCCCGGCAGCGCGCAGCAGCTTCGCGGCGATGAAGTACACCGCCGACTTGCCCCACCCGGTGCGCTGCACCACCAGCGCCTGACGCCGGTGCACGACGAGTGCCTCGATCGCCCGCCACTGGTCGTCACGCAGGGTGGCGTGCGGTCCTGCCAGCTGTTCGAGAAGGGCCTGTGCCTCGGTCCGCGTCGCCATGCCGCCATCGTGCCCGGCCGCGGTGACAGGCGGACGGGCAGCTAGTCGATGACGAGCCAGATGGCGGCGAAATGGCAGAGCGCCGCGACCGCGGTGAACGCGTGGAACACCTCGTGGTGCCCGAACGTGGTCGGCCACGGATTCGGCCAGCGCATGCCGTAGCAGACGGCGCCGATGTTGTAGAGCACCGCGCCGGCGATCAGCAGTGCGACGACCGTCAGGCCGGCACCGAGCAGCAGCGTCTCGGCGAACCAGATCGCCGCCCAGCCGAAGGCCAGGTACAGGCTGACGCCGATCCACCGAGGGCCGGACGGCCAGGCCATCTTGAACAGCACGCCGGCCGCGGCGCCGGTCCACACGACCACCAGCACCTCGGTCCCGATCGACGGCGGCATGGCCAGCAGTGCGAGCGGTGTGTAGGTGCCTGCGATGAACACGAAGATCACCGAATGGTCGACGCGCATCATCCACTTCTGCGTGACCGGCGAGGTCCATCGCATCCGGTGGTACACCGCACTGACGCTGAACATCGTGATGATCGCGGCAACGTAGACCAGCGCGGCCCAGCCGGCCTCTGCCGGCCGGTCACCACTCCACGCGACCCCGATCAGCGCCGCGCCGCCGAGCACGGCGACGAACGCGGCGACCACGTGGATCCAGCCGCGGGCACGGGGTGCGAGGAACACATCGCTGACCGGACCGCCGACGGGCTCCGGCATCTGAAGCGTTCCAGTCACCACAGATCGATCGTTCAGGGCGTCTCCGATGTCACAGTAAGCCGAGTGTGCTCACGGCAACCATCGCAGGTGCGACAGCGATGCACACCATACCCGCAAACGACTACGCGTCAGAACCGGACAGGCTGTGATGTCACAATCGAGACATCTCTCAGCCCACCTCAGCGGCGGCGTCCTGCTCACGCTTGATCTCCAGCGCGATATCGATGAGCTGGTCTTCCTGGCCGCCGATCAGCTTGCGCTGACCCGCGCGGTGCAGCAACTTGTGCGCGGGCACCCCGTAGCGCTCGGACTGGCGAATGGCGTGCTTGAGGAAACTGGAGTAAACGCCCGAGTAGCCCATGATCAACGCGTTGCGGTCCAGCAGGCATTCGGCGGGCATCGCAGGCGCGACGACCTCCTCGGCCGCGTCGGCGATGTCGAAGAAGTCGATGCCGGTCTTCACACCGATCTTGTCGAACACCCCGATCAGGGCCTCGACCGGAGCGTTGCCCGCACCCGCACCGAACCGCCGGCAGGACCCGTCGATCTGCTTGGCGCCCGCCCGCACCGCCTCGATCGAATTCGCGACGCCCAGCCCGAGGTTCTCGTGGCCATGAAAACCCACCTGGGCATCGTCACCGAGTTCGGCGACCAGCGCGGCCACCCGGTCGCGCACACCCTCGAGCACCAGCGCCCCGGCCGAGTCGACCACGTAGACGCACTGACATCCCGCGTCGGCCATGATGCGGGCCTGGGCGGCCAGCTTCTCCGGCGGAATGGTGTGGCTCATCATCAGGAACCCGACGGTCTCCAACCCGAGTTCGCGGGCCAGCCCGAAGTGCTGGATCGAGACGTCGGCCTCGGTGCAGTGGGTGGCGATGCGGCAGATGGACCCGCCGTTGTTCTGCGCGGCCTTGATGTCCTCCTTGGTGCCCACCCCGGGCAGCATCAGGAATGCGATCTTGGAGTTGGTGGCCGTCTCGGCGGCCAGCTTGATCAGCTCCTGCTCGGGGGTCTTGGAGAACCCGTAGTTGAAGCTCGACCCGCCCAGCCCGTCGCCGTGGGTCACCTCGATGACAGGAACGCCGGCACTGTCGAGCGCGGCGACGATCGCGCCGACCTCGTCGGTGGTGAACTGATGGCGCTTGTGGTGGCTGCCGTCCCGCAACGAGGTGTCCGTCATCCGGATGTCCCACATCGGGTCGAAATAGATCTCGTCGGTACTCATGCCTGGCCTCCCGCCGCCGCAGTCAAAGACTCTTTCGCGATCTCCTCGCCGACCTTGGTGGCCGCGGCGGTCATGATGTCGAGATTCCCGGCGTAGGGCGGCAGGTAGTCACCCGCACCCTCCACCTCGATGAACGTCGTCACCACCGCCTGCCCGCCGGAGTTCATCGACGGGTCATCGAACTGCGGCTCGTTGAGCAAGCGGTAGCCCGGCACGTAGGTCTGCACCTCGGCCACCACGTCGCGGATCGACTGCGCGATCGCATCGCGGTCGGCGTCCTCGGGGATGGCGCAGAAGATGGTGTCGCGCATGATCATCGGCGGATCGGCCGGATTGAGGATGATGATCGCCTTGCCCCGCCTGGCACCGCCGATGTGCTGTACCCCGGCGCTGGTGGTCTTGGTGAACTCGTCGATGTTGGCGCGTGTCCCCGGCCCGGCCGACGCCGACGACACCGACGCCACGATCTCCCCGTAGGGCACCTCCACCACGCGCGACACCGCATGCACGATCGGGATGGTCGCCTGCCCACCGCAGGTCACCATGTTGACGTTCGGCGCGTCCAGATGCTCGCGCAGATTCGCCGGCGGGATCACCCCCGGCCCGACCGCGGCCGGCGTCAGGTCGATCGCGCGGATGCCCGCCTCGGCGTAGCGCGGGGCGGCGTCGCGGTGCACGTAGGCGCTGGTGGCCTCGAACACCATGTCCGGCTTCTCATCCCGCGCCAGCAGCCAGTCCACCCCCTCGTGGGTGGTCTCCAGGCCGAGCTTGCGCGCCCGGGCCAGACCCTCGGACTCCGGATCGATCCCCACCATCCACCGCGGCTCCAGCACATCCGACCGCAGCAGCTTGTACAGCAGATCGGTGCTGATGTTGCCCGACCCGACGATCGCGACTTGCAGCTTCTGCGGCATTGCTTCTCCCCTGGCTTATTCGAAACTCAGCTTGACTGAACCTAACCCGGCGAAGTCGGCGACGAAATGGCTGCCGGGTGGTGCATCTATCGCACGTGTGCACGAGCCCGGCAGCACGATGTCGCCCGCCTTCAACCGGACCCCGAAGCTCTCCACCTTGCGGGCCAGCCACGCCACCGCGGTGACCGGATTGCCGAGCACCGCGTCGCTGCGCCCCTCGGCCACGACCTCGCCGTTGTTGGTCAGCACCGCGTCGATGGCTTTGATGTCGATGTCCTTCGGCGACACCCGGGCCTCGCCGAGCACCCACCCCGCCGACGACGCGTTGTCGGCGATGGTGTCGCACAACTTGATCTTCCAGTCGGTGATCCGGGTGTCGATGAGTTCGATCGCCGGCGCGAACGCCGCCGTCGCGGCGAGCACGTCCTCTTCGGTGCAGTTCGCCCCGGGCAGGTCGTCGGCGAGGATGAAGCCGACCTCGACCTCGACCCGCGGATAGAGATACCGCCCGGCCTGGACGGGGACATCTTCGTAGACCTGCATCTCGTCGAGCAGGTGGCCGTAGTCGGGTTCGTCGACGCCCATCATCTTCTGCATGGCCTCCGACGACAGGCCGACTTTGTGGCCGATCACGCGGGCCCCCTCGGCGACCCGCTGTCGGATGTTGATGAGCTGGATCTCGTAGGCATCGACCACGTCGATGTCGGATTCGCGGGCGGTCAGCGGCGTGATCGGAACGCGGCTTCGTTCGGCCTGCGCCAGGTCAGCGGCAAGCCAGTCACGCACCTCGGCAGAGAGCATCTACCTGAATTCCCCTCGTTTCGTCGACCGGCGCAGTTGTGGGTCGGCCGGGCGATTCTATAACGTGTTCTACATGACCGGACAGGAGTACGACGTCGTCGTGGTGGGGAGCGGCGCAGCCGGCATGGTCGCCGCCCTCACCGCCGCTCACCAGGGCCTTTCCACAGTAGTCGTTGAGAAGGCCGCGCACTACGGTGGTTCCACTGCGCGGTCAGGTGGCGGCGTCTGGATCCCGAACAACGAGATCCTCAAGCGTGACGGCGTCAAGGACAGCCCAGACGCGGCCCGCCAATACCTGCACGCCATCATCGGCGACGTGGTGCCCGCCGAGCGGATCGACACCTATCTGGACCGGGCGCCGGAGATGTTGTCGTTCGTACTGAAGCACTCCCCGCTGAAGCTGTGCTGGGTGCCGGGCTACTCGGACTACTACCCCGAGGCACCCGGCGGCAAGCCCACCGGTCGCTCCGTGGAGCCCAAGCCGTTCGACGCCAAGAAGCTCGGCGCCGACCTCGACGGCCTCGAGCCGCCGTACGGCAAGGTGCCGATGAACATGGTCGTCATGCAGCAGGACTACGTCCGGCTCAACCAGCTCAAGCGCCACCCGCGTGGCGTGCTCCGCAGCCTGAAGGTGGGCATGCGGGCGACCTGGGCGAAGGCGACCGGCAAGAACCTCGTCGGCATGGGCCGCGCGTTGATCGCCCCCCTGCGCATCGGGCTGCAGCAGGCCGGGGTCCCGGTGCGGCTCAACACCGCCCTGACCGACCTCTACGTCGAGGACGGGGTGGTGCGCGGCGTCTACGTTGTTGATGCGCGCGATTCCGCCAGCGCCGAGCCCGAGCTCATCCGGGTGCGCCGCGGAGTGATCCTCGGCAGCGGCGGGTTCGAGCACAACGAGCAGATGCGGGTGAAGTACCAGCGCGCGCCGATCAGTACCGAGTGGACCGTCGGCGCGAAGGCGAACACCGGCGACGGCATCGTCGCGGCCGAGAAGCTGGGCGCCGCCCTCGACGTCATGGAGGACGCCTGGTGGGGGCCGACCGTCCCACTGGTCGGCGCGCCGTGGTTCGCCCTGTCGGAACGCAACTCGCCCGGTTCGATCATCGTCAACATGTCGGGCAAGCGGTTCATGAACGAATCGATGCCGTATGTCGAGGCGTGCCATCACATGTACGGCGGCGTGTACGGCCAGGGCGCCGGACCGGGCGAGAACATCCCGGCCTGGCTGGTGTTCGACCAGCAGTACCGTGACCGCTACATCTTCGCGGGATTGCAGCCCGGACAGCGGATTCCGAAGAGGTGGCTGGAGTCGCGCGTGATCGTCAAGGCCGACACACTGGCCGAGCTGGCAGCCGAGACCGGAGTGCCCGCCGACGCGCTGGAGGCCACGATCGCGCGGTTCAACGGCTTCGCCCGCGCCGGGGTCGACGAGGACTTCCACCGCGGCGAGAGCGCCTACGACCGCTACTACGGGGACCCGACCAACAAGCCGAACCCGAACCTCGGCGAGATCAGCCACGGCCCGTACTACGCGGCCAAGATGGTGCCCGGCGACCTCGGCACCAAGGGCGGTATCCGCACCGACGTGCACGGCCGCGCGCTGCGCGACGACGGCTCGGTGATCGAGGGCCTCTATGCCGCGGGCAATGTCAGCGCCCCGGTGATGGGCCACACCTACCCCGGCCCCGGCGGGACGATCGGTCCGGCCATGGCCTTCGGCTACCTCGCGGCCCTGCACCTTGCCGGAGTCGAGCAGCCGGCGACGGCCGGCAGGGGCGGGAACTGATGCCGATCAACCTCGACGAGGCACTCGGGGCCGAGCTCGAGCCCGACGAGTTCTCCTGGAGCAGCAGCGATGTGCAGCTGTACCACCTGGGCCTCGGCGCAGGTGGCGACCCGATGGACCCGCGCGAACTGCGCTACCTGGTCGACGACACCCCGCAGGTGCTCCCGACGTTCGGCAACGTCGCCCAGAGTTTCCACATGACCAAGCCCCCGACGGTGCAGTTCCCGGGCATCGACATCGAGCTGTCCAAGGTGCTGCACGCCAGCGAGGCGATCTCGGCGCCGGGACCGATCCCGGCGAGCGGCACCGGTGTGGCCGTCACGCGGTTCACCGACATCTGGGACAAGGGCAAGGCCGCGGTGATCTGGTCGGAGACCACCGTCACCGCACCCGACGGCACGCTGCTGTGGACGCAGAAGCGGTCGATCTTCGCGCGCGGCGAGGGCGGCTTCGGCGGCGAGCGCGGTCCCTCGACCAGCATTGCGCCGCCCGAGCGTGCACCCGACTTCGAGTTGTCGATCCCGGTACTGCCTCAGCAGGCGCTGCTGTACCGGCTCTGCGGCGATCGCAACCCGCTGCATTCCGACCCCGGATTCGCTTCGGCCGCAGGGTTTCCGAAGCCGATTCTGCACGGGCTGTGCACCTACGGCATGACGTGCAAGGCGATCACCGACCGGGTGCTCGACGGCGACGCCGCGGCCGTGGACACCTACGGCGCGCGCTTCGCCGGCGTGGTGTTCCCCGGTGAGACGCTGAAGGCGAACGTCTGGAAGGACGACGGACGCTACGTCGCGACGGTGGTCGCGCCCGGCCGCGAGGACGCCGCGGTGCTCACCGGGGTGGAGCTGATCCCGAAGTAGCGCCGCCCACGCCCGCCGTAGCATGGTCGCGGGTCGGGCGGCGCCCCGTCCGGGGCCGATGTTGGAGGTTGCGCGCGTTGATGCGTGGTGACCGCCGCCGAGCCACCCGGTTGCTGATCGCGGGCTGTCTGGCACTCGTCATCGCCGTGGCCGCAGGCATCCCCGTGTACGTCAGGCCGCAGACCGACCCGCTGCGCCACGCCGACGCGATCCTCGTGCTGGGCGGCCAGGGCGGCAGCCGCTACCGGGTCGGTCTCGACCTCGCCTCTCGAGGGTGGGCGGCCGACCTCGTGGTGTCCAATCCCGAGGACGCGGCGATCGCATGGCGCAGGGACCACTGCGCGAGTCCGCCGCCACGGGTGACGATGCACTGCTTCGTACCCGACCCCGGAACCACGAAGGGCGAAGGCCGCGAACTGCGGCGCCTTGCGGACCGCCACGGCTGGAAGAGCGTCATCGTCGTCACGTTCCGCCCACACATCTCGCGTGCACGCTTCATCCTCGAGCAGTGCTTCGACGGTGAACTGACGATGGTGGCCAGCTCGACGGGCACGTCTGCGGCCGAATGGGCCTGGCAGTACGTGTACCAGACCGCCGGCTATCTACGGGCGGTCGCGCAACCCGGGTGTTGAGTCGAAGCGCAGCTCACGACGACCGGCGAGATCTCGCCGCAGCCTTCGTGGCCACGCCCGCCACCGCGGTGGACACCGACCGGAACCGGCTCGGTGACACGACGCGCAGCGCAACGAGATACACGCCGGCGAGCAGTGCGCACTCCGCGACGACCCAGGCGAGGCCGGGGGCCACTGCCTGCCGGTCGGACAGGATGACGAACTGCTCGAGCGGCAGCACCGCCGCGGTGGCGATCAGCGCCGCAATCGTCGGCGGCACGAGACAACCGATGATCTCGCGCCGTGTCGTGCCGACGACTCGGTGAGCGAGCGCGAGATTGACCGCGCCGACGACCAGGCAGGTGGCCGAGATGGCAATGCTCACCCCGAACAAGCCGTACGGGAGGAGCAGCAGGATCGCAGGCACACCGACGCCGAGGGCCAGCGCAGGCGACCACATGAGCAGCGAGGACCGGCCCGCACCCTTGATCGCCTCACCGTTCACCGAGTTGAGCGCCGCTCCGAGGCCGATTCCCGCCATGGCGGCGGTCGCGACGCCGGCGCCGCGCCATTCCTCACCGAGTAGGAGCACCACCAGTGCCTCCCCGGTGACCACGAGCACCGCTGCCAGAGGCGCTGCGGCGAACCAGATCCAGCCCAGCGCCCGCAGATATGCGTCCTTGAATCGATGGCTGTCACCCGAGATCCGGGAGAAGGCGGGGAAGAGCACGTGCGAGCAGACGGTGACGACCGCCAGGGAGGGCAGCGACGCCAGGCGGTACGCATACCGGTACTGCCCGAGCACCTCGGTCCCCATCGCGCGGCCGACGACCAACTGCTCGAACACCTCCCGCAGCCGTTCGGCGATGGAGTCCAGCAGCAGGGGAAAGGAGTACCGCGCCATCTCGCGCCAGACCGGAAACGAGAACCGCGCGGCGAAGGGCCGCCATCGCGCCATCCACCAGCTGAGGACCACCGCGGTGACCGTCGATGCGTACCACCCGATGACCATCGCCCACGCGCCGTATCCCATCGTCGCGAACACGATCGACACCGCCGCGAACGCAATGGAGACCGCCGGCGTGATGATCATCTGCCGGGTGAACTGAAAACGCCTCTGCATCAACGCGTCCGGCACACTCGCACACACGTGGAGCAGCATCACACCGGACGTCGCCGCCGCGATCAGGGCGACCTCGGAGCTGTGGAACAGCATGCCGATGACCGGAGCGGCGGCGAGCACCGCCAGGGTGCCGAGCAGGCCGGTGACGAAGGTCGCCACCAGCGCCGTGTTGGCGGCCTGCTCGATGTCCCCGTCGCGGTGCACGAGCGCCTGCACCAGAGAGCCCTGCGAGAACGTGACCAGGAATCCGATCAGCACGGAGCCGGCCATGAAGATGCCGACCTGGGTGGGCCCGAGGAGTCGGCCCAGCACGATGGTCTGCACCACCGTGGCGGACTGGGCGACGATCAGTCCGACCGCCGACATGGTCGCACCGCGTTTGAGAACGCCGGCGAGGCCGGTGGCCGACTCGCTCACCCGACCGACCCTGCGTGCCTGCGGCGCGTCCGGCGTCGCAGCCCGTCGCCGGCGTTGTTCTTGACCGCCCGCAGGCGCAGCGCGACATCGCGCCCGAGATGGGTCGCCGCGACCGCGACCACGGCCCGCAGCGTGCGTCGCTGCCGGAAGGCGTCACGCGCGGCCCGGCGAGCCGACGGGGCGTCGCCGTCCTCGAGCGCCGATCTGGCGGTGGTCAGCGAGTGGTGATAGCGCAATCGGCGCAGCATTCCCGTGCGCGCCGCGACGGAGTCGCTCATCCCGTGCTCGCGCGCGGCGGTCAGGTACGACAGTTGCATCCGGCGTTGGAACGCGTCGACCTTGTCCGGGTGGTGCGAGAGCGACTCCGGCCTGAAACGGGTCTTGACGAGGGAGTCGGGCAGGATGCGGAGATCGCGGCCGGTGCTGACCAGCCGCAGCCACAGGATGACGTCCGGCTCGAGATCGGCCGGGCATTCGTACCCGCCGAGGTCGTCCCACACCTCCCGCCGGATCAACCCGACGTACGGCGGAGCGCCCTCGGCCAGGACCTCGCTGAACGTCACCGTGCGCGAGGGGTCGGGGGTGGTCCGGCGTCCGGTCGAGGTGAAGAAGTCCTCGAGTTCGCCACCATCGTCGAGGTCACGGAACATGACTGCGTTGCAACCGATCCCGTCGATGCCCGGATCAGCGGCGACCAGTGAGCGCGCACGCTCGCAGAACCGCGGCGCCACAGCGTCGTCACTGTCCAGCACGCAGAGGTAGCGGCCCGACGCGGCCGCCGCTGCCGCGCTCACGCCGCCGGTGTACCCCTTGTTCTCCTGCCGGATCAGGTGGACGCGGGAATCCGCGGTGTACGGCCGTACGGCGTCCGCCATCGCTTCGGAGCAGCCGTTGTCGACGACGACGAGTTCCCAGTCGCCGTCGGTCTGCGCCAGCACGCTCTCGATCATCTCGCCGACGTACTGCTCCGTTTCGAACGCGGTCGTCAGGAAGCTGACGAACGGGCGTCCGCCTCCTTGTTCGCCACGCGCCTCGACCATCACCAACCGATTCCGCAGTAATTCGGCCCGGTCCGCAACTCCGCCGCGTTGGGCAACCGGACCAGGTCGATGATCAGCGTCTCCGCATCGGCACGGGCCACCGCCTCCACGACCTCGGGTGCGCGCGATCCGGCGATCAGGACGTCACCGTGGTCGAGGACCGCATCGACGTCGTCGGTGAGGAGGTCTCCGATGTGCGGGAGTTGCTGACGGATGTAGCTCTTGTTCGCGCCGATCAGCCGCGACAACGTCACGTTGGCGTCGTGGATCTTCACGTCGAAGCCCTTGCCGATGAGCCGTTCGGCGAGTTCCACCATCGGACTCTCGCGCAGGTCGTCGGTGCCCTGCTTGAACGACAGCCCGAACATGCCCACGTTCCTGCGACCGCTTGCGACCACCATGTCGACCGCGCGGCGCAGGTGGACTTCGTTCGACGTCAAGAGATTCGCCAGCAGCGGCACGTCGATGTCGTGGCGGCGCGCGGTGTGGGTGAGGGCCCGCACGTCCTTGGGCAGACAGGAGCCGCCGAACGCGAATCCGGGGCGAAGGTAGGCCGGACTGATGTTGAGCTTGGTGTCGGCCAGGAACACGTCCATCACGTCGTGGGAGTCCAGACCCAGCGACGAGCAGATCGCCCCGATCTCGTTGGCGAAGCCGACCTTGAGCGCGTGGAAGCTGTTGTCGACGTACTTCGTCATCTCGGCGGTACCGATCGGCACGTTGAACCGCGGTCCCGGCAGGCCTTCGTACAGCTCCATCACCATCTCGCCGCTGCGTGGCTCGGTCTGCCCGACAACGGTTTTGGGCGGATCGAGGAAGTCCCGCACGCTGGACCCCTCGCGGAGGAACTCCGGGTTCACGCACACACCGAAGTCGATGCCCGCACGCTTGCCCGACGCCGCTTCGAGACGCGGTATCAGCACGTCCTCACACGTGCCGGGCACCATGGTGCTGCGGTACACCACGACGTGCCAGCCGTCCTTGACGGCCAGCGCCGCGCCGATCTCGTCGGTCACCTGCTCGAGGTAGCGGGTCGACAGTCCGCCGCCCGAGCCCGACGGCGTGCCGACGCAGACCAGCGAGATGTCGGAACGCAGAACGGCTCGGTGCGAATCGGTGGTCACCGTCAGGGTCTGCGCGGCGACGACATCGGCGACGATGTCACCGATTCGCTCCTCGACCACCGGTGACCGGCCCTGTTGCAGCAGCTGCAACTTCTCGGGGCTCACGTCGACGCCGATGACCGTATGCCCCCGCATCGCCAGACAGGCTGCCGACACGCACCCGACATACCCCAGGCCGAACACACTGACCGTTGACTTCTGTTGGTTCACGGCGCGTTGACCGTCCTTCCTGATGATGGAAAAGGGCCCCGCACAATGGCGCCGGAGAAGATGCGGTCGATGATGAGTTCTCGGGCCACCCCGTTCTCCTCCCACGTGGCGGTGGTGCGGCCGGAGTGCACGGTGATCGTCGGTTGCGTGATCGCGTCGATGTCGCGGGTGCGGATCAGGGTCAGGACGGTCATCGGTGCCACCGCGGCGCATCTGACGCCGAGCAGCCACGAGGGCGTCCTCGACTCGAGCCGATCGGACCACCATCCGAGATCGTCGTGCGTATCCGCCCTGACCTGCTCCGTCCACAGCGGACGGGTGGCGGCGTAGCGGAGACCCAGTACCGGCTCCCCGGCCCGCATCACGTCGTGGCCGTCGCCGGTGCAACACACGTCGAGTCCGGGCGCCAGCGGCCACGACACCACCGCGTCGTGCTCGGCGGCACCGTCGATGAGATCGATCACCGCGATGGTCGGATCGTCGGGCCTGGCGATCAACCACCGTCGGTGTACCACCGGATCGTCGAGCCTGCGGTAGCCGTCGTGTTCGGCGTCGACGACTCCGCCTGCCATGTCGACCGACCGGACCCGGCATCCGGCGTGCCTGCTCCACAGGAACGCCCCCGCCATCACGGACTGGTCCAGTCCGTCGACGCACACGGTGGGGTGTGCCCGGGTGCTCCGGTGCGCTGTGCGCCACTTCGGATTCCCGTAGTAGCTCGCGGTACCCGGGTCGACGATCAGGTCGGTGCCGTGCGCGCTGAGTGTGACGGCGAGCGCGTCGGCATGCCCGTGCGCGGCGATCGAGAGGTAACCCAGCGGACCCACGTCCATCGTGAGCCGGCGGCCGCCCGACCGCAGCACCACCAGTCCGCCGTCCGGAGCAAAGAAGTTCGCGTGCGCCGGGCGCTGCGCCCGCAGGATCTGCTCGAGGTCGGCTCCGAACGCGGTGGCGTACCACGCCGCGGTGAGCGTCGTCTCGACCGGTGTCGTCGCGGTGCCGGTGAGCGCGGCGGTGACGCCGAGGTGCCGACGCACCGACTGTTTCGGCTCGACGCCCAGTCGCAGCGCGACGCCGTCGTCATCGTCGCCGTAGCGCGGGTCGGGATCCCCCTCGCCGACCAGGCCGGCCAGGTAGCGCGAACTGCGCGCGACGGCGTCGGCGAGCTGCGGCGGCACGTCGTCACCGCGCAGACGCAGCAGGGCGATGACGATGGACATCAGCTCGGCCGTGAAGATCTGATAGGCGACCGACTGCTCGGCGCCCGCGCCGTCGGGGAGGATCTGGCGGTCCGCCTCCGTCACGAGGATGGCGATGCACCTCTCGAACAGCTCGGCGGGAGCGGCGAGTTCCGGCACCAGCAGGTGGACGACGGCCAGCCCGGCCATCTCGCCCACGAGGTGGTTGTTCGCCGAACTGAAGCGGGACTGGCCATGCCAGCAGTAGCGGGCGCTGGCGTCCAGCATGCGGACGACTCGCCGGAAACGGGCCTCGGTGAGCGCGGGCGAGTCGCGCAGGCCCTGGAGTGCGACGGCGACCGAGATCGCCCGCAGACCCGCTTCGAACGCGCCCCGCCAGGCGATTCCACAGCCGACGGGATTCTGCTCCAGCCAGCCTTCGAGCTGATTCAACGCCGTCTCCGCATAGTGCGGCCGACCGGTGAACAGCCACGCCTGCGCCAGTGCCGGCAGGTGTTGCAGGCGGTTCAGCTCCCAGATCCACTTCGGATCGCACGGCGCCACCCGATGGTCGATCCGGTCACTCGGCGTCGCCGGCCAGCGGTAGTCGGCGATCGGGTCGTGGTGCCAGTCGACGACCGTCCCCACGCTGACCGTCGGATAGCCGAAGTAGGACCGCTCACCGGCGACGCAGCGATCGGCTTCGGTGACCATCGACTCGACCTCCGACGGATGACCTGCCGCGATCGCCTCCGCATGGACCCGGTCGAGCAGAACCGGGCGATCGTCGCCGCGCCGGAAACGCCGGAGCGCCTCGGACCAGTCGACGTCAGCGAGATTCAGCACTTCCCTGTCAGTTCGCTCATATCGGCTGCCCGGGGACGACAGGCGTCCGCCCACCTGCCTGGCTCGCCATGCGATCTCCCTGGCAGACATGGCGGATAGCCGATCCGCGTACCACGTCAGACTGGACACTTCGCCCCTGGTGTTCGTGAACCACTTGGTTCGCCGATGCAATTTCAGCAAAGCGTACTAGAGTACGTTTGCAGCTTCCAGTGGAGGGATACCGACCGCAGATGGCGTCACGACAGTCCGGTGGCCTGCTCGGCGCGGATCACCGATCCGCGACGGGCTCCGACACCGGTGACACGGCCGATTCCGTCGACCCTGCAGAAGCCGGGGCCGCAACCCGGCGCGGCCCGCGGATGACGACCGGCGAGCGCGTCGTCTACTCGCTCCTGACGGTGACGGGACTGTCGTTCTGGTTCTTCCTGGGCTTCCCGTACGCGAATCACAACGAGTCCTTCGCCATCGTCGCGCAGCTACGGGAGATGGGATTCGCCGACGCACTGACCCAGATCGCCTATCCGGTGGCGAACTACCGTCCGCTGGGTCAGGCGGTCGCCTGGCTCGGGTACCGGTCGAGCGGCACGATCACCTCAGTCCAGGTCTTCAACTACGTCGTCGCGGTGGCCGCATGGCTGCTCCTGCTCGCCTCGGTGCGTGAGCGCAGAGCCTTCGCGGTCACCGCACTCCTGGTCGGCGGTGTGTTCTTCACCGGGTACATCTATCTGTTCCACCTCCACGGCGTCTTCTACAGTCCGCTGCTGCTGCTGGTGGCCGCGATGTTCTGGGCAGACCGTGACCTCACCCGCGGCCGTCTGCTCGTCGTGGCCGCCGGTGCGCTGGTCGCGGCGTTCTTCCATCCCTATGCGCTCGTGGTGCTCATCGCGGCGCTGGCGGGGATGGCGCTCGAACGACGCGGATCTCACGCCGGCCCGCGGGCCATGATGACGGGTGTCACCGGCGCCGCGACCGCGCTGTTGGTCGTGCTGGTCGTGTCCGAGCGCCGAACGGACCCCAGGACGCTCGGCGAGATGTTCGACGGACTGCTGGTCTCCTACCGGATGGTGGAGGTCAACCCCCTGATCTCCGTGATCGCGCTCGGCCTGGCGGTGGTCACCGCCCTCACTGTCCCGCTGGGCAATCGGTTGCGTTTCGGCCTGACCGCCGCCGCGGTGCTGGCCGGTGCGGTGTGTCACCTCGCCGGGCTACCCATGCTCCTGGTGTGGATCGCCGTCTGCCTGGTCAAGGCCGCCGTCATGAAGAAATGGTGGATCGCACTCGTACTCGTCTGCGCCGCAGCCTTTCCCGCGCCGACGGCCACCGGATCGCCGACATACACCGTGTTCGCACTCATGGTGTGCTGCGCCGTCCTGCCCTACGGCTGTGGCCGATTCGAGGAACGCATCGGCAATCGCAAGCCGGTCGCGGCCGTGGTCGTGGTGACCGCGGCGTCGGTGCTCTTGGTCGTCCTGCGCTTCGGCGTCGACGTGCCGGTGATTTCCCGGCTCTCTGCGCCACTGGTCGCCGAGCAGCAGAAGACCTTCCAGATGGAGGAGATCGTGCGTTGGCTCGTCGCGTCGGGTTACGACGACTACGACCTCCGGTTCGTCGGGCAGAGAGACAACCCGACCGACTCCGCCAATGCCGTCGACCGGGTGCACCGGCCGCCGACCAACGAAGGAGATCTGGCGCGCTACGTGCAGGCACTGCGCGGACCCGGTGCGCCGCAGCCCATGCCGGGAAGGCATCTGATGGTCGGCTTCGGCTCAGACGTCATGCCCGCAGGCACACGCGTGCTCGTGCTGCCGTCGGGAACGGCGGGCGATGCCGTGGTGGTGCTCCCGGATCGTTAACCCGCTCGGTCGGACGACGGCGTGCGGACGACCTGCCGGTACAGCGAGTCGATCTGGCGGGCCACCGCATCCACGTCGAAAGTGTTCGCACACCGGTCTCGAGCCGCTGATCCGAGCCGGACGCGCAGGTCGGCGTCGTCGATCGCCCGCTTCAACGCGGCTGCGATCGAGTCCACCTCGTCCGGCGCGACGATCAGCCCGCAGCCTCCACCCACCATCTCCGGTAGGCCACCCGCGCCGCTGGCGACCACACACATCCCCCTCGCCATCGCTTCGAGCACCGCCATCGGCTGGCCCTCGTTCCGCGACGGGAGGACGAGGATGTGACTGCGATCCAGCAGATCGGCGACCGCCTCCTCGGAGAGCCATTCGTGGGTCACGACGGTGTCGCCCACACCGAGCTCGCGGATGCGGGCCCGGGCACGGTCGGTCTCTCCGTCGCCCGCGAGGGTCAGCTTCGCCGCTGAGACCCGCACATCACCGGCGGCGGCAAGTCGCGCCCACGCCTCGAGCACCCGGAAAGCGCCCTTCCGATCGCCGATGCGGCCGAGGAACACGACCTCGACGGGGTCACCGGGCCGCGGTTGAGCGACCTGCCGAGCGGATCGCACGGCGTTGGGGACGACCGTGACGCGGGCCGACGGCGCGATGGAGCGCAGGCGCCCGGCCCAGACCTCGCCGAGCGCGATCACCACGGCCGCCCGGCTCAGCGTGCGACTGATGAACGTCCGGGTGAGCAGCGGCGAATCATCGTGGAAGCTTTGGAAATCCGACCCGTGCATGTGCACGATGACCGGCACGCGCGCGGCCGTGCTCAGCCACAACAGGATCGCCTTCCGGAAGAAGCTCGCGTCGGCGCTGGAGTGCAGGTGTACCACGTGTGGCCGGAACCGGACGAGATCGGCGCCGAACCGGAGCACGCCGGTCGCGAACGCGAGCAGCTTCGCCGCCTTCGACCCGTCGACGTGGGTGGCGATGTGCCGGACCTGCCAGTCGTCCCACAGCGACGTCTGCTTCAGTTCGCGCACGTAGGTCGCGATTCCACCTCTCGTGCGCATACTCGTGGAGACCCACAGTGCGCGCCCATCAGCCATGCAGGAAGCCGGATCGGCTGCGGGTGCGGCTCAGAGAATCTGCGGCCCTCGCGCGCTCGGACCAGCCGACGGCGGTACCCACGATGAGGAAGACCACGGCGGTCGGGAAGTCGAACAGGCGCAGGTCGACGGTCAGTCCCGACGAGAACAACACAGCGAGCGCGACGATCGCGATCACTGCGAGCGGTTTCCCGCACAGATCCTGCTCGGGCAGTGATCGGTACGCCGTCCACAGCCGGCGCACGATGAGCAGCAGCACGGTGAGCCAGAGCCCGAGCCCGATGAGTCCCAGTTCGGCGAGGATCCCCATCTCGTTCGTGTGTGAGACGATCCCGTAACCGTTGCCCCACGGCACCTCGGGGGACCACTGCTGATGGTGATAGGTGTTGATGGCCTGGAATCGCTGGATTCCCCATCCGGTGAACGGTTCTCGCGCGGCCGCCCACAGGGCAGTCTGAATGATGTTCATCCGGTCGTCGACCTCGCTCGCCGAGCCGATGCCACCGGCGTTGCGGTCGGCACTGGTGAAGGTCGACCAGTTGGTCAGCACAGCGCCCGCCACGATCGCCATCGAGATGGCGAAGCCGCGGCGACTGCCCTTGGCGAGCAGCGCCCCGATGACGATTGCGAGCGCGGCACTGAGCCACACCGCCCTGGTGTAGGTGAAGTAGATGCCGAAACCGCATGCGAGGGCGGTCACAGCGGCAACGCAACGCAGCACCGCCGGCTCGGTTCGGCGAGACACCAGCACCATCGCGATGGTGAAGCCGAGCACCATCGTCAAGCCGTTCACGACAGGCTGATTGAACACCCCGATCGCGCGATCGGCCCAGGTGTCCACCCCCGGCGTCAGTGAACCGTCGACGATGAAACGCGGCCAGACCATGTCCTTGGGCCCGGTGAACTGCATGATGCTGACCGCGGCCGAGTAGCCGGCCATGAACACGACGGCCCACAAGAGCAGCCGGACAAAGGATTCGCGGTTGAACGCGTAGCGCCCGATCACGTACATCAGGAAGGGCACCATGACCCCGGTCATGATGAACCGGGGCACCGAGAACACCTGCCCGGTCAGCGGATCACTGGCGGGATACTTGTGCGGGTAGTACATCGAGTAGATGTTCCACGCGAGGTAGAGCGCAAAGGCGCACTCGACCGCACCGATGCCGCGCAGCCGCACCGTGGTGTGACGGAACCACACGGCCATCGCGACGACCGCTATTGCGAACAGCACCACGAAGATTCCGTCGGGAAGATACGGCTTGAGCCCGAGGTGCAGAAACGTCGTGAGAACCAGGGCGAGGGCGGCGACGATGGGGGCGACGGCCGGCCCGCTGAGCGTCTCCGCCGCTGCCGGCGCCCGGGTGGTGACCGGCGGCGCCGTCATCACCGTGCCGGCGCGGGCGTCGCCGCGCCCGTCGAACTCTGTCATGCGGCGCGATCCGTCAGTCGCCGCGGTTCGCCACGACGTACGCAGGCTCCTCAGGCGCAGGCTGCCGTCCGGATACCGACCGGTTCTCGTTCTGCTGTGACGCTGCCCGCCGCTCGCGCGACCGTGGGCTCCAGCGCACGCGTGTGGCGGTGTCGACCAGCACCGCACCGACGAGACGGGTCCGCATCCCCCTCAGCATCGACGCGGCAGTGGTGAAGTCGACGACGTGGGTTTCGTTGCGCGTGGCGACGAGGATGGCGGCATCCGCGAACGCCGCCAGCACCGACGCATCGGTGGCGGGCGACATGGCCGGTGCGGCAACGAAGATCGCGTCGCCCCGCTTACGCAACTCCTCGAACAACTCGATGACACCCGTCGGCGAAGTGAGCCGGTGCCGATTGTCGACGAGCGTCCCGCAGTGGATGACCGACGGACTCTCCGCGCCATGATCTTCCAGGATCTCGTCGATCGACCGGCTGCCGATGACGGCGTCATTGAAGCCTGCGCCGCCGATCATCGGTGACGCGACCGTGCCCGCCCTGTCGTCCGCATGGACGAGGATGGTTCGGGCACCACGCTTCGCGGACAGTTCGGCGAGTGCCTCGGCGACGCCCCGCGCTTCACTTCCGCCCTGTGCGTCGGTCACGACGACAACGCCCGGCTTGGGTGAGCACTCGGCGTCGACGGTGTTCGCCAATTCGCGTAACCGTTCCTCCCGCAGAGGAGTTCCGGCCTGCGGGTGAGCGCCCGCCGGCAGTTCGACCAACGGCCGGACGCCCGTGCGATTCCGGATGTCCGAGAGGGTGCTCAGTCGGCTCGACAACACCGCCAGGCCCAGCGCTGCCAGGATCCCGAGCAGCAGTCCACCGAGGGCGCCGGTCATCACGTTGAACGTGGTCGCCGGCGAGATCTCGGTGACACCTGCGCGGGGATTGAGGCTGAGGAGTTCGTTGGTCGTGGTGGTCTTCAGCTCGTCGATCTGAGTCAGCAGGGCGGTGTAATACGGGTTCGCCGACCCGTCGGGCGCAAGCGGCGCCACAGTGCCGAGCTGGTTCTGCAGGTCGGCGAGCAGTGTTTCCCGGCCCTTCCGGGGCGCCCTGTTGACGTCCTCGCTGAACGCCTGGGCCATCGTCTCGGCGGCGTCCTGCGCGATCTCCGGATCCCGGGCGGTCGCCTCGATGGAGAGGATCGGGCTCGCACCCGCGGTGCGGGCCTCCACGGTCACGTCCCGCGGAACGGACTCCGCGTTCTTGAGCCGCTCGACGGTGCCCGGATCGTTGATCAGAGTCAGGTAGCCGATCACCATCACGGCATCCTGCTCGGGTGCCCGACCGGAGAGCAGCACCGTGGACTTACCCACGTAGCTGGTTCCGGCGTTCACCGAAACCGCCAACCCGGCGAGAACCCCCAGGGCGACGCCCACCGCGACGACCCACCATCTCCTGCGGACCTGCTCCAGGCGGTACTTCGACGTGAGCTCCACTTTCATCCCCTTTCGGCGACCGATGCACCGAGACGAATACAGATCCTCTGCAACGCTGAGCACATCCATGTCGATCGAACGACCACGACGCAAGGACCCCGCGAACAGAGTAGCAGCGAACGATGGCAGATCCTAGTCGAGCCGACTCCCCCGGCAAATTCTCAGCATCCTGCAAGAAAGGCGTTATGCGGCTTTTTCCGCTGGAAACGCCCCACGATGGCACACACGGTGCCTCCGCGCTACCGCGGGAAGTCACGCACCGGTCGGCGGTCGGACCCCCGCGCCGCCATGACTGCGCACCGGAGGTGCACCACAGAGGTCGTCCATATCCGCAAATACGTACATGCAGTCATACGACCCTCCTGGCAAACTCACGAAACCACACCTCCAGGGACAGCAGGGTCCAGATCCGCGACTGCTCGTCGCGTCTACCCGACCCATGGGCGGTGAGCAGAGTGCGCACCGCTGCCGGCTCGAAGTTCGCGCCGACGAACGACGACGGCCCGGTCAGGAGGTCGAAGGCCATGTCCCGCAGGCCGCCGCGGAGCCAGCTGTCCAACGGCACCTTGAAACCGACCTTCCGACGGTCGACGATGTCCGCGGGCAGGTGCCGCCGGGCGACCTCTTTGACGACCCACTTGGTGGTGCCGCCGCGAACCTTGACACTGCTCGGCAAGGCAAAAGCGAGCTCGACGAGACGGTGGTCGAGGAACGGCGGGCGAAGCTCGAGCGACGCCGCCATGGACATCCGGTCGCCACGCTCGAGCAGGTTGTCGGCCAGCCAGGTGTGCGCGTCGGCATAGAGCATCCGGCTCAGAGCGTCGCCCCGGCCTTCGAGATATGGGGCCAGGGCGTCGCGGGACGGTGGCCGCCCGATCATCTGCGTGCGTTCGGCGGCGGTGAACGGCGCGAACCAGCCGCGCATGCGCTCCGCGTGAGAGGTCTCCGACATGGCGCGCATGGCCGTACCCAACCGCGCTGCTCGCGGGGGCAGAGAATGCTCGATCAGCCGCATCGCCGGAGTGGGCAGCGAGCCGGCCCATCGCGTCAGGCCGGCGAACTTGCATTTCGGATAACCCCCGAACAGTTCGTCGCTGCCCTCACCGGAGAGCACCACCTTGACGTGCCGGCGCGCAGTCTGCGCGAGGCGGAACACCGCGACGTCGGCCGGCTCCGAGAGCGGGGCGTCCCGATGCCAGCTCAGCGCCGACCACGCCTGCCGGAAGTCCTCAGGGGTCACCACGACTTCGTGATGGTCACTGCCGATGAGGTCGGCCACCCTGCGCGCGTGGCGTGTCTCGTCGAGCCGGTCGTCCCCGAATCCGGCGGAGAACGTCTGGAGTCGTTGCGAGCGAGGTTCTTTCGCAGCGAGTGCGCTGATCAGACTGCTGTCCACGCCACCGGAGAGATAGGTCCCGACCGGCACGTCGGCGACCAGCGCCTCGCGCACCGACGCGGTCAGCGCCTCGCCCACGAGGTGGACGGCGTCCCGTGGACTCGTCTTGCGCTGCTCAGCGCTGTTGGGCACCTGCCAGTAGCTGCGGCAGGTGAGGGTGCCGTCACGCCGGACGACGAGATGATGACCCTGGGGCAGCTTGCGGACGCCCTTGATCATGGTGTGCGGGGCCGGCAGGGATCGGTGCGCGAGGTAGTCGTGCAGGCTGCTGTCGTCGATGCTCGGGTTCCGGATGACCGGGAACAGTGCCTTGATCTCCGACGCGAACGCGAACACCCTGCCGTCGAGGAAGTAGTAGAGCGGCAGTATCCCGAGGCGGTCACGGAACAGGTGGGTCTCGTCGGTCGCCGTGTCCTGCACGGCGTAGGCGAACTGCCCGCGCAACCGGCTCACCCCGGCGGCCCCGTACTCGGCATACAGCGCGAGGAGCACTTCTGTGTCGCCGTCGGTGCGGAAGGGGTAGCGGCTCTCCTGCCGGAGCTGTCGGTAGTTCAGGATCTCGCCGTTGAACACCAGATGGGCACTGCCACCGGCGTCTTCCATGGGTTGCCGCGAGCCCGCGGTGTCGATGATCGACAACCGGGTGTGCGCCAGCCCGCAGGAGCCACCCGTCCACAGGCCGCTGTCGTCCGGTCCCCGGTGCTGCAGACTCCCGGCCATCGCGGCAAGGACGGAACGGTCGACGGGCGAGCCGTCGAGGTTCCGCACCCCGGCTATCCCGCACATGAAGCACCCCGACACATGACCCGGCCACATCCCTTCCGACCGCTTCGTCGGCCCCCGCCTTGGAAATCGCTGTGAGTCTACTGGGGATCGACGCCGGAGCTAATCGTTTCCTGAGAATGACGTCAGCGAACTCGTAGGCCTATTAATTTGCCATCACTGCATCACGTTGCCCGCTGTCTGCCATAACTGCTGTTGATCGTCGCGACAATCGCGCTCGCCATCATTTGCCGTATCTGCATTCGCCAACCTGGTTGCCGGTCCTCTATCATCAGCGGCAAAGGCGACCCCGTGCCGACGACGGGCGCATCGCGGTACTCGTCAGACGGGGGAAGCGCCGAGCATGCCAGCGAGTGATGTCCGCGATGCACCACGCCGCCCGGAGGCGGTCGCGGCGCGGCGCGTCCGCGTGATGTACGTGGTGCCCGATCTCCGGGTCGGAGGTGCGGAGCGCCATGTCGTCGCGTTGATGCCGAACCTCGATCTGGCCCACTTCGACACCGCCGTCGTGTGCATCGGCGAAGAAGGAGCCCTCTTCGGCGAACTCGCAGGGTCCGCCGTCCATGCAGTGGCACTGAACCGCAACAAGCGCCAGGCTGTGCGGGCGGTACGCGACCTGACCCGCGAGATGCGGGCCTTCGCACCCGATGTGGTGCTCACCCGCGGGTACAACGCCGAGACACTCGGCCGGATCGCGGCGCGGCTGGCGGGGGTGCCGCACAGTGTCGTCTGGGTCCACAACCACGGCGACACCACACCGCGCGGGCTGATCCGCCGTCTGGCTGATCGCGCACTGGACCGCGTCACCAGTGCCTACTACGGCCTCGTCAGAACCCAGGTCGACTATCTGGTGAACGACCTCGGATACCCGGCGGAGAAGGTCCATCTGATCCACAACGGTGTCGATCCGGACGCCTTCGACTCCACCGATGACCGCAGCGCAATACAGGGACACCAGATCGGCGAGGCCGACCGGGTGGTCGGCACATTCGCGATGCTTCGACCGGAGAAGGACCACGAAACCCTGGTGCGGGCAGCACGATTGGTGGTCGACCGGTTACCGGACACGAAGTTCCTGGTCGTCGGCGACGGCGCGACACGATCGGACATCGAACGCCTCGTCGTCGAGCTCGGACTCACGAATCATGTCGTGCTGACCGGCGCCCGCACCGACGTGCCTGCGCTGCTGCGCGCCATCGACGTCTTCGTTCTCAGCTCCGCGACGGTGGAGTGTTTTCCGATCTCACTGCTGGAGGCGATGGCTGCGGGGCGGCCCGCCGTGTGCACTGCGGTGGGTGGCGTGCCCGAGATGATCCAGGAGGGCAGCACGGGCTACCTGGTGCCGCCCCGCGATCCCGGTGCGCTCGCCGAGCGGCTCGTCGCGGTCCTGTCGGACCGGGAGCTCGCACACCGGATGGGGCGCGCGGCGCGCTCCCGCGTCGAGGAGTCGTTCAGCCTGCGGGCCAGCGTGGCGGCGACCGAAGGTGCACTCCGCGCCCTCGTGGGCGAATCCTGTCCGCGCGGGGGCCCGCTTCGCCTGACCGTGGTCCTCGACGTCACCTTCGTCGGCGGCGCCGAGATGTTGCTCCTGGATCTCTTCAAGCACCTCGACCCGGAGGTCGTCGCACCGCGGCTGGTGTGTCTGCGCGACCCGGGACCGTTGGCCGCCGACTTCCTGGCGGCGGGGTTCGAGGTCGAGGTGCTGCACAGGTCCGGCAGATTCGATGTACGCACCCTGCCTCGCCTCGTCCGCTCACTGCGCCGGGCGCGGACCGACGCGGTCCTCGTGACACACCACCACCGCGCATCCCTTGCGCTGGGCCGCATCGCCGCGCGATGGGCACGGGTTCCCAGCCTGGTGGCGGCGCACGACATGGACCTCGTCGCATCGGGTCAGCGGGTGCTTCCGCGTTGGGCGGTCAACACACTCGCGATGTCGGATGCGCTCGTCCTGCTCTCTGCCGGTCAGGGGGACTATCTGCACCGCGAGGAAGGCGTCGGCGATCACCTGCTCGCGACCACGCGCGAAGTCGTCATCCCGAACGGGATCGCACTGCCTGCTGCCGCCACCCCGGAGCAGCGGGCGCGCGCACGGCGCCTCCTCGACGCCGAGGACGGAGATGTCGTGGTCGGTGTCGTGGCCCGCCTGAGCGCCCAGAAAGCGCACCAGGTGCTGTTCGAGGCTGTCGCGAAGTGCGCCGCATCGGTGCCGCGGATCCGACTTGTCGTGATCGGCGGCGGAGAACGCGACGGCGAGCTGCGCGAACTGGCGCGTGCCCTCGACATCCATCCGCGCACAAACTTTCTCGGCATCCGCCGAGACGTGCCCGACCTGCTCCCCGGGCTCGACGTGGCATGCCTCTCGTCGGTGCACGAAGGTGTGCCGATCACCCTGATCGAGGCGATGGCGGCCGGCGTTCCCATCGTCGCCACCGACTGCGGGTCGGTGCGCGACGTGGTCACCGACGGCGAGAACGGATTCGTGGTCCCCGTCGGGGATGTCGCCGGCTTCGCCGATCGACTGCAGTTACTGGCCGGCGATCCCCTGCTGCGAAAACGGCTGGGCCGGAACGGGCGACGTCGCTCAGAGGTGGACTTCCGCATCGAGAACACCGCCCGCCGATACGAGGAGTTGCTCAGCGATGTCGTGGCACGCAAAGGATGAAGAAATGAATCGGCACGTCCTGATCCTGGTCGAGAACCTCTCGGTGCCCTTCGACCGGCGCGTCTGGCAGGAGAGCCGAGCCCTGGTCGACGCCGGCCACCGCGTCACCGTCATCTGCCCGCGGGGTACGAAACAGGACACCGAGGACGAGGTGACGATCGACGGCGTCCGCATCCTGCGGTACTCCCTGCGTCCCGCCGTCGGGGGTCCGGTCGGCTACCTCCGCGAGTACTCCGTCGCACTGTGGCACACCATGCGGCTGGCCCTCGCCGTGCACCGCCGCCATCCCGTCAACGTCGTCCACTCCTGCAATCCGCCGGACCTGTTCTTCGTGGTCGCCATCATGCTCCGGATCCTCGGGGGTGCCCGGTCGGTGTTCGACCAGCACGACCTCGTTCCCGAACTGTTCCAGTCGCGCTTCGGTTCGGGCGGCAGGACGCTGTATTGGTTCACCCGGGCACTCGAGCGTCTGACGTTCCTGTGCGCCGACGCTGTCATCTCCACCAACGAGAGCTACCGGCGAGTCGCGATCGAACGCGGCAAGATGCGGCCGGACCGGGTGTCGGTGGTCAGGAGCGCCCCCGACCTCGCCCGCTTCGTCCAGCGCGCCGCCGATCCGGGACTGCGCAACGGGAAGCGCTATCTGGGAACGTATCTGGGCGTGATGGGACCCCAGGACGGCGTGGACTACGCCCTGCGGGCGATCGCCCACCTGCGCCATGAACTGGGGCGTGACGACGTCCACTTCGTCTTCATGGGCGCAGGCGATGCGTTCGACGCGATGGTGGCGCTGTCGGGGGAACTGGGCATCGCCGACATCGTCGAGTTCACCGGCCGGGTGCCCGACGAGTACGTCCAGCGTTGCCTGTCCAGTGCCGACATCTGTCTGTCGCCGGATCCGAAGAACCCGCTCAACGACGTCTCGACGATGAACAAGGTCGTCGAATACATGGCCATGGCACGGCCTTTGGTGTCCTTCGATCTGGTCGAGGCGCGGGTGTCCGCGGGAGAAGCGGCCGTATACGTACCCGCCAACGACGAGGTCGCCTTCGCCGTCGCGATCGGCGAACTGCTCGATCAACCTGACCGGCGAGCGGCCATGGGGAGATACGGACGGGACCGCGTCGAGCGCGATCTGTCGTGGGAGACGTCGCGGCGGAATCTGATCGAGTTCTACCGGAACGTGTTCACCACCCTCGACGACCACCGCCCGCAGGCCGATGCCCCCGCGGTACAGCCTGACCCGGTGCGCTGATCCAGCACAAAGGGGCCCGAAGTCAGAGGGCCCCTTCGGTTTCCGCGCACCGGAAACCGGCGTGGTGGACGATCCCGGTCGGCGCGATGTCGTTCTGCCGGTAGTAGCCCTCTTTGTAGTAGACCGACGGCGCCGGCGTACCGGGAATGAGCGTCCGGACCCGATACGTTGTCGAACCGTCAGTGAAGGTCTGGCGCGCACCGTCCAGCCAGAGCTCCACGAACCCGTCCTCGTCCGAGGTCGACCAGCGGACGTGCATCTTGACGTCGTGCCACCGCCCCGCGTCCAGCGGCGTCCTGAACAGCGGCACGGTGTCGAGGTACTGCCCGGGCGCGGACTGCCGTGCCGCGAGCAGCGTCCACTGCCCGTTCTGCTCGCCGACGCCCCAGTTGAGGGGTGGGGAGCCCGCGTCGGCGTCGCCGTGCCACTGATTGGTCACTCCCCAGCCGAGATCGGCGTGGTCACCGGGGAAGCCGGGATCGAAACGCGTGGCGAACCGGTACCAGCGCTCCTGGCCGGCGCGCCCGCCCGAGTTGTCGTCGCCGCTCACCTCGGAACGCTCACCTCCGCCGAACGGCGGCACGTCGCCACGTCGGACCTCGAAGCGAGCCGCGTGGCCGTACTGGGGATCCGGCACGACCTCGGCCGAGGACGACCCCGGGAACTCGGCACCGGGGCCGTTGTATCCGGGGCACTGAACCGACCACTGCCGGAAATCGCCTGTGCTGTAATCGCCGAGGAACCGGAGTTCGCTGCTCACCCCGACGATGCGCGGGGCGGGCGCCGGTCCGCGCGGCGGTGTCGCGACCTCGGTCGGCCTCACCGCGCATCCCCCGGCCACCGCTGCGGCCGCGGCCAACGACAGGCGAGCGAAGGTGCGACGCCCGATGCGCGCGGTGTCCGTCCCGGTGTTCGTCACGGTATTTCCGTCGACCATGGTCACCAGCATGCCATGGGAGCCGATGGCGCGTCATGGCCGAGGAAACTCGGACACAACGTGGGTGGTGGTCCTGACGCACATCAACAGCCATATTTCGCAAATCGGAGGTGGTACGGTCTCGCACGTTCTACATGTGTAATCCGCTCATCGGTATGCCTCACAGAGAACTATCCGATGCGGCGCCGTCACCTCCGGCGCGGTACAGTTGTCGCGGTGCGGGCAAACACGCCCACGTATGCGCCCCGTGTCCAGCTCGAACCCTGAGGTTGACGATGCAGATGCTCAAACGCCCGGACGACGCCCGCACGTCCGAACAGGTGATGCAGCACTACGAAGTCGAGCGCGGACTGGCGGGCGTCCTGCGCGACGCCCCGAGGGAGCGCCGCCTCGGCCTGTACAGCCAGCTGTACGACGAGCTCTTTCAGCGGGTGCCCACGCACCCGCAACTGACCAGGAAGAGCTCACCCGCCGACACGCGCGAGTTGGTCGACCAGCAGATGCGGTTCCTGCGCCGTTTCCTGTCGCCCGGCGCGACCTTCCTCGAGGTCGGTGCGGGAGATTGCACGTTGTCCGCCGAGGTCGCCGCTCACGTCGAGCGCGTGTACGCGGTCGACGTCTCGGTCGAGGTCGCGAGTGCCGGTGCGCTACCGGCGAACGGCGAACTCGTCCTGTCCGACGGCTGCAGCATTCCCGTGCCGCCCAACAGCGTTGACGTCGCGTACAGCAACCAGCTGATGGAGCACCTCCATCCCGACGACGCAGAAGAACAGCTCAGGAACCTGCACCGCGCACTCGCCCCTGGCGGTCGCTACGTCTGTGTGACACCGAATCGCCTCAACGGCCCCCACGACGTCTCGCAGTACTTCGCCTACGATGCCTGCGGATTCCACCTCAAGGAGTACACCACCGGTGAACTCCGCCGGCTCTTCTCCTCGGTGGGCTTCCGCGAGAGCATCGCGCACGTCCGGGTGCTCGGACGCTTCTACGCCGTCCCGAACTGGTTGCCCGCCATGGCTGAACGCGTGCTGGAACTGTTGCCCCGCAAGCTGTCCCGGGCGCTGGCCCGTCGGGTGCCGTTCCGGTGGGTGCTCGGCATCTATCTCGTCGGCGTCAAGTAGCCCGCGCCGGACTGCTCCGCGCTACATGCGGCGGGCGAGGTCATCCTCGCCGCCGGTCTGCCGCGGATGGTCCGGTGCGACCGGGACCGGCCCGGCGCCCGGGCGCGCCTCCGCGGGCCCGGCCGCCGCGGGCGGGGCGGCCTGCTGGCGCTCCTCGCGATCACGGCTCTCGCGTGCCTCGCGTTCGCGGTCGACCTCCTCGCGGCGCGACTCCTCCGGCCGGGACTCGCCGGCGTCGTCGCGGCCCTGCTGCGGTGCGCCCGCGCCGCCGGGTGTGCCCTGGCCGCCGGGCGCCTGACCGGTGCCCGTCCCCTGAGGCGCCCCGGCGCCGGGCGTGCCCGCGCCCTGCGGCTGAGCCTGCTGACCGGCCGCCGGCGACCCGCCACCCTCGGGCTTCATTCCTTCGAAGGCCTTCATCAGAGGCTGCATCAACTGTCCGAACTGGCCGGTGAGACCGCTGGCCTGCTGCCCGCCCTGACCGGCCATCTGGCTCATCTGGCCGAGCTGACCCAGCATGCCGGTGAGCTGCCCGACCGCCTGGCCGCCCTGGTCGTCGGCGTTGGTGTAGGCGGACTCGGCCGCAACCAGCTTGCCGGAGAACATGTTCTCCTTGGCCTGCAGCGTGGCGACGTTCGCGGTCAAGGAGGCGGCCATCGTCGGCAGCACCCCGGCGATGGTCATGCTCATCGCGTCCTGACCCGGCTGGATCATCGGGACCTCGGGCAGTTCGACCGAGGCGGCGTTCCAATTGATGCCTTCCGGCTTCTCCAATGGGCTGCCCACAGCTACTCCCTCACCACTCGTCGTCGTCGTCGATGTCGTCGTCGTATTCCAGCGGCGCCGGGATGGCCAGCGACGCCGTCGTCCCGCCGCTGGTGCCACGCTGGCCGGCACCCATCATGGGGCCCATGCCGCCGCCCATGCCGCTGGCACCGGCGGCCACCGGGGCCAACCCGCCCGCGGCGGTGGCCGCTGCGGCCTCCGCCGGAGCCGTGCTCACCGGATTGGTCTTGACCAGGGACGACATCAGCGGTGTCTGCGGTGACACCCCGCCCGATCCGGGTGTCGACGCGGCCTTGACCATGCCGGAGCCGCCGCCCGGCCCACCGCCGCCGGCCAGCGGATGCTTGGAGAACTGCGAGAACGGCGCGCCCGCAGGACCGATCGCGTCCGCTTTGCCGCCCTTGCCGAACATCGACGTCAGCTGCTGCAGCGGCTGCGACAGCGTCTGCATCATCTGCTGCGGCACCTGGGTGACCATCTGACCGATCTGCTGGGGCAACTGTGCCGCCATCGATCCCATCTGGGTGGCCATCTGCATCATCTGCTGCATGCCCTGGCCGCCGCCCTCGCCGGCGGCCTTGGCCGCATCTTCGGCTTCGTCCTTGCCCTGCGTCCCGGGCGCGGCGCCGACCATCGGGATGCTGGGCGGCACGGCGAGGGTGTTGGCGAGCTCCGTGGTGTTGGCGGTGACGAACGCGATGTTCTGCGAGAGGCCCATCTTGATGCGGCTCTGCACCAACTCCTGGGCGTTGCTGAACGGCATCATCGACAGCGCCTCGCACTCGCGCTGCACCTCGACCGCGGTGGCGTTGGCCAGCAGCTTGGTCTTGACGACGGTGGCCTCCATGGCGCGCAGCTTCGCCGCGATCGCCGCCGCCTGCGCGCCGTTGGCCTCGTGGCCGCCGATGATCGTGGTCGCCTCACCCTGGGCGGCCAGCGAACCACCGCCCATCCACTTCTCGGAGAGGCCCATCAGCTGGGTCTGCTGTTGCGGCACCACCGTGCCGGTGATCTTGGCGGCCAGCGCCTCGAACTTCGCCGCGGCCGCGGCGAGCTGTTCCTCGTCGACGTTGGGCCAGCCCGGCCCCGTCACCGTCTGTGATCCGAACGGACTGCTCTCCGGCTGGATCGCCACTGCAACGGCCCCCTTACGCGTTCGTCCGCCGTGTCATCCGACACTACCGTGCGCGTGGGTGTTTGCTGCGCAGCAATTTCCGGCCGCCGGGGCGGGCGGTCAGCCGAGGATGAGGCCCGACGTCGGCACCCCGGTGCCTGCGGTGACCAGGACGTGCTCGACGTCGGGCACCGGATTCACCGACGTGCCGCGGAGTTGACGCACGCCCTCGGCGATGCCGTTCATCCCGTGGATGTACGCCTCGCCGAGTTGGCCGCCGTGGGTGTTGATCGGCAGCCGGCCGCCGATCTCGATGGCGCCGTCGGCGATGTAGTCCTTGGCCTCGCCCCGGCCGCAGAAGCCGAGTTCCTCGAGCTGGATCAGCGTGAACGGCGTGAAGTGGTCGTAGAGGATCGCGGTCTGGATGTCCGCGGGCGACAGGCCGGACTGCTCCCAGAGTTGCCTGCCGACCAGTCCCATCTCGGGCAGGCCCAGCTCCGGCCGGTAGTAGCTCGTCATCGAGTACTGATCGGGGCTCGAGCCCTGCGACGCCGCCTCGATGACCGCGGGCCGGTGCTTGAGGTCCTTGGCCCGCTCCGCCGACGTGATCACCAGCGCGACACCGCCATCGGTCTCCTGGCAGCAGTCCAGCAGCCGCAGCGGCTCGGCGATCCACCGCGAATTCTGGTGGTCGTCGATCGTGATCGGCTTCTCGTAGAAGTACGCCTTCGGGTTTTTCGCCGCATGTCTGCGGTCCGCGACCGACACGGCGCCGAAGTCCCTGCTGGTGGCGCCGGACAGCTGCATGTAGCGCCTGGCGATCATCGCCACCTGCGCCGCCGGTGTCGACAGGCCGTGCGGATAGGAGAACGAGTTGTCCACGCCGGTCGCATCCGCGTTCTCCACCAGCCGCATCTGCACCTGGCCGAACCGCATCCCGGACCGCTCGTTGAACGCGCGGTAGGCCACCACGCAGTCCGCGACCCCGGTGGCCACCGCGATCGCCGCCTGCTGGACGGTCGCGCACGCGGCGCCGCCGCCGTGGTGAATCTTGGAGAAGAACTTCAGCTCGCCGATGCCGGTCGCACGGGCGATCGCGACCTCGGTGTTGGAGTCCATCGTGAACGTCGTCATGCCGTCGACGTCGGCAGGGGTCAGGCCCGCGTCGTCCAGCGCGTCGAGCACCGCCTCCGAGGCGAGCCGGAGCTCACTGCGGCCGGAGTTCTTGGAGAAGTCGGTCGCGCCGATGCCGACGATCGCGGCCTTGCCCGACAGCGGCCCGCTCACGCGCCGCCTCCGACGGTGAGCGTGGCGTTGGCGATGACGTGATCGCCGAGACTGTTGCTGCCCACGATCTTCAGGGTGACGAGGCCGTCCTCGACGGCGGTGACCTCACCCCGGAACGTGACGGTGTCGTAGGCGTACCAGGGCACGCCGAGCCGCAGTCCGATCGATCTGATCCTCGCGTCCGAACCCGCCCAGTCGGTGATGTAGCGCTGCACCAGACCGGTGTCGGTGAGGATGTTGACGAAGATGTCCTTGGACCCCTTGGCCTGCGCCTTGTCCCGGTCGTGATGGACGTCCTGGTAGTCGCGCGTCGCGATCGCGGTCGACACGATGAACGTCGGGTCGCCGTAGAGCGCGAGTTCGGGCAGTTTCGTCCCGACCTCCAGGCCGGACACCACCTCGGCGGCGCTCATGCGGCCGGCTCCCAGGCGTAGAGCGTCCACGCCGGACCGGAGTCACCGGCGGGGAAGTCGATGTACGTTGCGCGAACCGGCATTCCGATCTCCACGGTGGCGGGGTCGACATTGCGGAGTTCGCCGAGCATGCGGACGCCCTCCTCCAGTTCGACCAGTGCGATGACGAAGGGCAGTGTGCGGCCCGGCACCTTCGGTGCGTGGTGCACCACGAAACTGAACACGGTGCCGGCACCGGACGCGACCTGGTAGTCGGTCTGCTGCTCCTTATCCAGCCACAGTGCGGGCACCGGCGGGTGCACCAGCGTGCCGTCGCCGCGCCTCTGGATGCGCAGTTCGTGTTCGTTGACGCCGTCCCAGAAGAACTTGGTGTCCTTCGACGACGACGGCCGCATCATCTGATCGGCGTCCAGATCGTCGGGCACCGGCGCCGCGGTGGCCGCTGCGTCCTGGTCCGCGGGCCTGAACTTCATGATCCGCCAGTTCATCTCGGCGACGGGGTTGTCGTGGTCGTCACCGACGGTCCAGGTGATCTTCTGGTTGATGAAGTAACCCTCGCCGAGCGCCGTGCGCTTGGGCCCGATCACGTCGGTGAGTTCGGCGCTGATGCTGACGTCCTCGCCGGGGCGTAGGTAGCGATGGTAGGTCTGCTCGCAGTTGGTGGCGACGACGCCGACGTAGCCCGCCTCGTCGAACAGGTTCATCATCTTGCTCAGCGGGTCGTCGTCGGAGCGGTGACCCTTCAGCCCGGCCATCGTCCACACCTGGATCATCGCCGGCGGGGCCACGATCCCCGGGTGCCCGGCGGCCTGCGCCGCCGCCTCGTCGACGTAGATCGGGTTGCTGTCGCCGATCGCGTCCACCCAGTGCCGGATCATCGGCTGATTCACCGGATCGGGTCCGACGCGCGGCTCACTGCGGCCCGCCGCCTTGATCTCGTCGATGGCAGCGGAGAAGTCACTCATCGTGGCACCCTCGGCACCTGCAGGCCGGCCGCCGCGATCATCTCGCGCATCACCTCGTTCACCCCACCACCGAAGGTGATGACGAGATTGCGCTTGGTCTGGCTGTCGAGCCAGTCGAGCAGCTCACCGGTCGCGGACTCCGCCGGGTTGCCGTACTTGCCGACGATCTCCTCGGCGATCCGGCCCACCTTCTGGATGCGCTCGGTGCCGAACACCTTGGTGGCCGCGGCATCGGCGACCAGGATGGTCTCGCCGCCGGCCGCGACCTGCCAGTTGAGCAGTTCGTTGATCCGCCAGATGGCCTTGATCTCGCCGAGCAGACGTTTGACGTCGTCGTGGTCGATCGGGGTGACGCCGTCGCCGCCCGGCTTGGACGCCCACGCGTGCACCCGGTCGTAGATGGCGGCGACCTTGCCCGCTGGGCCCAGCATCACGCGCTCGTGGTTGAGCTGGGTGGTGATCAGCTTCCAGCCCGCGTTCTCCTCACCCACCAGCATGTCGGCGGGCACCCGGACGTCCTCGTAATAACTGGCATTGGTGTGGTGGGCGCCGTCGGACAGGATGATCGGGGTCCACGAGTAGCCCGGATCCTTGGTGTCCACGATCAGGATCGAGATGCCCTTGTGCTTCGCGGCTTCGGGATCCGTGCGCACCGCCAGCCAGATGTAGTCGGCGTCGTGCGCGCCGGTGGTCCAGATCTTCTGGCCGTTGACGATGTACTCGTCACCGTGCCGCACCGCCGACGTGCGCAGCGACGCCAGGTCGGTGCCCGCCTCGGGCTCGGAGTAGCCGATCGCGAAGTGCACCTCGCCGGCGAGGATGCCCGGGAGGAACTTCTTCTTCTGCGCCTCGGTGCCGTACACCTGCAGCGTCGGGCCGACGGTCTGCAGTGTCACGGCGGGCAGCGGCACGTCGGCCCGGGCGGCCTCGTTGACGAAGATCGACTGCTCGACCGGTCCCAGGCCCAGCCCGCCGAACTCCTTGGGCCAGCCCATGCCCAGCTTGCCGTCGGCGCCCATGCGCTTGATGACGGCGCGGTAGGCCTCGTTGTGCCGGTCGGACTCCATCGCCTCGGCCTCTTCGGGCGTGATGAGCGTCGAGAAGTACTGCCGCAGTTCGGCTTGCAGCTGGCGCTGCTCGGGGGTCAGTTCGATGTACATTGCGCTCCCACCAGTTCGAGACGATGCGAGGGACCGCCCAGCAGGCGGGTCAGGTCCTTGATCGTGGAGTAGTAGCGGTCCATCGGGTAGGTGATGTCCATACCCATGCCGCCGTGCAGGTGATGGCACGTCTGCATCACCGGCGGCGCCTGTGACGTCAGCCAGTAGCCCAGCACGTCGAGGTCCTCGTCGGCGTCCCTGCCCTCGGCGAGCCGCCACACCACCGACGTCGACGCCAAGGCCAGTGTGCGAGAGGCGATGTAGACCTCGGCGAGTTGGGCGGCAACTGTCTGGAACGTCGAAAGCGGCCGGCCGAACTGGTGCCGGTTGGCCACGTAATCGGCGGTCAGCCGAAGGGCGCCTGCGACGAGTCCCGCGGCGAACGCACCCGTCGCCGCGAGCACCAGCTGGTTGACGCGGTGCACTGAGTCGGATGTCGCCCCGAGCACGTCCGACTCGGGTACCGCGACGGCGTCGAACGTCACCACGTACTCGTCGGAGTGGTTGGCGGCCGGCGTCCTGGTCAGCGTCACCCCGTCGGCCTTCGCCGAGACGACGACGACACCGCTGTCGGTGGTGACGGTCAGCCAATCCGCCTGTTCGGCATACGGAACGCCGATCTTCGTGCCCGTGAGCTTGCCGCCGGACAGGCGGGTCGAGGGCCGTTCGGGCAGCGAACTACCCGGCTCGTTGACTGCAGCCGTGAGCACGCCACCCTTGGCGACACCGGCCAGGAAGCGGTCCTGCTGCTCGTCGGACGCCAGATCGAGCAGCGGCAACAGTCCGAGGCCCAGCGTCGCCAGCGCCGGGCTGACGGTGCCGTGCCTGCCGATCTCGGTGAGCGCGGTGGTGATCTCGGGTAGACCCAGCCCGTCACCACCGAGACGCTCGGGCACCCCGAAGGCGACGACGCCGCCGTCGACCAGTGCTTGCCAGCTGTTGTCCCTGCCGAGCGCCGATGTCACCACGTCGGCGACAGCCTGCTGCCCCTCGTCTGGGCTGAAATCCACCCGAATCCTCCTTGATTCAGCGCACGAAGCTAGCGAGTGGCCCCGGTGTAGTCGACCTGCCAGTGCTTGATGCCGTTGAGCCACCCCGAACGTAGCCGTTCCGGCTCACTGACGGGCTTGAGATCCGGCATGTGGTCGGCGACCGCGTTGAAGATGAGATTGATGGTCATCCGCGCCAGGTTGGCCCCGATGCAGAAGTGCGCACCGGTGCCGCCGAAGCCCACGTGCGGATTCGGGTCGCGCAGGATGTTGAACGCATGTGGATCCTCGAAGACGTCTTCGTCGAAGTTGGCCGAGCGGTAGGACATCACCAGCCGCTGGCCCTTCTTGATCTGGACGCCCGCGAGCTCGGTGTCCTCGAGGGCGGTGCGCTGGAACGCCGAAACCGGCGTGGCCCAGCGGATGATCTCGTCGGCGGTGGTGGACGGACGCTCCTTCTTGTACAGCTCCCACTGATCGGGATTCTGCGAGAGCGCGATCATCCCGTGGGTGATCGAGTTGCGGGTGGTCTCGTTGCCCGCCACCGCCAGCATGATCACGAAGAAGCCGAACTCGTCGTCGGAGAGCTTCTCGCCGTCGATGTCGGCCTGGATGAGCGTGGTGACGATGTCGTCGGTCGGGTTCTTGCCCCGCTCGTCGGCCATCGCCATCGCGTACATGATGAGTTCCATCGACGACTGCGCGGGGTCGACGTCGGCGAACTCGGGGTCCTCGCCGCCGGTCATCTCGTTCGACCAGCGGAACAGCTTGTCGCGATCGTCCTGCGGCACCCCGAGCAGACCCGCGATGGCCTGCAGCGGCAGTTCGCAGCTCACCTGCTCGACGAAGTCACCGGTGCCCTCCGACGCGGCGGTCTTGGCGATGTTCTGCGCGCGCTGCGAGAGCTCCTCCTCCAGCCGCCCGATCGCCCGCGGCGTGAAGCCGCGCGAGATGATCTTGCGCAGCCGGGTGTGGTGCGGCGCGTCCATGTTGAGCATCACGCTGCGCTGCAGTTCGATCTGCTCGAACTGCATCTCCTTCGGCCAGACCGGGATCGCGCCGTTCTGCCAGCTGGAGAAGACGTCGCTGCGCCGCGACACCTCCTTGACGTCGGCGTGCTTGGTGACGAGCCAGTAGCCCTTGTCGCCGAAGCCGCCCGTGCCGCCGGGTACGTCCACCCAGTGGATGGGTTCGGACTTCCGTAGCTCGGCGAGCTGCTCGACGGGCAACGCCTCGAGGTTCACGTCGGGATCGAGGAAGTCGAAGTCGGCGGGGATGTTGAGGGGTGCCATAGCAGTGCGCTCCTAATTGCAACGTGTTCTAGTGCCAGTAAAACACGGCTTCACCGCAGATCAAAGGCACCAGTTGATCCCCGCTTGTCAGACTAATGAAACGTGTTCTAGCCTGGCGGAATGGGTAACCCTGTCATCGTCGAAGCCACCCGCAGCCCGATCGGCAAGCGCAACGGATGGCTCTCCGGCCTGCACGCGACCGAGCTGCTGGGCGCCACGCAGAGGGCTCTGGTCGAGAAGGCCGGCATCGATCCCGCCGAGGTGGAACAGGCCATCGGTGGCTGTGTCACGCAGTACGGCGAACAGTCCAACAACATCACCCGGGTGGCCTGGCTGACCGCGGGGCTGCCCGAGCAGGTGGGCGCCACCACGATCGACTGCCAGTGCGGCAGCGGCCAGCAGGCCAACGGCTTGATCGCGGGCCTGATCGCCGCGGGCGCCATCGACGTGGGCATCGCCTGCGGCATCGAGGCGATGAGCCGTGTCGGTCTCGGCGCCAACGCCGGGCCCGATCGGTCGAGGATCCGCGCCGAGTCGTGGGACATCGACATGCCCAACCAGTTCGAGGCCGCCGAGCGCATCGCCAAGCGGCGCGGCATCACCCGCGAGGACATCGACGCGTTCGGGCTGGCCTCGCAGCGCAAGGCCGCTCAGGCGTGGGCCGAGGGCCGGTTCGACCGCGAGATCAGCGGCATCGAGGCGCCCGTGCTCGACGAGAACAAGCAGCCCACCGCCGAGCGCCACGTGGTGACCCGCGACCAGGGTCTGCGCGAGACCACCGCAGAAGGCCTCGCCGCGCTGAAACCCGTGATGGAAGGCGGCATTCACACCGCGGGGACGTCGTCACAGATCTCCGACGGCGCCGCGGCCGTGCTGTGGATGGACGAGGACAAGGCCAGGGCGCTGGGGCTCACCCCGCGGGCGCGGATCGTCAGCCAGGCGCTCGTCGGCGCCGAGCCCTACTACCACCTCGACGGCCCGGTGCAGTCGACGGTCAAGGTGCTCGAGAAGGCCGGCATGAAGATCGGCGACATCGACATCACCGAGATCAACGAGGCGTTCGCGTCGGTGGTGCTGTCGTGGGCGCGCGTGCACGAGCCCGACATGGACCGCGTGAACGTCAACGGCGGAGCGATCGCGCTCGGCCATCCGGTGGGCAGCACGGGCAGCCGGCTGATCACCACGGCGCTGCACGAACTCGAACGCTCCGACAAGACGACGGCGCTGATCACGATGTGCGCCGGCGGGGCGCTGTCCACCGGCACGATCATCGAGCGGATCTAGTGCCCATCACCGACACCGACCGGATCGCGGCCGCGCAGGCCTACATCGACGCGCTGGTCAGCCACCAGGCCGACGCCGTCCCGTTCGCCCCCGGCTGCACCCGCGTCGAGATCGGCATCAAGACCGGCTTCTCCGGAGATCATCTGCGGCGCAGCCTGAACCGCGGACCGCAGTACAAGGTGATCGAATCCTCCACCACACCGGAGTTCACCGTCGACGGCGACCGGGTGCGTGCCCGCTTCGACCTGGCGACGAAGCCCCGTGTCGGCGGCGTGCGGGTGGGCGCCCACATCGACGAGACGTTCCACATTCCCGCCGACGGTCTGATCCACCGCATCGACGCCCGAATCCGCCCGTTCATCATCAGATAGGTTGACCGGTATGGCCGAACCCTCACGCCCGTTGAGCGGCAAGCAGATCGAGAGCCTGAACTCCGCCAAGGTCGGCACCGCGATCAAGTGGATGTCGAAAGCTCAGACCTGGCTGTTCAAGAAGTCCAACGGCAAGCTCGGCAACAAGTTCCTGCGCGGCGCCGAGGTCGGCATCCTGACCACCACCGGCCGCAAGTCCGGTGAGCCGCGGGACAGCCCGCTGCTGTTCCTGCAGGAGGGCCGGCGCATCGTGCTCGTCGCCTCGCAGGGCGGCCGCGCCACCAACCCGATGTGGTACCTGAACTTGAAGGCCGACCCGAAGGTCAGGTTCCAGACCAAGGCCGGGGTGTCCGACCTGATCGCGCGTGACGCCACCGACGCCGAACGCGACGAGTACTGGCCGAAGCTGGATGCGATGTACGCCGACTTCGCCAACTACCGGTCCTACACCGACCGCAAGATCCCGATCGTCATCTGCGACCCGGCGTAACGCCGTCCGGCGCGTTTGCGAGACGCCGTCGCGGGCTATCTACCCGCCATGGCCGATGATTCGCACCCGATCCGCAATTCGGGCTTGGTCAAGTGGGCGATGAAGTCGTTCGCCCGTGGCCACATCTGGGTGTACCGCAACACCGGCGGACGGCTCGGCTCCCGACTGCTGTGGTTCCCGGCAGCGCTGCTGACGACGACCGGACGCAAGTCGGGCCTACCGCGCACCACCCCGACGCTGTATCTGCGCGACGGCGACAAGGTGGTGCTGCCCGCGTCGTTCGGCGGCCGCGCCACCGACCCGGTCTGGTACCTGAATCTGAAGGAGAACCCGAAGGTGCAGGTCCAGGTGGGGCCGCAGCAGCGGGAGATGACCGCGCGCGACGCCACCGACGAGGAGCGCGAACGCTACTGGCGCTACCTGACGAAGATCTATCCGCCCTACCGCAACTATCGCGACGCCACCGACCGGGTAATCCCGCTGGTGGTCTGCGAACCCTGAGGAACGGCCCGGTCAGGCGCCGAACACCGGTAGCGGCGTGCGCGACTTCGCGAGCAGATCGCTGACGACCGGTCCGATTTCGGCCGGATCCCACCGGTCACCCTTGTCTATCTCGGCGCCCCGCGCCCAGCCCTCGGCGACGCGGATGATGCCGCCCTCGACCTCGAAGACCCTGCCGGTGACGTCCTTGGACTCGGCGCTGCCCAACCACACGACCAGCGGCGAGATGTTCTCCGGCGCCATGGCATCGAAGTCCTTGTCCTGCGTCGACATCATGTCGGCGAACACCGTCTCGGTCATGCGGGTGCGCGCGGACGGGGCGATGGCGTTGACACTGACGCCGTAGCGTCCCATCTCCGCGGCGGCCACCAGGGTCAGGGCCGCGATGCCGGCCTTCGACGCGCTGTAATTCGCCTGTCCCACACTGCCTTGCAGGCCCGCGCCGGAGCTGGTGTTGATGATGCGGGCATCTCGGGTGTCGCCGGCCTTGGACTGTGCCCGCCAATAGGCCGCTGCGTGCCGCATGGTCGCGAAGTGGCCCTTGAGGTGCACGGCGGTGACGGCGTCGAATTCCTCCTCGCTGGTGTTGGCGAACATCCGGTCACGGACGATGCCCGCGTTGTTCACCAGCACGTCGAGGCCGCCGAAGGCGTCCACTGCGGTCTGGATGAGGCCTTCGGCCTGCGCCCAGTCGGCGACGTTCGCTCCGCTGGTGACGGCTTCGCCACCGGCAGCGGTGATCTCGTCGACGACACCCTGCGCCGCACTGCCGCCGCCCGCCGGTGATCCGTCGAGGCCGACCCCGATGTCGTTGACCACCACGCGCGCGCCCTCGGCGGCGAACGCCAGTGCGTGCGCGCGGCCGATACCGCCGCCGGCTCCCGTCACGATGACCACGCGGCCGTCGAGAAGTCCCATCCCTGTTGTCTCCCTTATCGCTTGATGTCGGCGGTGGTGGTCGCCAGGTAGTGCGGCGGCTCACCGCCACCGTGTACTTCCAGTGAGGCGCCACTGATGTAGGACGCGGCGTCGGACGCCAGGAACGCCGTGGCCCAGCCGACGTCGGCAGGGGTGGCCAGCCGGCCGAGTGGGACGTTGCGCGAGATGGCGGCGATGGAATCGGCGTCGCCGTAGAACAATTCGGCCTGCTCGGTCTCGACCATGCCCACCACCACCGAGTTCACCCGCACCTTCGGCGCCCATTCGACGGCCAGGGTGGTGGTCATGCTCTCCATGCCCGCCTTCGCCGCCCCGTAGGCCGCGGTGCCCGGGGTCGGGCGCCGGCCGCTGACACTGGCGATGTTGACGATCGACCCGCCGCGGTCCTGTGTCTGCATCACCGCGTTGGCGTGCGTCGAGAGCGACAGCGGGCCCAGCAGATTCAACCCGACGATCTTGGCGCTGAACTTCGCCGAAGCGTCGGCGGCCGGCACGTAGGGCGATCCGCCCGCGTTGTTGACCACGACGTCGAGGCGGCCGTGGCGTTCGACGATCGTGTCGATCAGGGCCTTCACCGAGTCGTCGTCGCGGACGTCGCAGGCGTGGAACTCGTAGGGCAGTCCGTCGACGGGCCGCCTCGCGCACGTCACGACCGTGGCGCCCTGACCGGCGAACACGGCGCTGATGCCTGCACCCACTCCGCGCACCCCGCCGGTCACCAGGACGACCCGGCCGGCCAGTTGCAGGTTGATTCCAGCGGCGTCGGTCACTGTGCTAGCGTACCAAGCAAGTGCTTGCTTAGGTAGCGACCCCTTTGAAGTGCACCAGGAGTCATTGATGACCATCACGTCCACGACCGTCGAGCCGGGCATCGTCTCGGTCACCGTCGATTACCCACCGGTCAACGCGATCCCGTCGCGCGGCTGGTTCGAACTCGCCGACGTCCTCACCGCGGCGGGCCGCGGCACCGCGACCCACGTGGTGATCCTGCGCGCCGAGGGCAAGGGCTTCAACGCCGGCGTCGACATCAAGGAGATGCAGAAGACCGAGGGCTTCACCGCACTCATCGACGCCAATCGCGGTTGCTACGAAGCCTTCCGGGCGGTGTACGAGTGTGCGGTGCCGGTGGTCGCGGCCGTCAACGGGTTCTGCGTCGGCGGCGGCATCGGACTGGTCGGCAATGCCGATGTCATCGTCGCGTCCGACGACGCCACGTTCGGGCTGCCGGAGGTGGAGCGCGGCGCCCTCGGCGCGGCCACCCACCTGTCGCGGCTGGTTCCGCAGCACATGATGCGCCGGCTGTTCTTCACCGCCGCGCGAGTCGACGCGGCCACGCTGCACCACTTCGGCTCGGTGCACGAGGTGGTGCCGCGGGCGGACCTCGACGAGGCAGCACTGCGCGTCGCACGCGACATCGCGTCGAAGGACACCCGCGTGATCCGCGCCGCGAAAGAGGCGCTCAACTTCATCGACGTGCAGCCGGTGAACGCCAGGTACCGCATGGAGCAGGGCTTCACCTTCGAGCTGAACCTCGCGGGCGTGTCCGACGAACACCGGGACGCCTTCGCGGGAACCAGCAAGAAGGACGGGGAACGGTGATCCGGCGGGCACGAGCGAAGCGATCGGGGATTCGATGACAGACAAGCGGACGACGCCCGACGAGGCCGTCGCCTCGATCGAGAGCGGCATGACGATCGGCATCGGCGGCTGGGGGTCCCGGCGCAAACCGATGGCCCTGGTGCGGGCGCTGCTGCGCACCGACGTCACCGACCTCACCGTCGTCACCTATGGCGGACCGGACCTCGGACTGTTGTGCTCGGCGGGCAAGGTCAAGCGGGTCTACTACGGCTTCGTCTCACTGGACTCCCCGCCCTTCTACGATCCATGGTTCGCCAAGGCCCGGACGTCCGGCGCCATCGAGGCCCGCGAGATGGACGAGGGCATGTTGCGCTGCGGCCTGCAGGCGGCGGCACAACGGCTGCCGTTCCTGCCGATCCGCGCCGGCCTCGGCAGCGACGTACGGGCGTTCTGGGGCGACGAACTGAAGACCGTGCGCTCGCCCTATATGACCGGCGACGGATACGAAGAACTCGTCGCGATGCCTGCGCTGAATCTCGACGCGGCACTGGTGCACATGAATCTCGGGGACGCCGCGGGCAATGCGGCCTACACCGGCATCGACCCCTACTTCGACGACCTGTTCCTGATGTCGGCCGAGCGCCGGCTGCTGTCGGTCGAGCGGGTGGTGGCCACCGACGAGCTGGTGAAGGCCGTTCCGCCGCAGGCACTCCTGATCAACCGGATGATGGTCGACTCCGTGGTCGAAGCACCCAACGGCGCCCACTTCACCACGGCCGAACCCGACTACCGGCGCGACGAGAAGTTCCAGCGGCACTATGCCGAGGCCGCCGGATCCGACGAGAGCTGGGCGGCGTTCGTCGCCACCTATCTGTCCGGCAGCGAGGCCGACTACCAGGCCGCGGTGCGCGACTTCAAGGAGCAGAACTCATGACCGCCGCGACCCGAGCCGAGGTGTGCGCCGTCGCGTGCGCCGAACTGTTCCGCGACGCAGGCGAGATCATGGTCAGCCCGATGGCCAACATGGTGTCCGTCGGCGCGCGCCTGGCGCGGCTGACGTTCTCCCCCGACATCGTGCTGACCGACGGCGAGGCCCGCCTGCTCGCCGACACACCCGCACTCGGCGCCACCGGGGCGATCGAGGGGTGGATGCCGTTCGGCCGGGTCTTCGAGACGCTGACCTGGGGGCGGCGGCACGTCGTGATGGGTGCCAACCAGATCGACCGGTACGGCAACCAGAACCTCTCGGCGTTCGGCCCGATCCAGCAGCCGAAGCGGCAGATGTTCGGCGTCCGCGGCGCACCCGGCAACACCATCAACCACGCGACCAGTTACTGGGTCGGCGGACACAGCTCGCGGGTGTTCGGCGAGTCCGTCGACATCGTGTCCGGAATCGGCTGGGACAAGGTCGATCCCGAGAACCCGGCATACCGGTTCACCAACGTCTTCCGGGTGGTGAGCAACCTCGGGGTGTTCGACTTCAACGGCCCGGACCGGCAGATGCGCGCGGTGTCGCTGCACCCCGGCGTCGACGCAGGCCAGGTCGCCGAGAACACCGGCTTCGAGGTGCACGGCCTCGATTCGGCCGAGCCGACGCGGCTGCCCACCGACGAAGAACTGCGCCTGATCCGAGAGGTGATCGACCCGAAGTCACTGCGTGACCGGGAGATCCGGTCGTGAGCAGGCTCCAGACGCCGCTGACCGAGCTGGTCGGTATCGAACATCCGGTGGTACAGACCGGGATGGGTTGGGTCGCCGGTGCGCGGCTGGTGTCGGCGACGGCCAACGCAGGCGGGCTGGGCATCCTCGCGTCGGCGACGATGACGCTCGACGAACTGCAGACCGCCGTGACCAAGGTGAAGTCGACGACCGACAAGCCGTTCGGCATCAACATGCGTGCCGACGCCGGTGACGCCAACGAACGGGTCGACCTGCTCATCCGCGAAGGCGTCAAGGTGGCCTCGTTCGCGCTGGCGCCCAAACCCGAGCTGATCGCCCGCCTCAAGGACGCGGGTGTGGTGGTGATCCCGTCGGTGGGCGCCGCCAAGCACGCCAAGAAGGTGGCCGGCTGGGGCGCCGACGCGGTGATCGTGCAGGGCGGCGAGGGCGGCGGACACACTGGCCCCGTCGCGACCACGTTGCTGCTTCCGTCGGTGCTCGACGCCGTCAAGGACACCGGCATGCCGGTGATCGCCGCCGGCGGGTTCTTCGACGGCCGCGGGTTGGCCGCGGCGCTGTCCTACGGTGCGGCCGGCGTCGCGATGGGCACCCGCTTCCTGCTGACCTCGGATTCGACGGTGCCCGAGGCGGTGAAGCGGCGCTATCTCGAGGCCGCGCTGGATGGCACGGTGGTGTCGACCCGGGTCGACGGGATGCCGCACCGGGTACTGCGCACCGGGCTGGTCGAGAAGCTCGAGAGCGGATCTCCTGTGCGGGGTCTGGCCGCGGCGGTCGGCAACGCACAGAAGTTCAAGAAGATGACACAGATGAGCTGGCGGTCGATGATCAGCGACGGTGTGGCGATGCGGAAGGGCAAGGACCTCACCTGGTCGCAGGTGGTGATGGCCGCGAACACCCCGATGCTGCTCAAGGCCGGCCTGGTCGAGGGCAACACCGACGCCGGTGTGCTGGCGTCGGGTCAGGTGGCCGGGATCCTCGACGATCTGCCGTCGTGCGCGGAGTTGATCGACACCATCGTCGCCGATGCCGTGAAACACCTGCAGGCCGCGGTCTCGTACGTGCAGTAAGTCGCTCGAGCGTGAACCTCACGACGTTCTTGGGCCAAAATCGTCGTGACGTTCGCACTCGCGGCTCTCGACCTGTGGACAACTCCCTCACCTGACGTCGTCGGTGTCGGTGGCGGTCCGCACGCTGCAACACATGTCCGCCCCGTGCCGCCCGATCGTCGGTGCCGAAGCCATCGCAGCGCGGGTGATCCCAGAGCGGACGCTGCGCCGCAGATACCTGCAGCTCTATCCGGGCGTCTACGTGCCGACGGGCTCCGAGCCGTCCGCACGTGAGCGCGCCGAGGCGGCCTGGCTGTGGTCCAAGCGCCGAGGGGTCGTCGCCGGCCTGTCCGCAGCAGCGATGCTCGGGACCAAATGGATCGACGGGCGGCAGCCGGCCGAGCTGGTCCACGACAATCGCAAGACACCGCCGATGCTGATCGTCCGTTCCGACGTACTCCTCGACGATGAGCGCGTCGAGGTCGACCGCATGGCGGTGACCAGTCCGGCGCGTACGGCATTCGACATCGGGCGGCACACCATCCACCGCGTTCAGGCTGTTCAGCGGCTCGACGCGCTGGCCGCGGCCACGAGGCTCGACCCTGCGGCCGTCGAGGGGTTGGCGGCGGCGCACCCCGGCGTGCGCGGCCTCCGGCGATTGCGCGCCGTCCTGCCACTGGTCGACGGCGGCGCCGAGTCGCCGCAAGGGACCGTTGCGCGGCTCGCACTGGTCGATGCCGGGCTGCCTGCACCCCGAACCCAAGTCAATGTCTTCGACGAATGGGGGACGTTCGTCGCCCGGTTGGATCTGGCCTACGAAAGGGTCAAGGTCGGCATCGAGTACGACGGTCCGCAGCACTGGACGGACCCCGCCGTGCGACAACGGGACATCGACAAGCAGTTCGACTTGACGGCACTGGGCTGGAACGTGATTCGTGTGAGCCGCGACCTGCTCCGCTACCGCCGCGCGACCTACGTGCTGCGGGTCGAGGAGGCGCTGCGGGCTCGCGGCCGGCCCGAGTGTGACCCTCACGACGGAATCGGGCCGAAATCGTCGTGACGTTCACACTCGGCGACCTCGAGGACGCTAGACGGCGACGGCGGCGCCGCAGATGCCGCACGCCTCGAACTGCCTGCGCTTCCACCGCGCGACCGGCACGAAGAACAGCGTGAACTGCTTGAACTCCCGCATCCGCGCCCACTGCGTGGTGTTGCCGCAGCGCGGGCAGGTCCGGACGCTGCCGGCGCCGAGGTGCTGCTGTTTGGTGCCGAAGCCGAAGATGAAGAGCACGACACCAGCGTAGGTGGCGCTGCGGCGGGCTCCGATCCACCCGCGATGTCCAATCGCCGATGTAGCGCGCCGGGCGTTCCTAGACTCGGCGACCATGAAGATGGACGCCGCGGTCCTGTGGGAAGTCAATGGCGACTGGACGGTGGAGGAGGTCGACCTCGACCCACCGCAGGACGGCGAGATCCTCGTCTCGTTCGAGGCGACCGGGCTGTGCCACTCCGACCACCACGGCCGCACCGGCGACTTCCCGAGCCCGATGCCCGTGATCGGCGGCCACGAGGGCGCGGGCATCGTGCAGGAGGTCGGCCCGGGCGTCCGCGACCTCAAACCCGGCGATCACGTGGTGGCGTCGTTCCTGCCCGCGTGCGGTCGCTGCCGGTGGTGCGCCAGCGGCAGGCAGAACCTCTGCGACCTGGGCGCGCACATCCTCAACGGCACCCAGCTCGACGGCACCTACCGGCGGCACATCGGTGATGTGGACGTCAACGTCGCGCTGCTGCTCGGCACGTTCGCCCAGTACGGCGTGGTCTCCGAGGCGTCGGTGGTCAAGATCGACGACGACCTGCCGCTGTCGCGGGCCTGCCTGATCGGCTGCGGCGTGACCACCGGCTGGGGCTCCGCGGTCAACACCGCGGACGTCCGGCCCGGCGACACCGTGGTGGTCATCGGCCTCGGCGGGGTCGGCAGCGGCGCGGTCCAGGGCGCCCGGTTGGCCGGCGCGGAGCGGATCGTCGTCGTCGACATCGTCGCCGACAAGCGGGAGAAGGCCCACGAGTTCGGCGCCACGCACTTCGCGACGTCGATGGCGGAGGCCACCGCGCTGGTGGCGGACCTGACCAAGGGCGTCATGGCCGACTCGGCGATCCTCACCGTCGGGCTCGTCGAAGGGCCGATGATCGGCGAGGCCCTCGAGATCATCCGCAAGGGCGGTGCGGTGGTGCTCACCGGCATCGCCGCGATGGCCGACGTGACGCCGACACTGCCGATGGCGATGTTCACGCTGTTCCAGAAGCGGCTGCTGGGCAGCCTGTACGGCGAGGCGAATCCGCGCGCCGACATCCCGCGGCTGCTGAGCCTGTACCGCACGGGGCAGCTGCTGCTCGACGAGACGGTCACCCATGAATACAAGCTCGGCGAGATCAACGAGGCCTACGACGACATGCTCGCCGGACGGATCATCCGCGGTGTGGTGGTGCACGACCACTAGCCACTGAGCAGAACGCGCACAACTCGCAGATCGCCCGCTACGCGGGTTGTGCGCGCAACCGCGACGCGCGTCGGCGCCGCCCATAACTTCAGCGCATGACCACACTGACCAGGCCGGCGTCCATGAAGCGCGTGGCCGTCGCGAGCTATGTGGGCTCGGCGATCGAGTACTACGACTTCTACGTCTACGGCACCGCCGCGGCGCTGGTGTTCCCCAGGGTGTTCTTCCCGCACCTCGGCCCGACGATGGCGACGGTGGCGTCGATGGCCACTTTCGCGGCGGCCTTCGTCTCGCGTCCGGCCGGCGCGGCGTTCTTCGGTCACTTCGGTGATCGGTTGGGCCGCAAGGCGACGCTGACCGCGACGCTGCTCATCATGGGCCTGTCGACGGTCGCGGTCGGGTTGGTGCCCGGCGCCGCGACCATCGGTGTGGCGGCGCCGGTGATCCTGCTGGCCTTGCGACTCGCCCAGGGCTTCGCCGTCGGCGGGGAGTGGGCGGGCGCCGCGCTGCTGGCCACCGAACACGCGCCCGCCGGATCGCGCGGCCGGTACGGCATGTTCACCTCGCTGGGCGCGGGCAGCGGATTGACGTTGAGCAGCCTGGTGTTCCTCGCCGTCAACTCGACGATCGGCGAGACCAGCCACGCGTTCCTCGACTGGGCGTGGCGAGTGCCGTTCCTGTTCAGCGTCGTACTGGTCGCGATCGCGCTGTACGTACGCCTCAACGTCGCCGAGACGCCGGTGTTCGCCGAACAGCTGTCCCACGGTGGACCCGCGAGGACTCCCGTCGCCGCCCTGTTCACCCATCAGCGCCGTGAGGTGCTGCTGGCCGCGGGCAGCATGGTCGGATTCTTCGCGTTCGGCTACATCGCGAACGCCTATCTGACCGGTTACGCCCACACCGGACTGGGCTTCTCCCCCGACCTGATCCTGAGCGTCAACGTGCTCGGCGGTATCACGGCGATGACGTTCTGCGCCCTGTCGGCGATCGCCTGCGACCGCTTCGGGCGCAGGCGCGTCATCATGGCTGCGTTCGCCGCGGGCGTGCCGTGGGCGTTCGTGCTCTTCCCGCTCGTCGACACCGGCAACACGGTCTGGTACACCCTTGCGATCGTCGGCACCTACGCGATCGCCGGTGCGTCCTACGGCCCGATGGGGGCCTTCATCACCGAGACGTTCGCGACCCGCTACCGCTACAGCGGCGCGGGTCTCGCGCTCAACATCGCCGGACTGGTCGGCGGGGCGATACCGCCGCTGATCGCGGCACCGCTCACGGCCACCTTCGGCGCCGTCGGCATCGGCACGCTGCTCGGAGTCCTCGTCGTCACCAGCCTCGTCAGCACCTACCTACTGCCCGAGACGATGGGCGCCGCGATGAGCACAACGCACGAAAGCAGTTAATCGCCCACTTCGGCGACTTGTGCGCACAAGCGGGCCACACCGCACGCAGCGTCCTAGGTTCAGATCAGCAGCACACGCAAAGGCACTCAGAGGCAGGGAGTTTCGACATGGTCGCACTGGGCAACATCAATGGCTGGCAGCCGTCGGACGGCCCGGTCACTACCTGGATGGCCTCACCCGCCTCGCGCGCCGCCGCCAAGGCCGCCCGCCGCAGTGACATCCCGCCGACGTACCAGCGGGCGCATCACCTCCGGAAGGCCTACGACAGCAAGGCCTCCGGCCGGCAGCTCCCCCGCCTGATGGTGGTGGCCTGGGACATTCATGGCGTCTGCGACATCGCGGCGATGACGACCGCGATCAATGCGCACGTCCGCAGGCACGACGCGTACCACGACTGGTTCGAGTACACCGACGGCGCCTTCGTGCGCCGCACGATCGACGATCCCGAGGCGATCGAGCTCGTCTCGGTGGAATTCGGCTACATGACCGAAGAGCAGGTGCGATCGCACGCGCTGACGACGACACCCGAGACGCTGCAGTGGGATTGCTTCACCTTCGGCATCGTGCAGCACGCCGGGTATTTCACGTTCTACGCCAGCATCGACCATCTCCACATCGACGGCACCTCGGCCGGGCTGATCTTTTTCGACATCCACCTGCTCTACCACCACCTCGCATCGGGTGACGGACAGGTGGACGGCACCCTCGCCCCGGTGAGCAGCTACCGCGACTTCGCCGTCCGCCAGCACGCCGCGCTGGACGCCCTGACCGAGTCCTCGGCCGAGGTCGAAGAATGGATCGACTTCGCGCAGGACGCCGACGGCGACTGGCCGAGCTTCCCCCTGCCGATCGGTGAGACCCACGGCGACAACACGGGCAGCTTCGTGACGGTCGAGATGTTGAACGACACCGCCACCGAGGCGTTCGACACCGCGTGCCAGGCCGCGGGCGCCCGATTCGTCGGCGGCATGATGGCCTGCGCCGCGATCGCCGAGCGTGAATTGGCGGGAACCGGGATCTTCCGCGGCTTCACGCCCTACGACACCCGCACACCGGGCGTCGACGCGATGACGGTGGGCTGGTTCGCCAGCCTGTTCCCCGTCACCGTGCCGTCCGCGAGCCGGGTGTTCTCCGACGCTGCCCGTGCAGCCCAGGCATCGTTCGACGCGGCCAAGCACCTCGCAGGCGTGCCGATCGACCGCATGCTCGAGCTGGCGGCAGCGGCGGGCATCGATATCAAGCCGCCTGGGCGACCGCTGATGATGCTGTCCTACATGGACTTCCGCAAGATCCCTGTCGCCGCCCTGTGGGACGAGACCAACTTCGGCACCTACGGTGACAACCTGAACTACGGCGAGATCAACATCTGGATCAACCGGCACGCCACCAAGACCACCATCACCGTGTCATATCCGGACAACGCCGTCGCGCGGAAGTCTGTGCACCGCTACATCGCGACCCTGAGCCGGGCGTTCGCGGACGCCGCGCAGACCACCGTGGAGTGGATCGAGCAGGTCGCCCATCACGCCAACACCAGCGACTCGTGCGTCGTGTGCACGGGCGCGAACTGAGAGGAATGCAGCAGACATGGGCGCCGAAGAGCAGAACAACGTACTGGACCTGGTGGATCACACCATCTTCAGCCTCGAGCGGGCGGCGGGCACCACCAGCCTGATCCAGTGCGTGTGGGTGTACGACCGGCCGGTCGACATCGCCGGACTGCGGCGCTTTCACGATCATCTGCGGCGGGGCCGGCTGGCGCGTCGCGTCGAGGTGTCCCCGTTGCCGTTCGGCCGGTACCGCTGGGTCTCCCCCGGTGGAAGCTCCCCGTTGGAGGTCGCCGCGACGCCGCGGCCCCGCGCCGCGTTCGACGGTTGGCTGGCCGAGCAGGCCGATACCGCGCTGGACGCCGAACACGGACCCGGATGGCATCTCGCCGTGCTGCCGTTCACCGACGGCGGCACCGGGATCAGTCTGGTCGCCTCACACTGTGTCACCGACGCGGTCGGCCTGTGCGAGGCGGTTGCGGATGCCGCATCCGGCACCGAGGCGACGGTGAATTGGCCGTCGGCTCAGTCGCGTACGCGCTGGCGTGCCATCCGCGAGGATGCCGGTCAGACCCTACGCGACGTGCCGGCCGTTGCCCGTGCCGCCGCCGCGGCGGCCCGATTCATCAGGAGCGGCCCGGGCACAGCGGAGCCGGTCGCCGCCGCGGCGGAGGTCGACGAACCCGTCACCGTTCCGGCGAGCACGGTCTTCGTCGACGCCGACGAGTGGGATGCCCGCGCGAACGCGCTGGGAGGCACCAGCAATACGCTGCTCGCGGCCGTCGCCGCCCGCCTCGCCCAGCGGGTGGACCGCATCGCCGCGGACGGTTCGGTCACGCTGACGATGCCGATCAGCAGGCGTTGCGCCGGTGACACCCGCGCCAACGCGATCACGAACGTCGACATCGCCGTCGACCCCTCCGCCGCGGCGACGGATCTGCGCCCGATCCGTGCCGCCACCAAGAACGCGCTGACACGCTCGGCGCAGCAGCCGGACCAGCGGTGGACACTGCTGCCGCTGATCCCGCTCACCCCCGAGCGCCTCCGCAGGCAATGGGTGGGCGCGGCCACCAACAGTGCGGCGAGCGTCGGCGCATCCAACGTCGGCCTCGTCGCCCCCGCCGTCATCCGTCCCGACGGCACCGACGCCGGCCACTTCGCCATGCGATCGCTGCAGTCGGGAATGACCACGGCGATGATGCGACGGCAGGGCGGCGTGCTGTCGGTGCTGTCCGGACGCGCCGGTGACCGGGTCTTCGTCTCGGTGGTTGGCTATCAGCCACAGCATCCGGAGTCGGATGCATCGCTGCAGCAGCACATCTCGGATGCCCTCAGCGACTTCGCGCTGACGCCGACCGCTGGATGGCACCGGACGACGGCCGCTGCGCACAATGCGCACAACCGCGAAAATCGAGACTAATCCCGACTATCGCCCACAACCGCGACTCTCGCTCCGGCCCGCCGTAGGTTCGATCTCACTGAACGAATTCAGTTCACCGGAAGGGACTTACGGAAAATGAGCAACGTTCTCGACCTCTACGACCAGACGACCTTCGCCGGTGAGCGCGCGACCGGAACCACCAACATGCTGCAGTGCATCTGGGTGTACGACCGCGCCCTCGACATGGACGGGCTGCAGCGCTTCTACCGCAATCTCCAGCGGGGCCGGCTGTCGCGCCGTATCGAATCGTCTCCCCTACCGTTCGGCCGCCACCGCTGGGTGTCGGCGAGCGGCCGCTCGACCCTGGAGATCGTCGAGACGCCGCGGCCGCGCGAAGATCTCGACGCATGGTCGGCCGAGCAGACCGCGACCGTCCTCGACGCCGAAGACGGGCCCGAATGGCACCTCGCCGCAATGCCCCTCACCGACGGCGGCGCCGTCGTGAGCCTGGTCATCTCCCACTGCCTGACCGACGGTGTGGGGCTGTGCGAGGCGCTGGCGGACGCGGCATGCGGTCGACACGACCCGATCACCTGGCCGGCGGCCGGGAAGCGACCGCTGTGGAAGGCGCTGGCCGAGGACGCCCGCCGGACCGCACGGGACCTCCCGGACATCGGCCGCGCCGCCGTCTCCGCGGCACGCTTCGCCACGCGCAGCAGTACCTCCGACGCGGCCGCGGCGCCGTCCACCGGGTCCGACGACGTCATCACCTTTCCGAAGGCCACCATCTTCATCGACGCCGACGACTGGGACAGGCGCGCGGCGTCGCTCGGGGGCACCAGCAACGGGCTGCTCGCCGGATTCGCGGCGCACCTGGCCCAACGAATGGGACGCGTCACCCCCGCTGGCGCAGTCGATCTCACGTTGCCCGTCAACCGGCGTGAAGCCGGCGACACCCGCGCCAACGCCATCACCAACGTCGACTTCACCGTCGATCCCACACCGGTGACGACGGATCTGCGCGGCATCCGGGCGGCGATCAAAGAAGCGCTGACCCGCTCCCAGGAGGCGCCCAACGAGCGGTTCGCACTGCTGCCCCTGGCTCCGCTGCTCCCGCAGTGGCTGATCCGGAGGGTGGTGAGCGTGTCGGCCGGCAGCCCCACCAGCGTCGTCTCGTCGAACCTCGGCGACGTCGACCCGGCCGCCCACCGGCCGGACGGCACGCCCGCCGACCGCTTCGTCATGAGATCACTGGGCAAGGGAGTGACCGAAGCGGTCATGCACCGCCTCGGCGGCCTGCTGGTACTGCTGTCGGGACGCACGGAAGACACGGTCTTCGTCTCGGTGCTCTCCTACCAGCCGGGCAGCGACAACTCGAACGACGCCCTGCACGAACACATCTCGCATGCCCTGAACGACTTCGGTCTCGCGGCCTCCTTCGGCTTGACGGCCGGACTGTCCGAACTCTCCGCATAACCCACGATCCGGAAAAGGAATGACGACGATGAGCAACGTACTCGACCTGGTCGACCAGGCCGTCTTCGACTTCGAGCGGGCCACCGGCGCCAACAGCCGCGGCCAGGTGGTCTGGATCTACAACCGCGCCGTCGACGTCGACGGTCTGCACCGGTTTCACCACCACCTCGCCAACGGCCGGCTGTCGCGCCGCATCGAACGTTCGCCGCTGCCCTTCGGCCGGCACCGCTGGGTGTCGAGTGCGCAGTCCGACCTCGAGTTCGTGGCGACCCCTCGACCGCGTGCGGAATTCGACGCCTGGCTCACCGAACAGGCGAACCGTCCGCTGGACATCGAGCACGGATCCCCATGGCATCTGGCCGTGCTGCCCTTCACCGACGGCGGAGCCGGGGTCAGCCTGGTCGTCTCCCACACCGTCGCCGACGGCATGGGCGGCTGCCTGGCCATCATGGAGGCGGCTTCGGGCTACGACAGCGCGATCGACGCGCCCGCGGCCGGCTCGCGCCGGCGGTGGCAGGCGCTGCGCGAGGACGCCCGTCAGACCACGCGCGACATCCCGGCCGTCCGCGGGGCCTTGGTCGCCGCGGCGCGATCGGCCCGCGCGGCCCGCCGCGCCCGCACCGGTGCGACAGCACCGACCCCGCCCGCGCCGCTCACCGGAGCCGACGAACTCGTCACGCTCCCAACGGCCACCATCTTCGTCGACGCCGACGACTGGAACGCCCGCGCCGCCGAGCTGGGCGGCACCGGCAACTCACTGCTCGCGGGCGTCGCCGCCCGGCTCGCCGAACGGGCCGGACGGGTCACCCCGGAGGGGACGGTCACGTTGGGAGTCCCGGTCAACCAGCGGACCGCCGACGACACCCGCGCGAACGCGGTCACCAACGTCGACGTCACGGTCGATGCGACGCGAGCGACCTCGGACCTGAGCGAGATCCGCTCCGCGACGAAGCAGGCGCTGATCCATCGCCAGGACACGCCCGACGAGCGGATGGCCCTGCTGCCCCTGGTTCCGCTGCTTCCCAGGCGGCTCGTCCGGCGCTGGGTCAACGTGTACACGCCCAGCACCACCAGCGTGGCCTCATCGCAGCTCGGGACGGCACCCTCGATCGTCGCGAGCCCGGACGGCACCGCGGCCGACTACATGTCCCTGCTGTCGGTCTGCCCCGGCGTCACCAAGGCGACGGTGCAGCTGTCCAACGGGATGATGGCGCTGATCTCGGCCGAGGTGAACGGACGGGTCTTCATCTCCGTCCTCGCCTACCAGCCGGACAGCGTCACCACCAACATCGAACTGCGCCAAATGCTTTCGCAGATCATGGCCGACTTCGCACTGCCCGCCACCATCGGCTGGCCCACCACCGCGCCCGCAACGCACTGACCGAACCGACAGACAGGACACAGGATCATGGACAACACACTCGGCCTCTTCGACCAGGCCTTCTTCACCGGCGAACGCGTCACCGGCGCCACCGGTCTGCTGCAGACCGTATGGGTCTACGACCGCGCGATCGACCTGGACGGCGTGCGCCGGTTCCATCACCACCTGCAGCGCGGCCGGATCTCCCGCCTCATCGAACGCTCACCGCTGCCATTCGGCCGGTACCGCTGGGTCGCGGCCGACACGCACTCCGAGCTCGAGATCGTCGCGACCCCGCGGCCGCGCGAAGAATTCGACGCGTGGCTGCGCGAGCAGGCCGGCACTCCGCTGGACGCCGAACACGGCCCGGCATGGCACCTCGCGGTGCTGCCGTTCACCGACGGCGGAGCCGGTGTGAGCCTGCTGATCTCGCACAGCCTCACCGACGGTGTCGGGCTGTTCCGGGCACTGGCCGACGCGGCGTGCGGTCGCGACGACACCATCGCCTGGCCCGCCGCCGGTTCCCGTCCGCGATGGCGGGCCGTCCGCGAGGACGCCCGCCAGACCGCGCGCGACGTCCCCGCCATCGGTCGCGCCATCGTCACGGCAGCACGCATGGCCCGGCGCGCACGCACCGGCGGCCAGGGATCAGCCGCGGCGCAGACCACCGCCCCGCCCGCGCAGTTCACCGGCGACGACGAAGCCATCACACTGTCGACGGCGACGGTCTTCATCGACGCCGCCGACTGGGACGCCCGCGCCGAATCCCTCGGCGGCACGAGCAACAGCCTGCTGGCGGCCGTCGCCGCGGGCCTCGCCCGGCGCGCGGGGCGAATCACCGCGGACGGTGCGGTCACGGTCGGGATGCCCGTCAACGAGCGCACCCCGGACGACACCCGCGCCAACGCCGTGACCAACGTCGACTTCACGGTCGACCCCGCGCTCGCGACGACCGAACTGCGCGCCATCCGCGCCGCGACCAAACAGGCGATCACGCAGCGGGACGCGAATCCCGACGAGCGCTGGGTGCTGCTGCCCCTGGTGCCGCTGATCCCCCGGTGGCTGCTCAAGCGGATGGCGGGGGTGGCCGCCGGAGCCGCAACGGGTGTCGTCGCGTCCAACCTCGGTGAGGTCGACCCCGACGTCTACCGGCCCGACGGCACCGCCGCCGACAGCTTCGTCATCAAGTCCAACTGCCCCGGCATGACCCGCTCGCTCATGCACCGCACGGGCGGAATGATGGCGATGCTCGCGGGACGGGTCGGCGGACGGATCTTCCTGTCTGTCGCCGGATATCAGCCGGGTCGAACCAACTCCAACGCCGAGGTGCGCCGGCAGCTGGCGGACACGCTGAGCGACTTCTCGCTCACCGGCGTCGACACCTCGCCGGCACCGGCGGCCCGCTGAGCGCAATGCGCAGAACACCGTAATCGTCGCTTGTCGCGACTATCGCTCACAAGCGCGACCCGGGGCTACCCGGCGCCATACCTTCGCTCTACCAGCACATACCGCAGCGAAAGGTCGCACCGTGTTCACAAAGTCCGGCACCCACAGGGCCGAGTCCAAGCCGTCCGGTGACGCGTTCTCCGCGCTGGGTCGGTTCGTCGTACGCGCGCCATGGGTCATGGTCGGCGCCTGGGTCGCGCTGTTGATCGTGCTGAGTGTGTTCTGCACTCCGCTCGCGAAGGTGGTGCAGAGCCAGCAGGTGCAGCCGCTGCCGCCCGCCGCGATGGCGGCGACCAACCAGATGGCCAAGGAATTCGGCGAGTCCGCCCAGAACATCATGGTCGTCGTCCTCACCGACAACGACAAGAAGGACCTCGGACCCGCCGACGAGGCGACCTACCGCAAGGTGGCCACCACGCTGCGCGCCGACACCGACCAGGTGGCGAGTGTCCAGGACTACCTCACCACCCCGCCCCTGCGTCAGCTGATGGTCAGCAAGGACAATCAGGCGGCGTACATGGCGGTGATACTCAAGGCGCCTGCCGGCTCACCCGAGTCGTCGGCCGCTTACCGGCAGATCACCGATACCGTCAAGCACACCACCGAAGGCACCGGGCTGTCCGCCGACGTCACCGGCCAGGCCGCGATGATGGGCGACCTGTCGAACATCGGTGAGCACGACATGCACCTGATCGAACTGGCCACCATGATCCTGGTGCTGTCCATCCTGCTGGTGATCTACCGGCGTCCCGTCACGGTGCTGCTGCCGTTGATCGTGATCGGCGTCTCGGTGACGACGGCCGAAGGAGCGGTCTCGGCGCTGACCCACGCGGGTCTGAGCGTCTCACTGCTGACGATGGTGCTGATGACCACGATGGTCGCCGGCGCGGGCACCGACTACGCGGTGTTCCTGATCAGCCGGTACCACGAGTACATCGGTGACGGAATGGATTCCGACGCCGCGGTGCGGAAGGCCCTGAGTTCGATCGGCAAGGTCATCGCCGCGTCGGCGGCCACCGTCGCGGTCACGTTCCTCGGCATGATCTTCGCCAAGCTGCCCTGGTTCACCAGTGTCGGCCCGGCCCTTGCCGTCTCGATAGCCGTTGCCCTGCTGGCCGCGATCACCCTGTTGCCCGCGGTGCTCGTGCTCGCAGGCCGGCGCGGCTGGGTGAAGCCGCGGCGCTCGCTGACCGGCCGGCTGTGGCAGCGCTCGGCCGTCAACATCGTCCGCAAGCCCAAGATGCACCTGGCGGCCAGCCTGGTGGTGTTGATCTCGCTGGCGGGCTGTGCGGCGTTCCTGCATCCGACGTTCAACGACCGGCTGCAGCTCCCGCAGTCCGCGGAGAGCAACGTGGGGTTCGCGGCGATGCAGGACCACTTCTCGACGAGCGCGCTGCTGCCGCAGTACATCTACATCCACTCACCGCACGACCTGCGCTCCGCGCAGAGCCTCGCGGACATGGAGCAGATGGCGCAACGGGTGTCCCAGCTGCCGAACGTCGCCGCGGTGCGTGGGATCACCCGGCCCGACGGCAAGCCGTTGGACCAGACCAAGCTGAGCTACCAGGCCGGCCAGGTCGGCGACGCGCTGCACGGCGCATCGACGCAGATCTCGGACAAGGACCGCGATCTCGATGCGCTGACCAGTGGCGCAGACCAGTTGGCCGCCACCCTGGCCTCGGTGCGCGATCAGGTGCACAGTGCCAGTGGCTCGGTCAGCGGGCTCACCTCGACGCTGGGCCAGGTGCAGGGCCAGCTCAATGCCGCGGCCAACCTCGTCGATTCGATTCGCGGGATGGCGAATTCGAGTACCGCGGCGCTCACCCAGGCGTCCGGGACGGTGAACCAGATGCAGTCCGAGCTGAACGGGCCGCAGTGCACCGCCAATCCGCTGTGCAGCGCCGGGCGCTCCGCTCTGGGCCAGGTGATCCCCGCGAGCACTTCGACCGCCGCGCCCGGCATGCTCTCGACGGTGCAGAACCTGAGCGGCCAGCTGGACACCGCGATCAACACGCTGCGCAACGCCGCAGGCAGTGGCGCAGCGACCATCCAGTCGGAGGTCTCCCAGGTGCAGAGTGGAGCCGACCAGTTGGCCGACGGCAGTGCGAAACTGGCCGCGGGCGTGCACACCCTGGTCGACCAGACCAAGAAGATGGGTGCGGGCCTGAACCAGGCGTCCGACCTGCTGCTGTCGATGAAGCAGAACGCGACGTCGCCGGCCATGGCGGGCATGTACATCCCGAGCCAGGTGCTCGACTCGAACGACTTCAAGAAGGCGGCGCAGCTGTTCATCTCGCCCGACGGGCATTCGGCGCGGTACACGGTCGAGACGACGTTCGACCCGTTCAGCACCAACGCGATGGACCAGGTGTCGTCGATCCTGGACACCGCCCGAGGAGCACAGCCCAACACCTCGCTGTCGGACGCCACGATCTCGATGGTCGGCACCACCGCGATGTACAGCACGATCCGCAGCGACTACAACAGCGACGTGGAGCTGATCATCGCCGTCACGCTGGCCGTGGTGTTCCTCATCCTGGTGCTCCTGCTGCGGGCCCTGGTGGCACCGCTCTACCTGATCGTCTCCGTGGTGCTGTCGTTCCTCTCGGCGATGGGCGTGGGTGTGCTGTTCTTCCAGGTGCTACTCGGACAGTCGATCCACTGGAGTGTCGCGGCGACGGCATTCATCGTGCTGGTGGCCGTCGGCGCCGACTACAACCTGTTGTTGATCACCCGCATCCGCGAAGAGTCGGGATCGGGGATCCGCACCGGCATCATCCGCGCCATCCGGTCCACCGGTGGCGTCATCACATCGGCCGGGATCATCTTCGCCGCATCGATGTTCGGACTGCTGTTCGGCAGCCTCAGCACCATGGTGCAGACCGGCTTCATCATCGGTGTCGGCCTGCTGATCGACACCTTCGTGGTGCGGACGATCACGGTGCCTGCGCTGGCGACGCTGCTCGGACCGGCGAACTGGTGGCCGGCGAGGCCGGGCGCGGTGGCCCGGCACCGGAGGTGACCGGCCCCGCCGGATAGCCGCACAGGAGGGCCGCCATCGGGCGGCCCTCCTTTCGTGCGTCGGAACACTCGCTGAGCGCAATGCGCAGAAGCGTGAATTCGGGTTCAACGTGGGTTGTAAGCACAAGCGCGCCAGCATGATCGGCCGCCCGTAGGTTCAGGACATCAACGATGTCGAGGAGCCCACCATGTCGATCGCACCCGAGCACGAGCTGGCGCCCAACGCCTTTCGGGCGGATGCGTCAGGCGGCGCCGACTACGTCGAACGCGCCGTCGTCGAACGCACCGTCGTGACGAGCGACGGCGTGCGGTTGGCGATGCGTGACCACCGCGCCGACCACGCCGACGCGCCGACGGTCGTCCTGCTGCACGGCCTGCTCCTCTCGCAACAGAGCTGGGCTCCTCAGGTGTGCCGGCTGCGCCGTAGGTTCGGCGGCAGCATTCGCATCATCACCTACGACCACCGCGGCCACGGCCGATCGGCCGCCGCACCGATGCCCACCTACCGGATCGAGCGGCTGGCAACCGATCTCGCCGAAATCCTGGCGGCATCCGACATCACCGGCCCACTCACGGTCGCGGGCCACTCGATGGGCGGGATGACCGCGCTGGCGTATCTCGCCCGGCCCGCCGGCGACCGCCCCGTCGATCCGGACGCCCTCGTGCTCGTCGGCACCGCCGCCGGCGGACTCGCCGGACACGGCGTCCCGCGGCTGCTGGCGACACCCGCCACCGGAGCCCTGTTCGGACTCGTCCGCCGCATACCTGCCATGGACACGGCCGGCCAGGCGATCATGCGGCCACTGGGTGACGCACTGGCGATGTTCGCCGGCGACGACACCACGGTCAGCGGTGTCACCGCAGCAGCCGTCCGCCGAACCCTGCTCACCACGGCGGCGGGCTTCCTGCCGAGCCTGCGGAGCTACGACGTGTCCAGATCTCTCGGGAGGATCACCGCGAGGACGTTCGTCGTGAGCGGCGGCGCCGACATCCTCACCCCGGCAGTGCATTCCCGGGAGATCGCCGCCGCCATCCCGGGTGCCGTCCATCTGCACCACCCCACCGCGGGCCACCTGCTGCCGCAGGAGGCCGCCGAGTGCGTCAGCGACGTCATCGGCCGCGCGATGGAGATGCGCCGTACGTCACGGACTTCCCTGCCCGGCAGAACGAAACGGCACCTGACACTCGTCGCACACAATGCACAGAACGCGGACATCGTTGCTTGTGGCCGGTAGTGCGCACAAGCGAGAAGTGTTGACCAGCAACTCATATCGTAGAGATCAATCGAAAGACGTTCCTCACACGGGAACCCGCACAATCGGAGCAAGCGTATGAACGCCATGAAGAGCCTGTTGGTCGGCGCAGCCGCATGCGCAGCCTTCGCGGCGGCCCCGGCCGTCGCCTCACTGCCCGGGCGTGACGCCCAGCCGGCCGCCGTGATCAGCGCGGTGGACGAGCGGCTGAAGACCATGACCTTGCACGGTGACCGCCTGGCGTACCGCGACGAGGGCGAAGGCGAGGTGGTGCTGCTGGTGCACGGCATGGGGGGCAGTTCGCAGACCTGGAGCGGCGTGATCCCGCTGCTGGCCAGGAAGTACCGGGTGATCGCCCCGGACCTGCTCGGCCACGGCGCATCCGACAAGCCGCGCGGCGACTACTCGGTGGGCGCGTTCGCCGTACTGCTCCGCGACTTCCTGGACACCCTCGGCGTCTCCCGCGTCACCGTCGTCGGACATTCCCTCGGCGGCGGCATCGCGATGCAGTTCGCCCATCAGCACGGCGAGTACTGCGACCGGATGGTGCTGATCAGCAGCGGCGGCTTCGGCGGCGACGTCGGCCGCGTGCTGCGCCTGCTGTCGCTGCCGGGCTCCGAACTCGTCCTGCCGGTCCTCGCATCGCGGGCTGCGATCTTCGCCGGCAACGCGGTGCGGGCGATGACGGGTTCCGCTGACCGCTTCACCGCCCGCCCGTCCCTGTCGAACCGGGATCACCGGCAGGCCTTCCTGCGCACGCTGCGATCGGTCGTCGACTTCCGCGGTCAGGCGGTGTCGGCCCTGAACAAGTTGTGCGACACCATGCCTGCGCTGATCATCAGCGGCGACGAGGACCGGGTGATCCCCGTCGAACATGCCCGTGCGGCCCACCGGCTGCTACCGAACAGCCGGCTGCACGTCATGGCCGGTGTGCACCACCATCCGCCGACCGAACGCCCCGAGACGGTGGCCGGACTGATCGACGAGTTCGTCGCCGCAGCCGCCGCGGACATGCCGGTCGCCGCGTAGCCATTCCCGGCGAGCCATTCCCGGCGAGAGGAACTAGAGGCGCTCGATGATCGTGACGTTGGCGGTGCCGCCGCCCTCGCACATCGTCTGCAGGCCGTAGCGGCCGCCGGTGCGCTCCAGCTCGTTGAGCATGGTGGCGAACAACTTCGCGCCGGTGGCGCCGAGCGGGTGACCCAGCGCGATGGCACCGCCGTTGGGGTTGACCTTCTCCGGGTCGGCCTTGATCTCCTTGAGCCAGGCGAGCACCACGGGCGCGAAGGCCTCGTTGATCTCGACGGTGTCGATGTCGTCGATCGACAGCCCGGTCTTCTCCAGCGCATAGCGGGTGGCGGGGATGGGACCGGTGAGCATGTACACCGGGTCGGCGCCCCGAGCGCTGATGTGGTGGATCCGGGCGCGCGGGGTCAGGTTGTGCTCCTTGACGGCCTGCTCGGAGGCGAGCAGCACCGCGCTCGCGCCGTCGGAGATCTGGCTGGCCACAGCCGCGGTCAGGCGGCCGCCCTCGGCGAGCGGCTTGAGCGACGCGAGCTTCTCCAGCGTCGACTCCCGCGGGCCCTCGTCGATGCGGAAGTCACCCACGGCGAGGATCTCGTTCTCGAAATGGCCGCCGCGGATCGCGCCGAACGCCCGCTGGTGGCTGGTGTAGGCGAACTGCTCCATCTCCTCGCGGGAGATGTTCCACTTCTCGGCGATCATCTCGGCGCCGCGGAACTGCGAGATCTCCTGGTCGCCGTAGCGGTGCCGCCAGTTCTCCGATTCGCCTGTGGGCGAGGTGAATCCGAACTCCTTGCCGACCACCATCGCGGACGCGATCGGGATCTGGCTCATGTTCTGCATGCCGCCGGCCAGGATGATGTCCGCCGTTCCGGACAGGATCGCTTGCGCGCCGAACGAGATGGCCTGCTGGCTGGATCCGCACTGCCGGTCGACCGTGACGCCGGGAACCTCCTCGGGGTAGCCGGCGGCCAGCCAGGCATTGCGGCCGATGTTGCCTGCCTGTCCGCCGATCGCGTCGACGCAGCCGACGATGACGTCGTCCACCGCGCCGGGGTCGACGTCGACCCGGTCGAAGATTCCGCGGAATGCATGCACCCCGAGGTCGATCGGATGCACACCGGCGAGCGAACCGCCGCGCTTGCCGACGGGGGTGCGCACAGCGTCGATGACATACGCCTCAGCCATGTTCAGCTCTCTTTCGTGGTGTTCGATGCGCCCGCGACGGTGATGCCGCCGAGCACGATGTCGAGGTACTGCCGCCCGACCTCCTGGGCAGTGAGCGGTCCGCCGGGCTGATACCAGCGCACCGAGACCCAGGTGGTGTCGCGGATGAAGCGGTAGACCAGGTCGACGTCGAGATCAGGGCGGAAGCAGCCCTCTTCGATGCCCTGGTTCAGCACGCTCATCCACATCCTGCGCTGCTCCTTGTTGCGCTCCTCGACGTAGGAGAAGCGCGGGTGCGCGGAGAGTCGTTTCGCCTCGTCCTGGTAGATGACCACCTGCGCGTGGCGGTGTTCGATCGCCTCGAACGACGCCAGGAACAGGCCCTTGAGCCGTTCGAGCGGAGTGGGTTCGGTGTCGACGATCTGCCGGTAGCGGTCGAACAGCCAGTCCAGGAATCCGCGCAGCACCTCGTCGACCATCTCCTCCTTGGAGGCGAAGTGGTGATAGAGGCTGCCGGAGAGGATTCCCGCCGAGTCGGCGATGTCGCGCACGGTGGTGGCCCGCAACCCGCGGTCGGCGAACATCGTCGCGGCGAGCTCGAGCAGCTCCTCGCGACGCGTCGGCGCCACCTTGTCCATCAGTGCAGACTACCAACCAAGCACTTGCTAGGTCGAGTCCGCCGTCAGTACCGGTAGTCGCCCCACCCGTACTGGAGGCACAGCTCCGGGCGATCGGTGTCCATCGGCCGGTCCGCACGCGACCGGGACAGGTTGAACAGGTACCACGGCTCCGGGTCGCGATGCGGCGAGGGAACGCAGAGCTGCACCTGCTCGGGCAGCCGGTGCACCGCGGGGTCGATGTCCGATGACAGCGTCGACAGGTACTCGGCGTCGAGTTCACCGGTCCGTTCGAAGCGGTCGATGTTCCGGTCGGCGATCAGCCGTTCCGGGTCGAGCGCCGCCAGCCCGAGCAGCGCCAGCACGCCCGCCACCAGCACCGCCTGCGGCAGCCACCGCGCCGTCATCCGGACACCCGCTGCCGCGACGAGCAGGAACACCGTGCCGAGCCACAGCTCGATGGTGATCACCATCAGCCGCTGGACGCTGAACCCGTAGGCCTCCTGGTACAGCCACATCCGGTGGATCGCCGAGATGACCACGACCACCGATGTGGCGCACAGGATTCCGACGAGCACCCGCAGCACCCGGCGGTCGGTGCCGGTCACCCGGGCCGCCACCCTGATCACCGCGGCCAGCACCAGCAGCGTCAGCGCCGACACCCAGAGCAGCTGCCAGAAGCCCTGCCTCGCGTACTCCGCGTAGGTCAGCCCCTCGGTCTCCAGCACATGGGCATGCCCACCGAACAGCACCGTCGCCTGCACGGCGACGAACACCAGGAACAGCGCGTCGAGCACACCGAGCGGCACCGCCCACTCCCACCGCCGCACCGGCTTGCCCGGCGCGGGCGCCAACGCGTCCAGCCGCGGCGGGAACCGCAGCAGGTACCCGCCGCCCAGCACGAAGGCCGCGACGATCACGAAGACGCCGCTGCGCGCGACGAACTCGTCGACCTGCAACTCCGGGGTGACGCTGCCCAGCACGTGCGCGAACGCGACGTCGGCCGCCGCGAACAGACCGCCGAAGACCAGCGCAACGGCCACGGTCACCCCCGCCACCACGGCCACCCGGCCGACGTCGGGGATGCGCCCGTGCGCCACCGAACCACTCGCACCGCGCCGGACCCAGCCCAGCACCCGCGCCGGCGAGGCCCACGGCACGAACGGTCCGGTGAACACCGCGGTCCAGGTGTGTCCGCCGACGATCGTCAGCCACCCGGTGATCCACGCGGTCATGATGCACAGCACGCCCAGCCAGTCCGCGGCGAGCAGTCCCGGCACCGCCAGCAGCGCCAGTGTCAGGGCGATGCCGCACCACTCCCGTCGGGTGGGCCTGCGCTGCGCCGTCGCATACACCACCCCGAAGACGATCAGCCCGGTCACGAGATAGCCGATGCTGTGCACCGACGGACGCCACAGCGCGGTGCCCAGCAGTGCCGCCACCGGAGCGGCGGCCAGCAGCAGGGACGGCGCCGCGGCCAGCGGGTCGATCGGCCAGACCTTGCGCGACCACACCGACCAACCGGGCTCGCCGTGGCGCGGCAGCAGCGGACCGAGCAGCGGCGGCGGGGGCGGCATCATCTGCACGCCGGGAACCATCTGCGTCATGCCTGAGGTCATGTGGGCACCTGTTCTCTCGGTTCGGGGATCGTGACGCTGATCCGGCAGCCCGCCCGGACGTCGGCGACGGAGATGGCGCCGCCGTGCAATTCGACGGCCCACCGGGCGATGGCCAGGCCCAGCCCGGTGCCGCCGTCGGAGGTGGCACCACGGGTGAAGCGCTGGAAGACGCGCTCGCGTTCCGCGGCCGGGATACCGGGGCCCTCGTCGCACACGTCGAGCCGGATGCCCGACGGCACGGCCGCGCACGCCAGCACCGACACCCGGCCGCCGGGCGGGCTGTGCCGGATCGCGTTCTGCACCAGGTTGACCACCACCTGCCGCAACCTCGCCGGATCGGCGACCGCGGTCAGCGTCGGCGGGGACACCCGCACCTCGATGATCGCCTGACCCGCAGCCACGTGCGCGACCGCGTCGCGCAGGAAGGCGTCGACGTCGAACCGCTCGTGACGCAACGGGATCGCGCCACCCTCGACGCGCGACAGGTCGAGCAGGTTGGTGACGAGCTCACCGAGGCGTTCGGTCTGCGCCAACGCCATCCGCATGGTGTCGGAGTCGGGTTGGGCGACACCGTCGATCACGTTCTCCAGCACCGCGTGCAGCGCGGTGATCGGCGTCCGCAGCTCGTGTGAGACGTTGGCGATCAGACCGCGCCGGTACTCGTCGGCCGCCCCGAGGTCGGCCGCCATCTGGTTGAATGCCGTTGCCAGCTGCCCGATCTCGTCACGCGATGTGGCGCGCACCCGGATGCTGTAGTCGCCGCGGGCCATCGCCCGCGCCGCGGCCGTCATCTGCCGCAGCGGCGAGGTCATCCCGTGGGCGAGGAACTGCGTGACCACCAGAGAGGTGACCAGCGCGGCGAGCAGGGCATACCGGAACTGCCAACTCGCGCCGATCCAGAAGGTGAACGACGCCAGCGTGATGGCGCCCGCCACCAACAGCCCGGTCTTGACCTTGAAGGACGCGAACGGGTCCAACGGCCTCGGCAGTCGCTCCCAGAAGGCGACGGCCCGGCCGCGGACGGTCACCGCGGCGTCTCCAGTGCGTACCCCACGCCGTGCACGGTCCTGATCAGTTCGGCACCCAGCTTGCGCCGCAACGCCTTCACGTGACTGTCCACCGTGCGGGTCTCCACCCCGGAGGCCCAGCCCCACACCTGCTCGAGCAGCACGTCGCGCGACACCACGGCCCTCGGCCGGCCGACGAGGAACGCCAGCAGGTCGAATTCGGTCCGGGTCAGGTGGATCTCGTCGTCCCCGCGGTGCACCCGCCGCGCCTGCATGTCGATGCGGCAGTCGCCCACCAGCAGCGGCTGCGGGTCGTCACCGGCGCGGTCCATCCGGCGCAGCAGCACCCGTACCCGCGCGACGAGCTCGCGCATGCTGAACGGTTTGGTCAGGTAGTCGTCGGCGCCGATACCCAGCCCGATGAGCATGTCGGTCTCGTCGCTGCGGGCGGTGAGCATCAGCACCGGGACGGGACGTTCGGCCTGGATCCGCCGGCACACCTCGAGCCCGTCGAATCCGGGCAGCATCACGTCGAGCACCACCAGATCGGGTGCGGTGGCCGCGGCGGTCGCCACCGCCGACGGCCCGTCGACCGCGGTGACCACGGTGAAGGCTTCAGCGCGCAGCCGGGTGGCCACCTGGGCCAGGATGGTCGGCTCGTCGTCGACCACCAGGATGCGCTTCACATGTCCGACTGTAGGGGCCGGTTGTGGGGCTTCCCGGCAGCGATTGTGAAGATTCGGTGGAGATGCTCGCTACGCCCGCTGGCTGGACACCGAGATGACCTCGCCGGTCAGGTAACTGGAGTAGTCGCTGGCGAGGAACGCGATGGTGGCCGCGACCTCCCACGGTTCGGCGGCCCGGCCGAAGGCCTCGCCGCCGGCCAGCTGGTCCAGCAGCTCCGAGGAGCTGGTCTTCTCCAGGAACTTGTGCCGCGCGATGCTCGGCGACACCGCGTTGATGCGCACGCCGAACTCCACGGCTTCGATTGCGCTGCAACGGGTCAGCGCCATCACCCCGGCCTTGGCTGCGGCGTAGTGGGACTGCGAGTGCTGTGCGCGCCAGCCGAGCACGCTGGCGTTGTTGACGATGACACCGCCGTGCGGGGCGTCACGGAAGTACCGCAGCGCCGCACGGGTGGCCCGCATCACCGACGTCAGGGTCACGTTCAGCACGCGGTCCCATTCGTCGTCGTCCATGTCGACCACCGGTGTCTGACCGCCCAGCCCGGCGTTGTTGACCAGGACGTCGATCCGGCCCATCTTCTCCACGGCCGTGCTGATCAGCGCATCGACGGCCGCGGTCGACGTCACGTCGCAGACCACCGCTTCGACGCGGCCTAGCCCGAGGGCGGCGAGTTCGTCGCGCGTCTCCCCGAGCCGGCGTTCGTGGTAGTCGGAGACCACGACGTCGGCGCCCTCGGCCAGCGCCCGGCGGGCGACCGCCGACCCGATGCCGGTACCCGCCGCGGCGGTGACCACCACCACCCTGCCTGCCAGGAGTGCGTGCCCGTCGATCTCCTTCGGCGCTTCGGTCAGCGTCATGTTCCCTTTGGCTCCCGCGGTAGGCCGAGCACCCGCTCGGCGATGATGTTGCGCTGGATCTCGTTCGACCCGCCGTAGATGGTGTCCGAGCGGGAGAACAGGTACAGCCGCTGCCACTCGTCGAATTCGCCGCCGGGCAGCGCCAGCCCCTCGCCGCCCACGATCTCCATCGCCAGCTCGCCGAGGTCGCGATGCCAGTTGGCCCACAACAACTTCGAGACGGAGTCTTTTCCTGGGTCGGCCTGACCCGACTCCTCGACGTCCATCGTCGCCAGCGCGTAGGAACGCATCGTGCGCAGGCCGACCCACGCCCGGGTCAGCCGCTCCCGGATCAGCGGGTCGTCGGCGGCGCCGGTGCGCTTGGCCACCTCGGCCAGCGCGGACAACTCACGGGCGTACTCGATCTGCTGGCCCAGCGTCGAGACGCCGCGCTCGAACGTCAGCGTCCCCATGGCCACCCGCCAGCCGTCCCCCGGCTCGCCGACCACCATCGAGGCGTCGGTGCGGGCATCGTCGAAGAAGACCTCGTTGAACTCGGAGTCGCCGGTCAGCTGGATGATCGGCCGGATCTCGACACCGGGCTGGTCGAGCGGCACGAGCAGATAGGACAGGCCGGCGTGGCGCTTGGAGCCCTTCTCGGTGCGGGCGATGACGAAGCACCACTGCGCCCAGTGCGCCAGCGACGTCCACACCTTCTGACCGTTGATGACCCACTGGTCGCCGTCCAGCTCGGCGGTGGTCGACACGTTGGCCAGATCGCTGCCCGCGCCCGGCTCGGAGTAGCCCTGCGACCACAGTTCGGTGACGTCGAGGATCCTGGGCAGGAAGCGCTGCTGCTGCTCGGGGGTGCCGTAGGCGATCAGCGTCGGACCGAGCAGTTCCTCACCGAGGTGGTTGACCTTGGCCGGTGCGTCGGCGATCGCGTACTCCTCGTAGAACGCCACCCGGTGCGCCACCGTCAGGCCGCGGCCGCCGTGCTCCTCCGGCCAGCCCAGGCACGTCAGGCCGGCCTCGGCGAGACGGCGGTTCCACGCCAACCGTTCCTCGAAGGCCTCGTGCTCGCGGCCGGGGCCGCCGAGGCCTTTGAGCGCGGCGAAGTCACCGACCAGATTCTCGCTGAGCCACTGCCGGACCTCGGCCCGGAACTCCTGGACCTCTATCACCCCTGTAGGCTAACCTACCAAGCACTTGCTTTGTTAGAGGAGCATCGATGACGACGCCCGGCGGGCAAGACCGGTCCGACGGCAGGACCGTTCCCCAGGTCCTCGACCGGATCGCCGACCAGTTCGCCGACCACGACGCGCTGGTCACCGACGACCGGCGGATCACCTACGCCCAGTTGAGGGACGAGGTCCGCCGCGCGGGCGCGGCCATGATCGACCTCGGCGTCGCATCCGGCGACCGCGTCGCGATCTGGTCCCCCAACACCTGGCACTGGGTGGTGGCCTGCCTCGCCACCCACTACGCCGGCGGCGTCGTCGTCCCGCTCAACACCCGCTACACCGCCAGTGAGGCCGCCGACGTCCTCGGCCGCACCGGCGCACCGCTGCTGTTCGCCTCGGGAGAGTTCCTCGGCGTCGACAAGGCGGCATCGCTGGCCGGTGCGGATCTGCCCGCCCTGCGGCACGTCGTGCGGGTGCCCGTCGACAAGGCCGACGGCACCTGGGACGACTTCGTCGCTCGCGGAACCGACCTCGCGGCGGTCGACGCCCGCGCCGCCGCCGTGCGGCCCGACGACGTGTCCGACATCCTGTTCACCTCGGGAACCACCGGCCGCAGCAAGGGCGCGCTGTGCGCCCACCGGCAGTCCCTGGACGCACCCGCCGCGTGGGCCGCCTGCGGAGAGCTCACCAGCGCCGACCGCTACCTGTGCATCAACCCGTTCTTCCACAACTTCGGCTACAAGGCGGGCATCCTGGCCTGCTTGCAGACCGGCGCGACGCTGATCCCGCAGCTGACGTTCGATCCCGAACGGGCGATGGCCGCCGTAGCGGAGCACCGCATCACCGTGTTGCCCGGACCGCCGACGATCTACCAGTCGCTGCTCGACCACCCCCGCCGCGCCGACCACGACCTGAGCTCGCTGCGCTTCGCGGTCACCGGCGCGGCCGTCGTGCCGGTGGTGCTGATCGAGCGCATGCAGGCCGAACTCGACATCGACATCGTGCTCACCGGCTACGGGCTCACCGAGGCCAGCGGCTTTGGCACCATGTGCCGGGCCGACGACGACGCGGTCACCGTCGCCAACACCTGCGGACGGCCGATCGCCGAATTCGAACTGCGCATCGACGGCGAGGGACCCGAGGGTGAGGTGCTGCTACGCGGCCCGAACGTGATGCTCGGCTACCTCGACGACCCCGAGGCGACCGCGGCGACCATCGACGCCGACGGCTGGCTGCACACCGGCGATATCGGCACCGTCGACTCGGCGGGCAACCTGCGGATCACCGACCGGCTCAAGGACATGTACATCTGCGGCGGGTTCAACGTCTACCCCGCCGAGATCGAACAGGTGCTGGCGCGCCTCGACGGGGTGGCCGAGTCCGCGGTGATCGGCGTACCCGACGAGCGGCTCGGCGAGGTCGGCAAGGCGTTCGTCGTCGCCAGGCCCGACGCCACGCTCGACGCGCAGACCGTGATCGCCCACACCCGTGAACATCTCGCCAACTTCAAGACACCACGATCGGTGGAGTTCCTCGACGCGCTGCCCCGCAATCCCGGGGGCAAGGTGGTCAAGCCTGCGCTTCGGGAAATGTCCCACAAGGAAGAAGCCTGAATGGACCTGACATTCGACGACTCCGCCGAGGACTTCCGCGCGGAGGTGCGCGAGTTCCTCGCGGCGAATCGCGACTCGTTCCCGACGACGTCCTACGACAACGCCGAGGGTTTCGCGCAGCACCGGCAGTGGGACAAGGTGCTGTTCGACGCAGGCCTGTCGGTGATCACCTGGCCCGAGCAGTACGGCGGCCGGGACGCCTCGCTGATGCAATGGGTGGTCTACGAGGAGGAGTACTTCCGCGCCGGTGCGCCGGGCCGGGCCAGCGCCAACGGCACCTCGATGCTCGCCCCGACGCTGTTCGCGCACGGCACCTCCGAGCAGCTCGATCGCATCCTGCCGAAGATGGCCAGCGGTGAGGAGATCTGGGCGCAGGCCTGGTCGGAGCCCGAGTCGGGCAGCGACCTGGCCTCACTGCGCTCGACGGCGACGCGCACGGACGGCGGCTGGCTGCTCAACGGGCAGAAGATCTGGAGTTCGCGGGCGCCGTTCGGCGACAGGGCGTTCGGGCTGTTCCGCTCCGACCCCGAGGCGCAGCGCCACAAGGGCCTCACGTACGTGATGTTCGACCTGAAGGCCGACGGCGTCACCGTGCGGCCGATCGTCCAGCTCGGCGGCGACACCGGGTTCGGCGAGATCTTCCTCGATGACGTCTTCGTGCCCGACGCCGACGTGATCGGTGAGGTGAACGACGGCTGGCGGGCCGCGATGAGCACGTCGAGCAACGAACGCGGCATGTCGCTGCGCAGCCCGGCGCGGTTCCTGGCGCCGGCCGAACGACTGGTTGCCGACTGGGCGAAGGACCGCGATCCCGCGATCGCCGACCGGGTGGCCGACGCCTGGATCAAGGCGCAGGCCTACCGGCTGCACACCTTCGGCACCGTGACCCGCGTCGCCGGTGGCGGTGAGCTGGGCGCGGAATCGTCGGTCACCAAGGTGTTCTGGTCCGACCTCGACGTCGAGCTGCACCAGACCGCGCTCGACCTGCGCGGCCCCGACGCCGAACTCGCCGGCTCCTGGACCGACGGACTGCTGTTCGCGCTCGGCGGGCCGATCTATGCGGGCACCAACGAGATTCAGCGTAACATCATCGCCGAACGGCTGCTGGGTCTGCCCCGCGAGCCGAAAGGGCAGGCCAAATGAACTTCGAGATCGACGAGCAGCAGCGGGATTTCGCGGCCAGCATCGACGCGGCGCTCGGGGCGGCCGACGTGCCGGGTGCGGTGCGCGCCTGGGCCGCCGGTGACCCCGGGCCCGGCCGCAAGGTGTGGGCGCAGCTGGCCGACCTGGGCGTTACCGCGCTGCTGGTCGCCGAGGAGTTCGACGGCATCGACGCCCACCCGGTCGACCTCGTGGTGGCCGCCGAGCGGCTGGGCCGCTGGTGTGTGCCGGGGCCGGTCACCGAGTCCATCGCGGTGGCCCCGGTGCTGCTGGCCGGTGACGAGCGCAGCGCCGCACTGGCATCCGGTGAGCTGATCGCGACCGTCGCCCTGCCGCCGCGGGTGCCGAGGGCCGTCGACGCCGACACCGCAGGTCTGGTGCTGCTCGCCGACGACCACGGCGTGCGTGACGGGTCCGCAGGCGCACCGCACGAGTCGGTGGACCCGGCACGGAAGCTGTTCGACGTCAACGCCTCCGGAGAGTCCCGCGCCGCCGACGTCGCCCGCGCCTACGAATTCGGCGCGCTGGCCACCGCCGCTCAGTTGGTCGGCGCCGGCCAGGCGATGCTCGACCAGTCGGTGGAGTACGCCAAGCAGCGTCACCAGTTCGGCCGTGCGATCGGTTCGTACCAGGCGATCAAGCACAAGCTCGCCGACGTGCTCATCGCCGTCGAACTGGCCCGCCCCCTCGTCTACGGCGCGGCCCTGTCGCTCGCCGACGGTTCCCCGGACACCGCCCGCGATGTCAGCGCCGCCAAGGTAGCCGCATCCGACGCCGCGCTGCTGGCCGCGCGATCGGCGCTGCAGACCCACGGGGCGATCGGCTTCACCCACGAACACGACCTGTCGCTGTGGCTGCTGCGGGTGCAGGCACTGCGCTCGGCGTGGGGCGACCCGGCGTGGCACCGCAGGCGGGTGCTGGAGGAGTTGACGAGATGAGGGCCCAGCGAGGAGCGGAGCGGATCGCGAATGAGTGAAGAGCGGGAACTGCTGCGCGACACCGTCGCCGCACTGGTCGACAAGCACGCCGCCCCCGCCGCGGTGCGCGAGGCGATGGCGTCCGACCGCGGTTACGACGAGTCGCTGTGGAAGCTGTTGTGCGAGCAGGTCGGTGCGGCCGCGCTGGTGGTGCCCGAGGAGCTCGGCGGCGCAGGCGGTGAACTGGCCGATGCGGCGGTGGTGATCGAGGAGCTGGGCCGGGCCCTGGTGCCGACGCCGCTGCTGGGCACGACCCTGGCCGAACTGGCGCTGCTCGCCGCCGACGAACCCGACACCGACGCCATCGAGGGGCTGGCCGAGGGCACCCGCATCGGCGCGGTGGTGTTCGACCCGGAGTACGTGGTGAACGGCGACGTCGCCGACGTGGTGATCGCCGTCGACGGTGAGCGGCTGGTGCGCTGGACCGACGTGTCCGCCGAGGCGCACGTGACGATGGACCCGACGCGCCGGCTGGCACGGCTGCAGGGCCGGGCCGCTGGGGAACTCGGCGCCGACCCGGGACTGGCCGACATCGCCGCGCTGCTGCTGGCCGCCGAGCAGATCGGCGCAGCGGCAAGGTGTCTCGAGCTGACGGTGGCCTACACCAAGGACCGGGTGCAGTTCGGCAGGCCGATCGGCAGTTTCCAGGCCCTCAAGCACCGGATGGCCGACCTCTACGTGCTGGTGCAGTCGGCCAGGGCCGTGGTGAACGAGGCGATCGCCGAGCCGTCGGCCACGTCGGCCGCACTGGCCCGGTTCACCGCGAGCGAGGCATTCAGCGCGGTGGCAGGCGAGGCGATCCAGATGCACGGCGGCATCGCGATCACCTGGGAACACGACATCCAGCTCTACTTCAAGCGCGCCCACGGCAGCGCACAGCTGCTCGGCGCGCCCCGCGACCACCTGCGCCGCCTCGAATCCCAAGTCCTCTAGAGGGGATTTCGGCGCGGAAACGTTCGCTGAGTGATCGTCTCCGCGCCGAAATCACTATGCGCCGGGGACGAGGAGGGTCTTGCCGGGCAGCCGCCCGGCGTCGGACTCGTCGTGCACCGCGGCGACCTCGGCCAGCGGCCGGCGATCGGCGACGTCGATGTGCAGCTCGCCGGCGTCGACACGGCCGACGAGGCCGGCGAGTTGGGCTGCGTCGCTGCGGACGAAGACCCGCTGCGTGCGCACCCGGGGATTCTCCTCCCCTGAGGCCATCGTGCCGACGTGGAATCCACCGTCCTTGACCACGCTCACCAGCGCCGCCGTCTCCTCCGGTGAGCTGCTGACCAGGTTGAGCACGACGTCGAACGGCTGTCCGTCGACCACGAATGGTGTTGCGGCGTAGTCGATGTGATCGATCAGCCGGTCGACGCCGTAGCGGCGCAGCCGGCCGGCGCTGCGCGCGGATGCGGTCGCGGTGACGATCGCCCCGGCGCGCTTGGCGAGCTGGACGGCGTAGCCGCCGACCGCTCCGCCCGCACCGTTGATCAGGATCGTCTGTCCGGCCTCGAGTCCGGCGACCTCGAACAGTGCCTGCCAGGCCGTCAGCCCGACCGTGGGCAGTGCCGCGGCGTCGGCCAGGGCGACCGAGCGCGGCGCGGCGGTCAGCACCTCGACCGGAGCGACGACGTACTCCGCGGCGGCTCCGTCGGCATCGAGTGCCAGCATGCCCACCACGGCGTCGCCGACGTGCCAGCCGTCCACCCCATCGCCCAGTTCGGCGATGGTGCCCGCGACGTCGATGCCCGGCGTGTGCGGGAACGTGATCGCGTACACCTGGGACAGGTAGCCGCCCCGGATGCCCGCGTCGACCGGGTTGAACGACGTCGCGGCGACCTTGACGAGCACCTCCCCGGCGCCCGGCGCGGGCCGTTGCACGTCCTCGTACCGCAAGACTCCGCTGTCGCCGTACCGGTGGTAGATCGCTGCCTTCATGATGTCCTCCTCTGTCAGGTGCTTCGATATCGAAGCAGTTACACTCCGAGTAACTTGCTTCGAACGCGAAGCATTCCCGTTTAGCGGATATTGCTTCGAGCTCGAAACACTAGGCTGGTGCCATGGCCGAACCCCTCGGGCCCGCGCAGATGCGGACCTACTTCGCCCTCACCGAGGCGGTGAGCCTGCTGCAGTACGCCGTGCGACAGCAGCTGCAGGCCGAAGGCGACCTGAGCTACGTGCAGTTCGAGGTGCTGGCCACGCTGGTCGACGCCGAGCGACCACTCACCATGACCGAACTGGCCGACGGTGTGGTCTACAGCCGCAGCGGCCTCACCCATCAGGCCGGCCTGCTGGAGAAGGCCGGGCTGATCACCCGCACCGCGAGCCCGCACGACCAGCGGGCGACGGTCGTCGACATCACCCGGGCGGGCCGGACCCGCGTGGCCAAGGTCCTGCCCGGTCACATCGAGGTGGTACGCGACCTGCTCTACGGCGCGCTCGACGATGCCGACGTGCAGACCCTCGGTGACCTGATGAGCCGGGTCCGCGACCACATGCGTGACCGGCCGCCCCGCTCGGCCGCCTCGCGCAAGCACCGCAACCCGCTTCAGTAGCCTGGCGCAATGGGTGACCGGGTGGCACTGAGGGCAGGCATCCCGCCCTTCTACGTGATGGACGTCTGGCTGGCCGCCGCGCAACGGCAGCGTTCGCACGGCGACCTGGTGAACCTGTCGGCGGGTCAGCCCAGTGCCGGCGCTCCGACGGCGGTGCGCGAGGCGGCCGTGGCCGCACTGCAGGGCGACCAGCTCGGCTACACCGTCGCACTGGGCATCCCCGAACTGCGGGCCGCGATCGCACAGCGCTATGACGACCGGTACGGCCTTGCGGTACAGCCCGACGACGTGGTGATCACCACCGGCTCGTCGGGCGGCTTCCTGCTGACGTTCCTGGCGTGCTTCGACGTCGGTGACCGGGTCGCGATCGCCAGCCCCGGCTACCCCTGTTACCGCAACATCCTCTCGGCGCTCGGCTGCGAGGTGGTCGAGATCCCGTGCGGGCCGGACACCCGGTTCCAGCCCACCGCCCGCCAGCTCGCCGAACTCGATCCGCCGGTGCAGGGCGTCATCGTGGCCAGCCCGGCCAACCCCACCGGAACCGTGATCCCCCCCGACGAACTCGCGGCCATCGCCTCGTGGTGCGCCACCTCAGGCGTGCGTCTGATCAGCGACGAGGTGTACCACGGGCTGGTGTACGAAGGCGCCCCCGCCACCAGCTGCGCCTGGCAGACATCGCGAGATGCCGTGGTGGTCAACAGCTTCTCGAAGTACTTCGCGATGACGGGATGGCGGCTGGGCTGGCTGCTGGTGCCCGAGGAACTCCGGCGCGCCGTCGACCGGCTGACGGGCAACTTCACCATCTGCCCGCCTGCGCTGGCCCAGCACGCGGCCGTCGCCGCCTTCACCCCCGAATCGATCGCGGAGTCCGACGGCCTGCTGCGGCACTACGCCGACAACCGGCGCCTACTGCTCGACGGCCTGCGGCAGATCGGCGTCGACCGGGTCGCCCCCACCGACGGCGCGTTCTACGTCTACGCCGACGTGAGCGACTACACCACCGACTCGATGTCGTTCTGCTCGAAACTGTTGGCGGACACCGGTGTCGCGATCGCACCGGGAATCGACTTCGACACCGTGCACGGCGGCTCGTTCGTCCGGCTCTCCTTCGCCGGGCCCACCGCAGACATCACCGAGGCGCTGCGCCGGATCGGGCCGTGGCTGGCCGGACGCTAGGGCTTCTGCTGCGCGTACCACTGCAGCAGCGCCGGGTCGTCGACCGCACTCGGGTTGACCACCTTCGCCGGATCGGCGCCCTGCAACAGCTTCTTGACCGGCACCTCCAACTTCTTGCCGGTGCGGGTGTGCGGGATGCCGGGCGCGAGCACGATCTGGTCCGGCACGTGGCGCGGTGACACGTCGGCGCGGATGGTGTCCTTGATCGTGGCCCGCAGGTCGTCGGTGAGTTCACCGCCATCGGCGAGGGTGACGAATAGCGGCATCCAGTAGCCGCCGTCGGATTGCTCGACGCCGATCACCAGCGCCTCGGCGATCTCCGGCAGCCCCTCGACGGCCTGGTAGATGTCCGCGCTGCCCATCCTGATCCCGTGCCGGTTGAGGGTCGAGTCCGAGCGACCGTGCACCACGATGCTGCCCCGCTCGGTGCGGGTGATCCAGTCGCCGTGCCGCCACACCCCTGGGTACATCTCGAAATAGGCGTCGCGGTAACGGCTTCCGTCGTCGTCGTTCCAGAACGACACCGGCATCGACGGCATCGGCTTGGTGATGACGAGCTCGCCGACCTCGCCGCGGACGGGCTGACCGGATTCGTCCCAGGCGTCGAGGGCGACGCCGAGGAACGGCGCCGACAGCTCGCCCGGCCACACCGGCACCGTGCGCACCCCGCCGGCGAACGCCGACACCACGTCGGTGCCACCACTGATCGACGACACCTGCACATGCTCACCAACGTTGTCGTGCAACCACATCGACGATGACGCCGGCAGCGACGATCCGGTGATGCCGACCGTCTTGAGTGCCGAGAGGTCGTGGTCGCGGCGAGGCACCGCCCCGGCCTTGGCGCACGCCAGCACGTAACCGGGACTGGTGCCCAGCACGGTCACGCCGAACCGGGCCGCAACCGCCCACAGCGCGTCGGGCGTCGGGCACGTGGGGCTGCCGTCGTAGCAGATGATGGTCGCCCCCACCAGCAGGCCCGCCACCTGGTAGTTCCACATCATCCAGCTCGGGCTGGTGTACCAGAAGAACACGTCGTCGGCGCCGATGTCGGACTGCAGCGCAGCGGCTTTGAGGTGCTCCACCAGGACGCCGCCGTGCCCGTGCACGATGCCCTTCGGCAGGCCGGTGGTGCCCGAGGAGTACAACACCCACAGCGGGTGGCCGAACTCGACCTGCTCGGTGCTCAGCTCGGCGTCGCCGGGAGCGCTGACGGCGGCCCAGTCCAGCCAGTCGTCGGGGGCGTCGAGACCCAGGCGCGACACCAGGACGGCGGCCTTGCACGTCGGCAGCCCGGCGCGCAGCGCGCTGATCTCGTCGCGCTTGTCGTGGACCTTGCCGTTGAACCGGTAGCCGTCGGCGGCGACGAGCACCGTCGGCTCGAGCTGGCCGAGGCGGTCGAGCGCGGCCCGTGCGGTGTAGTCCTGGCCGCAGGCGCTCCAGACGGCGCCGATCGCCGCCGTCGCCAGGAACGCCACCACGGCCTCGGGGACGTTGGGCAGGTACCCCGCGACGCGGTCACCGGGACCGACGCCGAGGTCGCGCAGCGTGTGCGCGAACGCCGCTGCGCGACCCAGCAGTTCGTCCCACGACATCTCGGTGCCGTGGCCGTCCTCATCGACGTGGATGATGGCGGTGCGGTCACCGCGAGCCTGCCGCCTGACCTGGTCGACGTAGTTGCAGCGGGTGCCGGGAAACCATTGCGCACCGGGCATCTCGTCGTCGGCGAGGACCTCGGCCGGTGCGTCGCCGAGGTCGAAGTACTCCCACAGCGCCGACCAGAAGCCGGCCAGATCGTCGACCGACCACTGCCACAGGGTCTGATAGTCCGGCATGTCGCGTCCCGTGCGCGCGGCCACGAAGCCGGCGAAGTCGGTGATGGTGGACTCGGCGACATCCCGGTCGGTGGGCACCCACTGCGGTTCGATCATTTCGGGCACGTCGGTCATCGTGCGCTCCACCCGCCGTCCATCGTGTACGAGGCGCCGGTGACCATGCCGGCCTGCGGCCCGGTGAGCCAACCCACCAGCGAGGCCACCTCGCCGGGTTCGACGAGACGCTTGATCGCGGCCTCCTTGAGGAGTATCTGTGTCACCACCTCATCCTCCGCGATGCCGTGCGCCTTGGACTGATCGGCTATCTGTTTCGTGACCAGGGGGGTACGCACGTAGCCCGGGTCGACGCAGTTGCTGGTCACCCCGCGCGGGCCGCCCTCGAGCGCGGTCACCTTCGACAGGCCCTCGAGTGCGTGCTTGGCGGTGACGTAGGCGGACTTGAACTCCGACGCCCGCAGGCCGTGCACCGACGAGATGTTGACGATCCGCCCGAAACCCCGGTCGTACATGTGCGGCAGCGCCGCCCGAACCAGCAGGAACGGCGCCTCCACCATGAGCGCGAGGATGAAGCGGAACTTCTCGGGCGGGAAGTCGGTGATCGGGCTGACGTGCTGCACGCCGGCGTTGTTCACCAGGATGTCGACGTCGAGCTTCAGGTCCTCGAGGGCGGTGACGTCGGAAAGGTCGACGGCCCACGCCTTTCCGCCGATCTCGTCGGCGACCGCCTTCGCGGCGACGTCGTCGAGGTCGGCGACGGTGACCGCGGCGCCCCTGGCGGCCAGTTCCCGCGCACAGGCCGCGCCGATGCCGCTCGCGCCGCCGGTGACGAGGGCGGTGCGCCCGTCGAGATCCGTCATCGGCGGGCAGCCTCGGCTTCGCGGGCGAGGTCCGCGCGGTCCGCCTCGTCGAGCGACTCGAGGTCGATGCCCCGGGTCTCCCTGGTGAAGAGCACCGCGACGAGGGTGATGGCGCACGCCGCGGCCAGGTAGATCGCGACGGGCACCGCGGAGCCGTAGATGTCGAGCAGCTTGACCGCGATGAGCGGCGCGAGCGAGCCCGCGACGATCGACGTGACCTGATAACCGAGGGACACACCGGAATAGCGCATCCGCGTCGGGAACATCTCGGCCATGATCGCCGGCTGCGGGGCGTACATCAACGCGTGGAACACCAGACCGATGGTCACCGCCGCCGTGACGATGACGTAGTTCCCGCTGTTCATCATCGGGAAGGCGAAGAACCCCCAGGTGGCGCCGGTGACCGCGCCGACCATGTACACCGGGCGGCGGCCGTAGCGGTCCGAGAGCCAGCCGACGAGCGGCACCACCGCGAAGTGCACCGCGTGGGCGACCAGCAGGTACCAGAGGATCGACGTGGTGTCCGCGCCCACCTGGGTCTTGAGGTAGGTGATGGAGAAGGTGACCACCAGGTAGTACATGATGTTCTCGCCGAAGCGCAGGCCCATCGCGGTGAAAACACCACGCGGGTAACGCTTCAGGACCTCGAGCACACCGAAGGAGGTGGCCTTCACCCGCTCGACCTCCTGCTGGGCGGCAAGGAAGATCGGGGCGTCGGTGACCTTGGTCCGGATGTAGTAGCCGACCAGCACCACGACCGCGGACAGCCAGAACGCCACGCGCCAGCCCCAGGACAGGAAGGCGGAGTCCGGCAGCGTCGTGGTGAGCACCAAGAGCACCACGGTGGCCAGCAGGTTGCCGACCGGCACTCCCGCCTGCGGCCAACTGGCCCAGAACCCGCGCTGGCGGTCGGGGCTGTGCTCGGCGACGAGCAGCACAGCGCCGCCCCACTCACCGCCGACGGCGAAGCCCTGGATGAACCGCAGCGCCACCAGCAGCCCCGGCGCCCAGTAGCCGATCTGCCCGAAGGTGGGCAGGCAGCCCATCAGGAATGTCGCCGCGCCGACCAGGACCAGGCTGAACTGCAACAGCTTCTTGCGCCCGTACTTGTCGCCGAAGTGCCCGAACACCACGCCGCCGACCGGTCTCGCGACGAAGCCGACGGCGTACGTCGCGAATGCCAGGAAGATCGCGTTCAGTTCACTGGTGGTCTCGGAGAAGAAGATCTTGTTGAAGACCAGCGTCGCGGCGGTGCCGTAGAGGAAGAACTCGTACCACTCGACGACGGTGCCGGCCATCGACGCCACGACGACCCGTTTCAGCCCCTGGGTGATCGAGCTCGGAGGACTGGTGTCCGGTTGTACCGGCTCCTGCACGCTCATCGCACGCTCCGTTCATGACGCAGGACATATGGAGGGTCGCACTGTGACCGGCCACACTCTGCAGGTGAGTATTCATGCACCTAGACATCGCCGCAATGGTCAAATCTGCAGCTTTGATCTGCAAAACTGCAGACGTGAGCGTGCCCGGCCGCCGTCCCAGCGCGGACGACCTGTTGGTGCTGCTGGCCGTCGGACGGTCCGGCCGGTACACCACCGCCGCGGAGGAACTCGGGCTCAACCACACCACCATCTCGCGGCGGATCGCCGCGCTCGAACAGTCGATGGGCGGGCGTGTGCTGACCCGGGTGGCCGGCGGCTGGGAACTCACCGACCTGGGCAGAGCCGCGCTGTCCGCGGCCGAAGCGGTCGAGACGGCGGTGCGCTCGCTGGAGGCCGATCCCGGCGGTGAGCGGGCGCTCGAGGGGGTGGTGCGCCTGTCGGCGACCGACGGCTTCAGCGCCTACATCGCCGCACCCGCGGCGGCCCAGGTGCAGCGGCGTCATCCGCGGGTGGCGGTGGAGATCGTCGCCGCGACCCGGCGGGTCACCCAGCAGCGGTCTGGGTTGGACATCGAGGTCGTCGTCGGTGAGCCGCAGGTGCACCGGGCCGAGGCGATCCGGCTCGGCGACTACTGCCTCGGGCTGTACGGCGCCCGTTCGTACCTGGCCGAGCACGGGACACCCGGCGGCATCGACGCGTTGACCGACTATCCGCTGGTGTACTTCATCGACTCGATGTTGCAGGTCGACGACCTGGACGTGGCCACGAGTTTCGCTCCGGCGATGCGGGAGTCGGTGACGTCGACCAACGTGTTCGTCCACGTCGAGGCCACCCGGGCGGCAGCCGGGCTCGGACTGCTGCCGTGCTTCATGGCCGACCGTCACGACGACCTGGTGCGGGTGCTGCCCGACGCCGTCGCCGTCCGGCTGAGCTACTGGCTGGTGACCCGGGCGGAGACGATGCGCCGGCCGGAGGTCTCGGCCGTGGTGGCCGCGATCCGCGCCCGCGTCACCGAGCAGCGCGAGGTGCTGCTGGGAGGTTCATAGGATCGTCACCGCCGTGACCGGCGGCGTGGGTAGTCCACCCCCATGCATTCTCGTCGGTACGGCTCGGGTCCCCCACTGTTGCTGGTCCACGGCATCTCGCAGCTGCACAACTGGGATCCCGTCATCCCGGCGCTGGCCGCCGGGCACGAGGTCGTCGCCGTGGATCTGCCCGGCTTCGGCGACAGCGCGCCGTTACCCGGTGAGGTCACCGTCGCCGCGCTGACCGACGCCGTGCAGGAATTCGTCGTCGAACAGGACCTCGGCGACGTCACCGTTGTCGGGAGTTCGATGGGCGCCCGCATCGCGCTGGAGATGGCGCGGCGCGGTCACGGTGGTCCGGTGGTGGCACTCAACCCGGGCGGGTTCTGGACCGACGCCCAGGTGCGGATGTTCGGCGCGACGGTCGGCCCGTCGCTGAAGCTGGTGCGCGCCATCGACCCACTCATCCCCGCGTTGGCCGCCACCCCGCTGACCCGCACGGCGCTGCTGCTGCAGTTCTCCGCCAAGCCCTGGCGCCTGGACGCCGACCTGGTGCGCACCGAATTGCGGGCGTTCAAGCGCTCCCCGAGCCTGGATGCGGCGATGCATGCTCTGGTGCACGGGCCGAAACAGCAGGGGGCACCCGCCGGAACGCTGCGAGCGCCGGTGGTGATCGGTTGGGGTCGCAAGGATCGGGTGACGCCACCGAGTCAGGCCGCCCGAGCCCAGGAGTGCTTCCCGGATGCCACGATGCACTGGTTCGACGACTGCGGGCACTTTCCGCACTGGGACCGACCGCAAGAAACGGTGCAACTGATCCTCGACACGGCGCAGCGGCGTTGACGACACCTTGCGCCTGCAGTTGCGCGCGTGGTGCAGTCAGCCATGCCCTTCCTCGACCACGATCGCGGCCGCGCGTACTACCGGCACTGGGCGACCGACGAGCCCCGGGCCGCGGTCGTGTTCCTGCACGGCTTCGGCGAGCACACCGGCGTCTACCACCGCTACGGCTTCGCGCTCAACGCCGCGGGCATCGACCTATGGGCGGTCGATCAGTTCGGCCACGGCCTGAGCCCGGGCGACCGTGGTGACTTCGGCTCGATCGAGGACAGCTCCGCCCTCGCCGATTCGCTGACCGCGCTGGCCGCCGAGGCAGGTGTGCCGGTGATCGCGCAGGGCCACTCCTTCGGCGCAATCGTCACCCTGTTCCGCCTGCTCGACGGTGATACCCGTGCCGCCGCCGCGGTGATCTCGGGCGCACCGCTCGTGCCCGTTGCCGAACTGCTCGATGCCGACACGTCCGTGCAGCTGGACCCGGACTGGCTGTCGGCCGACCCGTTCTATCTGGACACGCTGGAGAACGATCCGCTCGCGTTCGTCGACGCCGACACCACGGCGCTGGCCCGCGAACTCGACCGCGGCTGGGACAGATTCGGCGCGGACCTACCCGGCCTCGAGGTGCCGACGCTGGCCGTGCACGGTATCGCTGATCCGATCGCCTCGATCGGCGCGGTCCGGGCGTATGCCGAGCAGATCAATCCGCTGCAGCTGCAGGAGTTCCCGGGTCGCCACGACATCCTCAATGAGAACGTGCACCGCGAGGTGGCGGCGGCGATCGTCGACTTCATCGACGCGCAGCTGTAGCCGGGTGTCAGAGCCGGTGCATCTCCCGCGACATCGCGGCGTGCTCCATGTAAGCCGCACGCCGAGAGGGGTGGTGGCGCCGACGCGGTGTGCGCGACGTCGGCGCCGAGGTCAGCCAGGCGTGCAGCACCGACCACCGCCGCCTGCGACGGGGCGCATCCAATACGGCCGCCGATGTCGCGAACAGCACCTGCTGTTCGCTGATGAGCACCGTTGCGGCCGTTGCCTGTACGACGACGGCCATCTCGATGGTGTCGACGGCTTCGTCCGGCTCCTCGGATTGCGTTGTGATGACTGTCATTTCGGTGCCCCCTGAGTACATGCGTTCCCTGCCCTACTGCCCTAAGGCTGACAGCAGCGCCGCAACGACACAAGCGTCAGGAACGCCACTGCGCGTTGCTATTTGCAGAGTCCAGTATGCAAACGACCCGGCGCGGGCCAGGGCGCTTCGCCCGCGCACCGGCACATGCATGACGCCGCGGTTACGTCTCGGCGTCCGCGGGGCAACGGCGCAGGAGGACCGGCTACCCGATCGGGCATTCGTTTGCTGACACAACAGAGTCCGTCCGCCGCACGCCTTTGCCGACGCGCAGCGTCAGCACTGTGCGAGCGTGCACAATCGCTGGAATCCGCGCGGCGTGTCGCCGACAGACACGCACGCTCGCGAAAATCGGGTGCGGGCTAGAGCCAGGTGTCGGGCGTGGTCGCGGTGAGGAACGCCTCGAGGTCGTCGCGCCACTGCGCCGGCGAGTTCTTGTCGGGCTCGATGCCGGTGTACTCGCCGCGGTAGAACAGCAGCGGCCGTGGCTTCTTCTTCGGCACCTCGGACAGCGAGTGCACCGCGCCGAACACCACGAAGTGATCGCCACCGTCGTGCACCGAAGCCACGGTGCAGTCAATGTGCGCGAGCGTGCCGTCGATCACCGGCGAGCCGAGTTTGGACAGCCGCCAGTCGATCCCGGCGAACTTGTCCGGGGTCTTCGACCCGAACCGCGCCGAGACGTCCTTCTGCTTCTCGTGCAGCACGTTCACGCAGAACTTCCCGCTGGCCTCGATCGCCTGCCAGGACCGCGACACCTTCGTGGGGCAGAACAGCACCAGCGGCGGGTCGAGCGACAGCGCCGCGAAGGACTGGCACGCGAAGCCGATCGGCTCGTCCTCATGCACCGTCGTGATGATCGTTATGCCGGTGCAGAACTGGCCCAGCACATGACGGAACGTGCGTGGATCGATGGGCTCGGCCGCCATCACAGACCTCGGCTCTTCGCGCAAGCGCTCATCGCTACTTGAAGCCGACGCTGAAGTCGTGCCCCCACAGACTGACCGCGGTGCTCTCGCGAGCGATCCAGCTGTCGTCGTCCTCCACTTCGAGCCCCTCGCAACCGAACTCGACGTCGAAGCCGCCGGGGGTCTTCATGTAGAACGACAGCATCTTGTCGTTGACGTGCCTGCCGAGGGTCGCCGACATCTTGACCTTGCGCCGCAGCGCGCGATCCAGGCACAGGCCCACGTCGTCGGCGTTCTCGACCTCGACCATCAGGTGCACGATCCCGCTGGGTGTCTCGCCGGGCATGAACGCCAGGCTGTGGTGCCGTGGGTTCACGCCGAGGAACCGCAGCCACGCCGGCGCGCCGTCGGCGGGACGGCCCACCAGTTGGGGTGGCAGTCGCATCGAGTCGCGCAGGTGGAAGCCGAGTACATCCCGGTAGAAGTGCAGCGTCTCGGCGTCGTCGCGGGTGGTCAGCACCACGTGGCCGAGCCCCTGCTCCTCGGTGACGAACTTGTGGCCGTAGGGGCTCACGACACGACGATGCTCCAGCGCGACCCCGTGGAACACCTCGAGGGTGTTGCCCGACGGGTCGTCGAAGACGATCATCTGGTCGACGCGACGGTCGGCGAGTTCGGCGGCCGTGGCTTCCTTGTACGGCGTGCCCTCGATGTCGAGCCGGTTGCGGATCTCCTGCAGCGCAGCCGCGTTCGCGGTCTCCCAACCCGACTCCAGCAGCCGGTCCTGCTCGCCGGGAACGATGATCAGGCGGGCAGGGAACTCGTCCATCCGCAGGTAGAGGGCGCCCTCGGTGGCACCCTTGCCCTCGACCATGCCGAGGACCTTGAGTGCGTACTCGCGCCAGGCGCCGACGTCGGCGCTCTCGATGCGCAGGTACCCCAGAGAACGAATGCTCATCGTGTACCTCCCAGGAAGTCGATGGTGAGCTTGTTGAACTCGTCGAATTTCTCGAGCTGCGCCCAGTGGCCGCACTGTCCGAAGACGTGCAACTGCACGCGGGGGATCTGCTTGAGCGCCACCAGGGCTCCGTCGAGCGGGTTGACGCGGTCCTCCCGGCCCCAGATCAGCAGGACCGGCTGCCGCAGCTTGTACACCTCGCGCCACATCATGCCGAGCTCGAAGTCGGCGCCGGCGAAGGACTTCCCCATCGCCCGCGCTGCGGCCAGTGACTCCGGCTGGCTGGCGATGGCGAACCGCTCGTCGACCAGTTCGGGCGTCACCATCTTCTGATCGAAGACCATGATGCGCAGGAAGCGCTCCATGTTCTCGCGGGTGGGGTCTGCGGTGAAGCGGCCCAGCAGCTTGACGCCCTCGGTGGGATCGGGAGCGAACAGGTTGACGCTCAGACCGCCGGGGCCCATCAGCACCAGCCGGCCTGCCCGCTTCGGGTTGTCCAGCGCGAAGCGCACGGCGGTACCGCCGCCGAGCGAGTTGCCCACCAGCGCTGCGCGTTCGATGCCGAGGTGGTCGAACAGGCCGAGCAGTGCGTTCGCACTGTATCGGTTGTACTGCTCGTGTTCGGTGTGCTTGCTCGAGTGGCCGTACCCCGGCTGGTCGACGGCGAGGACGTGGAAGTGCCTGGCCAGCACCGCGATGTTGCGGCCGAAGTTCGACCAGCTGGACGCGCCGGGACCGCCGCCGTGCAGCAGCACGATCGTCTCGCCGTTGCCGACGCCCGCCTCGTGGTAGTGCAGCTTCATGTCGTCGGCCACCTGCGCGTACCGCGACGTCGACTCGAAGGTGACCTCGGCCTGCGTCTCGACCTGTTTGATGTACGACGTCATTTAGACCATCGTGTCCTGCGGCGGCAGCCCGAACGCGTCGTTGCCGAAGATCAGGTAGGCCCGCTCGGGCTCGTTGGCGGCGTGCACCCGGCCGGCGTGCGCGTCGCGCCAGAATCGCTGCACGGGCTGGTCGAGGTTGAGCGCGGTGGCACCCGAGGCCTCGAAGAGGAGGTCGATCGAGGCGATGGCGCGGGCGGTGGCCCGCACCTGGTCGCGGCGGGCCCTGGCGCGCAGCTCGAACGGGATCTCCTGGCCGGCCTGCAGCAGCTGGTACTCGTCGCGGACGTTGCCGATCAGCTGACGCCAGCCGGCGTCGATGTCGCTGGCGGCCTCCGCGATCCGGATCTTGGCGAACGGGTCGTCCTTCGACTTCTCGCCCGCGAACGCCGCGCGCACCCGCTTGCCCTGATGCTCGACGTGGGCGTCGTAGGCGCCGTAGGCCATTCCCATGATCGGCGCACTGATGGTGGTGGGATGCATGGTGCCCCATGGCATCTTGTAGACCGGCGCGGTGTTGTTCTCGTAGCCGCCCGCGGTGCCGTCGTTCATCGCACGGTAGGACAGGAACCGGTGGCGCGGGACGAAGACGTCCTTGACGACCACCGTGTTGCTGCCGGTGCCCTTCAGCCCCACCACGTTCCAGACGTCGTCGATGCGGTAGTCACTGCGCGGGATCAGGAAGCTGCCGAAGTCGACCGGCCTGCCGTCCTTGATCACCGGGCCACCGAGGAACGCCCAGGTGGCGTGGTCACAGCCGGACGACCACTGCCATGCGCCGCTGACCAGGTAGCCGCCGTCGACGACGGTGCCCGCGCCCATCGGGGCGTAGGACGAGGACACCCGGACCGTCGGGTCGCTGCCCCACACCTCGTCCTGGGCCTGCTGGTCGAACAGCGCCAGATGCCAGTTGTGCACGCCGATGATCGAGCTCACCCAGCCGGTGGACCCGCACGCGCTGGCGATCCGCCGGACAGCCTCGTAGAAGGCGGTGGGATCGCACTGCAGGCCGCCCCACTGCTCGGGCTGCAGCAGCTTGAAGAAGCCGACCTCGTCGAGTTCGTTGATCGTCTCGTCGGGGAGGCGCCGCAGTTCCTCGGCGGACTGGGCGCGCTTGGCGATCAGCGGCAGCAGATCGTCGATGCCGGCTAGGACCGACTGCACGTCACGCTGTTCAATGGACGTCACTGGAGTGCCTCCCGGAAGTAGGGCTGGACAAAGATTAGAACACGTTACGATTTGTGTCGAGCAGCGTATTCCTGTGGCGGCTGGACCTGCGCACATGCATTTCTGTAACCTGTTCTAATTCTACGCGACGGAAGGGTTGAGGCGACGTGACGGACGAGCCGCTCGGCAGCCACGTGCTCGAGCTCGAAGTGGCCGACGTGATCGAGGAGACCGCCGACGCGCGTTCGTTGGTGTTCAAGGTGCCCGACGGGCCCGGTGACCCGGAGATCCCCGCCGAGCGGCTGCGGTACGCACCCGGGCAGTTCCTGACCCTGCGGGTACCCAGCGACCGCACCGGTTCGGTCGCCCGCTGCTACTCGCTGTGCAGTTCGCCGTTCACCGATGATCCGCTGACCGTGACGGTGAAGCGCACCGCCGACGGCTACGCCTCGAACTGGCTGTGCGACCACGCGCATCCCGGTATGAGACTGCACGTGCTCGCGCCGTCGGGCACGTTCGTGCCCAAGACGCTGGACGGCGACTTCCTGCTGCTCGCCGCGGGCAGCGGGATCACCCCGATGCTGGCGATCCTGAAGTCGGCGCTGGTGGAGGGCAACGGCAAGGTGGTCATGCTCTACGCCAACCGCGACGAGAATTCGGTGATCTTCGGCGGCGCGCTGCGCGACCTGGCGGCGCAGTACCCCGACCGGTTGAGCGTCGTGCACTGGCTCGAGACGGTGCAGGGCCTGCCCGACCCGGCCGCGCTGTCCGGCCTCATCGCCCCGTACGCCGGCCACGACGCGTACATCTGCGGCCCAGGACCATTCATGACCGCCGCGGAGAAGGCGCTGCGCAGCGCGGGTACCGCCGACAACCGCATCCACCTCGAAGTGTTCAAGTCGCTCGAGTCCGACCCGTTCGCCGCGGTGGTGATCGAGGAGGACGACAGCGACGAGGGCCCCGCCACCGCCGTGGTGACACTCGACGGCGCCACCCACGAGGTGACGTGGCCGCGCAACGCCAAGCTGCTCGACGTCCTGCTCGACAAGGGACTCGACGCGCCGTTCTCCTGCCGCGAGGGTCACTGCGGCGCCTGCGCGGTGCTCAAGAAGAGCGGGGACGTCGAGATGCCGATCAACGACGTGCTCGAGCAGACCGACCTCGACGAGGGCCTGATCCTGGGATGCCAGGCGCTGCCGCGGTCGGAATCGGTTGAAGTCACTTACGACGAGTAGCGAAGGGCTATCATCCGTCGCACCGAAGGGAACAACGTGACCAAGCGATTGACAGGCTGGCTGGCGGGGATGTCGGCGTTGATGTTCATCGCACATAGTCCGGCCGCATCCGCTGCGATCGACACGGCCCACTCCTCTATTCCGGTGAATCCCACCACCACGCTCGAGATGCACGTCACCGCGAACTGCATTGCGGCCGAATCGAACTGCCTGTGGAACACTGCCGCCAACCTGCGCACCCCCGAGGGTGTGATCGGGTTTCCCGGCGACGTGTACGGCCGGCAGACCACCACGGTGCGGACCATGGACCGCGGGGTCTGGGTCGAGACTCAATTCGTCGGGCCGAATACCCGGCTGTTCAAGTCGCAGACTTACGTCGAGATGTCGACGGTTTACTTCGGCGGCGGGCCGCCCGAGAAGTTCACTCTGCAGGGCAACACCTGGCCCACGGACTGGCGAACGGGACAGCACAGGAACGACGTCCCGCTGATCGTGTGCGCCCACATCCAAGTCGTGTACGCAGGCGTCAACTTGACGTCGCCGGACGCCTGCGCGCAGGCCTCGTTCAACTAGCGCGGCAAGCCCAACAGGCGCTCACCGGCCAGTGTCAGCAAGATCTGTTCGGTGCCGCCCGCAATGGTCAGGCAGCGGGTGTTGAGGAACTCGAACACCTGCGGGCTGTGCACGGCGCCTGCGCCCTCCGACAGATCCATCTTGAACTCCGCCAGCGCCTGCCGGTGCCGCACCCCGATCAGCTTGCGGACACTGGACTGCGCACCGGGATCCTGACCGCCCACCGCGAGCTGGGCGATCCTCTGATCGAGCAGAGCGCCGATCTGAGCGGACAGGATGACGGTTCCGAGACGGTCCTGCTCGGCGACGTCGAGCTCGAGTTCGCCTGCCGTGCGCAGCAACTCCTCCATCGGGTTGCCCAGCGCGGTGCCCGCGGCCATCGCCACCCGCTCGTTGGCGAGCGTGGTGCGCGCCAGCCGCCAGCCTTCGTTGACCGAGCCGACCACCATCTCGTCGGGCACGAACACGTCGTCGAAGAACACCTCGTTGAAGAGTTCGTCGCCGGTGATCTCGCGCAGCGGCCGGATCACGATGCCGGGCGAGGCCATGTCGACGAGGAAGTACGTGATGCCCTTGTGCTTCGGAGCATCGGGATCGGTGCGCGCCAGGCAGACACCCCACTGCGCCCGGTGCGCCGAGGATGTCCACACCTTCTGCCCCGTCAACTTCCAACCACCCTCGGCGCGAACGGCTTTGGTGCGCAGCGCGGCGAGGTCGGAGCCGGCGCCAGGTTCGGAGAACAACTGGCACCAGATCAGCTCGCCACTGAGCGTCGGCGGCACGAACCGCTCGATCTGCTCCCGCGTGCCGTGCTCGAGGATCGTCGGGGCCGCCCACCAGCCGATCACCAGGTCGGGCCGGTCGACCCCGGCCGCGGCCAGTTCCTGATCGATCAGCAGCTGTTCGGCCGGACCGGCCCCGCGCCCGTGCGGCGGCGGCCAGTGCGGCGCCTGGAGGCCGGCCTCGGCGAGCGCGGCCTGGCGCCGGTCCTCCGGCAGCGCGGCGACGTCCGCGACGGCGGAGGCGATCTCGGCGCGCAGATGCTCGACCGAGTCGAGATCGATCCGCAGCCGGCGCCGGACGCCCTGCTGGGTGAGGGTCGCGACGCGCCGCAACCAGCGTTGCCGGCCGCCGAGGAACTGCGAGATGCCGTACGCCCGACGCAGATACAGGTGCGCATCGTGTTCCCAGGTGATGCCGATGCCACCCAGCACCTGGATGCCGTCCTTGGCGTTGGCCTTCGCCGCCTCGATACCCGTGGCGGCCGCCACCGCCGCGGCGATCGACAGCTGGTCGTCGTCGGCCTCGGCCGCGGCCCGGGCAGCGTCCGCCGCGGCCACCGACGCCTGCTCCGAACGCAACAGCATCTCGGCGCACATGTGCTTGATGGCCTGGAAGCTGCCGATCGGCTTGCCGAACTGCTCGCGCACCTTGGCGTAGTCGGTCGCGGTGCGCAGCAGCCACCGGGCCAGGCCTGCGGTCTCGGCCGCCAGCACCGTCGCGGCCAGGTCGGCGAACCGCCGCGCGGATACCGGCAGTTCGGTGGCGGAGGCGCCGTCGAGCACCACCCGCGCCAGCGGACGGGAGAAATCCGTCGGCGTCAGCGGTTCCACCGTCACACCGTCCGCGGCGGCGTCGATCAGCAGCACCTGATCGCCCGCGGTGAGCAGCAGTAGACCGGCCGGATCGGCGCCGAGCACGTGGCCTGCGGTACCGGAGATCAGACTCCCCTCCACCCGCACGTCGGCGTCCAGCGCGACGCCCGCGGTGCGTTCGCCCGACATCAGCGCCTCGAGCCACTCACCGGGGGCGACGAGTGTCGCCAGCGCGGTCGTGGCGATCGGTCCCGGCACCAGGGCGGCCGCCGCCTCGTCGACCATCGCGCACAGATCGGCGATCGTGCCGCCGGCGCCGCCGAGGTCTTCGTCGACCGCGACACCGAAGATGCCTAGTTCCGCCAGGCCCGCGTACGGCACCTTCCAGGCGTCGCGGTCACCCTGCTCCACATCACGGGCCGCGCCCACCGCATTCGAGCCGGCGGCCCAGCTCCGTACCAGCTCACGGGCAGCGAACTGCTCGTCGGTACCGGACTCCGACCCCGACATGACCGACTGGGTCATCTACCGGCCTCCTAGCCTAGGGCGAGAAGGACTCACTTCTCACTAGAACGTGTTCTAATGGTGCCAGCGTTCGACCGTCAAGTCGACCGGCATCACAGCAGGACAGGTCGCTGCCGAAGCGACACTGAGGTGAGAAAATGGGGTTGGGCATGCGTATCGTTTCAGGTGGATACGCAAGATGAAGGGGTTTTCCGCTGCATGTCGTCGCCAGCACAATCTTCGGGCTCGGACTCGCGGCCGCGTGAGGTGATGAACGTGTCGGTCCTCGCGGAATCCGAACTCGGCTCCGAAGCGCAGCGGGAGCGCCGCAAACGCATCCTCGACGCCACCCTGGCCATCGCGTCCAAGGGCGGCTACGAAGCGGTGCAGATGCGTGCCGTCGCCGAGCGCGCGGACGTCGCGGTCGGCACGCTCTACCGCTACTTCCCCTCGAAGGTGCATCTGCTGGTCTCGGCGCTGGGCCGGGAGTTCGAACGCATCGACGCCAAGACCGACCGCGCCGCGCTGGCCGGCGGCACTCCGTACCAGCGGCTGAACTTCATGGTCGGCAAGCTGAACCGCGCCATGCAACGCAACCCGCTGCTGACCGAGGCGATGACCCGTGCGTTCGTGTTCGCCGACGCCTCGGCCGCCGGTGAGGTGGACCACGTCGGAAAGCTGATGGACTCGATGTTCGCCCGCGCGATGAGCGACGGCGAACCCACCGAGGACCAGTACCACATCGCCCGCGTCATCTCCGACGTGTGGCTGTCGAACCTGCTGGCCTGGTTGACCCGCCGGGCGTCGGCCACCGACGTCAGCAAGCGGCTGGACCTCGCGGTGCGGCTGCTGATCGGCGACGGGGACCACCCGAAGATCTGAGCGGAGCGAAGCGACCCGGGGAATGATGGTCCCCGTGCTCCCTGCCGACCTGACCCGCGCGCTCGACGGCCTCGCCGCCACCCCCCGCCTGCTCGTCGTCTCCGACTTCGACGGGACACTGGCGCCGATCGTCAGCGATCCGTCCGCCGCTCGCGCGCTTCCCGCCTCCGCCGAGGCACTGACCGCGCTGGCCGACCTCCCCGACACCGCCGCGGCGCTGGTGTCCGGGCGGGCGCTCGCGGTGCTGCGCGACCTGTCGGCGATGCCCGCGGCGATACACCTGGTGGGCAGCCACGGCGCGGAGTTCGACACCGGCTTTTCCCACGACGTGGACGAGGACCTGCTGGCACGGATCGTCGCCGAACTGCGCGAGATCGCCGCGGACCGGCCGGGGGTCACCGTGGAGACCAAGCCGGCGAGCGTGGCGCTGCACGTGCGCAACGCGAGCCCGGCCGACGGTGAGGCCGCACTGGCCGCCGCGCAGGAGGCGGCCACCCGGTGGGATGCGCAGGCCACTGCGGGCAAGGCCGTGCTGGAGTTCGCGGTGATCTCCACCGACAAGGGCGAAGCGGTCGACATCCTGCGCGAGCAGACCGGTGCGACAGGGGTGATCTTCCTCGGCGACGACGTCACCGACGAGAAGGCCTTCCGCCGGATGGGCGACGGCGATGTCGGGGTGAAGGTCGGGCCGGGCGAGTCGCTGGCGGGTTTCCGGGTGGACTCACCCGAGGATGTGGCGGAGGCGCTCGGGTATCTGCTGGCCGCGCGGCGCGGCTGAAAACGGTTCGACCCCGGCCGCTTCGGCGGCCATACTGGCGCCGATGCTGACTCCCGACGACATCGCCGCGCGTACCGCCCGTGCCGTCGCGGCGGCCTCCTGGGCCGGCCGCGCACTCGGAATCCGGTCCGACGAACCGAGAGTGCTCTACGACGTCTTCTCGGTGATCGTCCATCTGGCGCCTGCGCCGGTGGTGGTTCGCGTCCCCACGGTGCTGCCTCGATCGCTGGCCGCCGATCCCGACCGGCAGGCGACGCAGCAGCGCTCGGAGCTGGCGGTGGCGGGGTGGCTGGCCGACCACGGACATCCGGTCGTGCCGCCGTCCCCGCTCGTGGCCCGCGAACCCGTTCGGCGCGATGGCTTTTCGATGACGTTCTGGCGGTATCTCGACGAGCTACCCGATGTCGAGCCGGAATGGCCACGGCGCTTCGAGGCGACCGCGCGGCTGCATGCCGCGCTGCGCGACTGCGACGCAGCGGAACTGGGATTCTGGACGCAGTTCAGCACCTACATCCCCGAGGGTCTCGCCGAGCTCGAGCGGCGGCCGGACCTGCTCGACACCGCCGACGTGGCTCGCGCACAACAAGAGTGGGCCGACATCGCGCCGGTCTTCGCATCGCGCGCGGCGTTCGAGCGTGAATTCCCCGGCGTGGACGTGCAACCGATCCACGGCGATGCCCCGTTCTACAACATGATCGCCACGCCGTCGGGCGAGTACTGGTCGGACTTCGAGCTGGTCACGCTCGGGGCCGTCGAATCCGATCTCGCGCTCGCCGGCGCCGAGGGAGTGGCGGCCTACGACGCGGCCGCGGCGCGGCTCGGCATGCGGCAGCTCGATGAACGGGTGCTCGCGCTCACCGAGGCCGCGGGCCGGCTCGCCGCGGTAGCCGTCCTGGCGCTGGCGCCGCAGCTGCCGATGCTCGCCGACGCGCTGCGGCCCACGGTCGACGAGTGGCGCTCGCGACCGCGCGATTAGGCGGGCGGGCCGGAGGTCCGGCCGCGGATCAGCTCGGTGTCGAGCAACTCGACCTCCGGCAGTCCCGAGCGCGCCGGGTGGTGCAGCAGCCTGCCCGCGCGCCGGCCCTTGTCCATGCTGGGCTGCACCACGGTGGTCAGGCCGCGGCGCAGCGCGTCGGGGATGCCGTCGAAACCCGTCACGGTCATCTGGCCGGGCACGTAGATGCCGCGGCCGCGCAGGTGATCCATCGCCGACAGCGCCAGCACGTCGGCGGTGCACATCAACGCGGTGAGTCGCGGATTGGCGGCCAGCGCCACCTCGGCGGCGACCCCGCCCGAGGAGGGCAGATGCTCGTAACTCTCCACCACGGTCACCGATTCGCGTGACAGTCCGGCTGCGGCGAGGGCGTCGTACACCCCGTTGACGCGTTCGCGCTGCACGTGGAAGTGCGGTGTGGACAACCGCTGCGGGTCGGCCACCGCCGGCTGGACGCTGCCGTTCGGCGGCTCCCTTCCCAGCCGCATAGTCAGCAGACCGATCTCCCGATGACCCAGTCCGACAATGTGTTCGGCGAGCCGGCGCATCGCCGACCGGTCGTCGATGCCGACCCGCGACAGGCCTGGCACGTCCTTGGGCTGATCGACCACCACCACCGGCAGGTGCCGCTGCTGCACCACCGGAAGGTACGGGTCGTCGTCGGAGGCGGAGTACACCACGAAGCCGTCGACCCCCGCGGCCAGCACCGCGGCCGAGCCGTCCTCGACGCTGCGGTTGGGGCCGATGGCCACCAGCAGCAGGCCCTGTCCGGCTTCCTCGCACGATTCGGCAAGGCCGGCAACGAAATCGAGCGCCGCCGGATCACTGAACGAATAATTGAGCGGCTCGGTGATCATCAACCCCACCGCACCGGCCCGCCGGGTGCGCAGTGAGCGGGCCACCGGATCAGGGCCGGGATAGCCGAGTTGCTTGGCAGCGGCGAAGATTCGGTCACGAAGGTCCGACGACAACTGGTCGGGGCGGTTGTAGGCGTTGGAGATCGTGGTCCGCGACACCTTGAGTTCGGCGGCCAGCGAGGCCAGGGTCGCCCGCCGGCGCGGGTGCGGACTCCTGGACATGCTGTGTCAGGTTAGCGGACGCACCGTCGATCGCGAGGCGGGTGCGGGCAGGTCAGGTCACCAGTACGCGGTTCGCCGACGAGCGCAGCCCTCGCTGCGCCGCCCACACCACCGCCCAGATGGTGCAGGCGATGGTGATGACGACGAAGCTCGGCGGGGCGTTGAACATGGCCGACACCCCGAGCCCCAGCCACACCGACACCAGGCTGATCAGCGTCGCGACGCCGATCGCCGCCGGTGGCCGCGGCGTCAGCATGATCGCCGCCGCCGCGGGGGTGACGACGAGCGCGAACAGCAGCAGCGTGCCGACGGCCTGCACGGCCATCGTCACGGTCAGGCCCAGCAGCACCATGAACGTGATGGACAGCCCGCGCACCGGGACGCCGCGGGCGTCGGCCACCTGCGCGTTGATCGAGGTGAACAGCAGCGGCCGGTAGATGACGCCGATACTGAGCACGACCATCCCCAGCAGCACGGCGAAGGTGACCAGCTGCTGATCGGTGATGGCCAGCAGGTTGCCGAACAGCACGTTGGTCAGGGTGCTCGAGTTGCGGGTGGCCAGCGAGTTGAATAGCAGGCCGAGACCGGTGGCCATCGCCAGCACGGTTCCGGTGGCGACCTCCCGGTCGGCGGCGCGGCGCCCCAGCGCGCCGATGACCAGCGCTCCCCCGACACAGAACACCCCGAGGCCGAGCACCACCGGCAGACCGAGCAGTACGGCGCCGGTGGCTCCGGGCAGACCGATGTGCGCGAGCGCGTGCGCGGCGAACGCCGTGTTGCGCACGACGACGAAGTAGCCGATGAGCCCGGCGGCCAGCGCCACCAGCGTGCCGCCGACCAGGGCGTTGCGCATGAAACTCGACGTCAGGATCTGCCACCAGTTCTCCTGGTAGCCCAACGCCACCAATGTCGTGGTCACTCAGGTCCTCCGCACGTACAGGTCGCCCTGGGGAGTGTGCACGACCTCGACCGTGGTGCCGTAGAGGTGGGTGAGCAGATCCTCGTCGACGACGCCGTCGATGGTGTCGTAGTGCGGGTGCCCGTCGAGCAGGTAGACCGCGCCGGTGAGCACGCCCAGCAGCGGGTTGAGGTCGTGGGCGACGACCAGGATGGTCACGCCCAGCTCGGCGTTGATCCGGCCGAGCAGTGAGACCATCTCGCGCTGGTTGCGCAGGTCGAGAGAGGCCAGCGGTTCGTCGAGGATGAGCATCTCCGGGCCGCTCACCAATGCCTCGGCCAGCGCGACGCGCTGCCGCTGCCCGCCGGAGAGCTGCGACAGCCGCTTGTCGGCCAGCTCGGTCGCGTCGACGGCGGCGAGCACCTCGTCGACACGTCTGCGCTGGTCACGGTTGGCGATGCCGAAACCCCAGCGGTGTCCGTTGAGACCGAGCGTCACCGCGTCGCGCACCCGGATGGCCTCACCGGTGTGAGAACCGATGGTCTGCGGCACGTAGCCGATGCGTTCGTTGTCGGTGCCGGGCGGGCGGCCGAGCACCCGGACCCGGCCCGCCGACAGGGGTAGCACTCCGAGCACCACCTGCAGCAGCGTGGTCTTGCCGGTGCCGTTGGAGCCGATGACCGCGACGATCCCGCCCGCCGGGATCTCGAAGTCGGCATGCGACCAGACCGTGCGCCCGCCGCGGGCAACGGCGGCGCCCTCGAAGGTGAGCGCCGGTTGCGCGGTCACCGGATCAGGCAGGGACACCGAGCGCCTTCGCGAGTGCGGTCAGCTGGTCGACCTGCCACGCCTGGAACGACTGAGCCTCTGCGGGCACCGTCTCGGTCACCTCGACCACCGGCACGCCCGACTTTTCGGCCGCTGCCCGGATCTGCTGTGGCACAGAGCCTTCGGTTTGGACGTTGTAGACCAGGACATCCACTCCGCGATCATCGAGCAGCCGCAGGAACGCGTCGAGGTCGGCCGGTGACGGGTCGCTCTCGCTCGCCGAGGCCGCCCGGTAGCCCTCGGGGGTGCGGTCGGTCAGGCCGACGGCGGTGGCCATGTCGTCGAAGACGCTCTCGGTGGCGGCGTAGGTCCTGCCGGATGCGCCGGCCTTGATCGACGCGATCAGCTCGTCGTACGCCCGGAGTGACTGACCGAATTCGGCCCGACGCTCGCCGAAGTAGCCCATGGCGTCCGGGGCGAGCTTTCCGAGCTCGGCGGTGACCGCGTCGGCGACCGCCGTGACGCCGGTGGGGCTGTACCAGACGTGCGGGTTCGGTTCGCCGTCCTCGTGGGCGTGGGCCCCGTGCGAGGACTCGTCGTGCACGCCCTCGCCGCCGCCTGCCTCGAGCGCGTCGATCAGTGGCGCGTCGGGCGCCGAGCCGGCGGCCAGCTTGGTGGCCCACTCGTCGTAGTGACCGCCGTTGACGACCACGAGCTGGGCGTCCTCGAACAGCGCGGCGTCCTTCGGAGCGGGCTCGAAGTCGTGCGGATCGACGCCCGACCCGGCGAGCACCGTGGTGACCTTCGCACACTGTCCGCCGAGGTCGGAGACGATGTCGCCCCACTGGTCGACGCTCACCACCACCGACACCGGATCGGTGGGGCACTCGGGCGCGGCGGATTGCGCCGGGGTGGCGGAGGGTTCGTTGCCGTTGCCACAGGCCGCCGTCCCGAGGGGCAGGACCAGCAGGGCACCGGCGGCCAGCGTGCGGATCGCAGCGCGCTTCGTCGTCACCCGATAATGATAACGGTTTGCATTATCGGTGGCGAACCGACTGCGCGTCAGTGTCCGGTGGCCACCGCCCGGGTGGCATCTGACGACCACTGCGACCACGAACCGGGGAACAGCTCCGCCTCGACGCCCGCGGCGCGCAACGCCGCAATCGTCACCGCGGCGGTGACACCGGAGCCGCAGTACACGCCGATCCCGGGAGCGACTGTGGCGCCGTGTGATTCGAACATCCGGGTGAGGTCCGCCGTCGGCAGGAACGTGCCAGCGTCGTCCAGCACGGCCGTGCTCGGTGCGTTGCGCGCGCCCGGGATGTGACCGGCCACCGGGTCGACGGGTTCGACCTCGCCGCGGAAGCGTTCGGGTGCACGCGCGTCGAGAAGCACCCCGCCGTAGCCGGCGACGTCGTCGGCGGTCAGCGTCGGCAGCGCGCCGGCGTACAGATCGTCGTGCGCGACGGTGACGTCACCGGGAGCCGGGGTGACCGGACCCGATTCGATGGCACCGCCCGCCTGCCGCCACGCGGCCAGCCCGCCGTCGAGGATCCGCACGCCGGAGATGCCTGCAGCGGACAGCACCCACCACGCCCGGGCCGAACCGGCGCGATTCCAGTCGTCGTAGACGACGGTCGGCACACCGTCGCGCACACCCCACCCGCGTGCCGCCGACTCGACCGCACGGCCGGCGGGCAACGGATGGCGACCCCGGCCGGTGACGCCGTGGTCGGACAGCTCGTCCTCGAGCGAGACGTACACCGCGCCCGGTAGATGACCGCGACGGTAGGTGTCGCGGCCGTCGGGTTCGGTGAGCTGCCAGCGCACGTCGAGCAGGGTGACCGGCCGCCCCTCGGCGAGCAGGCCGAGCAGCTCGTCGGCGGTGATGAGGACGTCGGCACGGGCCACCACTCGATGGTGCCATCCCTAAGCTGGGCCGGTGACCGACCATGCGTTCAGCGCCGCCGAGCGGCGTGCCGTCTACCGGGTGATCGCCGAGCGGCGCGACATGCGCCGGTTCGTGGCGGGCGCGACGGTCGACGAGGAGGTGCTCGGCAGGCTGCTGCAGGCGGCGCACGCGGCGCCCAGCGTGGGGCTGATGCAGCCTTGGCGCTTCATCCGCGTCACCGACGGCGCGCTGCGGCGCCGGATTCACGCAGTGGTCGACGAGGAGCGGCTCCGGACCGCCGAGGCGCTGGGCCCGCGCGCCGCGGAGTTCCTGGCGCTGAAGGTCGAGGGGATCCTCGAGTGCGCGGAACTGCTGGTCGTCGCACTCGGCGACGACCGGGCGCGGCACGTGTTCGGCAGGCGCACCCTGCCGCAGATGGACCTGGCCTCGGTGTCGTGTGCGATCCAGAACCTGTGGCTGGCCGCCCGCGCGGAGGGCCTCGGCATGGGCTGGGTGTCGATCTTCGACCCGGACCGACTCGGCGCGCTGCTCGGACTGCCCGACGACGCGCAGGCCGTGGCGGTGCTGTGCCTCGGCCCGGTGCCCGAGTTCCCCGACCGGCCCGCGCTCGAAATCGACGACTGGACGCACGGTCGCCCACTGGCCGAGTTCGTCAGCGAGAACTCCTGGCCCGCCGGACCACTCGGTGATCGTGTCGGACCGGATGCCGCCGCACTAGGCTGACGGCATGCCAACGGCTCGCGCCGAACTGTCCGTCGACCTCAACGCCGACCTCGGCGAGGGCTTCGGGGTCTGGGACCTCGGCGACGACGACGCGATGCTCGACATCGTCACCAGCGCCAACGTCGCCTGCGGCTTCCATGCCGGCGACCCGGCCCGGCTGGCCCGGGTGTGCCGCGCCGCCGCCGAGCGCGGCGTCCGGATCGGCGCGCAGGTCAGCTACCGCGATCTCGCCGGCTTCGGCCGCCGGTTCATCGACGCCACCCCCGAAGACCTCACCGCGGACGTGATGTATCAGATGGGCGCGCTGCAGGCGCTCGCCCATGCGGCGGGGTCACGGGTGTCCTACGTCAAACCTCATGGCGCGCTGTACAACTCGATCGTCAGCCATCACGGCCAGGCCAGGGCGGTGGCGGCCGCGGTGCACGCCGTCGACCCGGGACTGCCGGTACTCGGCCTGTCCGGGTCGGTGTTCTTCACCGCCGCCGAGGAACTCGGATTGCGCACGGTGCCCGAGGCGTTCGCCGACCGGGCCTACCGTGCCGACGGTCAACTGGTGTCGCGGCGCGAACCCAACGCGGTGCTCGGCGACGTCGGCGAGATCGTCGAACGGGTGGTGTCGATGGTGACCGAGGGCCGCGTCGACGCGGTCGACGGGTCGACGATCCCGATCTCCGTCGCCTCGGTGTGCGTGCACGGCGACTCACCGGGCGCGGTGCAGATCGCCACCGCGGTGCGGCGCCGCCTCACCGACGACGGCATCACCGTCGCACCGTTCACCTAGCCGCGCCGCCGTGGGCAACGGACTGATTCCCTCCCTACTGACGAGACTGCGCCGAGGGCTGTGCGGTGAACATGCACAGCCATCTGTGCAATGTCGTTCGCAGGCGCCGGAAGACTTCGGCTCTTCAGTCAGCGCCTAGCCGGCCGCCTCCCGGTTGGCGCCCGCCACGACGGAGCCGAGCAGACCCGGCAGTGCCGCGTCCACCTCCTCGATGCGCAGTCGCTGGCAGGTGTGCCCGTCGAGCACGAGTCGCTCCGTCAGCCCCGCCTCGCGCAGGATCCGGAAATGGTGGGCGGCCGTCGACTTGTTGATGCCGTCGTAGAGCCCGCCGCACTGCACCGGGGCGGCTGCGTTGAACAGCCGGCGCACCATCTCCAGCCGCACCGGGTCACCGATGGCGCCCAGCACCTGCTGGACGGACCCGACCGGATGGGTCGGGTAGGCCGCGGTCGTCGGTGTCATGTGTCCTCTGCCACGCGAAGTTTGATGTCGATCGAACCTAACGTACTCTCGGATGAAGTTCGATGCCTGTCAAACCAACCGTCAGGAGGGATCGGGAGTGGTCGCGATCGAGCCCCCGCGCACCGACACGCAGCGCTGGGCGTACCCGCTGCTGCTGGTGCTCAGCGGTGTGGCGCTCGGGGTCTCCGGACTGCCCGCCCCGCTCTACGGCATCTACGAGTCCGTGTGGCACCTCTCGCCGCTGGCCACCACCGTCGTGTTCGGGGTCTACGCGGTCGCGGCGCTGGCCGCCGTGCTGGTCTCCGGCCGCATCTCCGACGTGGTGGGCCGCAAGCCCGTCCTGGTCGGCGCACTGATCGCCCTGCTCGTCGGACTCGGCGTGTTCCTGATCGCCGACAACATGGCGCTGCTGCTGGTTGCCCGCACGATTCACGGCGCGGCCGTCGGCTCCATCGTCGTCGCAGGCGCCGCCGCACTGCTCGACCTCCGTCCACAGCACGGCGTGCGCTCCGGCCAGCTGAGTGGGGTCAGCTTCAACATCGGCATGACGATCGCCATCGTCGGCTCCGCGCTGCTGGCCCAGTACGCGCCGCACCCGCTGCGGACCCCATATGCGGTGGTGGCCGTCCTGTGCCTGATCGTCGGCGTCGGCCTGCTGGCGCTGCGCGAACCCCACCTCGCCCGCAGCAGCGGACCGATCCGGATCGCGCGTCCCGCCGTGCCGGCCGAGATCCGCGCCGACTTCTGGTTCGCCGCGCTCGGCGTGATGGCGTCGTGGTCGGTGCTCGGTGTGCTGCTGTCGCTGTACCCGTCGCTGGCCGCCCGCCAGACCCACATCGACAACCTGGTGTTCGGCGGCGCTGTCGTCGGCACCACCGCCTTCGCCGCCGCGCTGGCACAGCTCTTCGCCACCCGGGTGCCCGCCCGCCGTGCGGCCGTCGTCGGAGACGTCGGCATGGCGGTCGCGCTCCTCGTGACGATCCCGGTGCTGATGTCGCACCAGTGGCAGCTGGTGTTCGTCGCGGCCGCGCTGCTCGGCGCCACCTTTGGGCTCGGCTTCGGCGGCTCGCTGCGCCACCTGTCCGACGTGGTGCCCGCCGACCGTCGCGGCGAGACGATGTCGGCGTACTACCTGCTGGCGTACACCGCGATGGCGGTGCCGACGCTGATGGCCGGATGGGCCGCGACACGCTGGGACATCACCGCGGTGTTCCCGTGGTTCGCCGGCGCCGTCGCGGCGGCCTGCCTGGCGGCCGCCGCATTCGGCCTGCGCAGCACCCGGGCCGCCGCCCGCGGCTAGCGGGAGCAGCACCGCTCTAGAGTCGAGCCATGCGCCTACGCGCCGGCCGGCCCGACCTCGATGCCCACGCCCACCTGTTCGACGCGCCCTCCGCGGCCGTTGACAGCCCGCTGACCGTCACCTGGGCCGGTGTCACGACCCTGCTGGTCGACGACGGCACGTCGGCCCTGATGACCGACGGCTTCTTCTCCCGGCCCGGCCTGCTGTCCGTCGGGCTGGGCCGGATCGCGCCGTCACCGCCGCGGGTGGACGGCTGCCTCGCCAGGCTCGGCGTGCAGCACCTGGACGCCGTGCTGCCGGTGCACACCCACTTCGACCACGCGCTCGACTCCGCGCTGGTCGCCGAGCGCACCGGCGCCACACTGGTCGGCGGTACATCGACCGCCCAGGTCGGGCGTGGTCACGGACTGCCCGCCGACCGGCTGCTGATCGCCGAACCCGGGACGACGATGACGCTCGGCGCCTACCGCGTCACGCTGCTCGAGTCGGAACACTGCCCACCCGACCGGTTCCCGGGAAAGATCACCGAACCCGTCAGGCCGCCGGTGCGAGCGTCGGCCTACCGCTGTGGGGAGGCGTGGTCGACGATGATCGAGCATTCCCCCACCGGCCGGCGGCTGCTGATCGTGGGCAGCGCGGGATTCGTGCCCGGCGCGCTCGACGGCAGCCAGGCCGACGTGGTCTACCTGGGAGTCGGCCAGCTCGGCGTGCAGCCCGAGCGCTACCTCGTCGACTACTGGACCCACGTCGTGCGCGCCGTCGGCGCCCGCCGCGTCGTGCTCATCCACTGGGACGACTTCTTCCGGCCGCTGCACCGGCCGCTGCAGGCGCTGCCCTACGCCGGCGACGACCTCGACTTCTCGGTGCGCGTGCTCACCCGCCTCGCCGAAGCCGACGGCGTGCCGCTGCATCTGCCGACACTGTGGCAGCGCGAGGATCCCTGGCTCACCTGATCCGGACATACGCCGGCGGCAACGGCATCCCGAGGCCGGCCAGCACCGCGCGCAGCCGGGTCGGGTAGTCGGTGATGATGCCGTCGGCGCCCGCGGCGATCTGCGCGCGCATCGCGTCCTCGTCGTTGATCGTCCACGGGATCACCCGCAGGCCCGCCGCGTGCGCCCGGTCGACGAACGCCCGGTCGGCGACCAGCCGGAAGCCGGGATCGGCGGGCGTCTGCCCGTAGGGCACCGAGTAGCCCGGCGACAGGATGTTCGCGCCGATCTGCTGCGCGGCCGCGATCGGATCGGGCGTCACCGCCGGGTCGATGCCGGCAAGCCACGGCGAGCCCGGCACCCAGGTGGTCTCGTCCCACAGGGCGACCAGCGGGATCGACGGCTCCGCGCGGCGCACCATCGGCAGCGTGCGCCAGTCGAAGCTCTGGATGTCGACCCGGCCGACCTTGCCCGCCGCCCGCACCGCCGCGAGGATCACGTCGACGAACACCTCGGGGGCCGCCGACTGCTCGGGATGTTCGGCCTCGACCTTCGTCTCGATGTTGAACCGCACGCCCGCCCCGAAGTCGTCGGCGAGCGTGAACACCTCCGGCAGCACGGCGATCCTGTTGCCCCGCACGACTTCGGCATTCGGGTAGTCGGCCAGCAGCTTGCCGCAGTCGAGCGTGCGGATCTGGGCGAGGGTGAGGTCACGCACCAACTTGCCGACGTAGGGATACTGCGGGTCGTTGGGGAAAGCCGGGGCGGTGTCCGCGCACTTCTCCGGTGCGATCTTCGGGTCGTGCCACACCAGCGGCTGGTTGTCCCTGGTGATGACGACGTCGAGTTCGAGTGTGCTGACGCCCAGCTCGAGCGCCTTGGTGAAGGCGCGCAGCGACTCCTCGGTGGTCTCCCCCCGCCCGCCCCGGTGCGCCTGCAGGTCGAAGCCCGACGGCTGCGCGGCGGCAGGCGGTGCGCTGCCGAACGCGACCGCAGCGGCGACGAGCATGATGAGGGTGGCAGCTCTGCGCATGGCTGAAGACGTTATCCGCGTCGGCGCTGCGACAGGTGGAGTCGAGGCGGACCAACGCAGTTTCGTCATCGAGAGTTCGAAGGGATGTCACGCGCGTTGGTCATGAGCCTGCTGCTGCTCGCCGTCGTGCTGGCGTTCGCGGTGGTCCGCCCGCGGGGCCTGCCTGAGGCGGTGGTCGCCGTGCCCGCCGCGGCGCTGCTCGTCGGCGTCGGTGCGATCTCACCCGGCGACGCCGCCGCCGAGATCCGTGAACTGCTCCCGGTGGTCGGGTTCCTGGCGGCGGTGCTGGTGCTGTCCCGGCTGTGCGACGACGAAGGCCTGTTCCACGCCGCGGGTGTACTGATGGCCCGGGTCAGCGCGGGCGATCCGCGGCGCCTGCTGAGGATGGTGTTCGTCGTCGCGGCCGCTGTCACCGCGGTCCTGAGCCTGGACGCCACCGTGGTACTGCTGACGCCGGTGGTGATCGCCACCGCGGCGACGCTGTCGATACCGGCGCGGCCGCACGCCTACGCGACCGCCCACTTGGCCAACAGCGCGTCGCTGCTGCTGCCGGTGTCCAACCTGACCAATCTGCTGGCGTTCGCCGCGGCCGGGCTGTCGTTCACCCGGTTCGCCGCGCTGATGGCGTTGCCGTGGCTGGTGACGATGCTCGTCGAGTTCCTGCTGCTGCGTTGGGTGTTCGCCCGCGACCTGGCCGTCGCACCGCGCAGGGCCGATCACCAGCCGCCGGCGGAGGTGCCGGTGTTCGTGCTCGTGGTGCTGGCGCTCACGCTGCTCGGGTTCGCGCTGACCTCGTTTCTCGGCCTGTCACCGGCGTGGGCGGCACTGGCCGGCGCGGTGGCGCTCGGCGTGCGCGGCCTCGCACAGCGCCGCAGTTCGGTGGCCGGTGTCGCGCGTGCGGTCAACGTGCCGTTCCTGGCGTTCGTGCTGGCGCTGGGTGTGGTGGTCGAGGCGGTGATGGTGCACGGCCTCGACGACGCGATGCGCGACATCCTGCCCGGCGGTCACAGCCTGCCCGCGCTGCTGGGGTTCGCGGCCGTCGCCGCGGTGCTCTCCAATGTCGTCAACAACCTGCCTGCGGTGTTGGTGCTGCTGCCGCTGATCGCGGGCGCCGGTCCGGCCGCCGTGCTCGCGGTGCTGATCGGGGTCAACATCGGACCCAATCTCACCTACGTGGGTTCATTGGCGAACCTTCTGTGGCGCAATGTGGTTCGCAAACATGACATCCCGGCGGGTGCGATCGAGTTCAGCCGGGTCGGGGTGGTCACCGTGCCGCTGACCCTGGTCGCCGCGGTGGTCGCGCTGTGGGCAGGCATCCGGCTGTTCGGCGTGTGAGCCGTGGCGTACCGAGCGGATCCGGCGGCGACTGGGCACAATTGGGGCCGTGCTGAGGTTCAGCAGATTCGTCGCGATCGGAGACTCCTTCACCGAGGGGGTGGGTGACCCGCATCCGGGTAGCAGGAACGGACTCCGGGGCTGGGCCGACCGGGTCGCCGCCCACCTCGCGCGGGACCATCCCGGATTCGGCTACGCCAACCTCGCTGTGCGGGGCCGGGTGATGGACGACATCGTGGCCGAGCAGATCCCGCTGTGCGCGCTGCTCGAACCCGACCTGGTCACCGTCTACGCGGGCATGAACGACCTGATGGCGCTGGCCGTGGACACCGACGCGGTGATGGCCCGCTACGCCGACGGGCTCAAGGCGCTGCAGCAGACCGGCGCGGTGGTGCTCGCCTTCACCGCACCCGACCTCGGCGCCAAGCCGCTGTTCCGCGGACTGCGCGGCCGGGCCGCCATCTACAACGAACTGCTGCGCGCCACCACCGACGACCTCGGCATCGGCCTGGTGGACTTCTGGCGGTTCGACGAGTTCCGCGACCCACTGCTGTGGGACGGCGACCGGGTGCACCTGTCCCCGCTCGGCCACGAGGTGATGGCGGCGCGGGTGCTCGAGGCGCTGCCGGACACCGGGTCGCGCGCAGCGCCGGTGCCGAACTTCATCCCGGCGCCGACGTCGGGTGCGGACGTGTACACCAATGTCCGGTGGGCGATCTCGTTCGCCGCGCCGTGGGCGATCCGGCGGCTGCGGCGGATGACCGGGAGCGGGCATCGAACCGAAGTCGAGCACGCTCGTCAGCGTCGGCTGACGAAGCCTCAGCTGCGTCGCTGGCGGGCGATCTCGGCGAGCACCACGCCCGCGGCCACCGATGCGTTCAGCGATTCCGTCGGCCCGGCCATCGGGATCGACACCACGGCGTCGCAGGTCTCGCGGACCAGTCGGGACAGCCCCTTGCCCTCGGAACCGACCACCACCACCATCGGCCCAGTGCCCTCGAGCTCGTCGACCGTGATGTCGCCGTCGGCGTCCAGCCCGACCACCTGGAGACCGGCGTCCGACCATGACTTCAGCGTGCGGGTCAGGTTGGTGGCCCGGCTCACCCGCAGCCGGGCCGCGGCACCCGCGCTGGTGCGCCACGCGACGGCGGTGACCGACGCCGAGCGGCGCTGCGGGATCAGCACGCCGTGGCCGCCGAACGCCGACACCGACCGCACGATCGCGCCGAGGTTCCGCGGGTCGGAGATGTTGTCCAGCGCGACCAGCAGCGGCGGTGCGCCGGCGGCCTTGGCCGCCTTGAGCAGGTCGTCGGGATGGGCGTAGTCGTAGGGCGGCACCTGCAGGCCGAGCCCCTGGTGCAGGGTGAACCCGCTCATCCGGTCCAGGTCGGAACGCGGCACCTCGAGGATGGAGATGCCGGCGTCGGCGGCGATCTGTACCGCCTCGGTCAGACGTTCGTCGTTGTCGGCGCCCAGTGCCACGTACAGCGCCGTCGCGGGCACCCCGGCCCGCAGACACTCCACCACCGGGTTGCGGCCCAGCACGAGTTCGGTGGTGTCCTCTGGCTTCTTCTGCCTGCCCTGCTGTGACCTCGCGGTCTTGGCCGCACGTTTCGCCGCCGGGTGGCTCGGCCGCTGGTGGGCCGGCGGCGTCGCGCCGCGGCCCTCGAGGCCGCGTCTGCGCACCCCGCCCGAACCGACCGTCGGTCCCTTCTTCGTGCCTTCCTTGCGCACCGCGCCGCGCCGCTTGGAATTACCCGCCATGGTCAGTCGTCCTTGCTGTGGCCGTCGAGCAGCGTCCACTGCGGACCGTCGGCGGTGTCGGTGACCTCGATGCCGGCCTCTTTGAGGCGGTCGCGGATCTGGTCGGCAGTGGCCCAGTCCCGGGTGGCGCGGGCCTCGGCGCGGCCCGCGAGCGCCCAGTGCACCAGCACGTCGACCGCCGCCAGCGCGGCCGTCGTCTCGTCGCGGGACTCCCAGCGCTCGTCGAGCGGGTCGCACCCGAGGATGCCCATCATCGCGCGGATGGCGCGGGCGTGGCCCATCGCCGTCTCGTGGTCGCCGGACTCCAGCGCCCGGTTGCCTTCGGCGCGCGCGGCGTGCACCTCGGCCAGCGCCGCGGGCACCGCCAGGTCGTCGTCGAGGGCGGCGGCGAATCTCGGCGTCCAGTCACCGGGCACCACGGTGCCCACGCGGCTGCACACCCGGTGCAGGAAGTCCTCGATGCCGGTGTAGGCCTTCACCGCGTCCTGCAGCGCGTTCTCGGAGAACTCCAGCATCGACCGGTAGTGCGCGCTGCCCAGGTAGTAGCGCAACTCAGCGGGCCGGACCCGTTGCAGCACAGCGGGAATGGAGAGCACGTTGCCCAGCGACTTGCTCATCTTCTCGCCGCCCATGGTGACCCAGCCGTTGTGCAGCCAGTACCGCGCGAAGCCGTCGCCGACCGCCTTGGCCTGGGCGATCTCGTTCTCGTGGTGCGGGAACACCAGATCCATTCCGCCGGCGTGGATGTCGAACTCCGCGCCGAGATACGACTCGCACATCGCCACGCACTCGGTGTGCCAGCCCGGGCGGCCCGGACCCCAGGGCGTCGGCCACGACGGCTCGCCGGGTTTGGCGCCCTTCCACAGCGTGAAGTCGCGCTGGTCGCGCTTCCCGGTGGCGACGCCCTCACCCTGGTGGACGTCGTCGATGCGGTGCCCCGACAATCTGCCGTAATCCGGGTAGCTCGCCACGTCGAAGTAGACGTCGCCGTCACCGGTGTAGGCGTGCCCCTGGTCGATGAGCCGCTGGATCAACTCGACCATCTGGGTGATGTGCCCGGTGGCGCGGGGTTCGGCCGAGGGCGGCAGCACGCCGAGGGCGTCGTAGGCGGCCGAGAACGCCCGCTCGAAGGTGGCGGCCCACTCCCACCACGGCCTGCCCGCGTCGGCGGCCTTGTTGAGGATCTTGTCGTCGATGTCGGTGACGTTGCGGATGAACGCGACGTCGTAGCCCTTGGCGGTGAGCCAGCGGCGCAGCACGTCGAAGGCGACGCCACTGCGGACATGGCCGATGTGCGGAAGGCCCTGAACCGTTGCGCCGCAGAGGTAAATGGACACGTGGCCGTCGCGCAGCGGGACGAAGTCGCGCACGCCACCGGTCCAGGTGTCGTGGAGGCGGAGATCGCCTCCGGCGCGGGCTTCGGTCACGACGCGCCAGCTTACCGGCAGGTTTACGACATTCCGGCATCGGCGACGACAAGAGCCGTCGCGATCGCCGCCAGCCCCTCGCCGCGCCCGGTCAGCCCCAGGCCGTCGGTGGTGGTCGCCGACACCGACACCGGTGCCTCGAGCAGTTCTGTCAGCAGGCGCTGAGCCTCCGCCCGCCGCGGCCCCACCTTGGGTCTGTTGCCGATGACCTGCACCGCGGCGTTGCCCACCCGGAAGCCCTCGGCGTGCAGCAGGCCGTGGACGTGGCGCAGCATGTCCGCCCCGCCGACGCCCCGCCACTCCTCGCGACCGGTGCCGAACACCGAGCCCAGGTCGCCGAGCCCGGCCGCCGAGAGCAGCGCGTCGCACAGCGCGTGTGCGGCGACGTCGCCGTCGGAGTGCCCCGCGCAGCCGTCGTCGTCGGGGAACAGCAGCCCGAGCAGCCAGCACGGCCTGCCGGACTCGATGGGGTGGACGTCGGTGCCGAGACCGACGCGGGGCAGGTTCACGGTCGGCCTCACACCCGGGCGCCGAGCAGGGCCTCGGCCAGCAGCAGGTCGTTCGGCGTGGTGATCTTGAAGGCCAGCGGATCCCCATCGACGGTCTGCACCTGACCGCCCATGCGCTCGACCATCGACGCGTCGTCGGTGAACCCGCCGCCGCCGGCGGCGGACCGGTAGGCACGGCGCAGCACGTCGGTGTGGAAGCCCTGCGGGGTCTGCACGGCGCGCAGCCCCGCCCGCTCGGGCGTGCCGAGCACCGCGCCGTTGGCATCGACGGCCTTGATGGTGTCGGTCAGGGGCAGCGCGGGCACGACGGCGGTGTGGCCGTCCTGCAGTGCGCGCACCACCCGCACGATCAGCGAGGGTGGGGTCAGCGCGCGCGCGGCGTCATGGACGAGCACGAATTCCGCGTCACCCACCGCGTCGAGCGCCAATCGCACGGATTCGGTGCGGTCGGCCCCGCCGGCGACGATCACCGCGTGCGCGCCGAAGACCAGTTTCGCCTCGTCGGTGCGGTTGGGCGGCACAGCCACCACCACGCTGTCGACGACTCCAGATTCCCGCAGGCCGGCCAGCGCGTGTTCGAGCATCGGCCGACCGGTGAGATGGACGAACGCCTTGGGCGCGCCCGCCGCGAGCCGTTGACCGGATCCCGCGGCAGGCACGACGGCCACCGTGGTCATTGCGCGTCAGGACGCGGTAGCGAGCGCCTCGTCGAGGATGTTCATGGCCTTCTCGTTGTCGGTGTTCTCGGCCAGTGCGAGTTCGCCGACGAGGATCTGCCGGGCCTTGGCCAGCATCCGCTTCTCGCCTGCCGACAGGCCGCGCTCCTGATCGCGGCGCCACAGGTCGCGAACCACCTCGGCGACCTTGTTCACGTCACCCGAAGCCAGCTTCTCGAGGTTGGCCTTATAGCGGCGCGACCAGTTGGTCGGCTCCTCGGTGTGCGGGGCGCGCAGCACCTGGAACACCTTGTCGAGGCCCTCCTGTCCGACCACGTCGCGAACGCCCACATATTCGGCGTTGTCAGCGGGCACTCGAACGGTCAGATCACCCTGGGCGACCTTCAGGACGAGGTATTCCTTCGCCACACCCTTGATCGTCCGGGTTTCAATCGCATCGATCAACGCAGCACCGTGATGCGGGTAAACAACGGTGTCTCCGACCTTGAAAATCATCAGTTTCGAGCCCCTTTCACGTGTCCATGTTAACACGACGCCCAGACAGGCGGGGATCAACGATGCAGGTCAGGGGCGTTGACCGGGAAGACCAGGGGTTGACACCGCCAGGAATCCGTGCAAGGCGAGGGTTGCCTGGCCGCGTTGTCCGGCGAACCTGTGACGGCCCCGAGTGGTGTCTGGGAGGGCCCTTCGCGGCCCGCCGCGCAAACCCGCTCCGCCCTGCGGTACCGCCCGCTCACCGCACCTACTACTCTGCATAGTCGAACGGCATGTCGTCGGTCCGTCATCGCCGGACCCGCACCCAGGAGGCTCGAGTGAACCGCTTCGGACTGCGCGCTTCGGCGGTCACCTCAGGCCTGGCCGTCGCCGGGCTGGCCGCGACACTGACACTCAGCGGATGCAGCGCCGGGCAGATCGCCCAGACGGCCACCCAGGAACCCGCGGTCAACGGTGTCAGCGCCAACGCCGGCGAGATCGCGCTGCGCAACGTGCACCTGCGGGCCCCGCAGACGTCGGACTACGTGCGCCCGGGCACCGATGCCGAACTGCTCTTCGTGGCCGCCAACAAGTCCCCCGACGTCAACGACAAGCTGGTGTCGATCCGCTCCGACATCGCGACGGTCACCCTGGCCGGTGACGCGCAGGTGCCTGCAGGCGGCGCCCTGATCGTAGGCGAGCCCGACGGCCAGATCGCGCCGCTGGAGGCGGTCGAGGCCGCCGACACCGTGACCGCCCAGGTGAAGCTGACCAAACCGATCTCCAACGGCCTGACCTACGACTTCGAGTTCACCTTCGAGCGCGGCGGCAAGGCCACGGTCGCGGTGCCGATCTCCGCAGGCGAGCAGCAGCGCCGCGACGACCCCGGCCAACTCGACAACGAGGGCGACGAGGGAAACGGCGCCGGACACTGACGTCCTGTCGGTCGCGCGGGATACCGTCGACCTGTGGCAAGAGCCCGCGCGCAGTACCGCTGCTCGGAATGTCGGCACATCACCGCCAAGTGGGTCGGGCGCTGCGCTGAGTGCGGCACCTGGGGCACCGTCGAAGAGATCGCGGTACTCGCGCCCGTCCGGACCGGTCAGCTCGGCCAGGCCGGTACGGCGCTGCGGATGCCCGCCTCCCCCGCGGTGCCCATCAGTGCCATCGCCGCGGGCACCACACGTCATGAACACACCGGCGTCGCCGAACTCGACCGGGTGCTGGGCGGTGGACTGGTCCCGGGCTCGGTGACCCTGCTGGCCGGTGAGCCGGGCGTCGGCAAGTCGACGCTCCTGCTCGAGGTCGCGCACCGGTGGGCCGCTGCGGGCCGGCGCGCGCTCTACCTGTCCGGCGAGGAGTCGGCGGGCCAGGTCAGGTTGCGCGCCGAACGCACCGGCTGCACCCACGACGAGCTGTACCTGGCCGCCGAATCCGATCTGTCGACCGCACTCGGCCACATCGACGCGGTGCAGCCGACGCTGGTGATCGTCGACTCGGTGCAGACAATGACCAGCGGCGAGACCGACGGCGTCCCCGGCGGGGTCACCCAGGTGCGCGCGGTCACCGCCGCGCTCACCTCCTACGCCAAGAACAGCGGCGTCGGCGTGTTGCTGGTCGGTCACGTGACCAAGGAGGGCGCGATCGCCGGGCCGCGGTCGCTGGAACACCTGGTCGACGTGGTGCTGCACTTCGAAGGGGACCGGGCGTCGACGCTGCGGATGGTCCGCGGCGTCAAGAACCGGTTCGGCGCCGCCGACGAGGTGGGCTGTTTCCAGCTGCACGACACCGGGATCGAGGGCGTCGCCGACCCGTCCGGACTGTTCCGCGACCAGCGCACCACACCCGTGCCGGGCACCGCAGTCACCGTCACGCTCGACGGCAAGCGGCCGCTGATCGGCGAGGTGCAGGCGCTGGTCGGTGCACCCACCGCGGCGATGCCGCGGCGGGCGGTCAGCGGCATCGACTCGGCCCGCGCCGCGATGATCGCCGCCGTCCTCGACAAGCACCTCCGCCTCGGCGTCGGAAGCCAGGACATCTATCTGTCCACCGTCGGCGGCATGCGGCTCACCGATCCGTCCGCGGACCTCGCCATCGCGCTCGCGATGGCATCGGCCCGCAAGGACCTGGCGATGCCCGCCGATTCGGTGGTGATCGGCGAGGTCGGTCTGGCGGGTGACCTGCGCCGGGTCACCGGGATGGACCGCCGCCTCGCCGAGGCGGCCCGGCTGGGCTTCACCTCGGCCGTGGTGCCCGCCGGGTTGAAGTCCGTTCCGACCGGGATGCGGGTGCTGCAGGCCGACAACATCGGCGCGGCATTGCGGGTGCTGCGCCGGATCGCGGACAATAGCGCCCGATCCGAGGAGTAGCCATGGCAGTGAAGTCGACCGGCCGGACCGGCCGCACCGGGCGCAACGTGGTGCCACTGACCCGTCCGACGCTGCGGGAGACGCTGGGCAGGCTCGCACCCGGGACACCACTGCGCGACGGCCTCGAACGCATCCTGCGCGGCCGCACCGGCGCGTTGATCGTGCTCGGCTACGACGACAGCGTCGAGGTCATCTGCGACGGCGGCTTCGAACTCGACATCCGCTACGCCCCCACCCGACTGCGCGAGCTGTCCAAGATGGACGGCGCGGTGGTGCTGTCCACCGACGGCAGCCGCATCCTGCGGGCGAACGTGCAACTGGTGCCCGATCCGTCGATCCCCACCGACGAGTCCGGCACGCGGCACCGCTCGGCCGAGCGCACCGCCATCCAGACCGGATATCCGGTGATCTCGGTGAGCCACTCGATGAGCATCGTCACCGTCTACGTCGCCGGCGAGCGGCACGTGGTCCCCGACACCCCGACCATCCTGTCGCGGGCGAATCAGACCATCGACACCCTGGAGCGCTACAAGACCCGGCTCGACGAGGTGAGCAGGCAGCTGTCCACCGCCGAGATCGAGGACTTCGTGACGCTGCGCGACGTGATGACCGTGGTGCAGCGGCTGGAGATGGTGCGCCGGATCAGCCTCGAGATCGACGCGGACGTGGTGGAACTCGGCACCGACGGCCGTCAGCTCAAGCTCCAGCTCGAGGAACTCGTCGGCGACAACGACACCGCCCGCGAGCTGATCGTGCGTGACTACCACGCCAACCCCGATCCGCCGTCCCCGTCGCAGGTCGGCGCCACGCTGGAGGAGCTCGACAGCCTCTCCGATGTCGAGTTGCTCGACTTCACAACTCTTGCAAGGGTTTTCGGCTACCCGTCCACACCGGAGGCGCAGGACTCGGCGATGAGTTCACGCGGCTACCGGGCGATGGCGGGCATCCCGCGGCTGCAGTTCGCCCACGTCGATCTGCTGGTGCGGTCGTTCGGGTCGCTGCAGGGCCTGCTCGCCGCCAGCGCCGACGACCTGCAGTCGGTGGAGGGCATCGGCTCGATGTGGGCGCGCCACATCCGGGAGGGCCTGTCGCTGCTGGCCGAGTCGACGATCGCCGACCGGCTGGCCTGACCCGGCGTCAGCCGACGGGAGGCACCGGTCCCGGCGGTGCACCCACAGGTGCGGGAGAGCCCGGCTGAGCGGCCAGGATGAACGGCACCGTGGCCGACCGCAGGTTGCCCAGCTGGACGATCAGGTTGTAGGTGCCGGGCCCGATCGGCTGACGCGGCAGCGGGCAGTCCGGCGCCGATCCCATTCCGGTCCAGGTGACCTCGGTGGTCACCTGTTCACCAGGCGCGAACGTCTTGACCAGGGTCTCGTTGGACGGCGCGCAGTCGAGATTCGACCACAGACGGGTGTTGTCGAGTGCGTACACGTACGCGGCCAGCACGGCGGCGCCGACGTCGCGCTGACAGGCCACCAGGCCGATGTTGGTGACGACCATGGTGAACTTCGGCTGGTCGCCGACGACGTACTCGGGCTGGCTGGTGATGCCCTTGACCGCGAGCGTGGAGTCGGGGCAGTCGTCGCCCTCCTTGAGCACCGGCGGCGGCGCCACCGCGGCGGTCGGTGTCGGCGTCGGGGGCGGGGCGGCCTGCGCCGGAGGCACGACGGGGGTCTTTATCTCGGGGTTCTCCCCCGGCAGCGGGGTGGGCGCGGCGGCGGTGGTCGGCGTCTGCTGATCTGCGGTGTCGCCACCGGAACCGCTGGTCACGATGATGATGACGAGGGCGGCGATGATGCCGACGACGAGTACGCCGACGCCGAGCGCGAGCGCTCTGCGCCGCCGGTAGATCTCAGGGGGCAGCGGGCCCTGCGGTTCAACGTCCAGCACAAGTTCACGGTAAGGGCAGGTCACGCATAGTTGTCCGAGGTGACCCGGCGTGTCGTCGTCAGCCTTCGCCGATGTCACCCACGTGGTCGCGCAGCACCACCCGGCCGTCGGCCAGGTGGTAGGTCACCCCCGCGATCGCGAGCGTGCCATCGAGGATGCGCTGGGCGATCGGCGCCGACCGCACCCGCAGCTGCTGCACGGTCTCGATGACGTGCTTGGCCTCGAATTCGTCGACGCGGGTCAGACCCTGGTTGCGGCCGAGCAGGATCGACGGCGTCACCCGTTCGACGATGTCGCGGACGTAGCCCCCGGGCACCTCGCCGTCCTCCAGCGCGGAGAGGGTGGCTTTCACCGCACCGCAGCTGTCGTGGCCCAGGACGACCACCAGCGGTACGTCGAGGACGGTGACCGCGTACTCGATCGAGCCGAGCACCGCCGAGTCGGCGACGTGACCCGCGGTGCGCACCACGAACATGTCGCCGAGCCCCTGATCGAAGATGATCTCCGCGGCCACCCTGCTGTCGGCGCAGCCGAACACCACGGCGGTGGGCTTCTGACCTGCGGCCAGGCCGGCCCGGTGCTCGATGCTCTGGCTGGGGTGCTGTGGACGGCCGGCGACGAAGCGCTCGTTACCCTCGGTGAGTGCTTTCCACGCCGACTTCGGACTCGAATTGGGCATGGCCGACATTCTGCCCGAGGGCTTCCCGGTGATCGCACCGGCCGAGCTGTTGACGTGGTACGGCCACGCGCAACGTGACCTTCCGTGGCGCAGGCCGGGCGTCAGCGCATGGCAGATCATGGTGAGCGAGTTCATGCTGCAGCAGACACCGGTGGCCCGGGTGGAGCCGATCTGGCGCGACTGGATCGCGCGCTGGCCCACCCCGTCGGCCACCGCCGCGGCCGGCGTCGGTGAGGTGCTGCGGGCGTGGGGGAAGCTGGGTTACCCGCGCCGGGCCAAGCGGTTGCACGAGTGCGCGACGGTGATCGCCACCGACCACGGCGACGAGGTGCCCGCCGACGTGGAGACGTTGCTGACGCTGCCGGGCATCGGCGCCTACACCGCCCGCGCCGTCGCCTGCTTCGCCTTCCGGCAGCGAGTTCCGGTGGTGGACACCAACGTCCGGCGGGTGGTGGCCAGGGCGGTGCACGGCCGCGCCGACGCCCCGGCCAGCACCCGTGATCTGGCCGACGTCGAGGCGCTGCTGCCCGACGATGACCGGGCGCCGGTGTTCTCGGTGGCGCTGATGGAACTCGGCGCCACGGTGTGCACGGCCCGCGCGCCGCGGTGCGGGCTGTGCCCGCTCAGCGCGTGCACCTGGCGGACGCTGGGCTATCCCGCCGCGATCGCGCCGGCGCGGCGGCCGCAGAAGTACGCAGGCACCGACCGCCAGTGCCGCGGCCGGCTACTGGACGTGTTGCGCGGCAACGACTCTCCGGTGAGCCGTGCGCAGCTGGACGTGGCCTGGCTGACCGACACCGCCCAGCGCGACCGGGCGCTGGACTCGCTGCTGGTCGACGGGCTGGTGGAGCAGACCGCCGACGGCCGGTTCGCGCTCGCAGGCGAGGGCGACTGAGCGCTACGCCGTCTGCTCGGATTCGGCTACCACCGCGGCGAATTCGCTGTCGAGTTCGCTCACGCCCGCAGGGTCGTTGCCGGTGCAGCAGAAGCGGCGGCGGTAGTCCGACGGCGTCACCCCGATCACCCGGCGGAAGTGGTGCCGCAGCAGGGTCGCGGTGCCGAAGCCCGACCGTTCGGCGATGTGGTCGATGTCGAGGTCGCTCTCCTCGAGCATCCGGCGGGCGTAGAGCACCCGCTGATCGGTGACCCACTGCATCGGGGTGGTGCCGGTCTCCTCGACGAACCGGCGGGCGAAGGTTCGCGCCGACATGTTGGCGCGCCGGGCCAGCGTGGCCACGGTGTGCGGCTTCTCGAGGTGCGCCAGGATCCAGTCCAGGTGCGGGGCGAACCGCTCCGAGCAGCGCACCGGGATCGGCTGGTCGATGTACTGGCGCTGGCCGCCGTCGCGCTGCGGCGGCACCACCATCCGCCGCGCGATCTTGTTGGTGACCTCGCTGCCCAGTTCCCGCCGCACCAGGTGCAGGCAGGCGTCGATGCCCGCCGCGGTGCCGGCGCTGGTGATCAGGTCACCGTCGTCGACGTAGAGCACGTTGCGGTCGACGAGCGCGGTCGGGTACATCCGGGCCAGTTCGTCGGCGTGCATCCAGTGTGTGGTGCAGGGGCGGCCGTCGAGCAGGCCCGCGGCGCCCACGACGAACGCGCCGGAGCACACGGTGAGGATGATCGAGCCGGCCGCACTGGCCGTTCGCAGGGCCTCCAGCGCCTCCGGCGGATAGCCGTTGGGTCCGGCCGAGATGGCGGGCACCGCCACCAGGTCGGCGCCGACCAGCTGACTGAAGTCGTGGTCGGGGGTCAACGACGCGCCGATCGACGTCCGGACGGGGACGCCCGCTACCGGGCCGCACACCTTGAAGTCGAAATTGGGAACGCCGTCGCCGGACCGGTCGATGCCGAAGACCTCGCAGATGACACCGAACTCGAAGACCGCCAGACCGTCCAGCACCATCGCCGACACGCTCTTGATCGCCATGGCAGCATCTTATCGCATGGTGTCAGTTCCGCCACTGTTGGCGGTATGTGGCGTTGCGCAGAATTACTGCCATGACCATTGCACTCGCCATCCTCATCCTGTCAGCACCGTTCGCACTGGCCGCAGCCCTCGGCTGGGCGGCCCACCGGTCCGGCGTGCTCCGACTGCACCTCGACCAGTTCCGGGTGTCGGCCCCGATGATGGGCCGGCTCTTCGAGGACGATCGCGACTTCCACCGCGTCACCCACGACGTCGACGCCATCCGGACCCGGTTCGAGCAGCACCCCGCGTGGCCGGCCTCAGGCGCGGTCGGTGAGCGTCGTTAGGAAGGTCTCGACCGCCTGTCGGTACAGCTCCGGCGCGTCGTCGTGCACCAGGTGACCGGCGTCGGGCGCGAGCAGGTACGTCGTCCGATGGCCGGTCTCGTCCATCCGGCGCATCTGGCCTGCGGGCGTGACACCGTTACCCGCCTCAATCAACAACGCAGGCGCCCGCACCGCCGACCACTGCTGCCAGTAGTCGCGCACACCCCACTCGGCGGCGATCTCGATCCAGTGCCGCGGGTGCCCGTGCAAGCGCCAGCCGGTGGCGACGCGATCGAACGCCTCGAGAAAGTACTGGCCGGCCACCGGTCCGAACTGGTCGTACACCTGCTGGGCGGTACCGAACTCGACCGGCAGTGCATGCACCCACGGCTCCCACGGGCCGGTGGTGCGGCCGCGGAAGTCCGGGGCCATGTCCTCCACCACGAGCGCGCTGACCAGGTCGGGCCGAGTCGCCGCGAGACACCAGGCGTGCAGCGCACCCATGGAGTGCCCCACCAAGATCACCGGCCGGCCCAGTTCCTCGACGGCGTCGCCGAGGTCGGCGACGAACCGCTCGGTGCTGATCGGATGAGGGTCGACGACATCGCGGCCGCGGTGCCACGGCGCGTCGTAGGTGTACACCGCGCCGAAGGGCGCGAGCCACGGCGACTGCCGCGACCAGGTGCTGCCACGGCCCATCAGACCGTGGACCAGCACGAGCGGTGTGCCCCCGGCATCGGGCGGGCCGCCGCGCGGGGTGAGCAGTTCGGAGCGCATGCCGCCATCTTGCCCAGCCGACGAGGCGGTAGCCTGACCGCATGTCCGTGGTGAAGATCAACGCAATCGAGGTGCCGCCGAACGCCGGCCCCGAGCTGGAGAAACGGTTCGCCCACCGCGCGCACGCGGTGGACAACCAGCCCGGCTTCCTCGGCTTCCAGTTGCTGCGGCCGGTCAAGGGCGAGGACCGCTATTTCGTGGTGACGCAGTGGGAGACCGAAGAGGCGTTCCAGGCCTGGGCGACCGGCCCGGCCATCGAGGCGCACAAGGGCCAGCAGAACAACCCCGTCGCGACCGGGGCATCGTTGCTGGAGTTCGAGGTCGTGTTGGACGTTGCCGGCAGCAGCGACAAGAGCTGACGCGAGGCGGGCGGGACGCCGGGCCACCGGCCTGCTGACCGCTGCCGCCCTCGTCGTCACCATCGCCTCAGGTTGCGGCGACGCGGGTACCGCGCCCGCCGACGCCGCCTACGGCGCCCACATCGGGACCACCACCCCGCAGGGGCTGCGCGCGAGACAGACCATGGACATGGTCAATTCGGACTGGCCCATCGGCGACGTCAACGTGCGCACGATGGCCGTACCCGGTCAGGTGGACCACATCATCGACGCCATGGGCAACCTGTGGTGGGACCGGCCGATCACCGTCACCGGCGTCGACATCGGCGCGGGCACCGCGACCCTGCACGTCAAGACGTCCTACGGGGTCGCCCAGGACGTCGTGCTGCGCACCGACGACGCCGGCCTGGTCGACCAGTTCGACGTGTCACTGCAGCCCACGGTCATCCGGAATTGGGCCGACATCGACCGGGAGCTGTCCGCGTCGGGAGCCCGGTACTCCTACCAGGTGTCCCGGGTGCTGCCCGGCGCCGCCGGAACCAAAGCCAGGTGCGACACCGTCGCGGGCACCAACCTCGACCTGTCACTGCCGCTGGCGTCGATCTTCAAGCTCTACGTGCTGCTCGCGGTCGCCGAGGCCGTCACCGCAGGCCGGGTCTCCTGGGACGACTCGCTGACCATCACCGAGGAGGCCAAGGCGGTCGGCTCGGCGGGACTCGACGAGCTGCCGCCGGGCTCGCAGGTGTCGGTGCGCGAGGCCGCGCAGCAGATGATCTCCGCCAGCGACAACATGGCCACCGACCTGCTGATCGACCGGTTGGGGCCGGGCGCCGTCGAGCATGCGCTCAAGACGGCCGGCCACCACGACCCGGCCAGCATGACGCCGTTCCCGACGATGCACGAGCTGTTCTCGGTCGGCTGGGGCGAGCCGGACCTGCGCGAGGAGTGGAAGCAGGCCGACCCCCCGCGTCGCGCACAGCTGCTGCGGCAGACGAAGTCCCGGCCCTACGAGCCGGACCCTGCCCGCACCCACACGCCGGCGTCGACCTACGGCGCCGAGTGGTACGGCAGCGCCGCCGACATCTGCCGCGTGCACCTGGCGCTGCAGGCGGCCGCTACCGGACCGGCCGCGCCCGTGCGCGACATCCTGTCGGCCATCCCCGGCGTCGACCTCGACCGCAAGAAGTGGACCTACATCGGCGCCAAGGGCGGCAACCTGCCCGGCGACCTGACGTTCTCCTGGTACGCGGTCGACCACACCGGCCAGCCGTGGGTGGTGAGCTTCCAGCTCAACTGGCCCAGATACCGCAGCACCACCGCAGCGACGTGGCTGCTGTCGATCGTGCACCAGACCTTCGCACTGGTTCCGGTCGGGCGTTAGCCGGCCTCAGACGGCGGACCGCAGTGTCCAGGCGTGGCCCCGGAAGTGCATCACCGTGCGGCTCACCGGCGCGATGTCGATGCGCCAGAACGACTTCGGCGGCGCGTCGAGCGCGATCAGGATCGCGGCGCGGATCACCGACGGATGGGTGACGGCGACCAGCCTGCCCCGCCGGCTGGTCAATGACTCCATCCAGGTGCCCACCCGGGCGATCAGGTCGACCACCGACTCGCCACCGTGCGGCGCCCGCGCCGGATCGGTCAGCCAGATCGCCAGCTCGGCCGGCCGCACCCCGCCCAACACGTCACCGCGCCACCGGCCGCAGTCCAGGTCGGCCAGCTGCGGTTCGATGAGGGCGGGCAGGCCGAGCAGCTCGGCGGTCTGCCGGGCGCGCTTCTCCGGCCCGCAGTAGGCCGCGTCGGTGCGGCCCAGCTCGACACACGCGTCGACCTGCCGGTGACCCGTCGAGTTCAGCGGTTCGTCGGTGGGGAATCGTCCGGCTGCCATCGCATCGGTCATCGCGTGCGAGACGAAGGTCAGCCGGACGACCTCACTCACTGTCGGCTCAGCGCCTCATGACCCTTGCCATCGAGCAGCCGCGACACCAGAGCAGCGAACACCAGCGCGAGAGTCACGTACATGACCACCTGAGTGCCCAGCGAGAACAGCCGGAACTCGTACAAGTCGTCGGCCGGGAAGCCCTCGTAGACGATGGTGCCCGCGTCGTCGGTCAGCGGGCCCGGCGTCTCGTGGATGGCAGGCAGCGCCAGCATCAACACCGTGACCGCCACCAGGTAGGTGCCCGCGGCCGCCAGGGTGGCGTTCCAGGTGCCCAGCCGGTCGGTGAGCCTCCTGCCCAGGTAGACCGCGCCGACCAGCAGCGCCGCCGACAGCACCACCATCAGCAGGTACAGCAGCGTGCGCTGCCGCAGCGTCCCGTCGAGGCTGAGCGCGGGCGGGTTTGCCGGGTACTTCAGGAACGGCACGACGTAGAGGCTCAACAGCATGCCGCCGGCGACGTACACCGACAGCAGCCGGGCGGAGACCATGCCCTTCGCGCCCACGCGCGAATAGGCCACGGCGAACACCACCGCGAAGATGGCGCCGATTGCCAGGCTGAACAGCAGCACGCCCAGTCCCATGCCGATGTTCATCTGCACGGCGCGGCTGAACCCGCCGCCGTCCGCTTCGTGAGTGTGGCCGCCCGCGTGCGCAGCGGACTCGAGTGCCTCGCGTGCGGCGCCGACACCCTCCTCATAGCCAATGGCCCGTTGGATGACGGGTTCTACGAAGATACGGGCGAAGACGAAGGCGAGCACACCCGCAGCGGCCCCGGCCAACAGGCCGCGACCGATGATCTGCTTCTCCATGTTTACTTGTTCTCCCTACGGCAGGTCAGTGGCAGGGGAACCCGAGGAGATGGCGTGCGTCGTGGACGAACTCGTGGATCGCGGTGTTGTTGCCGAACACCGACGTCGCGCCCTGGTCCAGGCCGATGAAGTACAGCACCAGCAGGGCGAGGAATGCGGTGGCCGAAAGCCACACGGCGGCCCGGGTGGCCGAGAGGTCGAGTGCGGGTGCTGCGCTCCGGCGAGCGTCAGGAGATGTCATTGACCAGTCCTTTCGGGATGTCGCGTCCCGTTAGCAGATGGCGGACGTCGGGTCTGACTGTCACAGTGGCGCGACCGTTCTGGACTCTCACCAGATTCCTTCGCCCGCCGATTACCTGAGCATCGTAAGCACTCGGCGCGCTCCTTGGCGACGCGTGACGCAAAACGGGCGGCATTCCCGTGAGGGAAAGCCGCCCGCTTCGTCGTGCAGGTCGTGCGCTGCTACTCGGTGACGACGCTGGGGGCGCCTGCCGCACCGGCGCTCGCCAGGTCCGGCTCGACGGCTTCCGGCCGCTTCGGCCCACCGCTGAAGGTGAACTTCGCGTCCTCGCCGGCACCCTCGCCGTCCCAGTTCTCGACGTCGACGGTGACGAGCTGCCCCGGGCCGATCTCCTCGAACAGGATCTTCTCGGAGAGCTGGTCCTCGATCTCGCGCTGGATGGTCCGGCGCAGCGGCCGCGCCCCGAGCACCGGGTCGAACCCGCGCTTGGCGAGCAGCGACTTGGCCTTGTCGGTCAGCTCCATCGTCATGTCCTTGGCCTTCAACTGCTTGGAGACCCGGCCGATCATCAGGTCGACCATCATCACGATCTGATCGGTCGTGAGCTGGTGGAACACGATGATGTCGTCGATGCGGTTGAGGAACTCCGGGCGGAAGTGCTTCTTCAGCTCGTCGTTGACCTTCTGCTTCATCCGCTCGTAGTTGTTCTCGCCACCACCCTGGGTGAAGCCGAGGCCGACCGCCTTGCTGATGTCGGACGTACCGAGGTTCGAGGTGAAGATCAGCACGGTGTTCTTGAAGTCGACCGTGCGACCCTGACCGTCGGTGAGACGGCCGTCCTCGAGGACCTGCAGGAGGCTGTTGTAGATCTCCTGGTGGGCCTTCTCGATCTCGTCGAACAGCACCACGCTGAACGGCTTGCGACGCACCTTCTCGGTGAGCTGGCCGCCCTCCTCGTAGCCGACGTACCCCGGAGGGGCACCGAACAGCCGCGAGGCGGTGAAGCGGTCGTGGAACTCGCCCATGTCGATCTGTATGAGCGCGTCGTCGTCGCCGAACAGGAAGTTGGCCAGCGCCTTGGACAGCTCGGTCTTACCGACACCGGACGGGCCGGCGAAGATGAACGAGCCCGACGGGCGCTTCGGATCCTTCAGCCCGGCACGGGTGCGGCGGATCGCCTTGGAGACGGCCCTGACGGCATCCTCCTGGCCGATGATCCGCTTGTGCAGCTCGTCCTCCATGCGGAGCAGACGGGTGGTCTCCTCCTCGGTGAGCTTGAACACCGGGATGCCGGTCCAGTTGCCGAGCACCTCGGCGATCTGCTCGTCGTCGACCTCGGCGACCACGTCGAGATCACCGGACCGCCACTGCTTCTCCCGCTCGGCACGCTGAGCGACCAGGGTCTTCTCCCGGTCACGCAGGCTCGCCGCCTTCTCGAAGTCCTGCGCGTCGATCGCGGACTCCTTCTCCCGGCGCGCGTCGGCGATCTTCTCGTCGAACTCGCGCAGGTCCGGCGGAGCGGTCATCCGGCGGATGCGCATCCGGGCGCCGGCCTCGTCGATCAGGTCGATCGCCTTGTCCGGCAGGAAGCGGTCGTTGATGTAGCGGTCGGCGAGCGTCGCCGCGGCCACGATCGCGCCGTCGGTGATGGAGACCCGGTGGTGGGCCTCGTAGCGGTCGCGCAGCCCCTTGAGGATCAGCACCGTGTGCTCGACTGTGGGCTCGCCGACCTGCACCGGCTGGAAGCGTCGCTCCAGGGCGGCGTCCTTCTCGATGTACTTGCGGTACTCGTCGAGAGTGGTGGCGCCGATGGTCTGCAGCTCACCCCGGGCCAGCTTCGGCTTCAGGATCGATGCCGCGTCGATCGCGCCCTCGGCGGCACCCGCACCCACGAGCGTGTGGAGCTCGTCGATGAACAGGATGATGTCGCCGCGGGTGTTGATCTCCTTGAGCACCTTCTTCAGGCGCTCCTCGAAGTCGCCGCGGTACCGGCTGCCCGCCACCAGCGACCCCAGGTCGAGGGTGTAGAGCTGCTTGTCCTTCAGCGTCTCCGGCACGTCGCCGTGCACGATGGCCTGAGCGAGGCCCTCGACCACGGCGGTCTTGCCGACGCCGGGCTCGCCGATCAGCACCGGGTTGTTCTTGGTGCGGCGGCTCAGCACCTGCATGACCCGCTCGATTTCCTTCTCGCGGCCGATCACCGGGTCGAGCTTGCCCTCCATCGCGGCCGCGGTCAGGTTGCGGCCGAACTGGTCGAGGACCAGCGAGGTGGACGGGTTGCCCGACTCGCCACCACGGCCTCCGGTGCCCGCCTCGGCGGCCTCCTTGCCCTGGTAGCCCGACAGCAGCTGGATGACCTGCTGGCGGACGCGCGTCAGTTCGGCGCCGAGCTTGACCAGCACCTGCGCGGCGACACCCTCGCCCTCGCGGATCAGGCCGAGCAGGATGTGCTCGGTGCCGATGTAGTTGTGGCCGAGCTGCAGCGCCTCGCGCAGCGACAGCTCGAGCACCTTCTTGGCGCGCGGCGTGAACGGAATGTGGCCAGAGGGCGCCTGCTGGCCCTGGCCGATGATCTCCTCGACCTGGCTGCGCACGCCTTCGAGCGAGATGCCCAGCGACTCCAATGACTTGGCCGCTACGCCCTCGCCCTCGTGGATGAGTCCAAGGAGGATGTGCTCGGTGCCGATGTAGTTGTGGTTGAGCATCCGGGCTTCTTCTTGAGCCAGGACGACGACCCTGCGGGCACGGTCGGTGAATCTCTCGAACATCGGTGGTTACCTGCTCTCCATCGCATAAGTGGCGCCCCGCGTCCCGAAGGCGTGCTCCGAGCCGCATCGCACCTGCCGTCCACTGTATCGGGCGGCTGCCCCGGGTGCCGTGGTTGGCGGTCCCTTCCCCATCCGGCCCGCAGCCGTCGCGAGTGTCTCCGCCCGCCGCGTCTGCCCTGTTCCCGGTGCTTGCCTGCATCAACGCCGCGGTCAGCGCATTCGTTTCCGCCGGGGCGGCCGGAGCGCTTCGCCGTCAGCGAAACGTCAGCGTGACGCCGCGGCCAGGCCCGAAATTTCCAGGATCAGCGGTTCTGGCAACGCCGAATCAGGTTGCCGCGTGGAACGCGTCGATGACGTCGGCGGGGATCCGGCCGCGCGTCGACACGTTGTGACCGTTGCGGCGCGCCCAGTCCCGGATGGCCGCGCTCTGCTCGCGGTCGATCGCGCCGCGGCCGCGGCTCGTACCGGCGGACCGGCCCCGGCGGCGGCCGCCGACGCGACGGCCGGCCTCGACCCACTGCTTCAGGTCTTCGCGCAACTTCTTCGCATTCTTCGCAGAAAGGTCGATCTCATAGCTGACTCCGTCGAGCCCGAATTCGACCGTTTCGTCGGCGTTACCCGACCCGTCGAAATCATCCACCAAAGTGACGGTGACCTTCTTAGCCATCAGCTCACACTGACCCTTCTGCCTGCGCATTGACGAGTTGTTCGTCTCTCGACCACAACAGTTATGTGCTCGCAGTGTACGTCATTAAACGAAGTGCAAGACCCGGTCGCTCAACCACCGTGCCGACGAACTATGGGAAAAAGAACCGTCTCCCTAATCGACAGGCCCGTCAATGCCATCAACAACCGGTCGATGCCCATTCCGGTGCCGGTCGTCGGAGGCATGCCGTACTCCAGAGCGGCGAGGAAATCCTCGTCGAGCGCCATTGCCTCGTCGTCACCGGCGGCGGCCGCGGCGGCCTGGGCCTGGAACCTTTCCCGCTGGATTATCGGGTCGACGAGTTCGGAGTATCCCGTCGCCAGTTCGAAGCGCCGGACGTAGAGATCCCATTTCTCGGTAACGCCGTCCTGACTGCGGTGCGGCCGGGTCAGTGGGGTTGTCTCCACGGGGAAGTCGCGCACGAAGGTCGGCGCCCACAGCGTCTCGCCGACGGTGTGTTCCCACAGTTCTTCGACCAATTTCCCGTGGCCGTAGCCGCGATCCCGGGGAATCTCCAGGCCCAACCGGTCGGCCGTCGACCACAACGTCTCGGCCGATGTCTGCGGGGTGATCTCCTCACCGAGAGCCCCGGACAGCGACGGGTACATTTCCAGCGTGTCCCATTGGCCGTCGAGGTCGTAGACGTCGCCATCGGGCAATGGGACCTGCCGGGTGCCGATCGCCTCGTCGGCCACCTCCTGAATTAGCTCACGCGTCACGACGGCCGAATCGTTGTAGTCACCGTAGGCCTGATAAGTCTCGAGCATCGCGAATTCCGGTGAATGCGTGGAATCAATGCCTTCGTTCCGGAAATTTCGATTGAGTTCGAAGACCCGCTCGAATCCACCGACCAGGCAGCGCTTGAGGAAGAGTTCCGGCGCGATACGGAGGTACAGATCGGCGTCGAGCGCGTTGGAGTGCGTGACGAACGGGCGCGCCGCGGCGCCGCCCGCCAGGGTCTGCAGCATCGGCGTCTCGACTTCGAGGAAGCCGCGACGTTCCAGCGCCGAGCGCACCGCCCGCACCACGGCGATGCGCTGCCGAGCGATGGTGCGCGCCTCGGGGCGGACGATCAGGTCGACGTACCGCTGCCGCACCCGGGCCTCTTCGCTCATCTCGCGGTGGGCGACGGGCAGCGGGCGCAGCGCCTTGGACGCCATTTGCCAGCTGTCGGCGAGCACAGAAAGTTCCCCGCGGCGCGAACTGATCACCTCGCCGTGCACGAAGACGATGTCACCGAGGTCGACGTCGGCCTTCCACGCATCCAGGGACCCCTGCCCCACCTGCGCCAGGCTGATCATCGCCTGCAGCTGGGTGCCGTCACCTTCCTGCAGCGTCGCGAAGCAGAGCTTCCCGGAGTTGCGTGCGAACACCACCCGGCCGGTGACGCCGACCATCTCACCGGTCGCGGAGTCCGCGGCGAGGTCGGGGTGCGCGGCCCGGACCTCGGCAAGGGTGTGGGTGCGGGCCACCACGACCGGGTAGGGATCGCGGCCCTCGTCGAGCAGCCGCTCCCGCTTCGCCTGCCGGATCCGGAACTGCTCGGGGAGGTCGGGTCCGTCGTGCGCCGCGTCGGCGCGGTCATCGGCTGCCATCACGAGGTGCCAGCTTAAATGAACGAATGCCGGGTGAAATCGACGCGCAGCGGGTGGCCGCCCTGTCCGACGAACCGCTGGACTGGCGGTTCAAGGGCATCCCCGCGCAGTGGTGGGGTCTGCGCCCGGCCGAGATCTGTCGGCGCACCCCTGATCTGTTCGGCGCCGGGGCCGTCGGACCGGTGTGCGTGCTGCTGTCGTCGGCGCTCACCCACAACCTGGTCACGATGGCGCGGTGGTGCCGACGCCGGGGTGTCGAGCTGGCCCCCCACGGCAAGACGCACATGGCTCCGCAACTGCTGGCCCGCCAGTTCGACGCGGGGGCGGTGGCGGTCACCGTCGCCACCATCAGCCAGGTCCGGGTCTTCCGGGCGTTCGGGGTGCGGCGGGTGGTGCTGGCCAACGAGCTGGTCGACCCGGCCGGATTGGCGTGGCTGGCCGCCGAGCTGGACGCCGACCCGGACTTCGGCGTGGTCTGCTGGGTGGACTCGGTGCGCGGCGTCGAGTTGATGTCCGCGGCACTCGGATCCGAGGGCCGGCCGGTCGACGTGTGCGTGGAGCTGGGCATGGCCGGCGGGCGGACGGGCTGCCGCGACGCGGAGACCGTCGACGCGGTCGCCCGTGCGGCCGTCGCGGCGCCGCGGCTGCGGCTGGTCGGGGTGGCCGGTTACGAGGCGGCCGTCGGCCACGCCGTCACCGCCGACGCGCTGGCCGTGGTCACCGGTTACCTGAGCGATCTGCGGGCCGCTGTGGTGCGGCTGGCGGGCCTGTTCGAATCCGGCGAGGTGGTGGTCACCGCGGGCGGCAGCACGTACTTCGACCTCGTCGCCGATGTGCTCACCGGCGACTGGCCCGGCGGGCTGACCGTGCGGACCGTCATCCGCAGCGGGTGTTATCTCACCCACGACGACGGGTTGTACCGCCGGACGTCACCGCTGGGCCGGACCAGCGACGGCGAACTGGCGGCCGCGCTGAGCGTGTGGGCGCAGGTGGTGTCGCGGCCCGAGCCGGGCCTGGCACTGCTGACGATGGGCCGCCGCGACGTGTCGTTCGACCAGGATCTGCCGGTGCCCTACGGCATGACCGGGACTGTCACCAAGCTCAACGACCAGCACGCCTACCTGCGGCTCGATGCCGCCGACCGCGCCGACGTCGGGGACTGGGTGCGGTTCGGCATCTCCCACCCGTGCACGGTGTTCGACAAGTGGCCGGTGATCCCGGTGGTCGACGAGCAGAACCGGGTGGTCGACCTGATCCGCACCTTCTTCTGAGCGACGGACCGGCCTAGCGGCGGCCGCGGTGGTTGTCGCGGTTGCGCTCGAACACCAGCCGCAGGCCGTCGAGCGTGAGGTGCCGGTCATAGGTGCCGACGGTCTGCACGTCGGGCAGCACCAGCGGGGCGGTGTGACCGGTGGCGACCACCGTGACGTCGTTGCCCGCGAAGCCGTCGACGTCGGCGCGGATGCGACTGACCAGCCCGTCCACCAGGCCGGCGAAGCCGAACACCGCGCCGGACTGCATGCACTCCACGGTGTTCTTGCCGACCACCGACCGGGGCCGGGTCAGCTCGACCCGGCGCAGCGCTGCCGACCGGGCCGCCGCGGCGTCCGAGGACACCTGAACGCCGGGCGCGATCGCACCGCCGAGGAACTCGCCCTTGGCCGAGACCACGTCGACGCAGATCGACGAGCCGAAGTCGACGACGATCGCCGCGCCGCCGTACTTGTGGTAGGCCGCAAGGCAATTGACGATCCGGTCGGCGCCGACCTCTTTCGGGTTGTCCACCAGCAGCGGTATCCCGGTGCGCACGCCTGGCTCGATCAGCACGTGCGGCACCGACGGCCAGTACTGCTCGAGCATCACCCGCACCTCGTGCAGCACCGACGGCACGGTCGACAGGCCTGCCGCCCCGGTCAGGCGTTCGGAGTCGTCACCGATGAGCCCGTCGATGGTCAGCGCCAGCTCGTCGGCGGTGATCTCCGACTCGGTGCGGATCCGCCAGTGCTGCGCCACCTTCGCGTGCTCACCCGCGCCGGAGACCAGGCCGACGATGGTGTGGGTGTTGCGGACGTCGATCGCCAGGAGCACCGTGATTACCGTGGCGACATCAGGTCGGCCGCCGTGTCCGGCACGAATGCGGGGTCGTCCGACAGGTCGACCTGCCTGTTGTCGGCGTCGACGAACACCACCCGAGGGCGGTACCGGCGGGCCTCGGCGTCCTCCATCGTGCCGTAGGCGATCAAAATCACCAGGTCGCCGGGATGAACGAGATGCGCTGCGGCGCCGTTGATCCCGATGATCCCGCTGCCACGCTCACCGGTGATCGCGTAGGTGACCAGCCGGTTGCCGTTGTCGATGTCGACGATGGTGACCTGCTCGCCCTCGAGCAGGTCGGCGGCGTCCATCAGGTCGGCGTCGATGGTGACCGAGCCGACGTAGTGCAGATCGGCCTGCGTGACGGTGGCGCGGTGGATCTTCGACTTCAGCATCGTACGTAACATCAGTTCCTCCATGGCAATTCGTGATTGTCGTCCGGCCCCGCCATCCCGGGATGGCCGTTGATGCCTGCACTCGCGCCGATGTCGACGGCGATGTTGTCCAGCAGCCTGGTGCGGCCCAGCCGGGCGGCCACCAGCAGTCGGGCCGGCCCGTGGGCGGGCGCGGGACCCAGCCAGGTGTCGCGCAGCTCGAGGTAGTCGACGTCGATGGCCGGCACCTCGTCGAGCACCGCCCTGGCGGCGTCGAGCACGGCGGCCGCACCGCCGGACGCCGCGTACATGCCCGCGAGCAGCGCCGCCGACAGCGCCAGGGACTGCTCGCGCTCGACGTCGTCGAGGTAGCGGTTGCGTGAGGACAGCGCAAGGCCGTCGCCTTCGCGCACGATCGGCACGCCGACGATCCGGGTGTCGACGTCGAGGTCGTCGGCCATCTGACGGATCAGCACCAGCTGCTGGTAGTCCTTCTCACCGAAGAACGCCCGGTCCGGCCGCACGATCTGCAGCAGCTTGAGCACCACGGTCAGCACACCGGCGAAATGGCCAGGGCGCGAAGCACCTTCGAGCTCGGCGCCGAGCGGCCCGGGGTGCACGGAGGTGCGCGGCCCGGCGGGGTACATGTCGGCGGCGGTCGGGGTGAACGCCACCTCGACCCCTTCGGCGCGCAGCGCCTCCAGGTCGTCGTCCAGGGTGCGCGGATAGGCGTCGAGATCCTCGCCCGCGCCGAACTGCAGCGGGTTGACGAAGATCGAGACCACCACGACGGCGCCCTGCACCCGCTTCGCGTGCCGGATCAACGTCAGATGGCCCTCGTGCAGGGCGCCCATCGTCGGCACCAGCATCACCCGCCTGCCGGTGGTGCGCAGCGCGCGGCTGACGTCGGCGACGTCGGCCGGGCGGGCGTAGACGTTGAGCTGATTGGCCGCGAATTTCGGCGGCTTGCGCACGATCACGATCTGTTCACCTCGGCCAGCACCGCGAAGACCTCCTCGGGAGCGTGTGCGCGCTGCGCGGTGCGCAGCGAGTCGGCCCGGTAGGCCGCGGCCAATGCGGGGTCGACCTCGCCGAGCGCGCGCAGATGGCCGGCCACGGCGGCGGCGTCGCCGCGGGCCACCGGACCCGTCAGCGCCGACTGGCCGCGTTGCAGCGCGTTCTCCAGCGCCGCCCGCGCGAGCGGACCGACGACGCGTTCGGCGATGCCGCCCGGCGCCCCACCGACCAGTTCCTGCCCGAGCAACTCCTGCCCCCACAGCGCCGAACGCAGCGCCTCAACAGCGTCGAGCAGCACGGTGACCAGGTGGTTGCTGCCGTGCGCCAGGGCGGCGTGGTACAGCGTGCGGGCGTCCTCGCGGACCCGGAACGGCTCGCCGCCGATCTCGAGCACCAGCGACTGCGCGATGGCGTAGCCGACCTCGTCGGCGGCGGTCACCCCGAAGCACGATTCCGACAGCCGGGCGATGTCCTCGTCGGCCCCGGTGAACGTCATCGCCGGGTGGATGGCCAGCGGTATGCAGCCCTGGTCGGTCAGCGGCGACAGGATCGCCACCCCGTTGGCTCCCGAGGTGTGCGCGACGATCGTGCCCGCGCGCACCGCGCCGGTGGCCGCCAGGCCCGCCACCAGCCCGGCGAGTTCGGCGTCGGGCACCGCGAGCAGCAGCAGCTCCGCACGGGCTGCCACGTCCTGGACGGGCAGCACCGCGGTGTCGGGGAGTCGGCGCTCGGCGCGCCCGCGGGACGCCTGCGAGATCGCGCTGCAGGCGACGACGACGTGTTCGGCGCGCTCCAGCGCCACGCCGAGCGCGGTGCCGACCCGGCCGGCCGAGATCAGGCCGACCGTCAGCCGGGCAGGACGCAGCCCGTCGGGGACGTCCGACGCACGCGCAGGGGGCTGCTCCATCGCAGACGACCTCGCAACTTGTCGTTGATTTCTACGTTCCGGTCCCGCTCTGCGGGTACCGGACGGTCTGTAGCAGACTAGCTCACTCTTCGCGGCGCCTGCGCCTGCCGCCTCCGGACGGGGCGGTGCCCATCCGGGCGAGCAGGTCGGCGACCGACTGTCCGCCGGTGTCCTCGATGCTGCGGTGCCGGCGGGCGGCGGACTCCTCGGCCGTCTCCGGCTCCGGCTCGGTCACGGGCTCAGGCGGTGGTGGTGGACCGGCGGGTTCGGCGGCCAGCGCCGGCTCGGGACGGGCGGCATCCTGTTCCTCCGCCGCGGCCGAGTGCTTGCCCCGCCGCGGCTCCGGCGCAGGCGCGGACATCGTCGGCTCAGGCGCGCGGCGGCGCCCGACGTACTCCGACGACTCGGTGCTGCTCTCGGGCACCGGAGCGGCCCAGTTGCTGCCCGGAACGCCCGCCGGGATCCACTGCCCCTCGGCCGGCGCGGGCTGCCACTGCGGATCGCCCGGCTCGCGGAGCGGCGGTGCCTCCGGCGCGGTGAAGCGGTGTGGCTGCGGGGGCTCGGTGGGCCGAGGCGGCTCCGCCTGCTGCACGGGCTGGCGGGGCGGTTGGGGCGGTTCCTGTGGCGGCAGCCACGGCATCAGCGGCTCGGCCTCGGGCTGGGACACGGGCACGGCTTCGGGCTGGGACACCGGCTCCGCCTCGGGCGCCGCCTGCGCGACGGGCGCGGGCTCGACGACGGGCGGGGGTTCGGGTGGCGGTGGCGGCGGGGCCTGCGGTGTCGGTGCCGCCCACCGCTGCGCGGCCTCGCGAGGTGTCTGCGGTGGCGGCGGTGGTGGCGTCCCGTCGCGTCGCCGCTGCCCACGGGCCTCTTCGGGCCGGTGACGGCGGCCGTTGACCGCGGACTCGGTCTCCGAGGGCCTGCGGTGCGCACCTCCGTGCGGTGGCGGCGGCCAGTCCGCCTCGGCCGGCTGCGGCTCGGCGGGCACGTCGATGATCGGGCTCTCCTCGGTGCGCGGATCCGGATCGTCTGCGTCGCCGTCGAAGGAGAGCGGGAAGTCGGAGACCCGCCCGGTGGTCTCCGCGTCGCGGGCCCAGTCGGCGAAGGCGCGCACGGTGGTGCGCTCGCCTTCGATCGCCGGCCGTTGGTTGAGGTCGGTGTCGAACAGGATCTCCAGGTTGGTCCGCAGCGCCGCCAGTTCGGCGCGCAGCGCGGCGACCTCGTCGGCGGACTGTGCCCGCAACTCCGACGCGAGCTCGCGGCGAAGCTGCGTCTCGACCGTCAGCTCGTACTCGCGGCGCGCCGAGATCTCGCGATCGAGCTGCAGGTCGTAGACGAGTTTCAGATCACGCGCCTTCGCCTGGTCGGCGTCGCTCTGCCTGCGGTAGATCACCGAGACGAATGCCGCCGCCACGGCCGCCCAGAGCGCGAGGATCACCGCGAGCTTCAGCAGCTCCACCCGGTTGGTGAAAACCAGAGCCGAACTCGCCAATATGGCGAGCACCAGCAACACCGTCAACAGCACCCAACCCGGCCTGCGTCCGCCGCGCCGGGTGCGCGCGCCGCGGGACAGAACGGTCATGGGGCGACTGTACCCGTCACAGGTCATTCAGCGTGTCGACCATCCGGCGATTCGGCGCGTCGTCGCGGGCGTGATGTCAGCCGGAGGCGTTGTCGCCGTTGTCCGGTGGCTCCAGCGGAGACCTGCAGCAATGCTGCAACCACAATCCGGCGACGGCGAGTGCCAGCGCGCTCACCGCCGCGACCACGATTCCTGCCGTGTCGTCGTTCGCCGCCTGCAGCACCCCGCGCTGCGGGATCACGTGCACCAGCACGCCGAGCCACCAGCCCGTGACCAGCGCTCCCACCCAGGCCGACGCCTTGGCGATGGTCACCGAGCGGGCGACGGCCAGCGGGTGCAGCCGTCCGGCACCGTCGCCGATCTCGTTCTCCCTGATCCTGGTCCGCACATAGAAGGCCCACCCCCCGACGGCGATCGCCACAGCGAGCAACGACAGCCCGCTCCAGACGGTGACCGGCGGGAAGGATCGTGGATAACCGAACGCGGCGGCGAGGTAACCGGCCACGGCTGCGGCCACCGCGGCGAGCCCCAGATCCCGCAGCCTGGTCGGCCCCATCAGGCGGTACCGGTCTCGAGCACGAACGGCGTCAGCACCACCCCGTCGCGCTCGGCCGGGTCGATGTCGGCGAGCAGCCACGCCACCGGCCGCTCCTGGCCCGACACCGTCAGCGTCGCCTCCGGGTCGACCGCCAGCCAGGGGATGAGCACGAACGCCCGCAGGTGCGCCAGCGGGTGCGGCAGCGTCAGGCCGTCGTCGCGCGACGTCACCTCGGTGTCACCGTCGTGGCAGGTGACGAGGTCGACGTCGAGGGTGCGGGGGCCCCAGCGCTGACCGCGCACGCGGCCCGCCGCTTCTTCGAGTCGCTGGCCGCGGCGCAGCCACCCGTGGCCGTCCAGGGCGGGGTCGTCGGCGACCAGCACCGCGTTGAGGAACGGCCCCTGCTCGACGCCGCCCCAGGCTTCGGTCTCGTACACCGGTGACACCGCGCGGACGGCGCCGCCGAGACCGTCGACCACCGACTGCAGCCGCCCGAGCCGATCGCCGAGATTCGACCCGATCGACAACACGACACGAGTCACGGCGTGACCCGTCCCGCCCGACGCGACCGCCGCGCCACCACCGCCACGTCGCCGAACGTCAGCGGGATCGGCGCCGACGGCTTGTGCACCACGACCTCGACGGCGTGGATGCGCTCGTCGGCCATCGCGTCGTCGGCGATCTCGGCGGCCACCGTCTCGATCAGGTTGCGGGGTGGTCCGGACACGATGTCGGCGGCGCGCTGCGCGAGGCCGCCGTAGTCCAGGGTGTCGGCGAGGTCGTCGCTCGCCGCGGCGACCGCCAGGTCGATCCAGACGGTGACGTCGACGACGAAGTCCTGGCCGTCCCGCCGTTCGTGGTCGTACACACCGTGGTGTCCACGAACGGTCAACCCGCGCAACTCGATTCGATCAGTCATCCCGCTCCGTCCAGGCCTGCAGCACCTTCAATGCGTCGACCGAGGCACGCACGTCGTGCACCCGGACCCCCCACGCGCCGTGCAGCCCGGCCAGTGCGGACACCACGGCGGTGGCGGTTTCCCGCCCGTCGGGCCGTCGCGGTTCCCCGTCGGCGCCGGCCAGCAGAGTGCCGAGGAAGCGCTTGCGCGACGCGCCGACGAGCACCGGGATCCCGGTCGCGACGAATTCGGGCAGGGCGCGCAACAGCGCCCAATTGTGTTGTGCCGTCTTGGCGAAGCCCAGCCCGGGGTCGATGACCAGCCTGGCGGGGTCCACACCGGCGGCGACCGCGGCGTCCACGGCGGACAGCAGTTCGGTGCGGACCGCGGCGACCACGTCGCCGTACTGCGGCACCTCGTGTGGCCGCTGCGCGTGCACCGAGCGCCAGTGCATCAACACCCACGGCACCCCGGCGTCGGCGATCAGCGGCGCCATGTCCGGGTCGGCCCGGCCGCCGGAGACGTCGTTGACGATCCGCGCGCCGTGTTCGAGGGCGACCTCGGCCACCTTCGCGTGCATGGTGTCGATGCTGACCGTGATGCCCTCGGCCACCAAACCGTCGATCACCGGCAGTACGCGGCGTGCTTCGACCTGCGGGTCGACGCGACTGGCGCCCGGCCGGGTCGACTCGCCCCCGACGTCGACGATCGCGGCGCCGTCGGCGGCCAGCGCCACGCCGTGTTCGACGGCCCGGTCACGGTCGAGGAACAGGCCTCCGTCGGAGAAGGAGTCGTCGGTGACGTTGACGACCCCCATCACCTGCACGCGCGTCCCGCCGGGCGCCGGGACCGGAAAGCCGGGTGAACTCACCTGCGCAGGATGAGATCCAGCGCCTCGGCGCGAGATGCCTTGTCGGTCTTGAACTGTCCGCGCACCGCCGAAGTGGTGGTGACGGCGCCGGGCTTGCGGATACCGCGCATCGCCATGCAGAGGTGCTCGGCCTCGATCACCACGATCGCGCCGCGCGGGTCCAGCTTGCGCATCAGGGCGTCGGCGATCTGGGTGGTCAGCCGTTCCTGTACCTGCGGCCGCTTGGCGTACAGGTCGACGACGCGGGCCAGCTTCGACAGCCCGGTCACCCGGCCGTCCTCGCCCGGGATGTAGCCCACGTGAGCCACCCCGTGGAAGGCCACCAGGTGGTGCTCGCACGTCGAGTACATGGGGATGTCCTTGACCAGCACCATCTCGTCGTGCTGCTCGTCGAACGTGGTGTTCAGCACGTCGTCGGGATTGGTGTGCAATCCGGCGAACATCTCCCGGTACGCGCGCGCCACCCGCGCGGGCGTGTCGGCCAGGCCGTGGCGGTCGGGATCCTCCCCGATCGCGATCAGCAGTTCCCGGACCGCCGCTACGGCGCGCTCCTCATCGAATTCGACGCCGGTGGCCGTCGAGTTGTGCGACCGCGTCATCGGGGCCTCCCGTTGTGAAGTTGTCAGTTCTGGGTCGGTGGATTGGGCCGGCCGGCGTCGCGCGCCTGCTGGTCATCGGGGCCGCTCGCCTGTGGACCGGCCTGCCCGGGCGGCGGGTAGTTCGGGTACGGCGGGGGGTACGCAGGCGGATAGCCCTCCGGCCAGCCCGACGGATGGGGCGGCGGCGGATACCAGTGGCCCTGCTGCTGGCTCCCCGGCGGACCGCCCGGCGGCCAACCCGGTGCGTGCCAGCCGGCGGGCGCGCCGTAATCCGGTTGCGTCGCAGCGCCGTTCGCCGGTACGCCGTTGCCACCGGCGCCGTTGGTGCCCGGCGCGCTTCCGCCGTTCTTGGCGGCCGCCTCCTCGGCGGCCTTGGACGCCTCCGCGATCGCGAGCTTGAAAGCAGGCTCCTTGACGGGGGGCGGCCACGGCTCGCCGCGCTCGATCGCGAGCTCGCCCGGCGTCTTGATCGGCGGCTTGTCGGAGGGAACGCGCCCGCCGAAGTCGTCGAACATTGTCAGGCGCGGACGCTTCTTCACGTCACCGAAGATCTCGGCGAGCTCGACGCGGTGCAGCGTCTCCTTCTCCAGCAGTTCTCCGGCCAGGACGTCCAGCACGTCGCGGTACTCCGTGAGGATCTCCCACGCCTCGGTGTGGGCGGCCTCGATGAGCTTGCGCACCTCGTCGTCGATGATCTGGGCGACCTCGTGGCTGTAATCCGCCTGCGTGCCCATCGTGCGGCCCAGGAACGGATCGCCGTGCTCGGTGCCGTACCGGACGGCGCCGAGCTTGGAGCTCATGCCGTACTCGGTGACCATCGCGCGGGCGATCTTGGTGGCCTGGTCGATGTCCGACGAGGCGCCGGTGGTGGGCTCGCGGAAGATGAGTTCCTCGGCGGCGCGCCCACCCATCGCGAAGACGAGCCGCGCGATCATCTCCGAACGCGTCATCAGGCCCTTGTCGTCCTCGGGCACCGACATGGCGTGGCCGCCCGTGCGGCCGCGGGCCAGGATCGTCACCTTGTAGATCGGTTCGATGTCGGGCATGGCCCAGGCCGCCAGCGTGTGCCCACCTTCGTGGTAGGCGGTGATCTTCTTCTCGTGCTCGCTGATGATGCGACCCTTGCGGCGCGGCCCGCCGACCACCCGGTCGACCGCTTCTTCGAGCGCGGCGCCGGAGATGACGGTGCCGTTCTCGCGGGCGGTGAGCAGTGCGGCCTCGTTGATGACGTTCGCCAGGTCGGCGCCGGACATGCCGACGGTCCGCTTGGCCAGTCCGTCCAGGTCGGCGTCGGGCGCGATCGGCTTTCCCGCCGAATGCACCTTGAGCACTGCGCGGCGGCCGGCGATGTCGGGGTTGGACACCGGGATCTGGCGGTCGAAGCGGCCGGGACGCAGCAGCGCCGGGTCGAGGATGTCGGGCCGGTTGGTGGCGGCGATCAGGATGACGCCCTGGCGTTCGCCGAAGCCGTCCATCTCGACGAGCAACTGGTTCAGCGTCTGCTCGCGCTCATCGTGCCCGCCACCCATGCCTGCGCCGCGCTGGCGGCCGACCGCGTCGATCTCGTCGACGAAGATGATGCACGGGCTGTTCTGCTTGGCCTGCTCGAACATGTCGCGAACCCGGGAGGCGCCGACACCGACGAACATCTCGACGAAGTCGGAACCGGAGATGGTGAAGAACGGCACGCCGGCCTCGCCTGCGACGGCGCGGGCCAGCAGCGTCTTGCCGGTGCCCGGCGGGCCGTAGAGCAGCACGCCCTTGGGGATCTTCGCGCCCAGCGCCTGGTAGCGGCTCGGGTTCTGCAGGAAGTCCTTGATCTCGTAGAGCTCCTCGACCGCCTCGTCGACACCGGCGACGTCGGCGAAGGTGGTCGTCGGCATGTCCTTGCCGAGTTGCTTGGCCTTCGACTTGCCGAACCCGAAGCCCATCCGCCCGCCGCTCTGCATGCGGGAGAACATCACGAACAGACCGACGAGCAGCAGCAGCGGCAGCATGTAGATGAGCAGCGAGCCGAGCACGCTGCCCTGGTTCACGACGGTGTTGATCTTGACGTTCTTGCCCTGCAGCGCCTCGAAGACCGTCACCCCGTACCCGGTGGGGTACTTGGTGATGATCTTGTCGCTGTCCTCGGTCTCGCCCTTGCCGCTCTTCAGGTCGAGTCGCAACTGCTGTTCGCGGTCGTCGATCTGGGCGCTGTTGACGTTGCCTTCGTTGATCTGGGCGATCGCCACCGAGGTGTCGACGGGTTTGTAGCCCCGGGTGTCGTCGCTGAAGTAGAAGAACGACCAGCCCAGCAGCAACACGACCGCGATCACGGTCAGCGTGCGGATCACATTTTTCCGGTTCATCATTTTTCGGCCAGCGATGAGTCTGTCGGCCAGGTCCTTCCGATACGCGCAGCTGGGATCACTTCAGGCTACCGCTAGACCAACGTGCGGAAGTTCCCGACGGCCGACGGGTGACTTCGCGAGGATTCTGGCTACACACGTCGCCAGAAGCCTTCCGCTGCCCGCCGCCCGTGTGCTTGGGTGAGCCGGTGGGCACCGACGCAACCACCCCGGCCGAACGTCTCGTCGACACCAACGGAGTCCGGCTGCGGGTGATGGAGGCCGGTGAGCGTGGCGCCCCGGTGGTGGTGCTGGCGCACGGCTTCCCCGAACTGGCCTTCTCCTGGCGCCGTCAGATCCCGGTGCTGGCCGCCGCGGGTTATCACGTATTGGCGCCCGATCAACGGGGGTACGGCGGGTCGTCGCGGCCGGCGGACGTGCAGGACTACGACATCGTCCATCTCAGCGGCGACCTGATCGGGCTGCTCGACGACGTCGGCGCCGACACCGCGGTGTTCGTCGGCCACGACTGGGGCTCTCCCGTGGTGAGCCACACCGCGCTGCTGCACCCCGACCGGGTGTTTGCAGTGGTGGCCATGAGCGCGCCGCCGGTGCCGCGCTCGTCGAGGCCGCCCACCCAGATCTGGCGCAAGATCTTCGCCGACAACTTCTTCTACATCCTCTACTTCCAGGACGTCGGCCCCGCCGACACCGAGTTGAACGAGAACCCGCGCCGGACGATACGGCGCATGCTGGGCGGGCTGAACAACCCCGCCGAGGGGACCGCGCTGGTCGACATGGCGACACAGGACCGGCGAGGATTCCTGGACCGCCTCCCGGAGCCGGACGGCATCCCGGCGTGGATCACCGCCGAGGAGGTCGAGCACTACGTCGCGGAGTTCACCCGCACCGGTTTCACCGGCGGGCTGAACTGGTACCGCAACTTCGACCGCAACTGGGAGATCACCGCGGACACCCCGGCGACCACGATCGGGGTGCCGACCCTGTTCATCGCGGGCACCGCCGATCCGGTGCTGTCCTTCACCCCCCGCGACCGCATCGGCGACGTGGTCACCGGCCCGTACCGCGAGATTCTGCTCGACGGCGCAGGCCACTGGCTGCAACAGGAACGCGCCGACGAGGTCAACACCGCCCTGCTCGAATTCCTCGGAGGTCTGCCGTGAACCGTCCCCTGAACTTCGGCGTCTTCATCACGCCGTTCCACCCCGTCGGCCAGTCCCCCACCGTGGCCCTCGAATACGACCTCGAGCGCACCGTGGCGCTCGACCGGCTCGGCTACGACGAGGTGTGGTTCGGCGAGCACCACTCCGGCGGCTACGAGCTGATCGCCTGCCCCGAGGTGTTCATCGCCGCGGCGGCCGAGCGCACCAAACACATCAGGCTCGGCACCGGCGTGGTGTCGCTGCCCTACCACCACCCGCTGATGGTCGCCGACCGCTGGGTGCTGCTCGACCACATGACCCGCGGCCGAGTCGTGTTCGGCACGGGGCCGGGCGCCCTGCCGTCGGACGCCTACATGATGGGCATCGACCCGGTGGACCAGCGCCGGATGATGCAGGAGTCGCTCGAAGCGATCCTCGCTCTGTTCCGCGCCGGACCCGACGAGCGCATCACCCGCGAGACCGACTGGTTCACGCTGCGCGACGCCCAGTTGCACATCCGGCCCTACACCTGGCCGTACCCCGAGATCTCCACCGCGGCGATGGTCTCGCCGTCGGGGCCCCGGCTGGCCGGGCAGCACGGCACGTCGCTGCTGTCGCTGTCGATGTCGGTGCCCGGCGGCTTCGCCGCGCTCGAGAACACCTGGCAGGTGGTCACCGAGCAGGCGGCCAAGGCAGGCCGCGACACCCCCGACCGGTCGGGCTGGCGGGTGCTGGGCATCTTCCACCTCGCCGACACCCGCGAGCAGGCCATCGAGGACTGCACCTACGGGCTGCAGGACTTCGCGAACTACTTCGGCGCCGCGGGCTTCGTCCCGCTCTCCAACACCGTCGAGGGTGAACAACAGACGCCGCGGGAGTTCGTCGCCGAGTACGCCGCGGGAGGCAACTGCTGCATCGGCACCCCGGACGACGCGATCGAGTACATCACCGGCCTGCTCGAGCAGTCCGGCGGCTTCGGCACGCTGCTGCTGCTGGGACACGACTGGGCCGACCCGGAGGCGACGTACCACTCCTACGAGTTGTTCGCCCGGAAAGTGATGCCGCACTTCAAGGGTCAGCTGACCGCGCCGCAGGCGTCGCACGAGTGGGCGAAGGGCATGCGCGACCAACTGCTCGGCAGCGCCGGCCAGGCGATCGTGAACGCCATCACCGCGCACACCGACGAGCAACAGGCCAAGGGCTGATGCGGGCGTCGGTGCTGCGCGACGGCCGCATGGTGGTGCGCGACGGCGTCGCCGACCCGGTGCCCGGGCCCGGGCAGGTGCTCGTCGCGGTGAAGGCATGCGGGATCTGCGGCTCCGACCTGCATTTCGCCCAGCACGGCCCGACCGTGCTCGAGCTGGGCGCCCAGATGCAGGGCTCACCACTGGGCGGCGCGCCACTGGATCTGGCCGCCGACGTCTACATGGGCCACGAGTTCAGCGCCGAGGTCCTCGAAGCCGGTCCGGACACCGACGCGCCCGCCCCTGGCACCGTGGTCACATCCATCCCGGTGCTGCTGTCCGGTACGGGTGTCGAGCCGATCATCTACTCCAACAACACGATCGGCGGCTACGCCGAACGTATGCTGCTCTCGGCGCCGCTGCTGCTGCCGGTGCCCAATGGGCTCGACCCGCGGCATGCCGCACTCACCGAGCCGATGGCGGTCGGCCTGCACGCGGTGAACAGGTCGGCGATCGCGCCGGGTGACACCGCGCTGGTGCTGGGGTGCGGGCCGATCGGCGTGGCGATCATCGCGGCCCTGCGCCACCGCGGCGTGGAACACATTGTCGGGTCGGACTTCTCGGCGAAGCGCCGCGAACTCGCGGCGACCGTCGGCGCCCACGAGACCGTCGACCCGGCACAGGAGTCGCCGTTCGACACGGTCGCCCCCACGGTGGTGTTCGAGGCCGTCGGCGCACCCGGCATCATCAACGACGTGCTGCGCCGCGCGCCGGCGCGCACCCGGCTGGTGGTCGCCGGAGTGTGCATGGAACCCGACACCATGCTGCCGTTCTTCGCCGCCGCCAAGGAGATCGCCATTCAGTTCGTCTTCGCCTACGAGCCCGCCGAGTTCGCGGAATCCCTGCGCGCCATCGCTGAAGGCGCCATCGACGTGGCCCCGCTGATCACCGGCGAGGTGCCACTCGACGCGGTCGGCGCCGCGTTCGACGACCTGGCGCACCCCGACCAGCACTGCAAAATCCTCGTGACACCCTGACGGTAGGGTGCCAGGCATGCCGATCGCCGCCCGCGCGAAGAACCTGCTGACCACCCTCGCCGTCGCCGCGCTGACCGTCGGAGCGCTGTCGGCCTGCGACGCCACGGCAGGCCCCGCCGCCCCGGCGAACACCGACTCCCGTCAGGTCACCGTGGTCGGCGAAGGTCAGGTGCAGGGCACCCCGGACCTGTTGACCGCCAACGTCTCCATGGAGTTCATCGCGCCCGACGTCACCGCCGCGATGAACCAGTCCAGCGACCGGCAGCAGGCCGTCATCAACGCCTTGGTCGACGCCGGGATCGAGCGCAAGGACATCAACACCACGCAGGTCAGCCTGCAGCCGCAGTTCGGCCCGGACAGCGTCGCCATCGCCGGCTACCGGGCCAGCAACTCGCTCGACGTCAAGATCCGCGACCTGGGTAAGGCGTCGCAGGTGCTGGCGCTCATCGTCAGCACCGGCGGCGACGCCGCGCGGATCAACTCGGTGAACTACTCGATCGAGGACGACTCGCAGCTCATTCGCGACGCGCGGGCGCGGGCGTTCGAGGACGCCAAGAGCCGCGCCGAGCAGTACGCCGGCCTGTCGGGACTCGACCTCGGCGACGTGATCTCGATCTCCGAGCTGGCCGGCGAGACGCCGCCGGTGCCGATGCAGGCGCCGCGGGCGGCCATGGAGTCGGTGCCGCTGGAGCCGGGTCAGCAGTCCGTCGGCTTCACGGTGACCGCGGTGTGGGAGCTGTCCTAGCCGGCAGGGCTGATGTCGACCGGGATGCCGTTGAGCACCGCGGTTCCCGACAGCCGGTCGAGCAGCGCACCGTCGTTGAGCCGGTTGACGTTGACGCCCGGCCGCGCGGCGGCGACGGTCAGCCGGGTGCCGAGCACGTCGTGACCCCAGCCGTGCGGTAGCGACACGACACCCCGGCGCAGTCCGTCGAACATCTCGACCGGCGCCTCCACCTCGCCGCCGGGCCCTTTGATCACCGCGGCGCCGGTGAGCCCGAGTTCGGCGGCGTCGGCCGGGTGGATCTGCAGCGTGCAGCGGTTGGTGCCGCCGGCCAGCGCGGGCAGGTTGTGCATCCAGCTGTTGTTGGAGCGCAGGTGCCTGCGGCCGATCAGGACGAACGGAGCGTCGCGGCGTTGCAGCGAGTCCAGCAGCCGGCCGACGTCGGCGGCGAACGGCTCGGGAGCGAGTTCCACCTTGCCCGACGGGGTGCGCAGCACCTCGGTCAGTCGCGGCCGCAGCGGCCCGAGGTCGACGCCGTGCGGGTTCGCCTTGAGCGTGTCGAGGGTCAGCCCGCCGGGCCGGGAGCCGAACGCGTCGCCGTAGGGGCCGAGGCGCAACATCATGTCGAGGCGCCGTTCGTAACCCGGGCCGGCTGTCAGCATCGCGGTCAGCTCGGCGGCGTCACGGCCCGCGACCGGGGAGTCGGGGTCGGCGGTCTCCCTGCCCAGCGTGGTCGCGATGACCTGGTCGTCGACGAGTCCGGGGTCGCCGTCGGGCGCCATCCCGTGGAGGATCAGCGCCAGCCGGGCCACGATCTCGACTTCGCCGGGCCTGCCGTCGGGCAGGGGCAGCGCGGGCGGCGAGTACCGCGCGGTGTTGCGGACCGCCAGGTTGTTCAGCGCGACGTCGAAGTGGGCGGTCCGCGACGGCGGCGGTGGCGGCAGGATGACGTCGGCGTGCCGGGTGGTCTCGTTGAGATACGGGTCGATCGAGATCATGAAGCCGAGGCCGTCGAGGGCGCGGCTCAACCGGTCGCCGTCAGGGGCGGACAGCACCGGGTTGCCCGCCACGGTGATCAACGCCCGCACCTGGCCGTCGCCCGGCGTCTCGATCTCCTCGGCCAGCGCGGTGGCGGGCAGCTCGGACAGCGCCTCGGGATGCCCCGACACCCGGCTGTGCCAGCGGCCGGTGCGGAAGCCGCGGCCCGGCCGGTGCGGCCGCGGCGCCGAGGACACCGGCGACTGCGGGAACATCGCCCCGCCGGGCCGGTCGAGGTTGCCGGTGAGGATGTTGATCACGTCGACGAGCCAGCTGGCGAGGGTGCCGAATTCGACGGTCGAGGTGCCGAGGCGGCCGTACACGGCGGCGCTCGGTGCGGCGGCGATGTCGCGGGCCAGCGCGCGGATCTCGTCGGCGGCCACGCCGCAGTGCGCGGCGACGACCTCCGGTGCGAAGTCGGCGGCCAGCGCGCGGACGTCGTCGACGCCGGCGACCAGACCGTCCGGCCCGGGGGTCGTCAGCTCCTCGTCGAACAGCACGTGCACCACGGCCATCAGCAGTGCGGCGTCGGTGCCCGGGCGCGGCGCGAGGTGGCGGTCGGCGAGTTCGGCGGTGCGGGTGCGCGCCGGGTCGATGACGGTCAGCGTTCCGCCCCGCTTGCGCAGCGCCTTGAGCTTGCCGCCGAAATCGGCTGCGGTGGTGACACTTCCGTTGGACACCAGCGGGTTGGCGCCGATGATCACCAGGTGGTCGGTGCGGTCGAGGTCGGGCACCGGGAACGCGATCGGATTGCCGAACAGGTGGCCGACCGAGACGTGCTTGGGCATCTGGTCGAGCGTGCTCGCCGAGTACACCTGGCGGGTGCCGAGCGCCTTGACGAGCAACGGGACGTAGAGCGCGCCCGCGATGCTGTGCGCACTCGGGTTGCCGAAGTACACCGCGACCGACGGGCCGCCGTGCTCGCGCAGCACCGCGCCCAGCCTGTCGGCGACCTCCGCGAACGCCTCGGCCCAGGTGGTCTCGACCAGTTCGCCGTCGCGCCGTACCAGCGGCGCGGTGAGCCGGTCGGGGTCGTTGTCCAGTTCGGGGAAGCCGGCGCCCTTCGGGCACAGGTAGCCGGCGCTGAACACGTCGGCGCGGTCGCCGCGGGCAGCGGTGACGACTCCGTCGTCGACGGTCAGCGTCAGTCCACAGGTGGCTTCGCACAGCGGGCAGATCCGGAGTGCGGTGCCGGTCATCGTCTAGACCTCGTAGACCTTCGGGTCGAGCGTGCCGATGTAGGGCAGGTCGCGGTACCGCTCGGCGTAGTCCAGGCCGTAGCCGACCACGAACTCGTTCGGGATGTCGAAACCGACGTAGGCCATCTCGACGTCGGCGCGCACGGCGTCGGGTTTGCGCAGCAGTGTGCACACGTTCAGGGAGCGCGGCCTGCGCTGGGCCAGGTTGCGCAGCAGCCAGGACAGCGTCAGCCCGGAGTCGACGATGTCCTCGACGATCAGCACGTCGCGGTCGTTGATGTCGCGGTCGAGGTCCTTGAGGATGCGCACCACGCCCGACGACGACGTCGACGAGCCGTAGGAGCTGACGGCCATGAATTCGAGCTGGGTGGGCAGCGGGATCGACCGGGCCAGGTCGGTGACGAACATGACCGCGCCCTTGAGCACCGTCACCAGCAGAAGGTCCTGCCCGTCGGGGCCGATGTGGTCGCGGTACTTCTCGGCGATCAGCGCGCCGAGTTCGGCCGTGCGCTCCTGGATCTGCTGTTCGGACAGCAGCACCGACTTGATGTCCCCGGGATACAAATCGGCTGATTGCGCAGACACGCCCACAGCGTGCCAGAAGCCGGGGCCGCCGACCAGCGCAAGGGGGTCGAAAAGCGGGATCGTCCCGCAGTCCGGCCGTTATTTTTGGGATCGGTAGCCGAGCGGGTCGGGTCAGCTTGTCTCAACGACGCCGCACGGTGTGGCGCAGGAGAGAAGAGGACGCACATGACCACTCACAAGATGGGCACCCGGTTTCTCGCAGGCGCCGTGCTCGCGGGCGGACTCGCCCTCACCGGCGTCGCGCTGACGCCCGGCATCGCCCAAGCCAAGTGCAACTCGCTGAGCATGTGCAGCCGGGTGTGGTGCCCCGGACAGCCGCTGCCCGTCGGCGGCTGGGGCCTGCAACCCGACGTCAAGTGGGACATGAACGTCTGCCACACCTATTTCGAGGGTTTCGCCGGTCGCACCGGCGCGACCAACGGGCAGGTCCAGGTGGGATGGCGAATCGTGGAGGGTGAGCCGTCGCCCGTCGGCCCCTTCGACTTCTTACAGCGCTAACGACTGACCGGTTCGGCGCGCAGGGTCAGCGCACCGTCGTGACGCCCCGCGACCAGCCGTTGCGCCGGTAGCGAGGACCCGACCGCGACGCCGCCCTGCCCCCGCCAGCCGGTGACCAGAGCGTCGACCCCACGGATCTGCCTGTCGGTGAGCCCACGGGCCCCGCCGGCCAGCAGCCACAGCCGGATCACCCTTCGTCTGATCGCCTCCGGGAGGACGGCCAGTCCGTCCGTGCTCAGTCCGTCGTCGGTGACCACCGCATCGAGGCTGTCGCGGGCCAAGTCGTCCAGCGCGTCGTTGTCCTCGCGCAGGGCGGTGGCGGTGCGGGCCAGCGCTTCGGCGACACCGCCGGAGAGGACGTCCTCCAGCAGCGGCAACACCTCGGCGCGCAGCCGGTTGCGGGTGAAGCGGGGGTCGGTGTTGTGCGGGTCCTGCCACGGGGTGAGCCCCAGTTCGGAGCATGCCGCCACGGTGGTGGCCCGGCGGACCGCGAGCAGCGGGCGGTACCACGGTGGGTCAGACGGCCTTATCCCGGCGATCGAACGAGCACCGGAGCCTCTGCCGAGACCGAGCAGCACCGTCTCGGCCTGGTCGTCGAGGGTGTGGCCGAGCAGCACCGGCGCCGCGTCACGAGCTGCCTCCAGCGCTGCGTAGCGCGCCGATCGTGCGGCCGCTTCCGGTCCGCCCACGGCGCCGACGTCGACGCGAAGCACCTGTGCGCCGAGGCACCCCAGGCGCAGCGCCTGTTCACGGGCGGTGTCGGCGATCCGCGCGGAATCGGGTTGCAGCCGGTGGTCGACGATCAGCGCCGTGGTCGGCCTCAGTTCGGCGGCCGCCGCCGTCAGCGCCAGCGAGTCGGGACCACCCGACAGGGCGACGCACCACCGCTCGTCGCCGGTCGCGTACGTGGCCGCGAAGGCCGCGACCGCCGCCCGCAAGGCGGCTACAGCACCCGGTCGATCCATCGTTGCGGCTCGTCGATCTCGGCGGGCAACGGCAGCGTGTCGGGTCCGGACCAGACGGTGTTGAAGCGTGCCATCCCGACCCGGCCGACGACGTGGTCGACGAACGCCTTGCCGCGGGTGTACTGGCTCATCTTCGCGTCCACCCCGAGCAGCGCCCGCACCACCCGTTGCAACGGCGGCTGCTTGCGTGTGCGCCGTTCGTCGAACCGGCGCCGGATGGTGGCCACCGACGGCACCACCTTCGGCCCGACGGCGTCCATCACGTGGTCGGCATGTCCTTCGAGCAGCGTGCCGAGCACCAGCAGCCGGTCCATCGCCTCGCGCTGCGGCTCGCCCTGCATGGCGCGCATCAGCCCGATCACCCCGGTGGAGTTCGGATCCTGGTCCGCGTCGGACCCGTTGCGCCGGGCCCGGACGAACTCGGCCAGCCGGCCGATCACCTCGGTGACGTCCTCACCGGCTTCCTGGGTGAGCACGGCCAGGGACTGCGACATGTGGTCGGCCAGCCACGGATTGGCCCGGAACTGCACCCGGTGGGTGACCTCGTGCAGGCAGACCCACAGCCGGAAGTCGGTGGGTGAGACCCGCAGCTGCCGCTCGACGGCGATCACGTTCGGCCACACCAGCAGCAATTCACCGCCGCCGGCGGCGAACGGGTCGTACTGACCCAAAATGCCCGACGAGATGAACGCCAGCACCGCCCCGGTCTGTGCGCCCGTCAGGTGTCCGGAGACGAACCCCCGCGGCGCGTCCCCGCCGCCGGTCATCACCCGCATGGATCCGGTGGCCGCCCGGACCCACTGCGCGCGGTCGACGATGCGGGCCTCGGTGACGGCCTGCCCCTCGTTCAGTCCGGTCACCTCGCGCACCGGCAGCTCGGCCTCGCGGGCCGCGGCGGCCAGCTGGTCCACCGCCTGGCGGCGGGTGTAGTCGGTGGTGACCGGGCCCGGCCGGGCCAGCTTCGCGCCGACGTTCGCGGCGAACTGCCAGTCGACGGCGCGCCCGACGGTCAGCTCGGCGCCGCTCATCCGGTGCACCCGCAGCTGCGCAGGGTGGCCGCGAACGCGTCGAGCGCGGTGCGGCCGGTGGGGCCGGCGTTGTTGGACATCAGCGCGAACGTCAGCACCCGACCGCTGGCGTCGGTGACGATGCCGGCCAGCGAATTGGTTCCGGTGAGCGAGCCGGTCTTCGCGCGCAACCAGCCCGCGGCGGCGCGGCCCTCGTCGGTGTCGAGGTAGCGGTTCGACAGTGTGCCGCTGCCACCGGCGATCGGCAGCAGGTCGACCAGCGGGCGGAGCTTCGGCTCGTCGTCGCCGGCCGCGACGGTGACGACCCCGTCCAGGGTCAGCGCGGTCAGCCGGTCGTCGACGGACAGCCCGCTGGAGTCCTTCAGCACGGCGCGGCGGGTGTCGACACCGGCGTCCTCCAACTGGTCCAGGACGGCCCGCGCCGCGCCGTCGAAGCTCTGCGGCTCGTCGATCTGGGCGGCGACCTCACGCCCGATGGCCTCGGCCATCACGTTGTCCGACGCGTTCATCATCGTGCGCAACCTCTCCATCAGCGGCGGCGACTGCACGGCCGCGATCTGGCTGCCGCCGGTGTAGGCCGTGGGCCGCACCCGGACGACGGCCGGGTCGATGTCGAGCGCGTCGGCGAGGGCACGGCCGGCGTCCAGCGCCGGAGTGGTGGACCGCCGCGACTCGTCGCTGACCGGCTGGGTGCGGCCCGCGTCGAGCATCACCGGCGCCATCGGCGCGATGTCGCCGCCGGGGATGTCGAGCGGATCCCAGCCGACGGCCATGTCGGGCCCGCTGTACGCGCTGACGTCGACCTGTACGGCCTTCACGTTGATGCCGCTGCGGCGCACCTGACCGGCGAGGTCGCTGATCCGGGCCGCGTCCTTGTACCAGGTGTCCGTGCCCTCTGGCGCCGCCGACAGGGTCGGGTCACCGCCGCCCTTGAGCACCACCAGGCCGGGGTCCCGCTGCTGATCGCCGGCGACCACGGTGGTGGTGAGGCGGGCCTCCCGATCGAGGGTCAGCAGCGCGGCGGCCGCGGTGAGCGTCTTGTTCGTCGACGCCGGCTGCATCGGGATGTCGGCGCCCCTGGCCCACACCTCGCCACCGGTGAGCGCGTCGGTGATGCGGCCGGTGAAGTTCCCGAGGTCGGGGTTGGCCAGCGCGCGGGCCAGTGCGGCGGCCATCCCGCGCGACGTCGGCCGCGGCGCGTCGTCGGCGACCGGCTTGACCGCCGGGTCGGCGGTGACCGGCGCGGGGAGCGGTTTGGCGGCCTGGGCCTCTCCGCCGCGGCCCGCGGTGAGCACACCGGCCACGGCGACGACGGCGGCGACCAGCAACAGCACCGCCGCCCCGATCACCACATGGGTGGAGCGCTTCCACCGCGCGGGCCGCATCACGTCCGTGGTTCCTGCCTTCGCCACTCTCGCCCGGGTGGAACTCACCCGAGGCACCCCCCGGGCACCTAATCAACGAGGGTATCCGCTCCATTAGGGTTGTCCCGCGTCGTCGTCACGACGCCCCGAATCGCAAACGACGTTCAAAGGAGCCGGGCCGTGGAGTTCGAGGTCGTCATCGAAATCCCCAAGGGGTCGCGCAACAAGTACGAGGTCGACCACGAGACCGGCAAGGTCAAGCTCGACCGCTACCTCTACACCGCTTTCGGCTACCCCACCGACTACGGGTTCATCGAGGACACCCTCGGTGAGGACGGCGACCCGCTCGACGCGCTGGTGCTGCTGCCCGAGTCGCTGTTCCCCGGCGCGGCGCTGGACGCCCGGCCGGTCGCGATGTTCCAGATGACCGACGAGGCCGGCGGCGACGACAAGGTGCTGTGCGTGCCCGCCGGCGATCCGCGGTGGGAGCACATCCGCGACCTCGGCGACATCGACGACTTCGAACTCAAGGCGATCGAGCACTTCTTCGTGCACTACAAGGACCTCGAGCCGGGCAAGTTCGTGAAGGCCTCCAACTGGGTGGGCCGCGAGGAGGCCGAGGCCGAGGTGCAGCGTTCGGTGGAACGCTTCAAGGCCCAGGGCCACTGACCGGCCCCGTCGCCACGGAATTTGCCTGGCCGTAACACGGCGTAACGCCACCGCCCCATCGCCGCTTCACCATGGGGCACATGCTGATGCACCAGGGCATCGGACTCGACGCCTACAACGCGATGCCGCAGCGCCGGGCGGTGCACGCCGTCTACGAGTGCTGCGGCAGCGTGTCGCTGGCCGCCGACCTGGCCCGCGACCGGCCATACCGAAACCACGACGCACTGTTCCGGCATGCCGACGAGCTGCTGTTCGCGATGGCCGAGGTGTCGATCGACGCGATCCTGCAGGCGTATCCGAGCGTCGGCCGGCGGCCACGCAGCGCCCGATCACGGTGTGAGCAGTGCGCGGTGTGGGACGAGCGGCCCGAGGTGATGGCCCGGCTGGACGCGCAGGCTCGCGCCTACGAACAGCAGTTCGGCTTCAGCTTCGTGATGTACGTCAACGGCTACGGCGCGACGGAGGTGCTGGCCGCGCTGACCGACCGGCTGCACAACGACGTCGACACCGAGCGCAAGGTGGTGCGCAACGAGCTCGCCCGCATCAACCGCAGCCGCCTGGAACGGATGCTGGGACCCGAAGGCGGCTACCACAACTGGTAGGTCACTGGCCTAGTCTCGGTGCGTGAGCACCCCGGCAGGCCCCGTGTCGCAGGCACACTTCCTCTCGCTGCCCGATCTGGCCGTCCGCTCTGCGGGCGGGGCGGTGGTGTGGGCCAACGACGACCTGTTCGCCGAAAAGGAGAACCTGATCACCCCCGGCCCGGCGTCGTACCGGCCCGCCACGTTCGGCCACAAGGGGCAGGTCTACGACGGGTGGGAGACCCGTAGGCGGCGCGGCGCGGGCCCCGACGCGCACGACGCGGCGATCGTTCGGCTCGGGGTCCCCGGGATCGTGCGCGGGGTGGTGGTCGACACGGCGTGCTTCACCGGGAACTATCCGCCGGAGGTCTCGGTCGAGGCGGCGTTCGTGTACGGCCATCCGCCGGTGTCCGAACTCGTCGAGAACACGCACTGGACCACGATCGTCGAACGCACCGGCGTCGACGGCGACACCCGGAACCTGTTCCCGGTGGCGACATCCCGGCGGTGGACGCATGTGCGGCTGTCGATCTACCCCGACGGCGGGGTGGCGCGGCTGCGGGTGCACGGCGAGGGCCTGCTGGACCCGCAGTACGCGGAGTTGCCGCTCGATCTGGCGGCGCTGGAGAACGGCGGCCGGATCACCGCGTGTTCCAACATGTTCTACAGCTCGCCGAACAATCTGCTGCTGCCCGGCACCGCCCGGCACATGGGCGACGGCTGGGAGACCTCACGCCGCCGCGACTCCGGCAACGACTGGGTGCAGGTCCAGCTAGGCGGCCACGGTGTGCTCGACTTCGCCGAACTCGACACGTCCTACTTCCTCGGCAACGCCCCGGGTGCCGCCACGCTGCGGGGGCGCGACGACCCCGACGGCGAATGGTTCGAACTGCTGCCGCGCACCGAGTTGCAGCCCGACACCCGGCACCGGTTCGTCATCGGCGACGACCGGCCGGTCACGCAGGCCCGGCTGGACATCTTCCCCGACGGCGGGATGGCGCGGCTGCGGCTGTTCGGTCGGCTCACCGGGCAGGGCCTGCAGCGGGTCGCCGAGAACTGGAGCCTGTCGGGCTGACGGGGTTCTCGCGAGATAGCAGTGACGGCTGCGATTCTCACGAATCAACGACCACCGCTGCGCTTTCGCGGGCCGAGCCTCAGCGGGCGACGAGGTTGTGCAGCGGTTCGCCGCGGTGCAGCCTGCCGATGTTGGCGGCGATGTCGTCGGCCCGGCCGATGAAGGTGTCGCGGGTGACCCCCGAGGAGTGCGGCGTCATCAGCACGTTCGGCAGGTCGGCGAACGGCAGCGCGCTCGGGGCGCCGTAACCGGTGCCATCGGGGTACCGGTACCAGACGTCGACGGCGGCGGCGGCGATCGCCTGAGACGAAAGCGCTTCGTAGAGATCCTGTTCGACGACGAGCCGCCCGCGCCCGACGTTGATGAGCACGCCGTGCATCCCGAGGGCAGCGAGTTCGGCGGCGCCCACCATGCCGACGGTCTGCTCGGTCAGCGGGGCCGAGACGACCACGATGTCGGACTCGGCCATCAGGTCGGTGAGCCGGTCGGTGCCCGCTGCCCATCGCAGTCCCTCGGCGGCCGCGTCGAGGTTGCCGCGACCGGTGACGGCGGCGCCGTCGGCGCCGAACGCGCGGAACAGCTCCCAGCTGCGGCGGCCGATGTGGCCGAAGCCGACGAAGCCGATCCTCGCGCCCTGCAGCGATGCGGGCTGGGCGATCGAGCGGTCGTACACCGAGGTCGCCCACCGGCCGGCGCGCAGCGCCCGGTCCTGCTCGAGGAAGTTGCGCCGCAGCATCACCGATGCGGCGACGACGAATTCGGCCATCGACTGTTCGTGATGGAAGGTGTTGGCCACCAACGTGTCCGGCGACAACGCGTCGAAGTCGATCTTGTCGGTACCCGCGCCCGCGGCGTGCACCAGCCGCAGTCTTGGGGCGGCGGCGGCCAGCTGCGCGGTGAACCGGCCGCCCACGAAGACGTCGGCGTCGCCCAGTGCGTCGGCCACGGCACCGTCGGGCCAGCACACGTCGACCCCGTCGGGCAGTGCGGCGTCGAACCGATCCCGGTGCGGGGCGAGGTTGGTGTCGCCGACGACGACCTTCATCGGCGCGTCACCGGTGCAGCGCCGGGCGCTTGCTGTCGAAGGTCCAGCCCGGGACGAGGAACTGCATGGCCGCCGCATCGTCGCGGGCGCCGAGGCCTTCCTTCAGGTACAGCTCGTGGGCGGCGGCCACGGCGTCGTGGTCGATGTCGACGCCGAGGCCGGGACGGCCCGGCACCGTCAGATAGCCGTCGGCGATCGTGAACGGCTCCTTGGTGATCCGCTGCCCGTCCTGCCAGATCCAGTGGGTGTCGATCGCGGTGATCTCCCCGGGTGCGGCGGCGGCCACGTGGGTGAACATCGCCAGCGACACGTCGAAGTGGTTGTTGGAGTGCGATCCCCAGGTCAGTCCCCAGGCGTCGCACAGCTGCGCGACGCGCACCGAGCCGTTCATGGTCCAGAAGTGCGGGTCGGCCAGCGGGATGTCCACGGCGCCGGTGCGGATCGCATGACCCATCTCGCGCCAGTCGGTGGCGATCATGTTGGTGGCGGTGGGCAGACCGGTGGCGCGCTTGAACTCGGCCATCACCTCGCGGCCGGAGAACGTGCCCTCGGGTCCGACGGGGTCCTCGGCGTAGGCCAGCACGTCGGTCAGTTCGCGGCAGGTGCGGATGGCGTCCTGCAGCAGCCAACCACCGTTGGGGTCGAGGGTGATCCGCGCGTCGGGGAACCGGTCGGCGAGGGCGATCACGGCCTTGGCCTCGTCGGGTGCCGGCAGCACACCGCCTTTGAGTTTGAAGTCGCGGAAGCCGTAGCGATCACGGGCGGCCTCGGCCAGGCGGACCACCGCCTCGGGCGTCAGCGCCTCGTCGTGGCGGATGCGCAGCCACTCGTCGGCGCCTGCGTCCTCGTCGGCGGCCGACCGGTAGGCGAGATCGGTGCGGGTGCGGTCCCCCACGAAGAACAGGTAGCCGAGCGCCTGCACCCGGTCCCGCTGCTGCCCGTCGCCGAGCAGCGCCGCGACCGGGACGTCGAGATACTGGCCGAGCAGGTCGAGCAGCGCCGACTCGACCGCCGTGACGGCGTGCACGGTGACGCGGAGGTCGAACGTCTGCGCTCCGCGGCCGCCGCTGTCGCGGTCGGCGAAGCGGCTCCGGATCGCGGCGAGTGTCCCGTGATAGGCGCCCAGCGACGAGCCGACCACCAGCGGGGCGGCGTCTTCGAGTGTGCGGCGGATCTGCTCGCCGCCGGGCACCTCACCGACACCGGTGTTGCCGTCGGAGTCGGTGAGCAGCAACAGGTTCCGGGTGAAGAACGGCCCGTGCGCGCCGCTGAGGTTGAGCAGCATGCTGTCGTGTCCGGCGATCGGCACGACCTTCATCTCGCTGACGACGGGGGTGCGGTTCTGCGCGCTCATGATGTCCTCACCCTAAGATCGCCGTTCTATGCATGTCCAACACCAATGGGGCATGGACCAATGCCTGTATCGCATCAGTTGGTCCAGTCATCCGGCGAACCACCGATCGCCGTTGACCAGCGGCCGGACCACCCGGGACACCTTGTCGCAGACCATCCGCAACGCGTCGACGATCTCGCGTTCCCGTTCGCCAGTGAGCCGCTCCAGCGGCACCGACGCGCTGATGGCGTCCTGCGCGGGTGTGACGTAGCGCAGCGGCACGGCGAAACACCGCACGCCAGGGGTGTTCTCCTCGTACTCGGTCGCGTAACCGCGCACCCGCGCCTCCTCCAGCGACGCGTCGAGCGCCGCCCGGTCGGTGATGGTGTGCGGGGTGAGCGGCGAGAGCGCCGCCGGAATGTGGGCGTCGCGCTCGGCGCCGAACCGCTCGGCGAGCAGCGCCTTGCCGAGCGCACAGGTGTAGGCCGGCAGCCTGCGGCCGACCTTGTTCGACGTGCGGACGTACTGGCGGGATTCGCGGGTCGCGAGGTACACCACGTCACCGCCGTCGAGCCTGCCGATGTGGAAGGTCTCGTCGAGGTCGTTGCGCAGGTCGTCGAGAAACGGCGCGATCACCGGCAGGTACGGGTCGGCGTCGAGGTAGCTGGTGCCGACGAGCAGCGCCCGGACGCCGATGCCGTACTGGCTGCCCGTCGGGTCCGAGCGCACCCAGCCCTGTGCGACCAGCGTCCGCAGCAGGGCATGCGCGCTGCTGCGCGGCATGTCGAGCGCACCGCAGATGTCGCGGATGCGGGCAGGCCGGTCCGGTCGGGCGGCCAGGTACTCGAGCAGTTCGACGGTGCGCACCGCGGACTTCACCCTGCGGTCGGCCGCCCGTACCGGTTCACCCTCACTCATCGCGTCCCCCTTCATCCCGTGATCTGACGGACGATCAGCACGACGGCGCCCACCGCGGAGACGGAGATCGCCAGCCACCGTTGCCGCTGCCGGTCGAGCACCCGGTTCATCAGCCGGGACAGCAGGTAGCCGATCACCACCGCCGGGCTCAGCAGCAGGAAGGACATCACCGAATGCCGGTCGATCTCCCCGCCGGCGGCGAGCACCACGAGGGAGAGCACCGACCCCACCAGGAAGAAACCGCTCATCGTGCCGCGCAGCCTGGCGCCGGTCACCTTCTGCCACACCAGCGCCATCGGCGGGCCGCCGATCGCGGTCGCGGTGCCGAGCACGCCGGACGCCGCACCGGCGAGCACCAGGTTGCGACGGTGCGGCACCGGCGCCCACCCGACGCTGGTCAGCAGCACACCGCCGAGGACCACGCCCGCGAGGACGAGCGCGAGTGCCTTGTCCGGCAGCATCACCAGCAGCAGCGCCCCGGCGACCGTTCCGGGGACCCGGCCGGCCAGCGCCCAGCCGGTGCCCTGTAGATCGATCTGCTGGTGTTCGCGCGCGACCACCAGGATGGTGACGAGGGTGGCGAGCATGATGAGCGTCCCGGGAATCAGGCTCGGATCGACGAGCGCCACGAACGGCGCGGCCAGCATCCCCATGCCGAAGCCGATCGACCCCTGCATGCACGAGGCCAACAGGATCGCCGCGGCGATCACGCAGTACGCGGCGACACTCACGCCGACATCGTCGCCAACCCGCTCTGTTCGGACTGCAGCGGGTGGTGGCACAGCGCGGTATGGCCGTCGGCCCGCTGGTCGGCGGCCACGGGCGGCGTCTGCTCGGCGCAGATGTCGGTGGCCCGCCAGCACCTGGTGCGGAACCGGCAGCCCGACGGCGGGTTCAGCGGCGAGGGCACCTCACCGCTGAGCAGGATCCGCTCGCCGCGCTGTGCGGCGTCGAGCTTCGGCGCGGCTGACATCAGCGCGGCCGTGTACGGGTGGGTGGGCCGGTCGAACACCGCCTCGGTGGGACCGTTCTCGATGATGCGGCCGAGGTACATCACCGCGACCCGGTCGGCCACGTGGCGGACGACCGACAGATCGTGGCTGATGAAGACGTAGGAGATGCCGAGCTGATCCTGCAGATCGTTGAGCAGGTTGAGCACCTGCGCCTGCACCGACAGGTCCAGCGCGGACACCGGTTCGTCGCAGATGATCACGTCCGGGTCGAGCGCCAGCGCCCTGGCGATGCCGATGCGCTGGCGCTGTCCGCCGGAGAACTCCTGCGGGAACTTGCCCGCGGCCTTGGCGCCCAGCCCGACGAGGTCGAGCAGGCCGCGCACCCGCATGTCGCGGTCCTTGCGGTTCGGGTGAAGCGACTTGTGGGTGCGCCACGGCTCGGCGATGAGTTCACCCGCCGACATGCGGGAGTTCAGCGACGCGTAGGGATCCTGGAACACCATCTGCACGCGGCGGCGGAACTTCAGCAGGTCCTTGCCGCGCAACCCGAACGGGTCGACGCCGTCGAAGGTCACGGTGCCCGAGTCGGGCCGTTCGAGCATCATCAGCGTGCGGGCGAGAGTCGATTTGCCGCAACCTGATTCGCCGACCAGGCCGAGCGTCTCCCCGCGGGCCAGGTGGAGGTCGATCCCGTCCAGCGCGGTCAGCCGGTTCTTGCCGCCGCCGGGCACGCGGAAGGACTTGCGTAGATCGCGGACGGTCAGTAGCCGGCCGTCCGTTGCGGTGTCAGGCATTTCGGACCTCTTCCGGGAAGTGGCAGGCCGCCTTGCGGCCGGAGCCGGCGGTGCCGGTGGCCTCGAGTGCCGGGCGGGTGGTGACGCAGACGTCGCGGGCGATCGGGCAGCGCGCCTGGTAGACGCAGCCCTCGGGAATCGAGTGCAGGTCCGGCGGCGCCCCGCCGATCGACTTGAGCGCCTCGCCGCGGACCGCGTTGACGGGCACCGAGTCGAGCAGCCCCTTGGTGTAGGGATGCCGCGGGTCGGCGAAAACCTCGGCGACGGGCCCGGTCTCGACGATGTTGCCGGCGTACATCACCGCCACCCGGTCGGCCTCCTCGGCCACCAGCGCGAGGTCGTGGGTGATCAGGACGACCGCCATGTGGAACTCGGCGCGCAGGTCGCGAAGCAGCGCCATGATCTGGGCCTGCACGGTGACGTCCAGCGCGGTGGTGGGCTCGTCGGCGATCAGCACGGTCGGGTTGAGCGCGACGGCCATCGCGATCAGCAGCCGCTGCCGCATGCCACCGGAGAACTGGTGCGGGTAGGAGTTCAGCCGCGACTCCGGCTGCGGGATCCCGACCCGCGCCATCAGCTCCACCGCCTTGCGCCGGGCGTCCTTGGCGCTCATTCCTTCGTGGATGCGGAACGGCTCCGACAGCTGGGTGCCCACGGTGTAGAGCGGGTTGAGCGCCGTGAGCGCGTCCTGGAAGACGATCGCCAGCTCGGTGCCCGCCAGCCTGCGCCGCGTCTTGCGGTCCACAGCCAGCAGATCGGCGTCGCCGAGGCGGGCGGAGCCGGCCACCACCTCGGCGACGGGTTCGAGCAGGCCGACGAGTGCGGTGGCGGTCATCGACTTGCCGCAGCCGGATTCGCCGAGCAGCGCCAAAGTCTCGCCGCGGTGGGCGGAGAACGTCACGTCGTCCACGGCGCGGACGGTGCCGGTGATGGTGCGGATGTCGACGGTCAGGCCGTCGACCTCCAGGGCCGGGTCCGCGTCGACCTTGTCGAGCGGCGGATGGTCTGCGACAGCGGTCATGATGAGGCGCCCTTTCAGATTCGCGAGGTGCGCTTGGTGAAGCGGGACAGTTTCTTCTGCGGGACGGTGAGCCGCCACCGCTGGGCGGGATCGGTGGCGATGCGTGCCCACGCGGCCAGGATGGTGGCCGACACCGTGGTGATGACGATGGCGAGGCCGGGGAAGAACGACAGCCACCAGGCGGTGTGCAGGTAGGTCCGGCCCTGGGACACCATCAGGCCCCAGCTGATGTCGGGCGGCTGGATGCCGATGCCGAGGAAGCTCAGTGAGCTCTCGGCGAGCATCACGTAGCAGAAGTCCAGCGTGGCGACGGTCAGCAGGGTCGGCAGCACGATGGGCAGCACGTGGCGCCAGATGATGGAGTGTGCGCTGGACCCGAATGTCCTCGCGGCGTCGACGAAGAGCCGGCTCTGCAGCTCGGCCGACTCGGCGCGGGCGGTGCGCAGGTACACGGGGATGCGGGTGATCGCCAGCACCAGCACGATGTTCGCGGCGCTCGGGGAGAACACGTAGAGCACCACGACGGCCAGCAGCAGCGACGGGAAGCTCATGATGACGTCGGCGACGCGCATCGCGATGGTCTCGCGCCAGCCGCGGTGGTAGCCGGCCCACATGCCGACGGCCGAGCCGATCACCGCCGAGATCACCACCGCGGGGATCGCGACCGAGAGCGTGGTCTGGCTGGCGACGATGAGCCGGGCCAGCATGCTGCGGCCCAGCGGGTCGGTGCCGAGGATGTTCGCCCAGCCGTGGGACAGGGTGAACGGCGCCTGATTGGAGTTGTCCAGGTCGATGTCGGTGGCGAGGTCGCCGACGAGCATCGGCCCGAACGCAGCGGTGAGGAACACCAGGCCGAGCACACAGGCCGCCACCGCGGCGACGCGGTCGTTGACCAGCAGCCGGAACCACGTCGACCGGTTGCGGCCCTTGGACAGGTCGGTGTCGGCCTCGCCGACGATCGCGGTGGTCGGCTTGACCGGCACCATATCGATCTGAGTCATGGTGTGCTCCTAGACCTTCGCTGGTTCCCGGACGCGGGCGTCGAGCAGTGCGTAGCAGGCGTCGATGATGATGTTGAGCAGGAAGATGCTCACGGCGGTCAGCAGCACGGCGGCCTGCAGCACCGCGAAGTCGCGTTGCAGGATCGCGTCGATCATCAGCTTGCCGATGCCGGGCCAGCCGAAGATCGCCTCCACCACGACGGCGCCGTTGATGAGTCCGACGGCCAGGTCGCCGGCCACGGTCAGCGCGGGGGCGGCGGCGTTGCGCAGCGCGTGGTGGGTGACGACGCGGAAGTCGCCCGCGCCCTTGCTGCGGGCCAGCCGGATGTAGGGCGCCGACAGCGCGGACACCATGGCGCCGCGCACCACCTGGGTGAGGACGCCGAGCGGGCGGATCATCAGCGTGGCGATCGGCAGGATCCACGACAGCATCCCCGCGTCGGTGCCCGAGGTCGGCAGCACGCCGAGCAGCACCGCGAACAGCCACACGCCGGTGATCGCGAACCAGAAGTCCGGGATGCTGGCGGCGGTCATGGACAGCAGGCTGGAGAACCGGTCGGCCAGTGAGTTGGGCCGGTAGGCCGCCCAGCAGCCGATGACGACGGCGCCGACCATCGCCAGCAGCATGGTGACCAGCGCGAGCTGCAGGGTGGCGGGGAAGGCCCGCAGTGCCATCTCCGCGGCGGGTTCACCGGTGCGCAGCGAGGACCCGAAGTCCAGGTGCAGCACGCCGGTGAAGTAGTCGCCGAGCTGGGTGAGCCACGGCTTGTCGAAGCCGTTGGCGGCGGCGAACTCCGCGCGCTGTTCGGGGGTCGCCGACTCGGGGAGGTAGAGGTTGGTCGGGTCGCCGGTGAGCCGGGCCAGCAGGAACACGCCCAGCAGCACGATGATCAGGGGCAGGGCGCTGGTGTACATCCGGCGCCGGACGAAAGGGAACATGGTGTCGGCCTTCCTTACTGGGCGTCGGTGCGGTCGGTGGCGCCGTCGCGGGCCGGTGTCATCTCGGCGAGCCGCATCTCGTCGCCGGTGGCGGAGTCGGGGGTGTAGTCCACGCGCGGCGACTTGCCGAGGATGCCGGTCATGTGCGCGATGTAGGCGAACTGGGCGACCTCGTCGGGTTCCTCGGCGAACAGTTCGGCGTAGGCGTCCTGGCGCTGCTGGCCGGTGAGTTGGCCCGCCGCGTCGATCTTCTTGTCGAATTCGGGTGTGCCGCAGCCGTTCTGGGCGCCGTCGGTGCGCATGTACTGGTCGACGCTGAACGCGGCGTCACCGGCCTGGTTGCCGTGCATGATCAGCGCCAGGAACGGGCCGGCGTTCTCCGGGAAGGGCCGCAGCTGGAACTGCAGCTGACCGGCGGTGTCCATCATCTCGATCTTGGCGTTGAGGCCGACGTCGGCGAGCTCGCTCTGGATCACCTCGACCGTCTCGACGACCTTCGGGAACTGTGCGGTGCGGCCGATCAGGCGGATCTGGCGGTCCACCGGAACCCCGTCGGCCCTGGCCTCGTCGACGAGTTGCTTCGCCTTGTCCGGATCGTGTGGCCACTCGGTCAGATCGGCGTTGTGGCCTACGACGCCGTCGGGGATCAGTTGGGCGGCGGGTTCGCCCATGTCGCGGAAGAGCGCCTTGACGATTCCGCTGCGGTTGACGGTGTAGTTGATGGCCTGCCGGACGCGGATGTCGTTGAGCGGGGCGTCGGTGCAGGTGATGCGCAGCGCGGTGGTCTCGTTGTTGGGGAACTCCACGCCGAGGTCGCCCGCGCCGTCCTCGAGGCCGAGGCCCGTCGCGATGTCGGTCTCGTCGCCGGTGATCATCGCGGCGCGGACGCTGCCCTCGCTGCGCCACTGGTATTCGGCGCGGGCGAAGGACGGCTTCTCCGCCCAGTAGTTCTCGTTGCGCTCGAGGACCAGCTTCTGTCCGTAGTCCCAGTCCGCGATGACGTAGGGGCCGGTGCCGATCGGCTCGCGCACCTTCTCGGTCATGCTGGTGGTGCGCGGCACGATCTCCACGAACGACAGCCGCAGCGGGAGAATCGGATCGGGCGTCGCGGTGGTGACGGTCAGCTTGGTGTCACTGGGGGTCTCCAACACCAGTTCGTCGTCGCCGAACACGTAGCCGTCGACGTTGCACTGCAGGTCGGAGTTCACCGCGCGGTCGATCGAGAAGGCGGCGTCGGTGGCGGTGAACGGCGTCCCGTCGGAGAACGTCACTCCGGGCCGGATGTCGAAGCTCCAGACGTTCGGCGAGTCCTGGCGCCAGCCGGTGGCCAGCAGCGGCTCGAGGTCGCCGGTGCCCGGATCGCGTTCGATCAGCGGCTCGCTGATGTTCGAGCGGACCACGATGCCGGTGGAGGTCAGCGAGCTCTCACAGGGTTCGAGCGTCGGTGGCTCCTGCTGCAGCACGATGCGCAGGGTGTTGGGGTCGTAGCCGCCGTGGCCGCTGTTGGCCACCGTGCAGCCGGCGGCTGTCACACACGTCGCCGCGGCGGCGGCGGAGAGGGCCAGCACGCGGCGCGGCCGCCGCGTGGTCGGGGCTGTGGACCTCATGAATCCTCCGAATGTGGCGTCCACGTATGTGGATGGACTGTGTGATCGCAACCACACGCTAAGGACGGGCCGTGACCGGGTCAACCGTCAGAAAGGGCCCGGAGCGGCGCGCAAGTGACACGCGGCACACGTCGTCGCGGCGGGTTAGGGCACGGTAATCATGGGCCTGAGCTGCAGCGACGTCGCGACGACGCGGCCGGTGATGCGCTACCGGTTACTCCGTAGGCCAATCCATGCAGGTTCCGTATAAACCCATGCCAATTCCGAGTTGGACGGGTATCCGCGGCCCGGCCTACGGTGACACCAGACCCGACAGAGGAGAACCGTGCCCAGCACCGACGACACCGCCACCCGCCGTGATCCTTCCCGCCGCCCGGGTGTGCTGCAGGTGGGCCCGCTGAAGCCCTCCCTCGCCGAGACGCTGCGCACCGACTACGACGCCCACGTGCTGCCCGAGGACGCCGGCGAAAGGGAGCGATTCCTCGGCACCGATGCGGCAGACGTCACCGCCGTGGTGACCTCGGGCCGCACCGGTGTGGACGCCGCACTGATGGCGGCGTTGCCGCGGCTCGGCGCGGTGATCAACTTCGGCGTCGGCTACGACACCACTGATGTCGACGCCGCGGCCGAACGCGGTGTGGTGGTGAGCAACACGCCCGACGTCCTGACCGACTGCGTCGCCGACACCGCCGTCGGGCTGATGATCGACACGCTGCGCCGCTTCTCGGCCGCCGACCGCTACCTGCGCGACGGTCGCTGGCCCGTCGACGGCAACTACCCGCTCACCCGTCAGGTCAGCAACACCCGAGTCGGCATTCTCGGCATGGGCCGCATCGGCGGCGCGATCGCCAAGCGGCTCAGCGCATTCGGCTGCACCATCTCCTACCACAACCGCAACCGCGTCGAGGGCTCGCCGTACACGTACGCGGGGTCGCCCGTCGAACTCGCCGGTGCCGTCGACGTGCTGGTCGTCGCCGCGGCAGGCGGTTCGGGCACCCGGCGGCTCGTCGGTCGCGACGTGCTCGACGCGTTGGGCGCCGACGGCTACCTCGTGAACATCGCCCGCGGCAGCGTCGTCGACGAGGACGCACTGGTCGATGCCCTGACGCAGGGCCGCCTGGCCGGCGCCGGTCTCGACGTGTTCGCCGACGAACCCCATGTGCCCGAGGCGCTCATCGCCCTCGAGAACGTGGTGCTGCTGCCGCACGTGGCGAGCGGCACCGTCGAGACCCGGGCCGCCATGGAGGCCTTGACGCTGCGCAACCTCGACTCGTTCCTCGCCGACGGCACGCTCGTCACGCCGGTGCCGATGCCGGTGCCCGCCGCGGGCTGATTACGTTCCCGTCGGCACCCAGTTGCCGTGGAAGCCCGCGGGCACCCGATGGGGAAGTTTGACCCTGGCGACATCCTCAAGGGTCTGCGCGTCCAGGATCGCCAGCTCGCTGCGGTCGGTTTCGCGGTCGTAGACGTACCCCATCAGCACGCCCTCGTCCTCGTCGGCGTCCGGGGACGTCGGCTCGAACACGAACTCGCCGAGACCCTTTCCGGTCCCGAAGGACCGGGCCAGGCTGCCGTCGCCGATCAGGTCGTGCTTGAACAGCGTGCCCTCGGGGGCGGTGCCGTCACCGACGGCGGGGGCGTAGCCGTACCGGTGCCGCTTGCCCACCAGCCGTTCGTCCACCCGCGGGAACTCCTGCCCGCGGTCGTCGATCCGGGACTCCCGAACCTTGCCGTCGGCGAGGTCGACCGTCCAGCGGTCGAGGGTGGGCGGGCCTTCGTTCGGCCCGAGATGATCGGTGTCGAACATCTTCGGGTGACGCACCACGTCGAGGACGACCGTGTCACCGTCCTCGTAGGCGTTCATCGGGTGGAAGACGTAGCACGGTTCGACGTCGAACCACCGGACGTCGGCGCTGCCGCCGTCGCGCGGCATCACCCCGACCCGTGCCGGATAGCGCGGATTCCAGGAATACGGGAAGCGCCGGTCGGCACCCATCGATCCGGCCTGCCGGGCGGCGATCGGATCGGGGATGCGGACACGACCGATCAACGCGGACAACAACAGTCGCGCGGGCAGCCGCAGTCCGCGCGGCACCGTCATCTCCGCGGCCTGGCGGTTGTCGAAGGTCACCGGCAGGTCGTAGAACACCACATAGCGCTCGGTGAGTGAGAAGTCGTGCATCATCGGGCTGCCGTTCACCTCGACGTCGACGGTGCGGCGGGCCCGGCCGTCGACACCGATCACCGAGTACCGCACGGTGTTTCCGCGATGCATGCTGTAGGTGACCGCGTGGAGCTCGCCGGTGTCGGGATCGCGCTTGGGATGTGCGGCGTATCCGCCGTGCAGGGTGCCGTCGAAGTCGCAGACGCCGACGGTGTCGAGTTCCTCGGTGAGTTCGTAGTTCGCCACGCCGCCCTCGATCAGCGCGAGCGTCCTGCCTGCGTGCCCGATCACGTTGGTGTTCGCGCCGATCGCCGAGACGCCGGGGCTACCGGCCGGCGGGGTGTCACCGAGCATCCGGCTGGCGTGCGGCCCACGCACCCACCTGTTGCGGTACCACTCGGCCCTCCCGTCGCGCAGCCGGATGCCGTGCACCATGCCGTCCCCGATGAACCAGTGGTAGAGCGCCGGGTCGATCTCCCCGATCGGGTTCGGCCCGTTGCGCAGGTACCGCCCGTCGAGGTGGCCGGGGATCGTGCCCTGCACCTCGAGGTCGGTCAGCGTGTACTCCTCGTCGATCGGCGCGAGAGCACCCTCGAGATAGCGATTTCCCATGCCATGCCCCTATAACAGTGTTATTTCGCGGTCGCCCTATGTATAACACCGTTATGAGACGATGGCAATGATGAACGCCGACCCGAAACATCAGATGGTGGAGGCGGGGATCCTGATCCTCGAGCGCGACGGCCTGCCCGCCCTGAGCGCGCGCCGCGTCGCGACCGAGACCGGGACGTCCACCATGGCGGTCTACACGCACTTCAACAGCATGCCCGGGCTGATCGAGGCCATCGCCGCGGAGACGTTCGCCCGCTTCACCCGGGCGCTCACCGACATCGCGCAGACCGACGACCCGGTGGCCGACTTCTTCGTGATGGGCGTGCGCTACCGCGAATTCGCGCTCGCCCACCCGCAGCGCTACCAGATGATGTTCGGCACGTCGGCGCAGTCGCTCAACCGCCACCACGCCGACCTCACCGTCACCGGGAACTCCAGCAACAGGCCCGATTTCGCGGTGTCGTTCGAGGCGCTGCTGACCGTGGTGCGCCGGATGATCGCGGCGGGCCGGATCCGCGACGACGGGGTGTCGGTGATCGCGGGGCGGTTGTGGAGCATTACTCACGGCACGGTACTGCTGGAGATGGCCGGCTTCTTCGGCCACGAAGACCACGGCCTCACGCAGATCCTCGCCCCGCTCACCATCGACGTACTCGTCGGCCTCGGCGACGACCGGGAACGCCTGGACCGATCGTTGGCCGCGGCGATCGAGGCGATCGGCTAGTACCGCCGAAACCCGGCGGCCGAGTAGGTAGCGTCGACAGTGGTCGGGTACTTCGACGGGAGGCCACCATGAAACGCTGGATCGCCGGAGGATCGGCCGCCCTGCTGATGGCCGTACCGCTGATCACCGCAGCTCCCCCGGCCGCCGCCGGTTGCCTATACGGCGGACCGGTCATCAGCAAGTGCGACGGGCCCGTGCAGCCCGGCGGGACCTGGCAGCGGTGCGTGGCGGTCGCCCAGTGGGTTCCCAGCGGCCTCGGTTCCCATCTGGTGCCCGTGAAGCACTGCAACCTCATGGGTCCCGGCCAGCCCGGCGGCGATCCCGGCTTCAACGACCCACCCGTGCGCATCGCGCCCTGAGCTGCTCCCGGCTACGCTGTAGACCAGGTCTCCAGCAGGTCGTCGGTGGTCCATTCACGTTGCGGCAAGACATCTTTGAGTAGCCGCAGCAGCGCGGGGTTGGAGCTGTCACCGCGCCACACCGCGTCGAGTTCGACGGGCCGCTCCCGGAATGCGCCGATCGACCGGAACACCACGCCCTCCGGATGCAGCGTCGCCGCCGAGGCGGGCACCAGCGCGATGCCGATACCCGACCGCACCAGCACCAGCATCGTGTGCACCTGCGTCACGTACTGCACGTACCGCGGCGTCGCGCCCGCGATGGTGAACGTGCTGATCAGCAGCTCGTTGAAGTACCTGGCCTGCACCGGCGAATACATCACCACGTCCTGGCCGTCGAGATCGTTGAGGGTGAGCTGACGGCCGAGGCCGACGAGGTCGTGGCCGCTGGGCAGCGCGGCGACCAGCTGCTCGTGCAGCAGCGGCCGCGACACCAGGCCGGGCCGTTTCAGCGGCGGCCGGGCCATGCCCAGGTCGAGCTCACCGGTCATCAGCCCCTCGACCTGTGCGGCGGTGACCATCTCGCGCAGGTCGAGCTTCACGTCCGGCAGTCGCTCCCTGGTGCGGTCCAGCAGCCGGGGCAGCACCGCGTGCGCCGACGCGGCGGTGAAGCCGACCACCACGGTGCCGAGATCGCCCGCGGGAATCCGCTTCACGGTCTGCGCGGCACCCTCGGCGAGCTGCAGGATGCGGCGGGCGTCGGGCAGGAACGCCACACCCGCCGGGGTCAGCGTCACCGACCGCGTGGTGCGGTCGATGAGGTGGACGCCGAGCTCGCTCTCCAGCTGCTGGATCTGCCTGCTCAGCGGCGGCTGGGTCATGTGCAGCCGTTCCGCGGCACGGCCGAAGTGCAGTTCCTCGGCCACTGCGATGAAGCACGACAACCGGGCGAGTGAGAACACCGATGCACTCCTTGAATCACCGCCGCCGCCATGGAGGCGTCAGTGCATCAGCGTAGACCCGCGGGGGTCACCAGCGCGGGCTGCCCGCCCGGAATGTCGGGTCGATGCTGCGCATGTAGCCGGTGTCGTCACGGTCCCGGATGCCGCAGCGCAGGTACTGCTCGTGCAGGGCGGCGAGGCTGTCCTCGTCGATCTGGACGCCGAGTCCGGGCGTGGTGGGAACCGGCACCGCGCCGTCGACGAACCGCAGCACGCCCGGCTCGACGACGTCCTCGGTCTTCCAGGGCCAGTGCGTGTCGCAGGCGTAGGTGAGGTTCGGCGTGGCGGCCGCGAGCTGCACCATGGCCGCCAGGCTGATGCCGAGGTGCGAGTTCGAGTGCATGGACATGCCGAGACCGAAGGTGTCGCAGATGCCGGCGAGCAGCCGTGACCGCTGCAGCCCGCCCCAGTAGTGGTGATCGGAGAGCACAACGCCGACAGACTGTTTCGCCACCGCGGGCGCCAGCTGGTCGAACGCCACCACGCACATGTTGGTGGCCAGCGGCATCGGGGACTGCCGGCCGACCTCGGCCATGCCGTCGAGGCCGGGGGTGGGGTCCTCGAGGTACTCCAGCACGCCGGCCAGGCCCGTGGCGACCTTCACCGACGTCTCGGGCGTCCACGCCGCGTTCGGGTCGAGCCTCAGCGGGTGGTGCGGGAAGGCCGCCCGCAACGCCTCGATGGCGGCCATCTCCTCCTCGGGTGGCCGGACGCCGCCCTTGAGCTTGATGGCGGTGAAACCGTACTCGGCGATCATCTTCTGCGCCTGGGCGACCAGCTGATCCGGGTAGAGCGCCTCGCCCCATCCGTCGGGCTCGCCGCCGGGATGGCCCGCCCACTTGTAGAACAGGTACGCCGAGAACGGCACGGCGTCGCGCACCGCCCCGCCGAGCAGGTCCGACACCGGCCGGCCCGTCGCGTGGCCCTGCACGTCGAGGCACGCCACCTCGAACGGCGAGAGTACCTGGTCGACCGCACTGGCCGAGGTGATCATCCCGGCCGTGCCCACCGCGGCGTCGTCACCGCGCAGCCTGTCGGCGATTGCGGCGCGAATGGCGTTCAGCGCGAACACGTCCTGGCCGACGACGGCGCCCGCGGCCGCGCTGAGCCGCTCCAGGTGCTTCGTGTCGGCATACGTCTCGCCCAGTCCGGTCACGCCGGCATCGGTGTCGAGCTGGATTATCGCCCGCAGTGCGTACGGCTGGTGCACGCCGACGGTGTTCAGCAGCGGCGGGTCGGCGAACGCGACCGGGGTGATGCGCGCGCCGGTGATCCGGGTCGGGCGATCCGGCATCAGCGCACCGCGGGTGCGGCGAGTGCCTCGGCCAGCACCGCGCGGCCCGCGGCGATGATCGCGCGGAGTTCCTCGACATCCTCGGGGGCGGCGTCGATCAGCGGTGCCCGCACCGGTCCGGCGTCGAGGCCCTCGAGGGCGACGCCGGCCTTGATCAGTGCGACGGGGTAGCCGGGCACCTTGTCGCGCAGGCGCACCAGCGGGTGGAAGAAGGTCCGCGACAGCGCCTCGGTGAGTGGCTCGTTGCCGGTCTCGAGTGCCTGGTAGAACGCGAGTGCGAGATCGGGCGCGAACGCGAAGGTGGCCGACGAGTACAGCGTCACGCCGATGGCGCGGAACGCCTGCTGCGAGACCTCGGCGGTGGGCAGGCCGTTGAAGAACTGGAACGGCTTGCCCGACGGCGCCAGCGCATCGTAGACCGCGCGAACGATCCGGCCGACCCGGTCGAAATCACCTGTGCCGTCTTTGAATCCGACGACGTTCGGGATCTGCGCGACCTCGACGGCCGAGGCCTCGGTGTAACGGGCGTTGTTGCGGTTGTACACGATCAGCGGCAGGTCGGTGACCGCGGCGACCTCGCGGGTGTAGGCCACCAGTCCGGCCTGCGGCATCTCCACCAGGTAGGGCGGCAGCAACAGCAGTCCGTCGGCGCCCGCCTCCGCGGCGGCCCTGGCGAACGCCTTGGCCTGGGCGAGCGATCCCCCGGCGCCGGCGTAAACCGGCACCCGGCCGCCGACCACGTCCACGGTGGTGCGGACCACCGCGCGCACCTCGTCGGTGTCGAGCGCATGGAATTCGCCTGTGCCGCAGGCGGCGAACACACCGCCGGGTCCGGCGTCGGCGCCGGTCGCGATGTGCTGCGCCAAGCGCTCGGTGTCCACCTCGCCTGCCGCGGTGAACGGGGTGACGGGGAAGAACAGGACGCCGTCAAGCATGGGTTGCTCCTAGATCGATCGAGAGGGGGTCAGTCGCGGGTGAGTTCGCCGTCGATGCGGCGCCAGAGCCGGTCGGGGTTGCTGTCCGCGATCGCACTGGGAAGCAACGACTTCGGTGCGTTCTGATAGCAGACCGGGCGCAGGAAGCGCTCGATCGCCCGGGATCCCACCGAGGTGGTCCGGGAGTCCGAGGTGGCCGGGAAGGGTCCGCCGTGCACCATCGCGTGGCCTACGTCGACGCCGGTGGGCCAGCCGTTGAACAGGATCCGGCCGGCCTTCAGTTCGAGCGTGGGCAGCAGTGCGCCCGCCTGCTCGACGTCGGAGTCGTCGGCCTGCACCGTGGTGGTCAGCTGGCCTTCGATGCCGGCGGCGACGCGCTGCATCTCGCCGATGTCGGCACACCGGACGATGAGCCCCGAGGCGCCGAACACCTCGGCCTGCAATGCCTCCGAGCCCAGCAGGCTGGCGGCGTCCGTGGAGAACAGCGCCGCACGGCAGGACACGCTCGGTGCGTTGTCCGACGACCCGCGGGCGATCAGATCGGCCTCGGCGGCCAGCGCGTCGACGCCCTGGCGGTACGTGTCGGCGATCCGCGGGGTGAGCATCGCAGCGGGCGTGCTCGCGCTGAGGGCGTCACGGGCGGCGGCGATGAACGTGTCGAGGTCGGGTCCGTCGATCGCGATGACCAGTCCGGGATTGGTGCAGAACTGACCGGCACCCATGGTGAGCGAACCGACGTACTCGCGGCCGAGGTCGGCGGCGCGGGTCGCCAAGGCGCCCTCGAGCAGGAACACCGGGTTGATCGAGCTCATCTCGGCGTAGACCGGGATGGGTTCGGGCCGGCCTGCCGCCGCGGCGACCAGTGCCAGGCCGCCGGCGCGCGAGCCGGTGAAGCCGACGGCCTTGATCCGCGGGTCCTTGACGAGCGCACCACCGAGTTCGGGGCCGTCGCCGAACAGCAGCGAGAAGGTGCCCGCGGGGAAGCCGGCGTCGGCGACGGCGGCGGTGATCGCCCGGCCGACCAGTTCGGAGGTGCCGGGGTGGGCGTCGTGGCCCTTGACCACCACGGGGCAGCCGGCGGCCAGCGCGGAGGCGGTGTCGCCGCCGGCGACGGAGAAGGCCAGCGGGAAGTTGCTCGCGCCGAACACGGCCACCGGTCCGAGCGGGACGAAGCGCTGGCGGATGTCGGGGCGCGGCACCGCGCGGTCGGGCAGGGGCGGGTCGATGCGGGCGCCGTTCCAGCTGCCCTCGCGGACCACCGCGGCGAACAGCCGCAGCTGGCCGGTGGTGCGGCCGACCTCGCCGGTGAGCCGTGCCTCGGGCAGGCCGGATTCGGCGTGCGCCCGGGCGACGAGGGTGTCCTTGACGGCCTCGATACGCTCGGCGATCGCTTCGAGGAACTGGGCCCGCTTCTCGGCGGGCGCGCTGCGGTACTCGGCGAAGGCGTCGGCGGCCGCGGCGCAGGCTGCGTCGACGTGCGACGCGTCACCGTAGTGGTAGGCGGGCTCCAGTTCGGCGCCGGTGTTGGGGTCGAAGCCGCGGATCTCCGCGCCGGAGCCGTCCACCGCCTGCCCTGCGATCAGCAGCTGGCCGGTGAGTTCACCAGCCGTCACTGTGGAAGTCATGGTCCCACGGTAGAACGCCGATAAATGCTTGTCTAAGTCCGTTTTGGGGTCGACTTATGCCTGCATTGAATCGCTGGAGTCAGCTGCGCGCTACGACGCCCTTGGCTCGTCCCGCGCCGCGAGCCGGCGCAGCACGTCGCGCCCGACCGCCCGGACGTCCTGATCCGCCGACGCCGCGATGAGGGTGACGCCGTCGGCCACGCCGGCCGTCTCGATGTCGGCCACCAGTCCGGTCAACCCGTCGACGGTTCCTGCGTACTGCAGCGTCGTCGCGGCCTCGGCGGGTCCCAGCGCGCCGCGTGCCGCACGGAAGTCGGCGGCCACCGCGACGGTGACATCGAGGATCACCGCGACGTCTGCCCGGTCGGCCCTGATCCGGCTCCTGGCGCGGCGCGCCTGCTGCAGATCGGTCGCGGCCACCCGCACGGCCCGCTGCTCGCCGGTCGTCAGTTCCTGCCAGTCACCGTCAACCACATATAGCCGCACGGCAGCCACCGTACGAGCGGCCTGCCGCCGCGTCGAGGCTTGCGCTCAGCGCGAATCGAAGCTCTTCGAACCGCTGTCACCGGAATTGTCGCCCGAGGTGTCGGTCGCGGGCTCGTCAGTGGTGACGAGCTTCGAATCCTGCATGTTCTCGACCTCTTCGGCGCTCTTGCCGCGGGTCCGGTAGAGGCTGGCGATCGTCGTGATGATCAGCGTCACGATGATGACACCCAGGCTGAGCAGCGTCGGGATCTCCGGCACCGGCACGGGCTCGCCGCCGTTGATGAACGGCAGCTCGTTCTCGTGCAGCGCGTGCAGCACCAGCTTCACGCCGATGAACGCGAGGATGAACGCCAAACCGTAGGACAGGTACACCAGGCGCTTGACCAGGCCGCCGAGCAGGAAGTACAGCTGCCGCAGACCCATGAGCGCGAACACGTTGGCGGTGAACACCAGGTACGGCTCCTGGGTCAGGCCGTAGATCGCCGGGATCGAGTCCAGCGCGAAGATGAGGTCGGTGGTGCCCAGCGAGACGATCACCAGGAACATCGGCGTCATCAGCCGCTTGCCGTCCTCCTTGACCCACAGCTTGAGGCCGTCCCACTTGTCGGTGAGCGTCAGGTGGTTCCGGGCGAACTTGACCACCCGGTTGTCGCCGTCGTCCTCGTGATCACTGTCACGGGTCAAGTTGATCGCCGTGTAGACCAGGAATGCGCCGAAGATGTAGAAGATCCAGGAGAACTGCTCGATGGCCACCGCGCCGAGGGCGATGAAGATGCCGCGGAAGATCAGCGCGAGGATGATGCCGACCATCAGCGCTTCCTGCTGGTACTTCTTCGGCACGTTGAAGCTGGCCATGATGATCAGGAAGATGAACAGGTTGTCCACCGAGAGGCTGTACTCGGTCAGCCAGCCTGCGAAGAACTCGATCCCGAAGTCACCGCCGTGGAAGAACCACACCCACACCCCGAAGGCCACCGCCAGCGAGACGTAGACCGACAGCGCGATCGAGCATTCCTTCATGCTCGGCTCGTGCGGGTTGCGGGCAATGGCCACCACGTCGAACAGCAGCACCGCCACCGTCACCGCGATGGTGATGCCCCATTCCAGGGCGGAAACGTTCACTCGACATACCTCCGGTCGTCAAATACGCCGGAGGTCTCTTCCGCCGCCGCGCATGACACGCGGGGCCCGCAGCACCGGTCGGCCGATGACGGCCGACGTAATGACGACACCGCGGCGAAGGAATACTCCCCTCCGGAACCGATTGTGCCTGGCCGAGACGGTCGTGGCCAATCGGGGTCCTGCCGGTCGATCACTGTCGCGATCCAAGGGGGGATACCCCGCAACGGCTAAACGTCACCACACGCCGCCGCGCCGCCGACCCGGGGCCGCTGTGCTGAGTAGTTTGTACCCGTGACAGCAGCGGACCCGCGGCACGAAATACCCGCTCAATATGCGTTGTCGCCGTTCGCTCCGGAGCCGCGCACGCTGATCGACATCCTGCACGAGACGGCGGGCCGGTTCCCGGACTCGCCCGCCCTCGACGACGGCACAGTGCAGTTGACGTATGCCGAGCTCGTCGCCGACATCGACGAGAGTGTCGCGTGGTTGGCGGCCCGCGGGATCGGCCGCGGTGACCGGATCGGCATCCGGATGCCGTCGGGCAGCTATGCGCTGTACGTGGCGATCCTGGCGACGCTGGCCACCGGCGCCGCCTACGTGCCGGTCGACGCCGACGACCCCGACGAGCGCGCCGCCCTGGTGTTCGGTGAGGCCGGGGTGGTGGCCGTCATCACCGAGAAGGGACTGGTACGCGCCACCGGATCGTCGCGGGGCTGGCGCGCGGCCGCCCCGCTCAGCCGGGACGACGCCTGGATCATCTTCACCTCGGGATCGACCGGGACACCGAAGGGTGTGGCCGTCACCCACCGCAACGCGGCGGCGTTCGTCGACGCCGAGGCCCGGATGTTCCTGCAGGACAATCCGCTCGGCCCGGGTGACCGGGTGCTGGCCGGGCTGTCGGTGGCGTTCGACGCCTCCTGCGAGGAGATGTGGCTGGCCTGGCGGCACGGCGCCTGCCTGGTGCCCGCCCCGCGGTCGCTGGTGCGCAGTGGGATGGACCTCGGCCCGTGGCTGGTCTCGCGGGACATCACCGTGGTGTCGACGGTGCCGACGCTCGCCGCGCTGTGGCCTGCCGAGGCGCTGGAGGCGGTGCGGCTGCTGATCTTCGGCGGCGAGGCGTGCCCGCCGGAGCTCGCCGAGCGGCTGGCGGTCGACGGCCGCGAGGTGTGGAACACCTACGGGCCCACCGAGGCCACCGTCGTCGCCTGCGCGGCGCGCCTCGACGGCCGGTCGGCGGTCAGCATCGGGCTGCCGCTCGCCGGCTGGGACCTGGCCGTCGTGGACAAGAACGGTGTCCCGGTCGCCGACGGCGACGTGGGCGAGCTGGTGATCGGCGGCGTCGGCCTGGCCCGCTACCTCGATCCGGAGAAGGACGCCGAGAAGTACGCGCCGATGCCGACGCTCGGCTGGTCCCGCGCGTACCGCAGTGGCGACCTGGTGCGGCTGCAGGCCGACGGCCTGTACTTCGTCGGACGGGCCGACGACCAGGTCAAGGTGGGCGGGCGCCGCATCGAACTGGGCGAGGTGGACGCCGCACTGGTCAACCTGCCCGGCGTCAGCGGCGGCGCGACGGCCGTGCGCCGGACCACCAGCGGCACTCCCCTGCTCGTCGGCTACGTCGCGAGCGCCGACCCCGCCTTCGACATCTCGGCCGCTCGCGCCGCCCTGGCCGAATCATTGCCCGCGGCGCTGGTGCCGCGGCTGGTGCTGCTCGACGAGCTGCCCACCCGCACCTCGGGCAAGGTCGACCGTGACGCCCTGCCGTGGCCCCCGCCCGGTGAGCCCGCAGACGTCGCGACGGAGTTGGGCGGCACCACCGGATGGCTGGCCGGTCTGTGGCGCGACGTGCTGGGCGCACCGGTGGACGGGCCGGAGGCGGACTTCTTCGCCCTCGGTGGCGGGTCGCTGTCGGCGGCACAGCTGGTGGCCGCACTGCGGCAGCGCTACCCGCACGTCACCGTCGCCGATCTCTACGACCACCCACGGCTGGGGTCGCTGGCCGGCTATCTCGACGAACTCGACCCGCCGCCGGCCGTCGTCACCCGCGACGTTGCGCCGACTCCCCGGCTGACGCAGCTGGTGCAGGTCGCGCTGTCAGTTCCGCTGGCCACGCTGACCGGACTGCAGTGGGTCGTGTGGCTGGCCCTGCTCAACAACCTCGCCGCCGCGGTGGACCTGGTGCCGTGGGTGACGCCGGTGAACTGGTGGTGGCTGCTGGCCGGCTTCCTGCTGTTCGTGTCGCCGCCCGGCCGGATGGGGATCGCGGTGCTGTGCGCGCGGATGCTGATCGGCAGCCTCGAACCCGGCACCTACCGCCGCGGCGGGCCGGTGCACCTGCGGGTGTGGCTGGCCGAGCGGCTCGCCGAGGCCAGCGGCGCGGAGAACCTCGCCGGGGCGCCGTGGCTGGTCTACTACGCCCGCGCCCTCGGCAACACCGTCGGCAAGGGTGTCGACCTGCACTCCTCGCCGCCGGTGACCGGCCTGCTGCGCCTCGGTCACCGCTGTTCGATCGAGCCCGAGGTCGACCTGTCCGGCCACTGGGTGGACGGCGACCATTTCCACGTCGGCCGGATCACCGTCGGCAATGACGCCACGATCGGCGCCCGCACCACGCTGCTGCCGGGCGCCGTGGTGGGCAAGAACGCCGACGTGGCCCCCGGGTCGGCGGTGGTCGGCAAGGTGAAGAACGGCCAGTACTGGAAGGGGTCGCCTGCGGTGAAGTCCGGCAAGGCCCGCCACCCCTGGCCCGATCACCGCCCGCGCCGCGCGCCCCTGTGGGTGGCGATCTACGGCGCGACGTCGGTGTTGCTCGGCGCGCTGCCGCTGGCCGCGCTCGCCGTGGGCCTCGCCGTGCTGGGCTGGGCTGTGCGACACACCGATTCGCTGGGAGCCGCGGTGCCGGTGGCGGCGCTGTGGACTCCGGTGGCGATGCTCGCCGCCGTGCTCACGTACGCGGCGCTGACCGTCGCCGGAGTGCGGCTGCTGTCGCTGGGCCTGCGCGAGGGCTACCACCCGGTGCGCAGTCGCACAGGCTGGCAGGTGTGGGCCACCGAGCGGCTGATGGACGCCGCACGCACCTTCCTGTTCCCGCTGTACGCCAGCCTGCTGACACCGTCGTGGCTGCGCCTCCTCGGCGCGAGAGTCGGCCGCGGGACCGAGATCTCGACGGCGCTGTTCACCCCGAAGTTCACCGAGGTGCAGGACGGCGCGTTCCTCGCCGACGACACCATGGTGGCGTCCTACGAACTCGGCGGCGGCTGGATCCACATCGCGAAGGCGACCATCGGCAAGCGGGCGTTCCTCGGGAACTCCGGCATCACCCAGCCGGGCCGCAAAGTTCCCGACGACGGATTGGTGGCCGTGCTGTCGGCCACCCCGCACAAGGCGAAGGCGGGCTCGTCCTGGCTGGGCAGCCCGCCGGTGCGGTTGCGGCGCAAGCCGACCGCGGCCGATGCGCTGCGCACCTTCCACCCGCCGCCGAGGCTGAAGCTGATGCGGGCCGCGGTGGAGACCTGCCGGCTGATCCCCGTCCTGGTGTCGTTCTCGATCGGGGTGGCGGTGCTGCTGACGCTGCAGGCGCTGGCGATCCGGTTCGGCTACCTGTGGACCGCGCTCGCCTGCGGCGTGGTGCTGCTGATCGCGGGCGCGGTGGCCGGGGCGATCGCGGTGCTCGCCAAATGGCTTGTGGTGGGCCGGATCACGGCCATCGAGCATCCGCTGTGGTCGTCGTTCGTATGGCGCAACGAGGTGGCCGACACGTTCGTGGAGACCGTGGCGGCGCCCTGGTTCGCGCGGGCCGCCAGCGGCACCCCGGTGATGAACCTGTGGCTGCGCGGCCTCGGCGCGACCATCGGCCGCGGCGTGTGGTGCGAGACGTACTGGCTGCCGGAGGCCGACCTGGTGACGCTGGCCGACGGCGCGACGGTCAACCGCGGTTGCGTGGTGCAAACGCACCTGTTCCACGACCGCATCATGCGGATGGACACGGTCGTGCTGGAGCGAGGGGCGACGCTGGGCACCCACTGCGTGGCGCTGCCCGCGGCCCGGCTGGGCGCCGGGTCGACCGTGGGCCCCGGCTCGCTGGTGATGCGCGGTGACGAGGTGCCCGCGTCGAGCCGCTGGCAGGGCAATCCCATTGCGCCGTGGATCCTTTCCCGAAAGAAGCGCCGGGACGCGACGGACAGTCGACAGGACAACGCCGCGTGACGCGTGCGAAGAAGGCCGCGAAGAAGTCGTCGGCGCCGGTGATCGACCCGTACCTGCCGCGCAACGGCAACTTCGGTTACCGGGTGTCGCGCTATGAACTCGACCTGGAGTACAAGGTCGCGATCAACCGGCTGTCGGGCACGGTGACCATCACCGCGGTGACGCTCGCGGCGTTGCGTGACTTCACCCTCGACCTGTCCGACGCGCTGTCGGTGAGCAAGGTGTCGGTCAACGGGAAGCGGCCGGCACAGTTCGGCAGTGCGCACGGCAAGTTGCGCATCGTGCTGCCTGCGGCGCTGCCCGCAGGCGCGGCGATGACCGTCGAGATCCGCTACGGCGGCAACCCGCGGCCGATCCGGTCCCACTGGGGTGACGTCGGGTTCGAGGAACTGTCCAACGGCGCACTGGTCGCGGGGCAGCCCAACGGCGCTGCGTCGTGGTTCCCGTGCGACGACCATCCCGCCGCCAAGGCCAGCTACCGCATCCAGGTCAGCGCCGACAGCCCCTACCGGGTGCTGGCCAACGGCGAGTTGGTCTCCCGGCGCACCAGGGCCGCGCACACGGTGTGGACCTACGAGCTGGCCGAGCCGACGTCGACGTACCTGGTGACGCTGCAGATCGGGATGTACGAACGGCACCGGCTGGCCAAGTCGCCGGTGCCCATCCACGCCGCGCTGCCGCCGAGGCTGCGCGACCACTTCGATCACGACTTCCACCACCAGCCGCAGATGATGAAGCTGTTCGTCAAGCTGTTCGGGCCGTATCCGCTGTCGTCGGGCTACACCGTGGTGATCACCGACGACGACCTCGAGATTCCGCTCGAGGCGCAGGGCATGTCGATCTTCGGTGCCAATCACTGCGACGGGCATCGTAATTCCGAACGGCTGATCGCGCACGAGCTGGCCCACCAGTGGTTCGGCAACTCGGTGACCGTGCGGCGGTGGCGCGACATCTGGCTGCACGAGGGATTCGCCTGCTACGCGGAGTGGTTGTGGTCGGAGAACTCCGGCGGCCGTTCGGCCGACGAGTGGGCGCGGCACTACCACCACCGGCTTGCGGATTCGCCGGAGGACCTGCTGCTGGCCGACCCCGGTCCGCGGGACATGTTCGACGACCGGGTGTACAAGCGCGGCGCGCTGACGCTGCACGTGCTGCGCCGCCATCTCGGTGACGACGACTTCTTCGCGCTGCTGCAGGACTGGACGGCCCGGCACCGCCACAGCACCGCGTTCACCGACGACTTCACCGGCCTGGCTGCGAATTACGCGCAGGACTCGCTGCGGCCGCTGTGGGATGCGTGGCTGTACTCCGAGGATCTGCCGAAGCTGTGACCGACGTCGGCGGGGCGCCCTCGACCGGGCCCGTCACCCGGGGCAGCGTGGCCCGGGTCGGGGTGGCGACGGCGCTGACCGCCCTGTGCGGCTACACCGTGCTGTATCTGGCCGCGCGTGCACTCGAACCCGAGGGCTTCTCGGTGTTCGGCGTGTTCTGGGGCGCCTTCGGACTGGTGACCGGCGCGGCGAACGGCCTGCTCCAGGAGGCCGCCCGGGAGGTCCGCTCGTCGCGGCACCTCGAGGTCACCTCCGGTGAACGCACACCACCGATGCGGGTGGCCGCGATGGTGGGAGTGGTGACGGCGCTGCTGATCGCCGGGAGTTCGCCGTTGTGGTCGGGGCACGTGTTCGTCGAGTCGGGCGCTCTGAGCGTGGCGCTGCTCAGCGTCGGCCTCGCCGGATTCTGCCTGCACGCAACGTTACTCGGGATGCTCGCCGGGGTGAACCGCTGGACGCAGTACGGGTCGCTGATGGTGACCGACGCCGTCATCCGGGTGGTGGTCGCGGTGGCGACGTTCGTGCTCGGCTGGGGCCTGGTCGGGTTCCTGTGGGCGACGGTGGCCGGCGCGGTGGCGTGGCTGATCATGCTGGCGGCGTCGCCGTCCACCCGGGCGGCGGCCCGGCTGCTCACCCCCGGTGGAATCGTCACTTTCCTTCGGGGTGCCGCACATTCGGTGACGGCCGCAGGCGCGAGCGCCATCCTGGTGATGGGTTTCCCGGTGCTGCTGAAGGCCACCTCGGAGGACCTCGGCGCGGCGGGTGGCGTGGTTATCCTCGCGGTGACGCTGACGCGGGCGCCGCTGCTGGTGCCGCTGACGGCCATGCAGGGCAACCTGATCGCCCACTTCGTCGACCAGCAGGACCGGCGGCTGCGGGCCCTCGTCACACCCGCGGTGGCGGTGCTCGCACTCGGCACGGTCGGGGTGATCGCCGCCGGCCTGCTGGGACCGTGGCTGCTGCAGAACGCATTCGGGGCGGAATACCGGGCCGACGGGGCGCTGCTGGCGTGGCTGACCGCGGCGGCGGTGGCGATCGCGCTGCTCACGCTGACCGGTGCGGCCACCGTCGCGGCGGCGCTGCATCGGGCGTACGCGGTGGGCTGGGTGGGCGCCACGGTGGCGTCGGTGCTGTTGCTGCTGCTGCCGTTGGACCTGGAGACCAGGACGGTGGTGGCGCTGCTGTGCGGACCGGTGGTGGGCATCGCCGTCCACCTGGTGGCGCTGGCCCGTTCGGACGTCAGCCCGGTGGTTGCGGACTGAGCAGGGCGGCCAGCAGCCGGATGCGTTGCGCCTCGATCTCAGGCTGCGGCAGGACGGGCCGCACCAGCGCCGCCCCGTCGAAGGTGTTGGTGAGCATGGCGACGAGCGCGCCGAACATATCGTGCGGGAACTCGTCGGCGCCGGGCAGCGAGCGGGCGATGTCACCGATGTTGGTGGCGTACAAGGTGAGAACGTCGCGCAGGGTGGCCCGCAGCTTGTCGTCGGTGCGCGCGGCGACCAGCAGTTCGTACATCACGGTGTTGGTGTCGTTGCCGGTGACGTCGCGCAGGATCGTCAGCACGGCTTCGAGCGCGGGCTGGTCGGCGGGGATCTCGGCGACCTGCTTGGTGAACAGGTCGAGTTGGCGCCGCATCACCTCGTAGGCCGTCGCCGCCATGAAGTCGCCCATGGTCGGGAAGTGCCGGAACAGGGCGCCGTCGGAGACCTGTGCCCGGCCCGCGATCACCTTGGCCGACGCCCGCGCGTATCCGACGTCGATGATGGTCTCGATGCTGGCGTCCAGGAGCCGGCTGACGGTCTCCGCCCGTCGCTGCTGCTGCGTTCTCGCCATGTCAGACAGGCGTTTTCACGCGACTGACAGGTTCCGCGCCGGCGCGCAGGAAGCGTCCCGCCCGCACCGTGGTGCCGTAGCCGTCGCAGAACTCGCCGTCGCGGAACACGACGACGCCGTTGACACCGGTGGCGGCCACCGCGGCGTCGTTGCGGTTGACCATGCGGCTCAGCCCGCCGTAGAAGTCGACCTCGGACTCGTGGTAGCCGTCGACGGAGTCGTCGAGGCCTGCGGGGTCGATCACCACGAAGTCGGCGCGGTCGCCGTCGCGCAGGGTGCCCGCGGGAACGCCGAACCAGTCGGCGACCTCCGCGGTGAGCCGGTACACCGCCCGCTGCACCGTCAGGAACGGCCTGCCCGCCCGGTCCGCCTCGACCGTGCGCTTGAGCAGCCGCAGCGCGTAGTTGTAGAACGCCATGTTGCGCAGGTGCGCTCCGGCGTCGGAGAAGCCCATGTGCACAGAGGGTTCGGCGGCGAGGCGGTCGAGTTCGCGGGGCCGGTGGTTGGCCACGGTCGTCGTCCAGCGGACGTTGCGCTCACCGTTCTCCACGAGCACGTCGAGGAACGCGTCGAGTGGATGGCAGTCCCGTTCGTCGGCGATCTCCCCGAAGCTCTTGCCGACGAGTGACGCGTCGGGGCAGGCGACGATCTTCGCGTCGTGGAAGTCGCGGTGCCACAGGGTCGGTCCGAGGATGCGGCGGTCGAACTCGGTGCGGAAGCGGCGCCGGTAGTCGGGGTCGGCGAGCAACTCGTTGCGCTCCAGCTGTTCCCGTAGGTGCAGCGCGGCGGTGCCTGCGCCGAACTCCTCGAAGACCGGCAGATCGATCCCGTCGGAGTACAACTCGAACGGCACCGGCAGATGCTGGAACCGCACGCTGGCGCCGAGCACACGATTGAGAAGGCGGGTGCCCGGCCCGAACACGCGGGCCGCACCCGGCGCGGACTTCGCGTCGGCGGAGACCAGCAGGCTCATCCGCACCCCGGCGCGGCGGCCGAACATGCGGCTGCTGGCGAGGAAGAACAACAGCGCGGTCAGCGGGTTCTTGACGTCGGGGGCGCTCTGCAGGATGCGGCGGCGTCGGCGCAGCGCCCCGATCAGCTTGCGACGCTCCTTCCAGGTGGCGAAGGTCGAGGGCAGCGCCCGGGAGCGGAACCGCTCACCGTCGAGCTTGTCGATGGCGGCGTCCATCCCGGACATGCCGAGCAGGCCGGCGTCGAGGGCGTCATCGAGCATCCCGACCATCGTGCGCATCTCGGCCCGGGTGGGCCGGGTCCGCTCGTCGGTGGCCCGGTCCAGGCCGAGCACCGCGGTGCGCAGGTCCGAATGCCCGAGCATCGAGGCGATGTTGGGGCCGAGCGGCAGGTCGTCGATCGCGGCGACGTACTCGGCCGGCGTCGACCACGTCTTGTGGGCCTGTAGCGCGCCGAGCACGTACTTGCGTGGCACCGCCTCCACCCGGCTGAACAGGTCGGCGGCGTCTTCGGAGTCGGCATACACCGTCGACAGCGAGCAGTTGCCCAGCAGCACCGTCGTCACGCCGTGGCGCACCGACTCGCGCAGGCCGGGGTCGAGCAGCACCTCGGCGTCGTAGTGGGTGTGCACGTCGATGAAGCCGGGGACCACCCACTTGCCCCTGGCGTCGATCACGTCGGTGCAGCCGGTCTCGTCGAGGCTGCCGACGGAGACGGCGACCACGACGCCGTCGCGGATGCCGAGGGTGCGCACGCGGGGGGCGGCTCCCGTTCCGTCGAACCAGAGACCGTCGCGGATGATCACGTCGTAGGGCATGGCTCACCGTAGGCCAGATAGTGAGCACTTGCAATCTTTTCTGGCGGATATCCTGGCGCCCGACCGATCGACGAGACAGAGGAGGGCCGATGACCTGGCTGGTGACGGGTGGGGCCGGATACATCGGCTCGCACGTCGTGCATGCGCTGCTGGACGCCGACATGCCGGTGGTGGTCATCGACGATCTCTCGTCCGGAATCGCGCACTTCGTCCCCGACCCGGTGCCGTTCGTCCGCGGCAACCTGCTCGATGAGGACCTGGTGTTCGACACGCTGAGCCGCCACGAGGTCCGGGGCATCATCCACATCGCCGGCTACAAGTACGCCGGGGTCTCGGTGACCCGCCCGCTGCACACCTACGAGCAGAACGTGTCGGCGATGGTGACGCTGCTCAAGGCCGCCGACAGCGCAGGCGTGGACAAGGTGGTGTTCTCGTCGAGTGCGGCGACCTTCGGCACGCCCGACACCGACGTCGTCGACGAGCAGACGCCGACCCGGCCGGAATCGCCCTACGGCGAGACGAAGCTGGTCGGCGAGTGGATCCTTCGCGACCTCGGCCGGGCCGCCGGCCTGCAGCACACCAGCCTGCGGTACTTCAACGTGGTCGGCTCCGGGTCCGACGCGCTCTACGACGCCAGCCCGCACAACCTGTTCCCCGTCGTGTTCGAGATGCTGCACCAGGGCCGCCTCCCGCGTATCAACGGTGACGACTACCCGACGCCCGACGGCACCTGCATCCGCGACTACATCCACGTCACCGACCTGGCGCTGGCGCATGTCGCGGCGGCGCGGCGGCTGGCCGACGGCCTGCCCGTCGAACCGGTGTACAACCTCGGCAGCGGGGCGGGCACGTCGGTGCGCGAGATCATGACCGCGATCCGCGAGGTGACCGGGATCGAGTTCGAACCGGAGATCATGCCGCGGCGGCCCGGCGATCCGGCCCGCATCGTCGCGACCGGCGATCTGGCCCGCCGCGACCTGGACTGGCAGATGCGGCACTCGCTGCAGGACATGGTGTCGTCGGCGTGGCGGGCCAGCCTGTCGGCGCGGGCGGCGGCGCCGGGTGCGGAGTGGGCCGGCTGAACCGGGTCGCGCGTCTCGCCGCCGCGCTGATCGCGGCGCAGCTGGTGCTCCGCGGAGTGCTGGCTTTCGGCGGCTACTTCTACTGGGACGACCTGATCCTGATCGGACGGGCCGGGACGTCGAGCCTGTTGTCGCCGTCGTTCCTGTTCGACGACCACGACGGGCACGTGATGCCCGCGGCCTTCCTGCTCTCCGGGGCGATCACCCGGGTGGCACCGTGGAGCTGGGTGCTTCCGGCACTGAGCCTGGTGGTGTTGCAGGCACTGGCGTCGCTGGCGCTGCTGCGGGTGCTGCACGTCATCCTCGGGTGGCGGCCGGTGTTGTTGCTGCCGTTGACTTTCGCGTTGTTCACCCCGCTGGCGGTGCCGGGGTTCGCCTGGTGGGCGGCGGCATTGAACTCGCTGCCGATGCTGGCGGCGCTGGCCTGGGTGAGCGCCGACGCCGTGCTGCTGGTGCGCACTGGGCGTGCGCGCTACGCGGTGTCGGGCGTGCTGGTGTTCTTCGGCGGGCTGCTGTTCTTCGAGAAAGCCGCGGTGATCCCGTTCGTCGCGTTCGCGGTGACGGCGCTGCTGGCGCACGTGCGCGGCGAGCCGGTGGCGGCGGTGTGGCGGCGGGGACAGCGGTTGTGGATCGCGTCGCTGGCGCTGGTGGCGGTGTGGATCGCGCTCTATGTGCTGGTGGTCGACCAGCAGCGGTGGAGTCTCGACCTGGCGATGACGTGGGACCTGTTGGGGCGCTCGATCACGCACGGCATCGTGCCGGGCCTGGTGGGCGGGCCGTGGGAGTGGCAGCGGTGGGCGCCCGCGTCGCCGTGGGGGACGCCGCCGGTGGCGGCGATGGTGCTGGGCTGGGTGGCGCTGACCGCGGTGGTGGCGGTGTCGCTGGCCCGAAAGCAGCGGATCGCGCCGGTGTGGGCGGTGGCGGTCGGTTACGCCGTCGCGTGCCAGGTGCCGATCTACCTGATGCGCTCATCGCAGTTCACCGCGCTGGAGCTGGCGCAGACGTTGCGGTACTTCCCGGACCTGGTGGTGGTGCTGGCGATGCTGATGGCGGTGGGGCTGTGTGCGCCGAACCGGGTGTCGGCGTGGCTGGACGCGTCGCGGGTGCGGTCGGTGGTGGTGGTCGGCGCGGTGGCGGCTTTCGTTGGCAGCAGCCTGTATTCGACGGCGACGTTCTTCACGGTGTGGCGCGACAGCCCGGTGCCTGCGTATGTGGCGAACGCGCGCGGGGGGCTGGCAGCGGTGGGTCCGGGCGAGACAATGCTCGACCAGGAGGTCGACCCGCTGATCCTGCAGCGGGTGGCGTGGCCGGAGAATCTGGTGAGCCACATGTTCGCGTTGGTCCGGGACCGACCCGAGTTCGCCGACGCCGCAACGGACTTGCGCATGCTGGACCGGACGGGACGAGTGGTCGACGCGCTGGTGACGTGGGTGCGGGCGATCCGGCCCGGGCCACAACCGCAGTGTGGATATCTGGTGCAGCCCGACGCCCCGGTACGCATCCCGCTGGACGGGCCACTGCTGCCTGCGGACTGGACCGCGGAGATCAACTACCTCGCCAACAGCGACGGGTCGTTGACGATGTCGCTGGCGGAGGGACGCGAAGCCCGGGTGCCGGTGCGGCCCGGTCTGAACCGGGTGTTCGTGCGGCTGCCCGGGGCCGGCGACGCGATCGAGGTCAGGGCGAACACCGCGGCGCTGTCGGTGTGCATCTCCCCCGGGCCGGTCGGATTCGTGGCACCGAGGTAGTCAGGGGTACGGGATACTGAGCACATGGATTTGCGACGTTGCGGGCCGGTGCGCTCGTGAGTGCACTCGACGGCTTCTACGCAACGTGGAACGACGCCCGCAACACCTTCGGTGAGGGAACGCCACAGGGTGGCTCGCAGATCGACGCCAGTGCCAAGCTCGGTCAGCTCGGAACCGACGTTCAGTCCGCGGCCCCCGGCGACACGTGGACCGGGGCGGCCTCCGAGGCCTACGGCGGAGCCAACAAGAAGCACGGTGACAACCTGACCAAGCTCGCCGACCTCGACCGACGGCTGGCCGCCCAGATGGACCAGGCGGCCGACGTGGTGACCACCGGCCGGTCGAACCTCGACGCCGTCCGCCAGTGGGTGACCGACGCAGCGAACAGCGTCCCGCCCGGCAAGCAGCGCGACGAACTGTTGATGAAGATCGCCAACAGCGGCCTCGGCCAGGTCAGCGAGATCGTGCAGACGTCCAACGACGCCAACAACACCATCCGCGACAACATGAACAAGCTCAAGCCGGAGTTCGAGTCCGTCAACTTCAGCAGTGAGGGCAGCCCGTCCGGCGACCCCGGCGACGACAAGGAGACCGAGGAGCGCGACAGGCTTCCGCGCGGCACACCGACCGGCGAGGCGGAGAGCGAGGGAGAGCAGGACGGCGAGGCGGTGGCCGAGCAGGCCGACCTGCCGCCCGATCAGCAGGATCCCGCGGTGCTCGACCAGGTGGCCGACAACCTCCCGGAGACTCAGCTCACCCAGGCCCAGATCGATGCGCTCGCACGCGGCGAGGAAGTGTCCGACGTCCCGCCGGAAACGCTGGACTACTACCGCGACTTCTACCAAGCGGCCGGCAAGGACGGGCTGCTGGCGCTGGACCGGCATCTCGAGGCACAGGAGGCGGCAGGCGACGCCGATGCGGGGGCGCAGCGCGACCGGCTCTCCAACGGCTTGATGATGACGAGCAACGAGAACATCGTCGAGAAGAACCCCGATGGCAGCATCGCCGCCCGCGGCGGATACGACCAGCTGCCGTCCGAACTGCGCGACTTCATCGAGTGGCGCAACGGCGACGCGATCCCCAACGAACTCGAACTCGGCACCGTCGCCGCGCAGGAGCAGAACGTCGCCGACATGACCCAGCTCGGCGAGTTGTTCGGCGAGGCGAACCCCGGTTTCCAACCCGGGACCCAGTTGGGCACCGAGATGTATCAGAAGGCGGCCGACATGGTCGAACCGAACCGCGATGGCTGGGGCTTCCGCGAGACGTCGGTGGAGTCCTACGAACGTGCGGCGAACAACTACGCGGATGTCGCCGGACGCAACAACGAAGCGTCCTACCGGATCTGGTCTGGCGACGGAATGGAACCGGGGTACAACGCGGAGCACACCGTCCGGACGTTGATGGGCCAGGACTGGTCCAACGCCGGTGGCGGCACGGGTGCGGCGACGCTGCTCGACTGGATGAACGAAGACATGGACCGCCCGGTCGGTGACCCGATCGGCGACCGGGCCAGGCAGGCGTTCACCGAGGTGCCCGGCATGCTGGCGCCGGATGACAACGATCCGGTGTTCAACACGATGCGAGATGCGTTCGCGCACAACGATGCGGTGTCGACGGAGATGGCTCAGCTCCTCGCGGAGAACACGGGCTCACTGGCCGGGCCCGGGACGTACGCGAACGGTTACCCGGAGACGACGTTCGACTCCGCGGGCAACCCCGTCCTCGCCGCGTCTGAGGCCAACCGGTTGCTGGAACTGGGCAGCTATTCAGAAGAGGGCCGGGTCACCCTCGCGCACGCTGCCGAGACAGGCCGCATCGACGAACTCGCGGCGGCCATGCGCGACAACCCGGGCAACATCCAGGACGACGTCAACAACAGTCCGGCGGGCAGCTTGTCCGGCCGCATCGACAACGCGATGCTCGATGCGATCGGCCACCACAACGAGGTGTTCCAGAACGAGATGACCGAGGAACAGCAGAGGGACGCGGTGTACCGCGCCAAGATCCTCGGCGCCGAACTGGCCGGCGTGGCCACCGACGAACTGGCGGGCAAGATCCCGGGCTCGGGCACGATCTCCGACGTCACGGGGCTGGCACCTGGGGACCTCGTGGAGAATCAGATCAAGGAGGCGATCGGCACGGCCCAGTACGAGGGGATCTCGGCGCCTCACCAGGATGACCTGGGCGCGGGAGCGAATCGGCAAGCGCAGCAAGCTATTCTGCAGGCCGCCTACGATGCGGGGCAGCTCCCTCCGGAATTGGCGCCGAACGGACAGCCGATCAACCTCTCCGGGCAACCGTTGGCTCCCGGCAGTCCGGAAGCCATTGCGCTGGACAACTTCCTGGACAGCCGCGGCCTGAATCCGTACGTCGAGAACTACGGACAGAGCTACAAGATCGATGTCGGCGGATAACGCGGGCGTCGGTGGACGTCGCCTTGTCGTAGCCGGCACCGTGTTCGTACTGTGCTCGGTTGCTCTTGTGGGCGGGTGCCGCACGCAGGACGGCACACCGTCAGCGCCGTCGACTTCCGCGTTACCGCCGTTTCCCTATCCGCCGTTCGAGATTCGGACCGACGTGGCGGTGCCGCTGAACCAGCCACTGCTCGGCGCAGCGCAGTTCGCGCTCGACATGTCCGTCGACGCGCGGTTGACCAACGATCCCGATGAGGAGCAGCTGTACCGGGAATACCGAAGCAGGCTGGCGCCGGAGGCGGACAGCGACCCGCCTCGCGATCCGGGCCCGTACGTGGGCCAGACGGGCGGTGCACTGCACCGCGCCGTCGCCGTTGAGCAGCTGCCCGACGGAGCGGCCGAGGTGTCGATCTGCTTGTTCGACACCCCGGGCCTGTACGTGATGAAGGAGGACGGCGAGCTGATTGCTGCGCCGTCGACGGGACCGATCAACTTGTGGCGACCGCGGATCCAGTGGACGAATCGTCCGGCGGCCGACGGGTCGACGTCTCAGGAGCCCCGTTGGCTGCTGTTGGATGTCGGCGCCGTCCAGTACATGACGAAGGAGCAGGTCGCCGGGGTGTGCGATCCGTTCAAACCCGAGCCGTTCGTTCAGAAGGCGCCCAGCCCGACCTCTTCGCCGGCGACGCCGACGAGGTAGATCCCGCCTTGGGCGACCGTTCCTGGCCGGTCGGATTCGTGACACAGACGCCCTCGGGGGTGCGGGATACTGGGCACGTGAGTTTGCGACGTGGCGAGTGGGGGGCGCTCGTGAGTGCACTCGACGGCTTCTATGCGACGTGGAACGACGCGAGGAACACCTTCGGTGAAGGCACGCCGCAGGGTGGAGCGCTGGTCGACGCCAGCCCCACGTTCTCCAAGCTCGGCGAGGACGTCCAGGCCGCAGCACCGGGTAGCACGTGGACCGGAGCGGCGTCCGAGGCCTACGGCGGAGCCAACAAGAAGCACGGCGAGAACCTGACCAAGCTCGCCGACCTCGACCGACGGCTGGCCGCCCAACTCGACCAGGCCGCCGACGTGGTGACCACCGGCCGCGGCAACCTCGACGCCGTCCGCCAGTGGGTGACCGACGCGGCCAACAGCGTTCCGCCGGGCAAGCAACGCGACGAGTTGTTGATGAGGATCGCCAACAGCGGCCTAGGCCAGGTCAGCGAGATCGTGCAGACCTCGAACGACGCCAACAACACCATCCGCGACAACATGAACAGGCTCAAGCCGGAATTCCAGGCGATTGGGTTCGGCGAGGGGAAAGGCGAGGGCGATCCCTTGCTCGAGGACCTCAAAGAACGGTCCGCGGAGGAAGAGGCACGGAAGCGGGCCGAGCAGGACGTCCAAGACGCCCTCGCAGGTGACCAGGAAGCAGCCGGCCGCGTCGACGATGCCCTGACTGGTATTAAACCGGGGCAAGCCCTTACGCCTGAACAGAAGTCGTACTTGAGTCAGATGCAAGCGCAACAGCACGGGATGTCCGTCGATGAATTGGCGACCGCCGAAGAGCGCCTGGGGGACCGTCGTGACATTATCGCGAACTCGTGGCAGCTGATGAGCAACAAAGATGTCGAATTCACCCGTACCGAGTTGAGTCCCGACAAACTCGACGACCCCACGAGCGGCATGACAGGAGGCTTCGAGCAGCTACCTCAGAGTGTCCAAGAGGCCATCAATGAAGCGGACCAGATCGGTCACCGCGGCGGGGGTGAAGAAGCGACACTCCTACATTCAGAGGAACTCACCCAGATCAGCGAGATCGTCAAGCACGGCGACGGCGACTTCAGACATGGTACCGAGCTTGACCGCGGCCTGATGACTGCTGCGGATGAGATACTGGACAAAGACGAATCCATTCGACCGCACTCGATCTCGTACGTGACCGAGAGTCTGTTCGAAGCAGTTGCACCAGACCACCAGACGATCAGTGAGCACATACTGAGCGATCGAGGCGATGATTTCCTCGGCGACATCGATCGGCTCAATTGGACTGATGACGGAAAGGCTGCAGCCGGTCTCTTCGCGTGGACGAACGAGTCCCACCAGGGTCCCGAAGCTGAAATGGCGGCACAAACGGCGGAAAAATACGCGAGGCATATCGAAGCAACTTCTTACGATCTCTTGCATACCGAGAATCAAACGCTCGGTCAGCGCAATCCGGAATTAGTCAAGGGCTATGCACACGGATTAGTGCCCTTCATCCCCGAGATAGCCGGGCTTTCCATCGATGGCACAACAGCACCCTTCAGTCACTCGTTCAATGATGGAGATGCCGAGCTACCCAACGCTAAAGAAGTTTATTCCGTCATTGCGACCCAAAAGGACGCATACCTCGAATTCATGCAAGCGAGCGACGCTCATATACTCGCTCGGACAGCCGACTGGGCGAACTCTGTCGAACCAGGCGGACCAATCGATCTCAAGGATCTTCGTCTTACCGATTGCGCCACCCTACGAGCCCTTGAAGCGGTCGGAACGGCACAGGCAGCGCAATCGGTGAATGTCAACGCTCAGGAGCTGTTCGCGCAACGCAAAGAGAACTACGAGAATGTGATCAAAGCACTTGCCGTCCCCGGGAACATGTTGGGAGTCGCGGGTCCTGCCGCTGGGTGGCAGATCGAAACTATCGGCCAAGGAATGGAGACCTCGATCATCGGCACGGAGCCACGCTCCCTAACGGTAACCGTTGCCGATATGCCTCATCATGAATCAGCGCGCTTTGCTTTGAACGCCCTTCTATCGACCGGCTATGACATCGGCGAACTACCAGAAAACTGGACAAGGGAAGTCCCTATCCGACCCGATGATCCAACGCAGGGCACCAGAATTGAAATAAAGTCGCTGCAAGACCTCCAAAGCATGTCTGTTGACCCGGGCGTCATGGAGCAGCAGATGATGGCGGCTATGAACCGTGTATTCGGAGATCCGACTGGATACACACTCGCCGACTCCATATCGAAGACCTACGACAACATCGTGAAGAACCCCCACGTGCAGAATCCGGACGACGAAGGCAAATGACCACAGCACGGCTCCTCATCTGCTCGCTGCTAGCGTGCATTCTTCTTGCCGCTTGCGACCGTGACGGCGGGTCCCCTCAAGACGTATGGGCTGAGCGAGTCGGCCAAATAACTGCGAGGTGGTCAGCAGCACCGGGCCTCGATCTGTTGGGAGGTGCCGCAGTGCCAGTGCGAGGCTACTTGGAGTCGCGCTTTGTTGCCGAGAGCACCGGAGACATCAACGACGTCTATGCCGGCTTCTCAGAGGCGGTACCCCCGAATGTTCCACGCGACAGCACTGACGTCGGTGGCCGAAATAGGCAACCCAACACGGACTATCCCTCGACGTATCCGCTCGTGGGTAACCTCGAGTACAAGTTGATGTCGGTCAACCGAACCGGCGGGACCGTTGTCACTCAAGTTTGCGGATTCCTTTACCGCGTAGCCGAGAGAGGCTCTGGCGAGAATTTCCGGCCTTTGATCGAAGGCGGGTCGAGTCCGACAAACGGCATCATCGCGATGAGGTTGACGCTGACGGCTCCTGAGGGCACTTCGGAAGAAGCGCTACCTCCCCAGGAGGGACCTGCGTCGAGTCCATCTGACAATGTCTTCGGGGGTTGGAAGATTGTCGGATTCCTCGCCGCGACATCTCCGTCGAGTGCTTCACAGTGGCCGACCATGGAGGCTGACCAAGCCGCATGTGTCGCAGCAGCTCCCGAGCCAGTCGAACAACGCAAGTTCCTTTCGAATGGCGAACACCCAAGAAGTGATTTTCCGACGCTTCCGGCTTCACCCGGTTGGCCTGAGCCAGCCGGCTGACGGACACCTCGTGCCATCGTCTGCTGCCCAGCACTATGGCGTGCTGCTCCATCAAACTCCCCAAACCCGACGACAGACGGCTGGGACGTCTACTGCGTCCAACGCGGCACCGTCTTACGACACCCGCAATAACGCCCGCCCCCCACGTGTTGCAGAAAAAGTGACCTCACCAATCACCCACCACCGCATCGTCGTCGACGACGTCGACACCTTCTACCGCCAGGCCGGCCCGGCCGGCGCCCCCGTCGTCCTGCTCCCACACGGCTACCCGGCGTCGTCCTACGTCTACCGCAACCTGATGGCCGCACTCGGCGACACCTACCGCCTCATCGCGCCCGACCTGCCCGGCTTCGGCTACAGCGCAACACCTTCGGCCGACGACTTCGACTACACCTTCGCCGGCTACGCGCAGTTCCTGCAGCGCTTCGTCGAGGCACTCGGACTCGACCGCTACGTCATCTGGCTGCACGATTACGGCTCGCAGTTCGGCTTCCAACTCGCGCTCGCCAAACCCGACAACGTCGCCGGCCTGATCATCCAGAACGGCGACATCTACGAGGACGCCTTCGGGCCGAAGTACGACTTCCTCAAGGATTCCTGGCACAACCCCGGCCCGCAGTCGCGCCGCAAGATCGCCGACCACGTCACCCTCAGAGGCTTCGAGTCCGAGTTCCGTGGCGAGCTGCCCGCCGACGTCGCCGACCGCATCAGCCCCGACCTGTGGACCCTGCACTGGTCGCTGATGAACACCCCCGAGCGCATCGCCAACCTCATCCGCCTGCTCGAGGACCAGCCCAACACCCTGCAGTGGTTCCCGGCCGAACAGGCCTACCTGCGCGAGCGCCGGCCCGCCGCGCTCATCGTCTGGGGACCGCACGACGGCTACATGCCCGAGAAGTCCGCCCGCGCGTATCACCGCGACCTGCCCGACGCCCCGCTGCACCTGCTCCGCGGCGGACACTGGCTGCTCGAGACCCACCTCGACGAGGTCGTGCCCCTAATTCGAGAATTCCTGGCGCGAACGTACGGAAGGTGAACGCAAACGCCGAGAGCACGTGCGAACAACCGTGCGCTCGACGCCCGAAAAAGAGAGCCGCCTAGGAGAATCGAACTCCTGACCTATTCATTACGAGTGAATCGCTCTACCGACTGAGCTAAGGCGGCGTGCCCGGCGAACCAAGCGGGACGAGTCTAGCGGCAGCCACCATCGGCCGCCAAAAGCGCCCGGGTCAGCCGCGCAGCGCCTGGCCGACGGTGGCCACCATCGCGTCGACCGCGAACTTCGGCTTGACGTTGACCGCCAGCGCCTCGCGGCATTCGAGCACCGCCTCGATGCACCGCAGCAGCCGGTCGGGCGGCACGTGTTCGGCCATCGACGCCACCTTGTCGGCCATGTCCGGGTGGTTCGGCGCCACCCCGTTGACCCCCGACGACACCAGAAGCGCGTCCCGGAAGTAGGTCGCCAGATCGATCAGCGCCCGGTCCAGTGCATCCCGCGACGCCCGCGTCTGCCGCGACTTCTGCCGTTTCTCCAGGTCGCGGATCGCACCCGTGGCGCCCCGCATTGCGCCCGCGGTGCCCTTGCCGGTGCCGCCCGCACCCAGCGCCGTCCGCAGCTCCTCGGTCTCGGCCTCGTTGCGGCCCTCGGTCATGGCCCGCGCCTCGGCGTCCGCCGTCGCCACCAGCTCCTCGGCCGCCGCATACGCCCGCGACGGCGTCGCCGCGTCCCGCGCCAGCCCCAGCGCCCGCTGCCTGCGCTCCCGTGCATCGGTGTCGGTGGCCAGCCGCCGTGCCCTGCCGACATGACCGCCGCTCACCGACGCCGCCCACTGGGCGTCGGCCTCCGACAGACCATCCCGCTCGACCAGCACCTGCGCGATCGCCTCGACGGGCGGGGTCACCAGCGCGACATGCCGGCACCGCGACCGCAGGGTCACCGCGATGTCCTCCGGATCGACCGACGGCGCGCACAGCAGGAACACCGTCGACGGTGGCGGCTCCTCCACCACCTTGAGCAGCGCATTCGCCGCGCCCTCGGTGAGCCGGTCGGCGTCCTCGATCACCACGATCTGCCACCGCCCGGTCCCGGGCCGCCGGGACGCGATCTGCACGATGTTGCGCATCTCGTCCACGCCGATCGACAGCCCCTCGGGGATGATGCGCCGCACGTCGGCATGCGTGCCGGCCATCGTCGTCGCGCACGCCCGGCACTCGCCACACCCCGGAACGCCCTCTGACGTGCATTGCAGCGCCGCGGCGAAGCACAGCGCCGCCACCGAACGGCCGGAACCCGGCGGCCCCGTCATCAGCCACGCGTGTGTCATGGTCCCGATCGCGGCCGCCGAGTGAGCCGCGTCACCGCGGGCAGCCCGTGCCGCGGCCACCAGCTCCGCCTCTACGGCGTGCTGGCCCACCAATCGGGAGAAAACACCGCTCATCGCAGCCAACAGTAGTGGTCAGGCCGACACGGGTCGCTCACACCGGCGCACGGCGTCGCCGCGGCCCGATACGGTAATCACGTGACCGCGAGCGCGCTACCGATCGGGCGAATCACCGCATTCGTCCAGTGGGTGGCGCGTACGCCGTGGCCGGTGTTCTCCCTGGGCATGCTGCAGTCCGACATCATCGGCGCGCTGTTCGTGCTGGGCTTCCTGCGGTTCGGCCTGCCCCCGGAGGACCGGGTCCAGCTGCAGGATCTGCCCGCGTTCAACCTGGCGATCTTCCTTGGCTACCTGTTCGTCGCGTTCACCGTCGGCGCCTATCTGAGCCTGCGGCTGCTGCTGCCCGTCATCCGCTGGCAGCGCCGCGACACCCTGCTCACCGACGGCGACCCGACCATCACTGCGCTGGCCCGCACCCGCGCCCTGCGGATGCCGTTCTACCGCTCGTTGATCAGCGTCACCAACTGGTGTCTGGGCTCGATCGTCTTCATCGTCGCCAGCTGGCCGGTCGCCAGCCACGCCGCGCCGGTGGTGGCCGTCGCCTCGGGCCTGGGCGCCACCGCGACCGCGATCATCGGTTACCTGCAGTCCGAACGCGTGCTGCGGCCCGTCGCGGTCGCCGCTCTGCGCGGCGGCGTCCCGGCGAACTTCCGCGCGCCCGGGGTCATCCTGCGCCAAGTCCTCACCTGGGTGCTGTCCACCGGCGTGCCACTGCTGGCCATCGTGCTGGCGCTGGTGGCGAGCCAGTTCCAGGTGCTGACGGCGCCCGCAGAGCGGCTCACCATGCCGCTGCTGCTGATGGCCGTCGCCGCCCTGTTGATCGGGCTGGCCGGCACCGTCCTGGTGGCCATGTCGATCGCCGATCCGCTGCGCCAGCTGCGGTGGGCGCTCGGAGAGGTGCAGCGTGGCAACTACAACGCCCACATGCAGATCTACGACGCCAGCGAGCTGGGCCTGCTGCAGGCCGGCTTCAACGACATGGTCCGCGACCTGTCCGAACGGCAGCGCCTGCGTGACCTGTTCGGCCGCTACGTCGGCGAGGACGTGGCCCGCCGCGCCCTGGAGCGCGGCACCGAACTCGGCGGTCAGGAACGCGACGTCGCGGTGTTGTTCGTCGACCTCGTCGGCTCGACCCAGCTGGCGTCGACCATCCCCGCCTCCGAGGTGGTGAACCTGCTCAACGACTTCTTCCGCGTCGTGGTGGACGCCGTCAACCGGCACGGCGGCTTCGTCAACAAGTTCCAGGGTGACGCCGCCCTGGCCATCTTCGGCGCGCCCATCGAACATCCCGACGCCTGTGGCGCGGCGCTGGCGGCGTCGCGTGAACTGCACGACGAGCTCATCCAGGTGCTCGGCCAGACCGAGTTCGGTATCGGGGTGTCGGCCGGGCGAGCGATCGCCGGCCACATCGGCGCGCAGGCCCGCTTCGAGTACACCGTCATCGGCGACCCGGTCAACGAGGCGGCCCGGCTGACCGAGCTCGCCAAGCTCGAGCGGGGCCACGTGCTGGCGTCCTCGATCGCCGTCAGCGGCGCCCTCGATGCCGAGGCGCTGTGCTGGGACGTCGGCGAAATCGTCGAACTCCGAGGGCGTTCCGCTCCGACCCAGCTGGCCCGCCCCGTGAACCTGGTGTCACCGAGCGAGGCGCGTTCGGAGATTTCCCGCTGATCGTCGCGCTCTAGGTGGACAGTGGTCCGCTTTGCTGAGATTCTCAGTCGGTGCCCAACCGGATGGCATCGCGGATCGCCGAGACCGCGGCCGTCGACGAGTTCCTGAACTCCGCGCGACGCGATGCCGGCGCCCTGGTGCTCGAGGGCGACGCCGGAATCGGCAAGAGCACCCTGCTGATCGCCGCCGTCGAGCAGGCCCGCGGCCTGGGATATCAAGTGCTGGTTGCCCATCCGGCTCAGGCCGAGTCGGTACTGGCCTACGCCGCGCTGACCGATCTGCTGGGTGACGTCGAGTCCTCGGCGTTGGATCAGCTGCCGCCGGCGCAGCGGCACGCGGTGGACCGGGTGATGCTCTGGGACGACGCGACGGGCCCGGCCACCGATCAGCGCGCGGTGGCCGCCGGATTCCTCACCCTCGTCGAGGTCCTCGCCGACCGCGCGCCGGTGCTCCTGGTCGTCGATGACGCACAGTGGCTCGACCCGTCCAGCGCACACGTCCTCGGTTTCGTCGCGCGCAGGCTTCCCGCCCGCACGCGCATGCTGTTGACCGTCCGCACCGGCGCCGACGGCAGTGCCGCCATCGACTGGCTGCAGCTGGCGGCCCCTGACGCGGTGCGCCACGTCGGCGTCCGGCCGTTGAGCCTCGGCGGTCTGCACGCCGTGTTGTCCGAACGCCTCGGCCGCTCCTTCCCCAGGCCGGTGATCGCGCGGATCAGGGACATCTCCGGTGGCAACCCGTTCTTCGCCCTCGAACTCGCCCGGACCATGAGCGGCGCCGCGGGCGCCGCCGCGCACCTGCCCACCACGCTGGCCGAGCTGGTCCGCGGCCGGCTCGGCGACCTCGACCCGGCCTTACACGAATGTCTGCTCGCCGCAGCATGTCTGGCTTCTCCCACCGTCGAGACGGTGGCGCGTGCCGTCGGCAGCGATCCGGCCGCCGTCGTGGACCTGATGCAGGAGGCGGAGAGCAAGGGTCTGATCGAGATCGACGGTTTGACACTGCGATTCGCCCATCCACTGCTGTCACACGGCGTCTACACCGAGGCCGCACCCGGCAAGCGCCGCGCGATGCACCGGCGGCTGGCCGGCATCGTCGAGCAGACCGAACTGCGCGCCCGTCATCTCGCGCTGGGCGCCACCATGATCGACCAGCGCACCCTGCAGGCGCTCGACGAAGCCGCCGAGTCCGCCAGAAACCGGGGTGCACCCGCGGCCGCAGCCGAATTCATCGACCTCGCCATAAGCCTGGGCGGCGACACCGCTGAGCGCCGCGTGCGCTCCGCCACAATGCATTTCAACGCCGGTGACAATACCCGGGCCCGCGCCGCACTGGAGCGGGCCGTCGCGCAGACCGCACCGGGCGAAGTCCGTGCCGAGGCGCTGCGGATGCTCGGCATCGTGCTCCTGTTCGCCGACAGCTTCGTCGAGTCGGCCGCGCTGTTGGAGCGGGCTCTCGCCGAGGCGTACGACAGCCTCGCCGCGAGGGTGCCGATGTTGATCACGCTGAGCTTCGCGCTCGTCAACTCCGGTCGGATGGACGACGCCATCACCCGCGCCAGGACGGCGATCGACGAAGCGACCCTGCTCGGCGACGACCACCTGCTGAGCCAGGCACTGAGCATGACGGTGGTGCTGGGGTTCATGCGTGGCGACGGCTACGACAAGCAGGCCATGGCCCGCGCGCTCGACCTCGAGGACAGCGACGCACTCACGCCGGTCGCGTTCCGCCCCCGCGCCCAGTACGCCCTCCTGCAAGCGTGGATCGGCCGTCTTGACGAATCACGCAGAGAGCTCGCCGCCATCCGCAGGCAGTGCCTCGAGCGCGGCGACGAGAGCGAGCTCATCTTCGTCGCCTTTCACCAGGTGATGGCCGAAGTCTGGGCCGGTGACCTCTCGGCGGCGGCCCTGATCGCCGAGGACTTCATGGAGCGGGCGCTGCAGCTGGGCACCGACCTGCCGCTGTCGGTGGCATTGACCACCCGGGCGTTGCTCGCCGCCTATGCGGGACGCGCCGACGACGCACGCGCCGACGCCCTCGAGGCGCTGGCCGCGGGCCGGCGGTGCGGTTCGACCCGGTTGATGGAGTGGCCGGTCACCGCCGTCGGCTTCCTCGAGGTGTCGCTCGGCAATCACCGGGCCACGCTCGACACCATCACGCCGCTTCTCGTCATGCCGGAGATGGCGCCGGACGCGACCGAGGTCATCGGTGCCACGTTCATCCCCGACGCCGTCGAGGCGATGATCGGCCTCGGCGAACTCGATCACGCCGATCGCCTGACAACCCTGTTGGAGCGCAACGGCAATCGGCTCGACCGGCCCTGGGCGTCGGCGGTGGGCGCCCGCTGCCGCGCGATGCTGCTGGCCGCCCGCGGCGACGTGGACGACGCCGCGCGCAGCGCCGAAATCGCCATGAGTCACCACGATCGCGTGCCCATGCCGTTCGAACGCGCCCGCACCCAGCTGCTGCTCGGCCAGTTGCACCGCAGGCGCCGCCACAAGGACGCGGCGGCCGCCACCATCAAGGAGGCGCTGGTCACCTTCGAGCAACTCGGTGTCCCGCTGTGGGCGGACCGCGCCCGTGCGGAGCTGGGTCGCGCCAACGTGGCGCCGCGGCGCACCGGCGGTCTCACCCCGTCCGAGCGGCGAGTGGCCGAACTGGCCGCCACCGGGATGACCAACCGTGAGGTCGCCGCGGCGCTGTTCATCAGCCCGAAGACGGTGGAGGCCAACCTCGCCCGGATCTACCGCAAGCTCGGCATCCGGTCGCGCGCCGAGCTGGGCCGACTGACCCCGCTCGAGTAGCGGCCACCTCAGCTGCGCTTGGCAGCCTTCTTCGCCGGTGCCTTCTTCTTCGCGGGCGCCTTCTTGGCGGCTTTCTTCGCGACCTTCTTCACCGGGCCGCGAGCCCGCCGGTCGGCGAGCAGTTCCGACGCGCGCTCGTCGGTGATCGACAGCACGTCGTCGCCCTTGCGCAGGCTCGCGTTGGTCTCCCCGTCGGTGACGTAGGGCCCGAACCGGCCGTCCTTGATGACCATCGGATTACCCGACGCGGCGTCATTGCCGAGTTCACGCAGCGGCGGCGCGGCGGCGGCCTGCCTGCCCCGGCGTTTGGGCTCGGCGTAGATCTTGAGCGCCTCGTCGAGGGTGATGGTGAACATCTGCTCCTCGTTGGCCAGCGAGCGGGAGTCGGTGCCGCGCTTGAGATACGGGCCGTAGCGGCCGTTCTGCGCGGTGATCTCCTCGTTGTTCGCCGGGTCCACACCGACGACGCGGGGCAGCGACAGCAGCCGCAACGCATCCTCGAGGGTGACTGTCTCGAGATCCATGGTGCGCAGCAGCGAACCGGTCCTCGGCTTGGGTCCGGTCGGCTTCTTGCCCTTCTTCGCCGTCGACCCGGCGTCGGGGTCCTCGGGTGGTTCGGGCAGCACCTCGGTGACGTACGGGCCGTACCGCCCGTCCTTGGCGACGATCTCGTGTCCGCTCTCCGGGTCGATGCCCAGCGAGCGGCCCTCTTGCGGTGTGGAGAACAGCTTTTCGGCCAGCTCCAGCGTCAGCTCGTCGGGGGTGAGCTCGTCCTTGAGGTTGGCCCGCTGCGGCTTGAGTTCACCGTCGGGGCTGTCGGGATCGACGATCATGCGTTCCAGGTATGGGCCGTTCCGGCCGACCCGGACGTTGATGGCGCGACCCTGGTCGTCGTCGAAGAGCTTGATGGAGTTGACGACTCGGGCGTCGATCTCCTCGAGGTTGCCGCCGACGAGCTTCTTGAGGCCACCGGAGCGCGCGATGGAGTCCTCGACGCCGTGGTCGCCGCCGAAGTAGAAGTTGCTGAGCCAGTTGGTGCGTCGCTCGTTGCCTGCGGCGATCTCGTCGAGTTCGTCCTCCATCGCGGCGGTGAAGCCGTAGTCCACCAGGCGGCCGAAGTGCTGCTCGAGCAGTCCGATCACCGCGAACGCCACCCAGGACGGCACCAGCGCGCTGCCCTTCTTGTGGACGTAGCCGCGGTCCTGGATGGTCTTGATGATCGACGAGTACGTCGAGGGCCTGCCGATGCCGAGATCCTCGAGCGCCTTGATCAGCGACGCCTCGGTGTAACGGGCCGGCGGGCTGGTCTGGTGGCCGTCGGCGGTGAGGTCCGCGGCGTCGACGCGCTGGCCCTGGGTGAGGTTGGGCAGCCGGCTCTCGGCGTCGTCGGCCTCGCCACCGGCCTGCTCGTCGAGGCTCTCGACATAGGCTTTGAGGAAGCCGGCGAAGGTGATGGTGCGGCCGCTGGCGCTGAAGACGACCTGCTCGCCGGAGGACGCCTGGCCACCGATCCGCAGGCTCAGCGTGGTGCCGCGCGCGTCGGCCATCTGCGAGGCGACGGTGCGCTGCCAGATCAGTTCGTAGAGCCGGAACTCGTCGGTGTCGAGCGCGGCATGCAGCTGGCCGGGTGTCTGGAACACGTCGCCGGCCGGCCGGATCGCCTCGTGGGCCTCCTGCGCGTTCTTCACCTTGCGGGTGTACTGCCGCGGCGTCGGGTGGACGTACTCCTCGCCGTAGAGCTGGCGGGCCTGGTTGCGTGCGGCTTCGACTGCGCTGGTCGACAGCGTGGTCGAGTCGGTGCGCATGTAGGTGATGTAGCCGTTCTCGTACAGCCGCTGCGCGATGCTCATCGTGCGCTCCGAGGAGAACCGGAGCTTGCGGCCGGCCTCCTGCTGCAACGTGGAGGTCATGAACGGCGGATACGGCCTGCGGGTGTAGGGCTTCTGTTCCACCGACGTGACGGCCAGCTGGGCGCCCCGCAAGCCGGTCGCCAGTGCGCCGGCGGCGGACGCGTCGAGCACCCGCACCTCGTCGGGCTTGCGGACCTGGCCCAGCGAGTCGAAATCACGGCCGGTGGCCACCCGGAGGCCGTCGACCGAGTTGAGCTTCGCGGTGAACCGGGGCGGGGACGCCTGCGGGTCGGACACGCTGGCGTCCAACTCGGCGGTGACGTCCCAGTAGCCGGCGGTGCGGAAGGCCATCCGCTCGCGTTCGCGCTGCACGATGATGCGGGTCGCCACCGACTGCACCCGCCCGGCGGACAGCTTCGGGGCCACCTTCTTCCACAGCACGGGACTCACCTCGTAGCCGTAGAGGCGGTCCAGGATGCGCCGGGTCTCCTGCGCGTCGACCAGGTCGATGTCCAGGTCGCGGGGGCTTTCGGCGGCCGCGCGGATGGCCGGTTCGGTGATCTCGTGGAACACCATCCGCTTGACCGGGATGCGCGGCTTGAGCGTCTCGAGCAGATGCCAGGCGATGGCCTCGCCCTCGCGGTCGCCGTCCGTCGCGAGATAGAGCTCGTCGACGTCCTTGAGCAGGCTCTTGAGCTCGGTGACCGTGCCCTTCTTGTCCGGGCTGACGATGTAGAGCGGCTCGAAGTCCGCGTCGACGTTGACCCCGAGGCGCGCCCACGGCTCCGATTTGTACTTCGCGGGCACGTCAGCGGCCGCGCGGGGCAGGTCACGGATGTGCCCGCGGGATGATTCGACGATGTAATTGGAGCCGAGGTATCCGGCGATCTTGCGCGCCTTGGTCGGCGACTCGACGATCACGAGTCGCCGAATCGATCCGTTGCCTCCGCTGCCGCGGTCCCGGTCAGCCAACTGTGCGCACGCTCCACTTCTTGAGTTGCCTGACCGTGCCGAAACCGCTCACCGGCTTGCCAGGCAACTGACAATTTCGCACCCCGGGCCTGCCGACGCAAACTGACTCAGGCCGTTCCACGTCGTCGCGGGCCGTCAGAGGTGAGGCCATTGGGACAACGCCTCGGCGCCGTCCGGAGGTTCCCCCACGTTCTCTACCAGGCGCGACAGCCTCCGCCGGCCACTGATTCGCAGCGCCGGCCGGGAGCCCCGGGTGCCGATCAGGGTGGGTGCGATGCCTACCCTCATCATGGCCGACGCCAGCGCCGTGTGGGTGTCCGGCGCGTGCGGATCGAGGCCGAGCAGATAGCGGTCGTCCTCCGGGGTGCCTGAGGCCAACGTCCAGGCCCGCAGCTCGCGTGGGCCGGGTAGCCACTGCGGCGGGACGGTCTTGACCGCCCCACGGGTCCATTCGGCGGCGATGGCGACCAGTCGGGGGTCCGGCGCCGTGCGCACCAGCGGATTGTTCTCGTCGGTGCGGGCGATCTCCGAGGTCAGTCCGACCTCGTCGATCATCTCGGCCAGCGCCTCGGCCCGCCACGACCGGTCCACGACGATGGACAGCCGGGCGGCCTGGCCGCCGGCGGCACCGGACAGCACGACCTGCCCCGGCGCGGCCAGCAAGCCCGTCAGGTCGGCGACGGCCGGCGGTACCGACTCTGCCGAGAAGAACGACAGCTGGCTCACGCATCGACAGTAAGGCAGTCCGGTGCCGTCGATGCGCGCGCCGGGCCGCCAGGACGAGAAAACCCCCCGGCTGTCCGCTGACGGACGTGCCGAGGGGTGTTTCTCAGTCGGTGATCAGACTGCGCGAACGCCGGTCGCCTGGGGCCCCTTGGGGCTCTGGCCGACCTCGAACTCGACCTTCTGGTTCTCTTCCAGCGTGCGGAAGCCCGAACCCTGGATCTCCGTGTAGTGGACAAAGACATCGGCGGAGCCGTCCTCGGGAGCGATAAAGCCGAAGCCCTTCTCCGCGTTGAACCACTTCACAGTTCCCTGTGGCATCTCTCGTACTTTCCTTCTCTTCTACCGGGTGCGGCCCGCCGACTTCCGGCGCACCGGGCCCGTTCCGACCGCCATACCTCGTGGAGTCGTCGGAACTTGACCCGACTCACAACCTCGCAGGAACCGCGATCGCAACGTCGATCCTGCGAGTGTTGGAACACGAACACAGAAGCTGCGACCGCCATCAGTCAATCACGTTTCTGGCCAGCCGCAACAGTCCCGGCGCAGTTCCGTGGGGAACAATTCAAGTGATGGCTGACGGCCGGTATCCGGCGGGTTGTCCCAGGGGTGTCCGAGGAGGGATGACGGTGGCGGATCGGGGGTCGGACTTCGGCCGCGAACTGCTCGCCTGCGCGGTGGAGGGCACACCCCCCGACGAGCACCCGCTGCGTCACGTCGCGGATCTGCCGCCGCGCCGCGGCAGGCCCGAGGAGTGGCCGTCGTGGGCCGAGCCGGACGTGGTGAAGGCGTTCGTCGACCGCGGCATCTCGGCGCCGTGGTCGCATCAGGCCGCGGCCGCCGACCTCGCTCACGGCGGGCGCCACGTGGTGCTGAGCACCGGCACCGCGTCGGGCAAGTCGCTGGCCTATCAATTGCCGATCCTGTCGACGATGGCCGTCGACCGCCGGGCCCGGGCGCTGTACCTGTCGCCGACCAAGGCACTCGGCCACGACCAGCTGCGCACGGCGCAGGCGCTCACCGACGCGGTGCCTGCCCTTCGGGACGTGGCGCCGTCGTCCTACGACGGGGACAGCCCGACCGAGGTGCGCCGCTTCGCGCGGGAACGCTCGCGGTGGATCTTCTCCAATCCCGACATGATCCATCTCTCGCTGCTGCGCAATCACGCCCGCTGGGCGGTCTTCCTGCGGCACCTGCGATTCATCGTGGTCGACGAATGCCACTACTACCGCGGCATCTTCGGTTCCAACGTGGCGATGGTGCTGCGCAGGCTGCTGCGGCTGTGCACCCGCTATCACGCCAGCCCGACCGTGATCTTCGCCAGCGCCACCACCGCCGCCCCGGCCGCCACCGCGGCCGAGCTGATCGGCGAGACGGTGACCGAGGTGACCGATGACGGCTCACCGCACGGCGCCCGCACGGTGGCGCTGTGGGAGCCGGCGCTGCGCACCGACCTGGTCGGCGAGAACGGCGCTCCGGTGCGGCGTGCCGCCGGCGCCGAGGCGGCGCGGGTGATGGCCGACCTGATCGCCGAGGGTGCGCGCACGCTGACCTTCGTACGGTCACGGCGCGGCGCGGAACTCACCGCGCTGGCCGCCCGCGCCCGGCTGGAGGACGTCGCGCCCGAGTTGGCCGGGCTGGTGGCCTCCTACCGCGCGGGCTACCTGTCGGAGGACCGGCGCGAGCTGGAACGGGCCCTCGCCGAGGGCGAACTGCGCGGCATGGCCACCACCAACGCACTCGAACTCGGCGTCGACATCGCCGGCCTCGACGCGGTGGTGCTCGCGGGGTTCCCCGGCACCGTCACGTCGTTCTGGCAGCAGGCCGGGCGGTCCGGGCGGCGCGGTCAGGGTGCGCTGATCGTGCTCGTCGCTCGCGACGACCCGCTGGACACCTATCTCGTCCACCACCCGGAGGCGCTGCTCGACAAGCCGATCGAGCGGGTGGTCATCGACCCGGCCAACCCGTTCGTGCTGGGTCCGCAGCTGTTGTGCGCGGCGACCGAACTGCCCCTGACCGACGCCGAGGTGCGGATGTGGAACGCCGAGGCGGTGGCGGCAGCCCTCGTCGACGACGGGCTGCTGCGCCGGCGGCCTGCGGGCTACTTTCCTGTGCCCGGCATCGACCCGCACCCGGCGGTGGACATCAGGGGGTCCTCCGGCGGCCAGATCGCGATCCTGGAGGCGGGCACGGGCCGGATGCTGGGCAGTGCGGACGCGGGCCGGGCGCCGGCGACGGTGCATCCGGGGGCGGTCTATCTGCACCAGGGTGAGAGCTTCGTCGTCGACTCGCTGGACTTCGAGGACGGGGTGGCGTTCGTGCACGCCGAGGACCCCGGCTACACCACTTTCGCCCGGGAACTGACCGACATCACGGTCACCGGTGAGGGCGAGCGGCTGTCGTACGGCCCGGTGACCGTCGGACTGGTGCCGGTGTGCGTGAGCAACACCGTCGTCGGTTACCTGCGGCGGCGGCTCACCGGAGAGGTGATCGACTTCGTCGAACTCGACATGCCCACACGGTCGCTGGACACCATGGCGGTGATGTGCACGATCACACCGGAAGCGTTGCTACGCAGCGGGATCGAGATGCTGCGGGTGCCTGGCTCACTGCATGCGGCCGAACACGCGGCGATCGGGTTGCTGCCGTTGGTGGCCAGCTGCGATCGCGGCGACATCGGCGGGGTGTCGACGGCGGTGGGGCCGGTCGACGGGCTGCCCGCGATCTTCGTCTACGACGGCTATCCCGGCGGTGCGGGCTTCGCCGACCGCGGTTTCCGGCAGCTCGCCACGTGGTGGGGTGCGACGGCGTCGGCGATCGAGGCTTGTGAATGCCCGCAGGGCTGTCCGTCGTGCGTGCAGTCGCCGAAGTGCGGAAACGGCAATGATCCGCTGGACAAGTCGGGGGCGGTGCGCGTGCTGCGTCTGGTGCTCGAGGAGTTGGCAGCCGGTCGGGGGGAATCCGCGAGGCGCTCGTAGTCGCCGACGGCGTGGTGACGACCGACCCCTCGACGGTCGACTCCACGGGGTCAAGGCGAATGGCGGTGTCCCGGGCATGCCGGTCACGCAGACGCTGCGACGAACGGTCGGACAACGCGATCCGTTCCAAGCCCCGGAAGCCGGGCGCAGACGAAAAATACCTTGTCCCCGTATATGCGTGCAACTCATGCAGGGCGGTTTGACGGCGCCCGGGAGCTGACGGCCGTCAAGTGGCGACGGATTCCGTAGGCGGTTGCTGCGCGTCGGCCGCCGGGCGCCGCTGGCTAAAATCACAGCCATGAGCCACGACTGGCTGCTCGTGGAGACCCTGGGTGACGAGCCCGTCGTGGTCGCGCGTGGCCGCCAGACCAAGAATTTGGTGCCGATCAGCGCTTTTCTGCGACGGAATCCGCACCTGATGGCGGTGCAGAGTGCCATCGGTGAGACGGTCCGGGTCGGTAAGGGCCTGAGCAGCATCACCCCCAAACACGACCGCGTGATCCGCACCGAGGTGGTGCAGATGTCCGACGGGCGGATCCACGGTGTGCACGTGTGGATCGGACCGCCCGACGAAGAACCCCCGGAGCGGCCGCTGCCCGGGCCGTTGACGTGGGACCTGTCCAGCGGGGTCGCGACGGACACCAAGCAGTCGCTGATCAACAGCGGCCGCGACGCCGACAACGAGGACACCCACGGCCGCGCGTTCGCCGAGGACCTGCCGATGCGCGACCTCAACGCCGACGAGACGAAGGTGCTGTCGCTGGCGATCAAGCCCGAGCCCGGCCGGACGCTGTGCAGCACGTGGGACGTCACGGACTTCCGCGGCGAGCAGATCACGGTCGGCTTCGCTGCGCGGGCGGTGCTGGAGGACGGCGAGGACGGCAAAGAGCGGCTGATCTGCCGGGCGATGAACTGGCGCGGCGAGCGGGACAGCCCGGTGACGCCGCCGGACTATCTGGCGCAGCGGATCCTCAATGGCCTGGCCCAGCCCGGCGTGCACCGGGCGCTGGTCGACCTGGACTCGTGGAAGCTGCTCAAGTGGCTCGACGAGCCCGCCGACTTCTACGACTGGCGCACCAGCGAGGTGCACCCCGACGACGCGGCGCACATGGACCGGATGACGCGGGAGTTCACCACCGGCACCACCGTCGCGGTGCTGCGCCTCAAGGCCGTCGACGGCCAGTGGGCGCCGGTGCACATGACCATCAACCGGATCGAACTCGAACCGGGGACGTTCGCCGGTCTTATCGCGTTGCGGCGGGCCACATCCGAGGAAGTCGCCGCGGCCGGGCTGCCCACCGACGGTTGATCGGCGGGTCCGGCGCGCGCGACCGCCCGCGCCGGGCCGACCCGCCACGCGCCCAGCGCCACCGCGGCGTCGACGATGACCTGCACGTCGAGGCCGTCTACCGCGCAGTCGGTGAGCGTCGTGTCCATCGCCGTCGCGATGCGCGATGCGGCGACGCAGGCCGCGTCGCCACCCGCGGGCACCATGCCCGCGGCCGCCAGCGACGCGAGGTCCGCGGCGGCCTGGGCGCGGTGCCGGGCGATCACCGCCGCACCGACGTAGAGCGCCGCGCCGGTGACGGCGATCAGCACCGCGATCGCCACCACTGCGACGAGAGTCGCCGACCCGTCGTCAGGGCCCGCCGGGTTCGGCGGCCGAGACCGCCTCGGCGGCGACGGTGATGCCAGGCAGCAGTACCGGGCGTGCGGTGACCCGCGCGACCACCAGGTCGCCGTCGCGGCGCACCTCGACACCCGCTCCGTCGGGCCCGATGCGGCGGGCGATGTCCGATGCCGAGCGGTCGTCGCCGCGCGCGGCCAGCCGCGCCGCCTCACGTGCGGCGTCGAGGCAGCGCACCTGCATCGCCACGGCGGACACGCCCGCCGCACACAGCACCAGCACCGCGAAGACGGCGGCGATGGCGAACGCCGCCTCCACGGTGACCGCACCCGCCTCGCCGCCACACCGGCCGGCTAGACGTTGGTGTTCAGCGCGCGGCTGATGATGTTGGTGAGCGCGCTGACGATGGAGTCGCCGGTGACGACCGTGTACAGAATCGCGCCGAACGCCGCGGCGGCAATCGTGCCGATCGCGTACTCGACCGTCGACATCCCCTCCTCGTCGATCACCAGCAGCGTCGCCCGAACCTGTAGATCGCGAATCATGTTCTCCAGCATTGCTATCCCTTCTTGGATCACCATCGGCATCCGTGGCCGGTCCACGCACCGCCGTCGTCACAGCACGCCCGTCTGCAGGACGTCGCCGGCCAGTCCGGCCACCACGGGCACGATGCCCAGGCACAGGAAGGCCGGCAGGTAACACAGCCCCAGCGGGGCGGCGATGAGCACCGAGGCCCGCTCGGCGGCCGCGCCGGCGGCATCGGCCGCTGCGCTCCGCGACTCGACAGCCAGTTCGGCCACGCCCTGGGCGAGGGCGGCACCCGACGACGCCGACCGTCGCGCCAGTCGCAGCAGCGCCCTCGTCTGCGGATCGGGTTCCGCGCCGGGGTGCGACCAGGCTGTCGCCGGATCGGCGCCGAGCGCCAGGAGATCCGACGCCCGGGTGAGGACGGCCGCCAGCGTGGGCGGTGCGGTCGGCGCTGTGGCCGCCGCGGCGGTCGACACAGCCATGCCCGACGACAGACACGCCGCGAGCACGTCGAACGCCGATGCCGCCGCGAGTGGGTCTGACGTGGCGCTCGACGGGGCGCGACGCCGCATGGCGCGCGGCGCCGCGACACCCGCACGGACGCGGACCCGCAACGGATCAGCCGCGATCAAGACGGCCACCGCGAGCAGCATCGCCGCCCAGCTCACGCGGCGACCCCAGCGGTGATGCGGTCCGACCACAGCAGACCCGCGCAGCCCAGCGAAACCCCTACCACCAGCAGCCAGCCGCCCGGCCCGCCGGACAGCAGGAAGCGGACGGGCTCGGCGCCGATCAGCTGGCCGAGGCCGATGCCGAGCACGGGCAGACAGGCCAGCATCGTCGCGGTGGTGCGCGCGCCGGCCATACCGGCGTTCACCCGTGCCGAGAACCGTTGCCGCTCAGCGACATCGCGCTGCGCCGCCCGCATCAGCGTGCCGATGGCGAGACCGTGTGTCTGTGCCAGCTGCCAGCTGACCGCGACGCGTTCCCAGTGCCCGGGCAGCGACGAGCGGGCGGCGACGCTGCGCAGTCCGGCGGCGACGTCGGCGCCGAGACGGGCCCGGGCCGCCACTGCACGAAGCGCGGGTGCGACCGCCTCGTCCGCCTCTGAGGCGGCGACCCCGAACGCGGCGACAGGGTGGGCACCGGCCCGTAGTTCACCGGCGAGCACGTCCAGCGCCCCCTGCAGCGCAGCAGATTCCGCGACCCGCAGGCGCCGGGCGCCGCGCCGGCGACGACGGAGCAGCAGCGTCCCGCCCACGATCACCCCCGCTATGGCCACCGTGACGGGGACGAGCATCGCGATCGCCGACGCGGCCACCGCGAGACACCACGCGGGCCGGATACGCCGCGGACCGACCGGCCGGGCGCGCAGCGCCACCAACCGCCGCCGCGGTGACACCGGCGCGAGCAGCACGGCCGCCGCCAGCGCGAGCGCCGCCGCCGTCACACTCGCCCCCGCCCGTCGACGAGCTGACGCAACCGCGCTGCGCCGCTACCGAATCCGGAGTCGACGCGCCACGCGGCCTCCGCTCGGACCCGGCCGTCGTCGGCCGACTGCAGGACGGCGATCTCGGTCAGCCGGCGAGTACCGGAGCGGTCACGGCCGACGTGCAGCAACACCTGCACGGCCGCCGCCAGCTGACTGTGCAGCGCGGCCCGGTCGAGCCCGCCGAGAGCACCGAGCGCCTCGAGCCGGGCCGGGACCTCGGCCGGATTGTTCGCGTGCACGGTGCCCGCGCCTCCGTCGTGGCCGGTGTTCAGTGCCGCGAGCAGGTCGACGACCTCGGCTCCTCGGACCTCGCCGACCACGATCCGGTCCGGCCGCATCCGTAGCGCCTGGCGGACCAGGTCGCGCAGGGTGACCTCGCCGACGCCCTCCACGTTCGCGCACCGGGCGACCAGATTCACCAGATGCGGGTGGTGCGGGGCGAGTTCGGCGGCGTCCTCGACGCAGACGATCCGCTCCTCGGCGGCGACCGCTCCGAGCATCGCCGCCAGCAGCGTCGTCTTTCCCGCGCCGGTGCCGCCGGAGACGAGGAACGCCAGCCGGGCGTCGATGACGTCGCGCAGCAGCGCGGCCGCGGGCGCGGCGATGGCGCCGGTCTCCGTCAGCGCCGCGAGGTCCTGCGTCGCGGGGCGAAGCACCCGCAGCGACAGGCAGGTGCCCGCGGCCGCGATCGGCGGCAGCACGGCATGCAGCCGGACGGTGAACCGCCCCGCGCCGAGGCCGGACAGCTGACCGTCGACCCACGGCTGCGCCTCGTCGAGCCTGCGGCCCGCGGCCAGTGCCAGCCGCTGTGCCAGCCGGCGCACCGCCGCGTCGTCGGCGAAGCGGACAGCGCTGCGCCGCAATCCCTTTCCGTCGTCGACCCACACCGCGTCGGGTGCGGTGACGAGCACGTCGGTGGTGCCCTCGGCGCAGAGCAGCGGCTCCAGGATGCCCGCACCGGTCAGCTCGGTCTGAAGTAGCCGCAGATTGCGCAGCACCTCGGTGTCACCGAGCACGCCCCCGGACTCCGCACGGATGGCGGCGGCGACCACCGTGGGGTGCAGTGGGCCCGACTCCGTCGCGAGCCGTTCGCGGACCCGGTCGAGCAGCGAGGCGGTCATGCCGCCTCCGTCGCCGGGTGGTGTTGCAGCACAGCGAGAACCCGGCCGGCGGCGAGGGCCAGCGGCGACCGGCGGTTCAGCCGCAGCGCACCCTGCTCGAGTCGCTCGGCCACGCCTGGCTGCGGCCGCATCGCCGCGAGCAGCGGCAGCCCGGCTGCCCGCGCGACCTCCCGTGGCCGCAGGCCGCCGGGCGCCGGACCGCGCACGACCACCCCGACGTTCGGGTTCATCCCCGTCAGCCAGGGCGTGACGGCCGCCGCCGCCGCGCACGCCCGCACGTCGGCGGTGACCACGAGCACCACCAGATCCGCGGCGTCCAGCACCACCTCGACGGCGGCGGTCGGACGGCGCGGCACGTCGCAGATCACGGCCGCGCCACCGCGGCAGCCGGCATCGACGACCGCCGCGAGTGCCGCGGCGTCGATCTCGGTTCCGGCCCGGCCACTCGAGAGCACGCTGACGCCGTTCGAACGCGGCAGCGCCTCGCGCAGCGCCGGGAAGTCGAGGCGGCCACCCTCGAGTGAGAGGTCCGACCACCGCAGGCCCGGTTGCGATTCGGCGCCCAGCACCATGTCGATGCCGCCACTCCACGGGTCGGTGTCGACGAGCAGGGCGTCCGGCGCGACGTGGGCCAGCGCCGCCGCGAACAGCGATGCACCGGCCCCGCCGCGGCCGGCCAGCACGGCGATCGCCGTTCCGCGCCGGGTGTCGCCGCGGCGCGATTCGGCGGCGTCGGCGAGCTCGGCGGCCAGCGCCCGGTCCTGCGCGGGCAGTGTGATCACGTGCTGGGCTCCGACGGAGATGGCGGCCTGCCAGTCGCCTTCCTGCGGATCTGTGCGTCCGACCAGGACGACCCGGCCCCGGCGCGGCAGTGCGCGCTGCGCGCAGCGGCGGGCGCTCGGCGTGTCGAGCAGCACGGCCGCGGCGGCGGTCCACGCCTTGCGCGACGACGGCTCACCTGCGTGCACCACGGTCACCCCGGCCGCGGCGGCGACGCGGTCGACGTCGGCACGCAGGGACGGATCGGTCAGCAGCGCAAGCACCCCGGTCGTCGTGGTCACGACCTCAGCATCGGGCGCGGGGCTACGGCGCCGCCATCGCAATTGCACCGAATGTGGATGAACTGGCAACTGTGGACAACGTGGGCTGCCGTCACGGCGCGGTCCAGATATTTACGCGGAGGACGCCGTCGGACGAAAGAGGAGTTGTCCTGAATGCGAAAGGACCGGAAAAAGGGACGACCCCCGCCAGGGGGGGAGGAGGCGGAGGTCGTCGTGTATCAGCCCCGGGGGGTCGGGCTGATACACACCCGGCCATAAGCCGAGTAATGCTCACTATACACACGGATCTGCCGAGGATGGCAAGTAGTGCTTGCCCGGGAAACAACCAGATAGGAGGAAAATTTGCAGTCACAGTCAGCTGTCTAGATCTGCCAATTCACACACTCATCCGAATAGTGACGCAGTCGGGCCTTTATGCTGGCGATGTGACCGCATCCGAGCGGTCCGCAGAGCCGGCGACGGCTGCGCGGGCCGAGCCCGAAAGCGACCGCCCGGTGCGTACCGCAGCCTTCTTCGATCTGGACAAGACGGTGATCGCGAAGTCGTCCACGCTTGCGTTCAGCAAACCTTTCTTCGATCAGGGCCTGATCAACCGGCGCGCCGTGCTCAAGTCCACCTACGCCCAGTTCCTGTTCATGATGTCCGGTGCGGACCACGAACAGATGGACCGGATGCGCTCCTACGTCACCACGATGTGCGCCGGATGGGATGTCGAGCAGATCAAGTCGATCGTCGGGGAGACACTGCACGACATCGTCGACCCACTGGTGTTCGCCGAGGCCGCCGACCTCATCGCCGACCACAAACTGTGCGGCCGCGACGTGGTGGTGGTGTCGGCGTCCGGTGAGGAGATCGTCGCGCCCATCGCGCGGGCGCTCGGCGCGACGCACGCGATGGCCACCCGGATGGTGGTGGAGGACGGCCGCTACACCGGTGAGATCGCCTTCTACTGCTACGGCGAGGGCAAGGTCGAGGCGATCAAGGCGCTCGCCGCGCGCGAGGGTTACGCGCTCGAGCACTGCTATGCCTACTCCGACTCGGCGACCGACGTGCCGATGCTGGAGACCGTCGGCCACCCTGCCGTGGTCAACCCCGACCGCACGCTGCGCCGGGAGGCCGCGAGCCGCGGGTGGCCGGTGCTGACATTCACCCGGCCGGTGTCTCTGCGCGACCGGATACCCGCGCCGTCGGGCGCCGCGGTCGCCACCACCGCCGTGGTGGGGATGAGCGCGCTGGCCGCAGGCGCACTGACGTACTCCCTGCTGCGCCGCTTCGCGCTCTGACGCGCACACACCGCGCGCACACACCGCAAAGAATCGCCGCGCACCGCTACGCCCTGTAGTAGCTGGACGCGAGGCGTAACGATCCGGAATCGCCGACAATCAGCCCTTGATGTGACGCTGGTCACGGAGTACAAAGGAAGGCACGGAAGCCCGGAGAGGCCAAGACCCAGTCGGAAGAGAAGGCTGGATCTCCCGAACCAGGCTACCCAGCACGGATCCCGGCACCCACGCGGAGCACATGCCGCGAAATAGGCAAAAGTGTTGCGGGCCTGCGTAATAGCGAAAAGCGGACGACCACGACGACTCCTTGGGTGGGGTTGCAGGCGAAGCGCATCGCCAAGACGCCGAGGCCAACCCACGCAGCCATACCGAGCACGCTTGGTAACCGGTCTCCGTGCTAGCGGGCGGCGAGCCGAACTCTGTTCGGAGCGCCGCCCGCTTCATTTTGCTGGCAGCCCACTTCGCGCGCCGCTACCCCGATGCCCCGGCAGCGATCTGCAGCGCCTCCCGCGCACCCGCGTGCAAACCGGTGCAGTGCAACACGAGCCAGGCCGTCAGCCCGTCGGGCGTGCCCGAGGAGAACCCGCGCGCGGCCGCCCGGTAGTCGCCGGATCGGCGCATCCAGTACACCTCCGGTACGCCGAGACCGTGCGGGTCGAGGCCGGTGGCGATGGTGACCAGTCGCGCCACCCCGCGCGCGACCACCCCGTCGGCGGACCCGAACGGCGCCAGCGTGAGCAACTCGCCGTGCGCGACGGCGGCGAGCACCGGCGCGGGCACCCGTGAACCGCCGGTGAGGACGCCGGCCAGCAGCTCCAGCCGTGGTCCGACCTCGGGGTCCGCCCGGGGCCGGCCCAGGTGCTCGTCATCGGTGAGGTCGGCCGCAGCCAGCGAGTGCAGCCGCGCCAGCGCCTGCAGCGGTGCCCGCTGCCACACGCCGATCAGAGTGGTGGCGCCGCCTTCCAGCGCCTCGGACACTCGTAGCGCGCCCGCCAGCACCGGGTCGGGCTCGCCGTCCTCGCCGATCGCCAGCGCGCCGCCGTCGAGCACCGCGGACGCGCGGGCGCCCCGCACAGCGGCCTCGGCTGCGGTGGCCGGCCATCCGCGCAGGTTCGCGCGGTGCCGATGCGCCCGCCCGAGCGCCTCGCGGGCCTCCTCGGCCGCGTCGGCGACGCCCGGAAGTGCGGCCAGCGGCGCCAGCGGATCGCGTGCCCCAGTCATGGCAGCCCACGCTAGCCGACCGTTGACCTACCGTTCCGCGACGCTCGGCGCGCCGGATCCGCCGCCCGCAGCCGAGGATGTGAGGTCAGCCCGTCCGCGGCCCGCGTGGTGACTACGCTCACACCTATGTCCGAGACGCACACCGACATTCCGTCCGCCTACCCGCCGCCCGACGAGTTCGCCGCGCAGGCGAATGCGACCGATGAGCTGTACCGCGACGCCGAAGCCGACCGGTTGGCGTTCTGGGCGACGCAGGCCGAGCGGCTGTCGTGGGACACCCCGTTCGGCGAGGTGCTGGACTGGTCGGAGGCCCCGGTCGCGAAGTGGTTCGTCGGCGGCAAGCTCAACGTCGCCTACAACTGCGTCGACCGCCACGTCGAGGCCGGCAACGGCGACCGCGTCGCGATCCATTGGGAGGGTGAGCCGGTGGGCGATCAGCGGACCATCACCTACGCCGAACTCAAGGACGAGGTGTGCAAGGCGGCGAACGCGCTGACCGATCTCGGGTTGTCCGCCGGCGACCGGGTGGCGATCTACATGCCGATGGTGCCCGAGGCGATCGTCGCGATGCTGGCGTGCGCCCGGCTGGGCGTGATGCACTCGGTCGTGTTCGCCGGCTACTCCGCGTCTGCCCTGAGGGCGCGCATCGAGGACGCCGAGGCGAAGATCGTCATCACCACCGACGGGCAGTACCGCCGCGGCAAGGCAGCGTCGCTCAAGGAAGCCGTGGACGAGGCCGTCGAGGGCGAGACCACCGTCACCAACGTTCTGGTGGTGCGCCGCACCGGGATCGACGTCGAGTGGACCGAAGGTCGCGACCTGTGGTGGGACGAGGTCGTCGATCGCGCGTCCACCGACCACGCCTACGAGGCGTTCGACGCCGAACACCCGCTGTTCCTGCTCTACACCTCGGGCACGACCGGCAAGCCCAAGGGCATCATGCACACGACCGGCGGCTACCTGACGCAGTCGTCGTACACCCACTACAACGTCTTCGACGTCAAGCCCGAGACCGACGTCTACTGGTGCACCGCCGACATCGGCTGGGTCACCGGGCACACCTACATCGTGTACGGCCCGCTGTCGAACGGCGTGACGCAGGTGGTCTATGAGGGCACGCCCACGTCACCGACCGAGCACCGGCACTTCGAGGTCATCGAAAAGTACGGCGTGACAATCTATTACACGGCGCCGACCCTGGTCCGCACGTTCATGAAGCTGGGCAGGCAGATCGCCGCCGAGCACGACCTGTCGAGCCTGCGCCTGTTGGGCTCGGTGGGCGAGCCGATCAACCCCGAGGCGTGGCGCTGGTACCGCACGGTGTTCGGTGCCGACAAGACGCCGATCGTCGACACGTGGTGGCAGACCGAGACCGGCGCCATCATGATCTCGCCGCTACCCGGCGTCACCGACGCCAAGCCGGGTTCGGCCATGACGCCGCTGCCGGGCATCTCGGCCAAGATCGTCGACGACGACGGCAACCAGCTAGAGCCGGGCACCGATCACGGCGAGCAGGCCAACGGCTACCTGGTGCTCGACAAGCCGTGGCCGTCGATGCTGCGCGGCATCTGGGGCGACCCGGAGCGGTTCAAGGAGACCTACTGGTCGCGGTTCGCCGAACAGGGCTGGTACTTCGCCGGTGACGGCGCCCGGTACGGCAAGGACGGCGAGATCTGGGTGCTCGGCCGTATCGACGACGTCATGAACATCTCCGGGCACCGCATCTCGACCGCCGAGGTCGAGTCGGCACTCGTCGGGCACTCGGGCGTTGCCGAGGCTGCCGTCGTGGGCGCGACCGACGAGCAGACCGGTCAGGCCATCTGCGCGTTCGTCATCCTGAAGGCCAGCGCCAAGGGTGGCGCCGAGGACATGGTCGACGAGCTGCGCGCCGAGGTGGCCAAGGAGATCTCGCCGATCGCCCGGCCGCGCGAGATCCACGTGGTGCCCGAGCTGCCCAAGACCCGCAGCGGCAAGATCATGCGCCGGTTGCTGCGCGACGTCGCCGAGGGTCGCGAACTCGGCGACACCTCGACGCTGGTGGACCCCAGCGTCTTCGAGGCGATCCGCGCCAGCAAGTAGCTCGAAGGAGTCAGGCCGCTCGGGCGCCCACCGGGACGAACCCGGAGCCCGGCCGGTTCTTGCTGACGATGTCGGCGAGCTGGGCGTTGATCGACATCGTGACGGCCGGGGTGTGCAACGGGATGTACTGCACGACGCACGTCGGCAGGCCCTCGGTGAAGGCGCCGTGGATCATGCCGACCAGCTTGTTGTTCACCGTGACCGGCGCCCCGGAGTCACCGGGCTGACCGCACACCTGGTTGACGATGGTGCCGGGGTCCTCCCCCGGGCCCCACGTCACCCCGCAGGACTGGCCGGTGGTGCGGCCCAGCTTGCAGGCGATCTCGCCGAACGCCGGGTCGGGGCCGATGCCGTCGATCTGGAAGCCGTTGACGTTGTTGGTCGGCGTCACCTTGGCCGGGTCGAACTCGATCACGGCGTAGTCGAGCGCCTCGTTGCCGGCGACCATGGTGCCCACGACGCCCGCCGCCTCGACTCCCTCGACGCCCACGGTGGCGCCCGGCCCGCCGCAGTGTGCGGAGGTGAATCCGACCAGGGCGCCGCGGTTGTCGTTGCCGATCGCGGTGAGCGTGCACAGCGATTCACCGTTGACCACGATGCCCGAGCCGCCCCCGAGCACCACCGGGGACTGGGCCTGCGCCGGTGCCGCCGCTGCGGCCAGTGCGAGCACGGCGGTGATCACCACGACGAAAATGTGGCGGCGGTGTCTGGAGTACAAACCAATCCCCTGTCGATGCGGCCCGACCCGCCAACGCTGCTGAACTGACACCAGTCTATGGCGGCCGGGATCGTTTAGCCGGTCACAGCATGGCAACATGAAGCGCGACCGAGAATCAAAGCGCAGAGGATGTCACCGTGAGCGACCGCAAGAACGGCGTGCCCACCACCGTCGCCTCGATCCCCCTGGTGGATCCGCACGCGCCGAAGCCCGACCCATCCATCGGCGACCTGGTCAAGGACGCCACCTCGCAGGTGTCGACGCTGGTGCGCGCCGAGGTCGAGCTGGCCAAGGCCGAGATCACCCGCGACGTCAAGAAGGGGCTCACCGGCAGCGTCTTCTTCATCCTCGCGCTGGTCGTGCTGTTCTACTCCACGTTCTTCTTCTTCTTCTTCGTCGCCGAACTGCTCGACACCTGGATCTGGCGCTGGGCCGCGTTCCTCATCGTCTTCGGGATCATGGTGCTGGTCACCGGGGTGCTGGCGCTGTTCGGATATCTCAAGGTGCGCCGCATCCGCGGACCGCAGAAGACGATCGAGTCGGTCAAGGAGACCCGCGAGGCGCTCACCCCCGGACACGACAAGAACCCGGGCAAGGCGCTCACGTCTCCGAACGGTCAGCAGACCACCGACCCGTCGGGCTGGTAGTGCCCCGCCGCCGCGGCGGCGACGTCCGGCCCCCGCCTGATCCGTCGGTCACCAGGATCGACGGCCCGTGGCGGCATCTCGAGGTGCACGCCAATGGCATCCGGTTCCATGTCGTGGAAGCCGACGACGCGGCACAGTCACCGGTGCCGATGAGCGAGCGGCCGCTGGTGATCCTGCTGCACGGCTTCGGCTGCTTCTGGTGGTCGTGGCGCCATCAACTCCGGGGTCTGACCGGTGCCCGTGTCGTCGCGGTGGACCTGCGCGGATACGGCGGCAGCGACAAGCCACCGCGCGGCTACGACGGCTGGACGCTGGCCGGCGACACCGCAGGCCTGGTGCGCGCGCTCGGCCACAAGAACGCCACGCTCGTCGGCCACGCCGACGGCGGGCTGGTGTGCTGGGCGACGGCCGTGCTGCACCCGCGGGCTGTGCGGGCGATCGCGGTGGTCAGCTCGCCGCATCCGGTGGCGCTGCGCAGTTCGGCGATGCGGCGACGCGACCAGGGTCGCGCCCTGCTGCCCTCGATGCTGAGCTACCAGGTGCCGGTGTGGCCGGAACGGTCGCTGACCCGTCACGACGCCGACGAACTCGAAGCATTGGTGCGTCGCCGTTCCGCCGCCCACTGGCAGGCCTCGGAGGATTTCGCGGAGACCGTCACTCACCTGCGCCGCGCCATCCAGATCTCGTCGGCCGCCCACTCGGCGCTGGAGTACCAGCGCTGGGCGGTGCGCAGTCAGCTGCGCGGCGAGGGCAGGCGGTTCATGCGTTCGATGAAGCGGCCGATCGCCGTGCCCGTACTGCACCTGCGGGGCGACGCCGATCCCTATGTGCTGGCCGACCCGGTGTACCGCACGCAGCGGTACGCCCCGCACGGCCGGTACGTATCCATCGCCGGCGCAGGACATTTCGCCCACGAGGAGGCGCCGCAGGAGGTCAACGAACAGCTGTCGCGCTTCCTGGCGCAGGTCTACGGGACCTGACGGGTCAGCCGACGCAGGCGCCGGTGGCCACCGGCGCGGTGTTGTTCACGTTCATCAGCTGACGCGCGATCTCGCTGTAGCGCAACACGAATCCGGTGTCTGGATCGTCCACGGCGGCACCGAAGACCACGCCGAGCACCCGGCCTTCCCGGTCGATCATCGGGCCACCGGAGTTGCCCTGCCGCACCTGTCCTCTGATCGTGTACACGTGCCGCGACACGGTCGACTTCTGGTAGATGTCGGGCCCGTTCAGCTCGATCCGCTCGCGTACCCGCGCAGCGGTCGGGGTGAAGTCGCCGCCACCGGGATAGCCCAGCACCACCGCGTCGGTGCCGTCGGGGGCGTCCTCGGTGACGAACTCGAGCGCCGGTGCAGGCAGGTCGGGCACGTCGAGGATGGAGATGTCGGCGGCGGGGTCGTAGGACACCACGAACGCCTCGTATTCCTGCCCGCCTGCGTCGACGGTGACGGTCTCGGAGCCGGCGACCACGTGCGCGTTCGACATCACCCGGCCGGGTGAGATGACGAACCCGCTGCCCTCGAGCACCTTCTGGCAGCCCGGCGCGAACCCGCGGATCTTCACGACGCTGGGCTTGACCCGCTCCACCACCGGATCGGTGATCAGCGCGACGTCGGGGGCCTCGACGTCCGCAATCGGGGTGCGGCCGAACGGCTGCCACACGTTCGGCAGACCGGAGGTGTTGAGCAGCGCCTTGAGCCGGCCGGGCACCGTCCGGAGTTGCCCGGGGACCACCTGGTCGACTTCGGTCCACACCTTGGAACCGGTGACCGCGGAGACCAGCTTCGGCTGGTCCGAGGACTGCACGAGGAAGCCGAGCATCCAGGCCGCCAGCAGCACCGCGACCAGCTGGAGACTGGAACCGACCACCGAGTCGAAGAGGCGCATCGGGCCGTTGCGGATCGCGCTGCGGACCGCCCGGCCGAGCACCACGCCGGCGATCTCGCCGATCACCACCAGCGCCAGGATCAGGAACAGAGTGACGAACAGCTTCTGGCGGGGGCCGGGGAATGCCTCGACGAGGTGGGGAGCCAACAGCACGCCGGCCACCGCGCCGAGCACGACGCCGAGCAACGCCATCAGCGACCCGAGTGCACCGGAGCGCCAGCCGGACACGGCTGCGACGAACGCGATGCCCAGGATGGCGAGGTCGAGCCACTGTGACGAAGTCATGATTGGCCTTCACCGTAGCCGTCGGCGGCGCCGTCGTGGTCTCCGACAAGCGCCATCGCTTCGTCGAGTTCGCGGACGTCGTCGGTGTTCCACGGCTGCGCCCACCCGGCGACGTCGAGGATCGCCGAGACGACCTGCCCGGTGAAGCCCCACACCAGCATCTCGTTCAGCAGGAACGCCGGCCCGGAGAACCGCCGGCTGTTGGCCTGCCGGTACACCATCAGCCGGTTCTGCGGATTGACGAACGCGCGCACCGGGACCCGGGCCACCACCGCGGTCTCCGACTCGTCGACCACGACCACCGGGCCGGGGTCCGGGGAGTAGGCCAGCACCGGGACGACGTGGAAGCCCGAGGGCGGGATGAACATCTTGTCGAGGGTGACCAACGGGGTGATCCGGGCGGTGTCGATGCCGGTCTCCTCGGTGGCCTCCCGGAACGCCGTGCCGACCGGGCCGTCGTCGCCGGGATCGGTCGCGCCGCCGGGGAAGGCGGCCTGGCCGGCGTGGTGACGCAACGTGGACGCCCGGACGGTCAGCAGCAGGTCGGCGTCGTCGGGCAGTCCGCCCGCCGGGTGGTCCTGCGGACCGGAGAACAGCACCAGCACGGCGGCGTCGCGTTTGGACCCCGTCAGAGTCGCGGCGGCGTTGGCGGCGGTGATGGTGGCGAGGACATCGGGCGGGACGCGCCGGCGGTAGGCACTGGGCACCCGGCCCACGTTGTCGACGAGCGGGCGCAACCAGCCGGGCGCGGCATCAGGGCGCAGCACACCCTGGTCGCGCGCGGTGCTCACCCCGGCCCTCCTCCTGTCTCCCGGCCGATCACCGGGTCCACCGCCGCCGCGATCTCGTCGGCGTCGGCGAAGGATCTGAGCAGGATTTCGGCAACGCTACCGTCCGTGCGCAGCACCACCGTTGCGGGCATGACGTTGGGCACGCGCAGGGCCGCCGCGACGAGTCGGCGGCCGTCCTGCACGGTCGGCAGGTGCACGCCGAGCTCGGCGAGGCGCAACAACGCCGCCGTCTCGTTCTCGTCCTGGTGGACGGTCAGGACCGTCACCCGGTCGCCGGCGCGCCGCTGGTATTCGGCCATGGCGGGCAGCTCGTCGGCGCACGGCCCGCACCAGTACGCCCACAGGTTGAGCACCACCGTGCGACCGGCGAGCGCGGCCGCTACGTCAACCGGCACGCCGTCGCCCGCGCATTCGAGGGTGACGCCCCGCAGCGGAGCCGGGCCGGGCGACCCGGACGGCGCCGGACAGGGGCGCAGGTCGGCGCGCGATCGCGGACCGGCGAGGGCCTCGGCGGTGTCGGCGTCCCGGCGGTCCCGGGCCGCCGCGGGACCGGCGCCGGGCGCGGTGTCGTCGTCCTGCAGTTGCAGCCACAGCGCGCCGATGAGCGCCGCGACGACGACGAGCACCACGACGGTCCAGCGGGTCGACGTGCTCACGGGAATTCCGGCGGAACCGCTAGAGGCCGGCCAGCGCCAGCAGGTGCTCGGTCTCCGGGCCGCGGACCAACGCGGCGGCCGTCGGCGGATCGGTGGGACCGGTGCCAAAGGACGGGCAGTCCTTGGCCAGCACGCAGATGCCGCAGGCCGGCTTGCGGGCGTGGCAGACGCGGCGCCCGTGGAAGATCACCCGATGGCTCAGCAGGGTCCACTCGCTGCGGTCGATGAGTTCGCCGACCGCGTGCTCGACCTTGACCGGATCCTCCTCGGCGGTCCACCGCCAGCGGCGCACCAGGCGGCCGAAGTGGGTGTCGACCGTGATGCCGGGGACGTCGAACGCGTTGCCCAGGATCACGTTGGCGGTCTTGCGGCCCACGCCCGGCAACGTCACCAGTTCCTCGAGGGTGGCGGGCACCTCGCCGTCGAACCGCGCCACCAGTTCCTGACCCAGCCGCATCAGCGAGTTGGCCTTGTTGCGGTAGAAGCCGGTGGTGCGGACCAGCTCCTCGAGTTCGGTGCGATCGGCCTGCGCGTAGTCCTGTGCGGTGCGGTACTTCGCGAACAGTGCCGGCGTGGCGAGGTTGACCCCTTTGTCGGTGCTCTGCGCCGACAGGATGGTCGCGACCGTCAGCTCGAGTGGATTGGTGAAGTCCAGTTCGCAGTACACGTGTGGAAAGGCAACGGCGAGTTCGCGATTCATCCGGCGGGCGCGCCGCACCAGGCCGAGACGGGTTTCGTTGTCCCACTTCTTGGCCGACGGGCGCCGAGACGGCGCGGACCGCGTCGGCTTCTCGGCCGACGACGCACCTGTAGTCACGACGGCAAGCCTACTGACCGTCTCCGACACGGCTGCGTCCGAAGTGCTTCCCGGCCTGCTCGGAGCGTGTTTCGGGGCGGTTCGTACCGGTGACAAACCGTGATCCTGCTGAGACCTTCGGCAGGTTTACTTCTCCGTGTGTCCTGGTTGCTCGTTGCCTTCATCCCGGCGTTGCTGATGCTGGCGACGTTCGGGCTCGAGCGGCTGGAGTCCGGACTCAGTCGAGATACGGTGTCGGCCACCGATGTCGCCGAATTCCTGGCCCAGGCCAAGGCCGCCGACGTCAACACGCTGGCCCGCGACGGGATGAGTGAGGCGATCGACGGCCAGCAGCGGCGGCGCCACGACCGGGAGCCGTCGGTCGAGACCCTGCCGACCCGACTCGCCCCGACGGGTTTGCCGACACGCCTTCATCTGACGCATCGGCCCAATCCGCAATTTCAGCCGACTCGCCACGCCAATCCTGTGTAGCGTTGGCACGTTGCGAGAGCGCGTACCTCTACACTGAGCTCGCTATTCAGTAAGAGGGTTCGATAGCGCATGTCATATCACCGAACAGCTTAAGGGGCAACGTGGACGAGATCCTGGCCAGGGCCGGAATCTTCCAGGGAGTCGAGCCCAGCGCCGTATCCGCGCTGACCAAGCAGCTTCAGCCCGTCGACTTCCCGCGCGGACACACCGTGTTCGCCGAAGGTGAGCCCGGCGACCGGCTGTACATCATCATCACGGGCAAGGTGAAGATCGGCCGCCGCTCGCCGGACGGCCGGGAGAACCTGCTGACCATCATGGGCCCGTCGGACATGTTCGGTGAGTTGTCCATCTTCGACCCCGGTCCGCGGACGTCCAGCGCCACCACCATCACCGAGGTGCGGGCCGTCTCGATGGACCGTGACGCGCTGCGCGCCTGGATCGCCGACCGTCCCGAGATCGCCGAGCAGCTGCTGCGCGTGCTGGCCCGCCGGTTGCGCCGCACCAACAACAACCTGGCCGACCTCATCTTCACCGACGTCCCGGGCCGGGTGGCGAAGCAGTTGCTGCAACTCGCGCAGCGCTTCGGCACCCAGGAGGGCGGCGCGTTGCGCGTCACCCACGACCTCACGCAGGAAGAGATCGCGCAGCTCGTCGGCGCATCTCGCGAGACCGTCAACAAGGCGCTCGCCGACTTCGCCCATCGCGGCTGGATCCGCCTGGAGGGCAAGAGCGTGCTGATCAGCGACTCCGAACGGCTGGCCCGCCGAGCGAGATAGTCAGGGATTTGTGGAGCCGCAGCCGCGGTGAGCGCGGGTGAGATTCCACAAATCGCTACGAACGCAGGTAGTCCAGCTGGGCCTGCACGCTCCACTCCGCGGCTTCCCACAGCTTCTCGTCGACGTCGGTGTAGACGTGTTCGACCACCTGCCGCGCGGTGGCGTCGTCGCCCAGCGTGCGCAGCGCGTCGCGGACCTGGTTGAGCCGGTCCTCACGGTGGGCGAGGTACATCCCGGTCACCGACGCGAGGTCCTCGAGATCGGGGCCGTGGCCCGGTAGCACCGTGCGCCCGCCGAGACCCTGCAGCCGGCGCAGCGATTCGAGGTAGTCGCGCAGGCTGCCGTCCTCGTGGTCGATGACCGTCGTCCCGCGGCCGAGCACCGTGTCGGCGGTCAGCACCGCGTCGTCGAGAACGAACGACAGCGAGTCGGCGGTGTGCCCCGGTGTCGCCATCACCGTGATGCGCAGGCCCGCGGCGTCGATCACCTCGCCGTCGGTCAGCGGTCCGCCGAGTCCGCGCAGGAATCCGCTGCCCACCGAGCGCACCACCGCGCCGGTGCGCTCGACGAGCTTGTCGATCGCATCGGTGTGGTCGCCGTGTTTGTGGCTGATGAGCACCAGCGGGATGCGGCCGAGCTCGGCCAGCCGGCCGACGTGCTCGTCGTCGTCGGGACCGGGGTCGACGATCACCATCTCGGTGCTACCCGGACCGCGCAGCACCCAGGTGTTGGTGCCGTCGAGCGTCATGATGCCCGGGTTGTCGCAGAGCAGGACCGACGCCGTCGCCGTCACCGGGCGCAACTGCCCGTATGCCGGATGCGCGACCGCGGCGGCCCCGTCGCTCACGCGACCTCGACGACGATCTCGACCTCCACCGGTGCATTGCGCGGCAGTTCAGAGACCCCGACCGCGGACCTGGCGTGCGCGCCGGCCTCGCCGAAGACCTCGCCGAACAGTTCCGAGGCACCGTTGATCACACCGGGCTGGCCGTGGAAACCCGGGGCGGACGCCACGAAGCCGACCACCTTGACGACCCGCACCACCTCATCGATCCCGACGAGTGCGTGCACAGCGGCCAGCGCGTTGAGCCCGCACAACCGGGCCAGCACCTTGGCCTGCTCGGGATTCACCTCGGCGCCCACCTTGCCGGTCGCGGTCAGCTCACCGGCCACGATCGGCAGCTGGCCGGCCGTGTAGACGAGGCTGCCGGTCCGCACCGCGGGCACGTACGCCGCCAGCGGCGTCACCACCTCGGGCAGCTCGATCCCGAGTTCGGCGAGCTTCTCGGAGTGGCTCACTTGGGCCGTTTCAGATACGCGACATGCTGCTCGCCGGTCGGGCCCTGAAGCACCGACACCAGCTCCCAGCCGTCTTCCCCCCACTGGTCGAGGATCTGTTTGGTGGCGTGCGTCAGCAACGGCACCGTGGCGTATTCCCAGCGGGTCGGTTCGCTCATGTGCCGAGCTTATCGGTCCGTGCCCTCGGTCCGGGATGCCCGCATGGCTAGCATGCAGGAGTGGCATCCACTACCAACGGCGGTAGACCCGTCGGCTGGCCCTCGCGGCTGACCAAGGCGCGGCTGCATTTCGTGACCGGCAAGGGCGGCACCGGCAAATCGACCATCGCGGCATCGCTGGCGTTGGCGCTCGCGGCAGGCGGGCGCAAGGTGCTGCTCGTCGAAGTCGAAGGGCGACAAGGCATCGCGCAGCTCTTCGACGTGCCGCCGCTGCCCTACAAAGAGGTCAAGATCGCCACCGCCGACGGCGGCGGACAGGTCAACGCGCTGGCCATCGACACCGAGGCCGCGTTCCTCGAGTACCTCGACATGTTCTACAACCTCGGGCTGGCCGGGCGGGCGATGCGCCGGATCGGCGCCGTGGAGTTCGCCACCACGATCGCCCCCGGCCTGCGCGACGTGCTGCTCACCGGCAAGATCCGCGAGATCGTCACCCGTGCCGAGAAGGGCAAGCAGCCGGTGTACGACGCGGTGGTGGTCGATTCACCGCCGACCGGCCGCATCGCCCGCTTCCTCGACGTCACCAAGGCGGTGTCCGATCTGGCCAAGGGCGGCCCGGTGCACTCGCAGGCCGAGAGCGTGGTCAAGGTGCTGCACTCCGAGCTCACCGCGATCCATGTGGTCACGCTGCTGGAGGCGCTGCCGATCCAGGAGACGCTGGAGGCCATCGACGAGCTCAAGGCGCTCGACCTACCGATCGGCAGCGTCATCGTCAACCGCAACATCCCGACGTACCTGGATGCCGATGACCTGACCAGCGCCGCCGAGGGCGGCATCGACGCTGCCGGCATCCGGTCCGGACTCGCCGATGCCGGAATCACGCTGTCCGACAACGAGTTCGCCGGCCTGCTCACGGAGACCATCCAGCACGCCACCCGCATCGCCGCACGCGCGGAGAGTGCCGAGCAGCTCGACGGGCTCGACATCCCGCGGCTCGAACTGCCCGCACTGCCCGACGGCGTCGATCTCGGCAGCCTCTACGAACTGGCCGAAGAGCTCGCCCAGCAAGGCGTGCGATGAACGAAGAGAAGACCACCATGAAAGTTGGTAGGTGATGAGCACCACCCCGCCCGCCCTCGACCTGGGCGCCATCCTGTCCGACCGGGCCAACCGCGTCGTGGTGTGTTGCGGCGCAGGCGGTGTCGGTAAGACCACCACCGCCGCCGCGATGGCGTTGCGGGCCGCGGAGTACGGCCGCACCGTCGTGGTGCTGACCATCGACCCGGCCAAGCGGCTGGCTCAGGCGCTGGGGATCAAGGACCTGGGAAACACGCCACAGCGGGTGCCGCTGGCGCCGGAGGTGACCGGCGAACTGCACGCGATGATGCTCGACATGCGCCGGACGTTCGACGAGATGGTGATGCAGTACTCGGGACCCGAACGCGGAGAAGCGATCCTGGACAACCAGTTCTATCAGACGGTCGCGACGTCACTTGCGGGCACGCAGGAGTACATGGCCATGGAGAAGCTGGGTCAGCTTCTCGGACAGGACAAGTGGGACCTTGTGGTGGTCGATACCCCACCCTCCCGCAATGCACTGGACTTCCTGGACGCGCCTAAGCGGTTGGGCAGCTTCATGGACAGCCGGCTGTGGCGGATGCTGCTGGCGCCGGGCCGCGGCATCGGCAAGCTGGTCACCGGTGCCGTCGGCCTGGCGATGAAGGCGATGTCGACGATCCTCGGCTCACAGATGCTGTCGGACGCGGCGGGTTTCGTGCAGATGCTCGACACGACGTTCGGCGGTTTCCGGGAGAAGGCCGACCGCACCTACGCGCTGCTCAAACGGCGGGGCACTCAGTTCGTGGTGGTGTCGGCGGCCGAGCCGGACGCTCTGCGCGAGGCGTCGTTCTTCGTCGACCGGCTGTCCCAGGAGAAGATGCCGCTCGCAGGCCTGATCCTCAACCGCACTCATCCGATGCTGTGCGACCTGCATGCCGACAAGGCGTCCGAGGCCGCCGAGGAGCTGCTGGCAAAGGATTCGGGTTCGCTGCCCGCGGCGGTGCTTCAGGTGCACGCCGCGAGGGCGTCGACCGCCAAGCGGGAGATCCGGCTGCTGTCGCGCTTCACCGGCGCCAACCCGCACGTGGCGATCGTCGGTGTGCCGTCATTGCCGTTCGACGTGTCGGATCTCGACGCGCTGCGCGCGATCGCCGATCAGATCACCGGCTCGGTGAACCAGCAGGCCGAACAGGCCTGAGGGCAGCGTCAGACGGCGCTGCGGTGTTTGCGCTGGGCGGAGAAGAACTCGGCCCAGGAGTTGACCTCGGGATGCTGCTTGAGCAGGGCGCGGCGCTGCCGTTCGGTCAGTCCACCCCACACACCGAACTCCACGCGGTTGTCGAGTGCATCGGCTCCGCACTCGAGGATCACCGGGCAGTGCCTGCAGATGACGGCGGCTTTGCGCTGGGCGGCGCCACGAACGAAGAGCTCATCGGGATCGGCCTGACGACAGCGTGCCTGCGATACCCAGGCGATCCGCGCCTCGGCTTCGGCGCCCGGTAAAGGTGTCGGGGAGGAGAGAATAGTGGTAGTTCGTTGCGCCGCGAGCCCATTTTTTGACACCAGCGATCCCTTCGTTCTGCCGCCGCCCCGGTCGGCGAGTCCACCCGAGTAGATCACTGCTGCGATCTACGCCACACTGCGCCAGAAAGTGTGTCCTGGATCGCACTGTGTGTCCAAGCTAGGTGGTCAGCGGGTATTTACGCAACAGTTTGTCGGGCACTTTTTTGGCACTCCCGTGCCGACACGCCCGCTTTGCCAGGTCGAGCCGATTCCGCTGACGTGGTCCGAACGGGCAATCATGCCGGTCAGGGGATGTCCTCCGACGGCCTCGTTACTCTGTACCCATGCCGGAGCGCCCTCCCAGAGCCGTCACGCTCATCAAGCTCGCCTGGTGCTGCCTGCTGGCCAGTGTGCTGACGGCGGCGCTGCTGTTTCCCGTGGTCGGCGGCATCGGGCTGATGTCCAACCGGGCGTCCGACGTGGTTGCCAACGGCTCGGCCGCGCTCGTCGAGGGCGAGATCCCGCAAGTCTCGACGATGGTCGACGCCAAGGGCAACACGATCGCCTGGCTGTATGCGCAGCGCCGGTTCGAGGTGCCGAGCGAGCAGATCGCCAACACCATGAAGCTGGCGATCGTCTCGATCGAGGACAAGAGGTTTGCCGAGCACAACGGCGTCGACTGGCAGGGCACCCTGACCGGCCTCGCCGGCTACATGCGCGGCGACTCCGACACCCGCGGTGGATCGACCCTCGAGCAGCAGTACGTGAAGAACTATCAGCTGTTGGTGGTCGCGCAGACCGACTCCGAGCGGCGCGCGGCGATCGAGACCACGCCCGCCCGCAAGCTGCGTGAGATCCGGATGGCGCTCACGCTGGACAAGACGTTCACCAAGCCGGAGATCCTCACCCGCTACCTCAACCTGGTGTCCTTCGGCAACGGCGCGTTCGGCATCCAGAACGCCGCGCAGACCTATTTCGGGGTGAACGCGTCGGAACTGAACTGGCAGCAGTCCGCACTGCTGGCGGGCATGGTGCAGTCGACGAGCACGCTGAATCCCTACACCAATCCCGACGGTGCGCTGGCGCGGCGGAACCTGGTGCTGGACACCATGATCGACAACATCCCGGCCGAGGCAGAAGCGTTGCGGGCGGCCAAGGAGCAGCCGCTCGGCGTCCTGCCGGTGCCCAACGAACTCCCGCGCGGCTGCATCGCCGCGGGTGACCGGGCGTTCTTCTGCGACTACGCGCTGGACTACCTGGCGCGCGCCGGGATCAGCAAGGAGCAGGTGGCCCGCGGCGGCTATCTGATCAGGACGACGCTCGACCCCGACGTGCAGGCCCCGGTGAAGTCGGCGATCAACCAGTTCGCCAGCCCCGACCTCGAGGGCGTGGCCAGCGTGATGAGCGTGATCAAGCCGGGCAAGGAGTCGCACCCGGTGCTGGCGATGGCGTCCAACCGCACCTACGGCCTCAACACCGAGGCAGGCGAGACCATGCAGCCCCAGCCGTTCTCGCTGGCCGGCAACGGCGCGGGGTCGGTGTTCAAGATCTTCACCGTCGCCGCCGCGATGGACATGGGCATGGGCATCAACACCCAGTTGTCCGTCCCCGGGCAGTTCCAGGCCAAGGGCCTGGGCAGCAGCGACCGGCCGGGCTGCCCCGCGGCCACCTGGTGTGTCAGCAACGCCGGCGGCTACCGCGGCACCATGAATGTGACCGACGCGCTGGCCACGTCGCCCAACACCGCGTTCGCCAAGCTGATCTCGCAGGTCGGCGTGCAGCGGGCGGTCGACATGTCGGTGCGGCTGGGCCTGCGGTCCTACGCGCTGCCGGGCACCGCCCGCGACTACGACCCGGAGAGCAACGAGAGCCTCGCCGACTTCGTCAAGCGGCAGAACATCGGCTCGTTCACGCTCGGCCCCATCGAGGTCAACGGCCTCGAACTGTCCAACGTCGGCGCCACCATCGCCTCCGGCGGCATGTGGTGCCCGCCCAACCCGATCGCCCAGGTCCTCGACCGCGCGGGCAACGAGGTCTCGGTCACCACGGAGACTTGTGAGCAGGCGGTGCCGGAAGGCCTGGCCAACACGTTGGCCAACGCGCTGAGCAAGGACGACAGCGGTTCGGGCACCGCGGCCGGGGCCGCCGGTTCGGTGGGGTGGGACCTGCCGATGTCGGGCAAGACCGGCACCACCGAGTCCAACCGGTCCTCGGCGTTCCTCGGCTTCACCAACCAGTACGCGGCGGCCAACTACATCTACGACGACTCGACCGAGCCCAGCGAGCTGTGCTCGTTCCCGCTGCGCCAATGCGGGTCGGGCGGCCTGTTCGGCGGCAACGAACCGGCGCGCACCTGGTTCGCGGCGATGAAGCCGATCGCCACCAACTTCGGTGACGTGGCGCTGCCGCCGACCGACCCGCGCTACGTCGACGGCGGCCCGGGGTCGCAGGTGCCCAGCGTGATCGGCCTGACCACCGACGGCGCCCGGCAGCGGATCAAGGACGCCGGATTCCAGGTTGCCGACCAGATCAGCTCGGTGAACAGCAACTCCCGCTCGGGCACCGTGGTGGGCACCTCGCCGAGCGGGCAGACCATCCCGGGATCGATCGTCACCATCCAGGTCAGCAACGGCATCCCACCGGCACCGCCGCCACCGCCGGTCGGCATCCCGGGTGTGCCCGGCGGTCCGCCGGCGCCGGTCGGCCAGACCGTCGTCCAGATCCCCGGACTGCCGCCGATCACCGTGCCGGTGCTCGGGCCGCCCCCACCGCCACCGCCGCCGCCGCCGTGATCGACCTGTGCGATTGCTTACGACCGCGGGGCGCGGAGCGGTGAGCGGGCACGTCTCGCAGTAGGCTGCGAGTCATGCCCGACCCTTCGACGGTTCTGAAGAACGCCGCCGCCGTGTCCGTCGGCAGCCTGGCCGCCGGCATCGGCTACGCGTCGTTGATCGAGCGCAATGCGTTCGTGATGCGCGAGGTGACCATGCCGGTGCTCACGCCGGGCTCGTCGCCGCTGCGGGTGCTGCACCTGTCCGACCTGCACATGCGCCCGGGTCAACGGCGCAAGCAGGCGTGGCTGCGGGACCTGGCGCGGCTGCAGCCGGACTTCGTGGTGAACACCGGCGACAACCTCGCCCATCCCCGGGCGGTGCCCGCGGTGGTGCAGGCACTCGGCGATCTGCTGTCGGTGCCCGGCGTGTTCGTGTTCGGCAGCAACGACTACTTCGCGCCGCGGCTGAAGAACCCGCTGAACTACATCACCAATCCCTCGCACCGCGTGCACGGTCAGCCGCTGCCCTGGCAGGACCTGCGCGCCGCGTTCACCGAGCGCGGCTGGGTGGACATGACGCACGTCCGACGCGAGCTCGAGGTGTCCGGCCTGAAGATCGCCCTCGGCGGGGTCGACGACCCGCACCTCAAGCGGGACCGCTACGACGCGATCGCCGGCGCGGCCGACCCGACGGCGAACCTGACCCTCGGGCTGACGCACTCCCCGGAGCCGCGGGTGCTCGATCGCTTCGCCGCCGACGGATACCAGTTGGTGATGGCGGGGCACACGCACGGCGGACAGCTGTGCCTGCCGTTCTACGGCGCCATCGTGACGAACTGCGAACTGGACCGGTCACGGGCCAAGGGCGCCTCGCGGTGGGGCGCTCGCACGCAGCTGCACGTCTCGGCGGGCATCGGCACGTCGCCGTTCGCCCCGCTGCGGTTCTGCTGCCGGCCCGAGGCCACGATGCTGACACTGGTGGCGGCGCCGATCGGCGGCAAGGACGTGGGTAGCCGCGCCGGCGAGTCGCACCCCACCGTGTCGGCGCGGTGATCGACCGGGCCGCGACCGCGGCCCGCAGCCAGCCGCGCGAGTGGCTGGACAACGCCATCCGGCTGATCGAGGCCGACTCCCGCCGCAGTGCGGACACCCACCTGCTGCGGTACCCACTGCCCTCGGCCTGGTGCGGCGACGCCGACGTCGCGCTGTACCTCAAGGACGAGTCGACCCACATCACGGGCAGCCTCAAGCACCGGCTGGCGCGCTCGCTGTTCCTCTACGCGCTGTGCAACGGCTGGATCGGCGAAAACACCACGGTGATCGAGGCGTCGTCGGGGTCGACAGCGGTGTCCGAGGCGTACTTCGCGGCGCTGCTCAACCTCCCGTTCATCGCCGTGATGCCGTCGTCGACCAGCCCGTCGAAGATCGCGCTCATCGAATCCCAGGGTGGGCGTTGCCATTTCGTGGCGGAGTCGTCCCAGGTGTACGCGGAGGCAGAGCGGCTCGCTGAGGAGACAGGCGGTCACTACCTCGACCAGTTCACCAACGCCGAACGCGCCACCGACTGGCGCGGCAACAACAACATCGCCGAGTCGATCTACGAGCAGATGCGCGACGAGGCCCACCCGATCCCGGAGTGGATCGTGGTGGGTGCGGGCACCGGCGGCACCAGCGCGACGATCGGCCGCTACATCCGCTACCGCAGGCACGCCACCCGGTTGTGCGTCGTGGATCCGGAGAACTCGGCCTTCTTCCCGGCCTACGCCCAGGATCGCGACGACGTGACCGGTTCGTCGTCACGCATCGAGGGGATCGGCCGGCCCCGGGTGGAACCGTCGTTCCTGCCGGGTGTGGTGGACCGGATGACGGTGGTGCCGGACGCGGCATCGGTTGCGGCGGCGCGCCATGTCAGCGCGGTACTCGGCCGACGCGTCGGGCCGTCGACGGGAACGAATCTGTGGGGCGCGTTCGGATTACTGGCGGAGATGACCGCGGCCGGGCGAAGCGGGTCGGTGGTGACGTTGATCGCCGACAGCGGCGACCGCTACGCCGACACCTACTTCTGCGACGAGTGGCTGACCAGCCAGGGCATCGACCCGTCGAAGTCCGCCTCGGAATTGGTGGAGTTCGAGCGGTCCTGCCGCTGGGCCTGATCGTCGGAGCCCTTGATCAGCGGGCCGTCTGAGGTCAGGAACAGCCAGACTGCCGCGAGGACGAAGAACCCCAGATAGATGGACGCTCCCAACCCGGTCATGTCGTGCCTCGATTCTGCCTCTCGGTCGGCGCTCTGCCGTCACCGTGGTTAACGTCTGGGGTACCCACTTCCTTCCCGGGTTCGGAAGTGATCTGCGCCGCTTGGCCGGTCGCGGTATCCGTTTGGCTTATCGGCCCGCCGGTGCGATACCCTGTCAAAGCTTCACGCGGGGTGTGGCGCAGCTTGGTAGCGTGCTTCGTTCGGGACGAAGAGGTCGTGGGTTCGAATCCCGCCACCCCGACTCGGTGCAGTCGAGAGACCCTGACCAATGACTTCTGGTCAGGGTTTTTTTCGTGTGGGTCAGGTGTCGTGAACAGCGGCGTAGTGTCCGCTCCATCAGCTTCGAGAAGAGGAGCCCGACATGCCTGCGACCGATCATGACTGGACCAAGCCGGCGGCACTGGCCATCCCCGAAGAGGGGTATTTCGAGATGGAGCGGGGCAGGTATGGACCGGTGTTTCCGCGCACTCCAGCTTGTTACGGATTCACTATCATCGCGAAGGTCATACCGGGCCGCGAGGAGGCGATCCGAGAGCACGGGAGGACCATTCAAGCTGCAGTCGAGAAGGATCCAGAGGTTCTGGCTCCGCTGAAGCTGCATTATCTGCGGTGGCAGCTGTTCGACATCGGCGAAGACCTTTACTTCCAGTACCAGGGCATCTTCGACACCGACTTCGACAAATACACCGAGGATGCGGTGGCTTTGTTCAGCCAGTCAGGCATCGCGACCACGTTCGAGAATCTCGAAGGTTTCCCGAAGGACTGGCGAGAGCGTCCCGAGGGATTCGTCCAGTTCGTTCGTGAGCATCACGTACCGAGCTTCCTGGAGTACGGCGAGTATCCCTTCGTGACGGCTGACGAGATCAAGAAGGCGCTGACGCTGAAGGCGTCCTTCTCGACCATGCTCGACCAGATGCAATAGTCCAGGGCGTTTCTCGGGCCCCTACTGCGGATGGGTCGCCAGGTACTCCCCGACGGGGACCGGCGATGTCGCGGCGTATCCGACGGGCAGCAGCACGTCACCGGCCGTCGTGCGGTAGTAGACCTCCCACCGGTGGTAGCCGTTGAACGCGGCGGGGTCGGCGGCGAGCACCGCCGCGTAGTCCGTGATGCCCCGCACGTAGTCGTCGGAGTTGTTGTAGCGGAACAGCGCACGTGCGGGATCGGCGGCGAAGCCGTTGGCGGCGAGGTGGCGCCCGGCGGCCAGGATGCTGTCGCGCGGGGCGTAGATGTCACCTCCGGCGCCGTACGCGGCGAAGGTCGAGGGCAGGAACTGCATCGGACCCTGCGCGCCCGCGGTACTGGTGCCCACGATGCTGCCGAGCCGGGTCTCGACCAGGTTGATCGCAGCCAGATAGTTCCAGCCCACCCCGGACGCCGCCTCGGCCTCCCGGTAGTGGCTCAGCAGTTCCTGCGCCGGCCGCGGCGGATCGATCCGCCAGGCGGGCAACGTGTCCTTCGCCTCGCCCTGCAGGAGCGCGTCGAGCGCGCGTCGCGCGGAGACGTTGAGATCGAAGACCGCCAGCAGCGACTGCGGGACACGGGGGCGGGTGACCGCGTCCCATTCGGGATGCCTGCCGATGGCGCGGTAGGCCGCCTGCTGGCGCCGCGCCGCCGCCCGCAGCACGTCCTCGGGCAGCGACGGGTCACGCAGCGCCCGCTCGTCGGCGACGAGGTCATCGGCGAGTGCCGCGGGGTCGGCCGCCAGGCGCGGCTGCGTGGGCTCGGGCGCGGCCGCAGTCGGAGTCGGCTCGGCCGTCGGCGCCGGTGATCGAGCCGGCGTCGAGGCCGCCGGATCCGGCGCGGTCGGCTCCGAACACCCGGCGAGGACGAGAGCGGTCACGACCGCCGCGACGGACCGCGAGCAGCGTGTGGCAGCGATGCGGCGACGATAGCAACGCCCACCCGGCTCAGTCGCGGATCGGCTGCCCGATGCCGTGCAGATTGCCTTCGCTGTCGCGGAACCACACGGCGCGCTCACCGATGCCGCCTTTGCTCGGATAGTTGCCCTCCACGGTGACGACACCGTCGGTCGTCGTCGTACCGCGCATGTCGTAGCGCTCGAATCGCACACCGCGGCGGGTCAGTTCGGCCACCACGGAGTCCAGGTCGTCCACCTCCCAGCCCATCTGCGTGTGCGACCCGGACGCCGTGCCCGCTGAGGCGAAGACCGCGAACTCCCCCGCCGCGCAGCGGTACAGCAGCCCGCCCGGACGCTCCTCGGCCGGTTCCAGGCCCAGCGCTTCGGCGTAGAACCGGCGGGCCCGGTCGAGATCCTGTGCAGGTAACCGGGTCGCCACCCGGGCGGCGTCGAGCACCATCGTCGTCTCCTCTCGTCCCGAAGGGCTGACCGCAGAACCGCGCCGAAGTCATCGCGGCCGGTCGACCCATTCACCTCCCCGGCCCGCCGCCCAACCAAGCGGTGGATAGGCTCACCGGTGATGACCGCTCTCGACGACGACAAGACGGACGCCGCCACGGCCGCAGGGCGCAGCTGGATCGCTGAGCTGCTGCAGTACCGCCGCGTCGGCGACACCTTCGTCGCGCCGCAGGTCAGCACCGGTCCGGAGCACCGGTTGTTCGGTGGGCTGGTAGCCGCCCAGGCCCTCGGCGCCGCAGGCGCGACCGTCGAACCGGACAAGCTGCCGCAGTCCCTGCACGCCTACTTCGTGCGCGGCGGCCGCTACGGCGTCGACGTCGAACTGCACGTGGAGCGCACCCGCGACGGCCGATCCTTCGACACCCGCCGCGTCACGGCCGTCCAGCAGGGCACCGCCATCCTCGAGATGATCGCGTCGTTCCACCGGCCCGAGGCCGGCACCGACTGGCATCCGCCGCGCACTCCCGGCATCGCCTTCGCCGACGCGGTGCCGAAGTCCCCTGACCTGGAGTCGGTCGAGCACTTCGAGATCCGCATGCACCCCGACGACGACTCCCCCTTCGCGGTGCCCCCGTTCTGGATCCGCACCGTCGAGCACATCGAGAACGACCCCCTGATCAGGGCCTGCGCGCTGACCTACATGTCCGACTTCGGCCCGGTGCCGTCCGCCCGACCGCCGGGGGCGCCTGCGGTCCCCGGTGCCGGTATGGCGGCGAGCCTCGACCACTCGGTGTGGTTCCACCGGCCGTTCGTCCCGCACCACTGGCACCGCTACGAGGTGAACGGCGTCAACAACAGCGACGCCAGGGGGCTCGCCATCGGCTCTCTGTACGACATGTCCGGCGCTCTGGTGGCCAGCACCACTCAAGAAGCCCTCTGGCGCTTCTGATCTCGCCGCGCCGGGTGTTTGCCCACGTCGTGACGGGGTAAGAGACACGCGTGACACTTGCTCCTCTGTTGATCGAACCGACGCTTCCCGACGCCCGCGGCCCGCTGTCCCTGGCGGTGGTGAACCTGCTGTCGGAGCGTGCTCCGCGCAACCACCTGTCCCGTGTCGAGGCGTCCGTCGGCGACTCCGATCCGTACGGTCTGGACCTGCACCTGGCGCTCTACACCTGCTATGAGCTGCACTATCGCGGCTTCGCGGGCGTCGACCCGGCGTGGGAGTGGAATGCCGGACTGCTGCATCTGCGCGGTCAGCTGGAGCACGCGTTCCTCACCGCGGTGCGCACTGACGTTGGCGAGATCTCCGAGGACGAGACGGCCGCCGCGGAGATGGACGCGCTGGCCGTCGAGCCGGTCGACGGCTCCGGTCCGTCGTACTACCTGCGCGACGAGGGCACCTGGGAGCAGATGCAGGAGTACTTCGTGCACCGCTCGCTGTACCACCTCAAGGAGGGCGACCCGCACGCCTTCGCGATCCCGCGGCTGACCGGCCAGGCCAAGGCGTCGTTCGTCGCCGTCGAGTTCGACGAGTTCGGTGGCGGCCGTGGTCCCCGTCTGCATCAGCAGCTGTTCGCCGATCTGATGGCCGCGGCGGGCCTGGACAACACCTATCTCGGGTACATCGATCACGTGCCCGCCGAGGCGCTGGCCGCGGTGAACCTGATGTCGATGTTCGGTCTGCACCGAGCGCTGCGTGGCGCGGCCGTCGGCCACTTCGCGTCCACCGAGATCACGTCCTCGCCCGGATCACGCAGGCTGGTCGACGCACTCGAGCGGATGGCCGCCCCGCAGGCGTGTGTGGCGTTCTACCGCGAGCACGTGGAGGCCGACGCGGTGCACGAACAGGTGGTGCGCACCGACGTGGTCGGCGACCTGGTCGCGCGGGAACCGCATCTCGACGCCGACGTCGTGTTCGGAATCAGGGCACACGCGCTCGTCGAGGACCGCCTCGCCGACCACGTGATGCGCAGCTGGGCCGCGGGCGAGAGCTCGCTACGCCGGCCGCTGGACTGAGTTCTCGACCGTCTCCCCGGCGCCGCTCCTGCGACGGCGCCGGTGACTGGTGTCGCACAGCGGGTAGTTCTTCGAGCGTTTGCACACACACAGCGCGACCATGAAGCGGTCGGATTCCACGACGCTGCCGTCGGGCATCTCGATGCGGACCGGGCCCTGCACCATCACGGGCCCGTTCGGCACCACCCTGACGAGACGGGCTTCCTCACTCACGGCTTGTCGGCTCTGATCACGACGAGCTCCTCCTCGCGGCGGCCCGGCTCGAGCAGCCCGGCCTCCTCGAGCCACGCGGCCCGCGCCGACAGCACCGGGCCGAACGGAATCCACTGGTAGGCAATGATCTCCGCGTCGAGACCGGCCGCCGCCAGACCGGCGAGGGTCTGCCTGGGCCCGGAGAACTCCGAGTGCACGATCAGCATGGATCCGCCGTCGGCGAGCAGGCTGGGCGCCGCGGCGCAGAGCGGGTCGAGCACCAACCGGCCGTCGGGCCCGGCGTTCCACGCCCGCGGCGGGCCGGCATGGGCCGGAATGGTCGAATCGTCGGCGAGGTCGGGATCGTGCGGCACGTACGGCGGATTGCTGACGATGAGGTCGAACGGCCCGAACTCGACGGCCCGTGCCCACGAGCCGAGGTGCACGTCCACTGCGGCGCGCGCCGCGGCGGCGTTGACGCGCGCGGTGCGCACCGCCCTGGGGCAGATGTCGAAGGCCGCCACAGCCGATGCGCCCTGCAGCGCCGCGCCGATGGCGACGAATCCGCTGCCGGTACACAGGTCGGCGACCCGGCTGCCGACTGCCAGTCCCGTCTTCTCCATCACGTCGACGAGTAGCTGGGAATCCTCCTGCGGGGCGTACACGCCCTCCGGCACGACAACGGTGTCGCGTTCGTCGGTGTATGCGGTGGTCACTTCGGCCTTTCGACGTGCTTCGCTGTGGTGTCACAGCACTGCGGTGATTAATGCCCGCCGTGCGATTCGTTAAACCCCCGCCGGGTTTGCGCGGGGCCGGTCGGGGCACCCGGAACCGATGAAGATCTCCGACATCGCCGCCCTTCCCGTCGAGGCCGGAGCCGCGCTGCGGCACCGCAGGCTGTTCCATCCGTCCGGCGTGTTGGCCACCGGAACGATCGAACGGGTCGCCCCACCGAACGAGGGACTGCCGATGCCGTCCGGCGACGTCGTCGGCAGGGTGTCCAAGGGCGTCGGCCTGCCCGGTTCGTGGCCCGACATCGTCGGTCTCGCCTGGCGGATGACGCTCCCGGACTCCCCCGCCAGTCCGTGGGACGTGCTGCTCGTCTCCACGGTCGGCGACGGAATCGGACGGGTGCTGCTGCGGCCGGTGGCGACCTGGTCCGACGTGTCGTTCACCAGTCTGATGCCGCTGCGGTACCGCGACGGCCTGTGGTGGGTGCGTGCCCGGATGACGACGGTTCTGGACGTGGCGGGCCTGCCGCTGTCCGCGGCCGAGGATCAGATCGCCGGTGGCGGGCTGGCATTCGACATCGAGCAGGCTGCGGGCACCGGCGAGTTCCACCCGCTGGCCACGCTGACGCTGCAGGCGCGGGCTCCTGAGGGCGAGGATGTCTCCTTCGACCCGACCCGCAACAGTGCGCCGGGCGTGCGCCTGTTCCCCGGCTGGCTGACCGACTTCCGGGAGGCCGCCTACCGGCGCAGCCGCGAGGGGCGTGACGCCGAGTAGGGCTAGTCCGACGACTCCGGGGCGTCTTCGGGCGTGGTGACCTCGGGGGCGACCTCACGGGTCGCCATCCCGCCCTCCTTGCCCTCGTCGGTCGGGCCCGGCCGGCCGCCCTTGGGCTCGTCGGCGAGTTCGTCGTCGTAGATCCCCTGTCCGCGTGGCATTGGCTGCCCCTTTCTCGTCGCGCACCGGCTACCCGTCGCCGTCCCGGCCCAACCGTTCCGCGACGGCCATACACCCTCTTGACGGCTGTCAAGTCATGTGATGCAGCAAACGTTGACTGTCAACAGAACTGGGCCCGACCATAGATAGCGTGTCAAAGAAAAGTGAGCGCGAACTGATCGACGACGTCGAGCACCGGCTCGTCGAGAAGTTCGCTGAGATTCCCGCCGGCCTGGTGGCCACCACGGTGGACGACGCCTACCGCCGGTTCGAGCACAGCATGATCCGCGACTTCATCCCGCTGCTCGTCGAGCGCAGGGTCAGCGACGAGCTGGCCGTGGTGGCCGCCACACAGCCCGACCGCTCGTTCGCCTTCGCCGGGGCCTGAACTCAGCCGGCCGCGCTGCGCAGCTTCTCCAGCAGCGGCCCCGCCGCCTCGTCCAGGAATCGCTCCTGCCCCTCGTCGCCCACCTGCACCAGCGCGATGTCGGTGAACCCGGCCTTCCAGTACTCGCTGACCGCCTCGACGATCGCATCGAGGTCGGGTCCGCATGCGATGGCGTCGGCGGTGTCCTCGGGGCGGACGAACTGCGTTGCCCCGGCGAAGCCCGCGGTGGTGGGTAGGTCGGCGTTCACCGCCCAGCCGCCGGCGAACCACCGGAACTGCTCGTGGGCCCGTTGCACCGCCGCATCCCGGTCGGGGTCCCAGCAGATCGGGATCTGACCGATCACCCGCACGTCACCGGACAGCCCGGTCCCGCGTCTGGCGTGGTGCCAGGCGTCGACGGCCTCGCGGTCGGGCTGCACCGCGATGAGGTGGTCGGCGATCGGGGCGAACGTCTCCACCGACCGCTCACCGGACACCGCCGCGGCGATGGCCACCGGAATGTCCGGAAGGTCCCACAGCCTGGCCGAGTCGACCTCGAAGTACTCGCCCTTCCAGTCGACGACCTCGCCGGTGAACAGCTCGCGGATGATCTGAATCGCCTCGCGCAGCATGTCCTGCCGGCGTGTCACCGTCGGCCAGCCCTGGCCCACCACGTGTTCGTTGAGGTTCTCGCCGCTGCCGAGGCCCAGCGTGAACCGCCCGTCGGCCAGGATCTGCAACGTCGCCGCCTGCTGGGCGACGATCGCCGGGTGATACCGCATGGTCGGGCAGGTGACGTAGGTGAAGAGTTCGACGCGTTCGGTGGCGTGCGCCACCGCCCCCAGCACCGTCCACGCGTTCGGTGCGTGCCCCTGGGCGGCGAGCCACGGCGAGTAGTGGTCGCTGGACACCTCGAAGTCGAATCCCGCCTGCTCCGCCGAAACGGCGTAACGGACAAGGTCTTTAGGGCCGCTCTGTTCTGTCATCAGGGTGTAGCCGAAGCGCGTCATGCGCACCGGGTAGCCCGTCGCAGACACCGGCAAACGGCCACCGAGCAGCCGTGGGCACCGCCGCTACAGGCGGGCCTTCACCGCGGCCGACAGCCGGGAACCGTCGGCCTTGCCCGCCGCGATCGCGGTGGCGGCCTTCATCACCTGACCCATCTGGCGCATCCCGGGACGCTCGCCGATCTCCTCGGCGACCTGGGCGATCGCGGTGTCGACGACGTCGGCCACTTCGGCCTCCGTCAGCGGGGTTGGCAGGTACTCGTCGATGACCCGCGCCTCGGCGTGCTCGTTGGCGGCGAGCTCCCCACGACCGTTCTGTGTGTAGACCTCGGCCGCCTCGGCGCGCTTACGCGCTTCCCGCGCCAGCACCTTGAGCACCTCGTCGTCGGACAACTCCCGCGCCTGCTTGCCTGCCACCTCCTCGTTCTGGACGGCCGCCAACAGCATTCGCAGCGTCCCCGTACGCAGCTTGTCCTGTGACTTCATCGCCGAGGTGAGATCTGCGCGAAGGCGCTGCTTGAGTTCCGCCATGCCGCCAACCTACGCCCGCCGCCCGTCGCGATCGACACGTTCGGCGTTCACCACCGGGACACGTTGAGTAGCAACACCTTCGATCGGTCGACGGCGCCCGGGGCCGAGTGCAGGCCGCGGCGGGTGGGGCGGACACGTTGCCGATTCCTGCGCCGCTCGACAGGATGGTGGGCATGAGCAACGACGCCGACGGGTTCGGTCAGACCGGCCCGCCGCCGCCGCACCAGGGTCATCCGCCACCCGGGTATCAGACGCCCGGCTATCCGCCGCCTGGGTACCAAACTCCGGGCTATCCGCCACCCGGCTACCCTCCGCCCGGCTACGCACCGCCGGGTTACCCGCCGCCCGGCTACGGCGCGCCCGGATACCCGCCGCCGGGCTACGCACCTCCCGGCTACGGCCCGCCACCGGGCTACCCGTACGGCGGTCCGGCGCAGGCCTTGCAGCCGGGGGTCATCCCGCTGCGACCGCTGACCCTGTCGGACATCTTCAACGGCGCGGTCGCCTACATCCGGCGAAACCCCAAGGCGACGCTCGGCCTCACCACGATCGTCGTGGTGGTCTCCCAGATCGTGGCGCTGATCCTGCAGATCGGCCCATTGGCGGCCAGCGGCGGACTGCTCTCGACGGTGCAGGGCGAACCGACGACGTTCGGCGACTTCGTGGCCCTCACCGGGTCGTCACTGGTGGGTGGGGTCACCACCATGCTGGCGTCGATCGTGCTGAGCGGCATGCTGACCGTGGTGATCGGCCGGGCGGTGTTCGGGGCCTCGATCACCGTCGGTGAAGCGTGGGAGCGGCTGCGCCACAGGCTGCTCGCGTTGCTCGGGTTCACCCTGCTCGAGATCGCGGTGTTCCTGGTCGCGGCCGTGCTGATCGGCATCGTCATCGCCCTCGCCATCGCCGCCGGGGGAGCCGTCGCCGGATTCCTGGTGGGCGCTCCGCTGGTGCTGCTGGCCGTCGCCGGTCTGATCTACGCCGCCACCGTGTTGATATTCGCGCCGCCGCTGATCGTGCTGGAACGGCTTCCCGTCTTCCCGGCCATCTCACGGTCCTTCGATCTGGTGAAGAAGGACTTCTGGCGGGTGCTCGGCATCTGGCTGCTCGCCACGATCGTCACGGCGTTGATCGCCGGCGCGGTGTCGGTGCCGTTCAGCCTGATCGGCCAGGTGCTGACGACGACGGCCGACGAGTCCTCGAGCGCGATCCTCGGGCTGGTGCTCGTGTCGATCGGCAGTGTGTTCGGCCAGATCCTCACCGCACCGTTCTCCGCGGGCGTCATCGTCCTGCTGTACACCGACCGGCGCATCCGCGGCGAGGCGTTCGACCTCGTGCTGCAGACCGGCGCGGCGGCCGTGCCCGGCGCACCGCAGGACTCCACGGACCACCTGTGGCTGACCCGGCAACGGTGACGTGCCTGCGCTAGACATCGGCCGCGACGCCGCGCACGACGCCGCGCAGCGGGAACTCGGCAAGCCGATCTACCCGCGGCCGTCGCTCACCGAACGGCTCAGCGAGTGGTTCGACGAACTGCTGTACCGCATCGCCGCCGAGGGTTCCACGGTCCCCGGCGGCTGGTTCACCATCTCGGTGCTGATCCTGATGGTGCTCGTGGCGCTGGTCGTCGCATTCCGGGTCGCCCGGCGCACCCTGCGCACCAACCGCGGCGCGCAGGGTGCGCTGTTCACCGGACAGGAACTCAGCGCCGCGGAACACCGGGCCACCGCCGAGCAGTTCGCCGCCGCGGGCGACTGGGCGTCGGCGATCAGGCACCGTCTGCGCGCCGTCGCGCGCCACCTCGAGCAGACCGGCGTGCTCGCGCCGGTCCCGGGCCGCACGGCCACCGAGCTCGCCCGCGACGCCGGAGCCGCGCTCCCCGGCCTCGACTCCGAATTCCGTTCTTCGGCAACCGCTTTCAACGACGTCACCTACGGCGAACGGCCGGGAACCGAATCCGCGTACCGCCTGATCGCCGGCCTCGACGATCACCTGCGCTCGCGCACGTACGCCGCCTCGTCCACCGGTGGCGGTCCCGCGCCGGCCGGCGGCTGGGCCGAGGTCCGATGACGTCCACCGCGACGGGACCGACCCTTCGGCAGCGCTGGGGCACCGGACGCTGGGTGGTGCTCGCGCTGGCGGTCATCGTGGCGGTCGCCACGATCGGGACGTACCTCACCGCACCCCGGCCGGGTGGCCGGATGGATGCCGGGTCGACGTCACCCGACGGCGCCCGCGCCCTGGTCACGCTGCTGCGCGACCACGGCGTCGACGTCACGGTCGCCGACTCGGTGGCCGACGTGGAGCGTGCCGCCACACCCGACACCCTGCTCGTGACGGCGCAGACCTTCCAGGTCGGTGACGAGCTGATGGACCGGCTCGCGGAGGTGCCCGGTGACCGGTTGCTCGTCGAGCCCGGCTCGCGGGTGCGGAAGGCTCTCGCCCCGGGCGTCGAGCCCGGCGAGGACACCTCGTTCGGGGGCGAGCCTGACTGCGATCTGCGTGAGGCGGTCGCGGCGGGTGACGTGCAACTCGGGGTGAGCGACACCTACGACGCGGCCGACGGGGTCTCGTTGACGCGCTGCTACGACGGCGCCGTCGTGCGGTACCGCGACGGCGGGCGCGTCGTCACCGTGGTCGGCACCGCCGAGTTCATGACCAACGGCGCACTCCCCGACCGCGGGAACGCTGCGCTGGCGATGAACCTCGCCGGCTCCCGGCCACAGGTCATCTGGTACGCCCCGCAGCAACCCGAGGGCGAGTCATCGGGCGCCGCAACGATCTTCGAGCTCATCCCGGGCGCCGTCATCTGGATCGTGCTGCAGCTGTGCCTTGCCGTGGCACTGGTCGCGGTGTGGCGGGGCCGCCGCATCGGGCCGCTCGTCGCCGAGCGGATGCCCGTCGTGGTGCGGGCGTCGGAGACCGTCGAGGGCCGCGGCCGGCTGTACCGCTCGCGACGCGCCCGCGACCGGGCCGCCGACGCGCTGCGCACCGCGACCCTCGGGCGCCTGCTGCCCAGACTCGGGTTGTCGGCCGGGGCGGCGCCACCCGCCGTCGTGGCCGCCGTCGCGGCGCGGACGGGGGCGGACCCGCAACGGGTCGGTCACACGCTGTTCGGCCCACCCCCTGAGACCGACGACGACCTGCTCCACCTCGCCCACCACCTCGACGACACCGAAAGGCAGGTCGCCCAGTCGTGACTCAGCCGGCCGCACACACCACCGACCCGTCCGCCGCATCGGCATCGTCGGACTCCGCACGTAACGCGTTGCTGGCGTTGCGCACCGAGATCGCCAAGGCGGTGGTCGGGCAGGACGCGGTGGTGAGCGGGCTGGTGGTGGCTCTGCTGTGCCGCGGACACGTGCTGCTCGAAGGTGTGCCCGGCGTCGCCAAGACACTGCTGGTGCGCACCTTGGCGGCGGCGCTGCAACTGGAGTTCAAGCGCGTGCAGTTCACGCCCGACCTGATGCCCGGCGACGTCACGGGATCGCTGGTCTACGACGCCCGCAGCGCGGAGTTCGAGTTCCACGCCGGCCCGGTGTTCACCAATCTGCTGCTGGCCGACGAGATCAACCGGACGCCGCCCAAGACCCAGGCCGCCCTGCTGGAGGCGATGGAGGAACGTCAGGTCAGCGTCGAGGGTCATCCCCGGCCGCTGCCCGACCCGTTCATCGTCGCGGCCACCCAGAATCCGATCGAGTACGAGGGCACCTACCAGCTGCCGGAGGCCCAGCTCGACCGGTTCCTGCTGAAGCTCACCGTGCCGCTGCCGCCGCGCGACCAGGAGATCGCCATCCTGGCCCGCCACGCCCGCGGCTTCGACCCGCGGGATCTGTCGGCCGTCAGACCGGTGGCAGGACCCGCCGACCTCGCGGCCGCCCGGGACGCGGTGCGTCAGGTGCTGGTGGGCGACGAGGTGCTGGGCTACATCGTCGACATCGTCGGCGCCACACGGCATTCGCCCTCCCTGCAGCTCGGCGTGTCGCCACGCGGCGCGACGGCGTTGCTCGCCACGGCGCGCTCGTGGGCCTGGCTGTCCGGGCGCAACTACGTCACCCCCGACGACGTCAAGGCGATGGCGCGGCCGACGCTGCGGCACCGCGTGGCGATGCGCCCGGAGGCCGAACTCGAGGGCGCCGATCCCGACGGTGTGCTCGACGGCATCCTGGCGGCCGTTCCGGTCCCGCGGTAGTGGTCCTCACCGGGCGTGCCGGCCTGGTCGCGCTGGCCTTCGTCTTGCCGATCGCCCTGTCGCCATGGCCCGCAGCGGCTTTCGTGGTGTTGTTCGGCGCGCTGGTGGCCGTGCTCGCGCTGGACGTCGCACTGGCGGCGAGCACCCGCGGTCTCCGGATGCACCGCTCCGGGGAGGCGTCGGCGCGGCTGGGCCAGCCGGTGGACGCGGTGCTGACCGTCGAGCATCCTGGGCGGCGCCGCTTCCGCGGCCGGGTCCGCGACGCCTGGCCGCCGAGCGCGCGCGGCGAGCCACGCGCCCATCAGCTGGAAATCACTGCTGGACAGTCGGTTCGGGTGATCACCAGGCTGCGCCCGAGCCGCCGCGGCGACCTACGCTCGGAGTTCGTCACCGCGCGGTCGATCGGTCCGCTCGGCATGGCCGGGCGGCAGAGCAGCCACCGGGTGGCCGGGTCGATACGCATCCTGCCGCCGTTCCTGTCCCGCAAGCATCTGCCGTCGCGGCTGGCCAGGCTGCGCGAACTCGACGGCATGGTGCCGGTGCTGATCCGGGGTCAGGGCACCGAATTCGACTCCCTGCGCGAGTATGTCGTCGGCGACGACGTCCGGTCGATCGACTGGCGCGCGACCGCGCGGCGCGGCGACGTGGTGGTGCGCACCTGGCGCCCCGAGCGCGACCGCAGGGTGGTGATCGTGCTCGACACCGGGCGGACGTCGGCGGGTCGTGTCGGCGTCGACCCGACGTCGAGCGAACCCTCCGGGTGGCCACGGCTGGACTGGTCGATGGACGCGGCGCTGCTGCTGGCGGCGCTGGCCGCGCGGGCCGGTGACCACGTCGACTTCCTGGCCCACGACCGGGTGAGCCGGGCCGGTGTGTTCGGCGCCTCCCGCACCGAGGTGCTGGCGCAGCTGGTGACGGCGATGGCGCCGCTGGAGCCCGCACTCGTGGAATCCGACGCCGCCGCGATGGTGGCCGCCGTAGCGCGCCGCGTGCGCCGCCGCGCGCTGGTGGTGCTGCTGACCGACCTGAACGCCTCGGCGCTCGACGAGGGCCTGATGGCGGTGCTGCCGCAGCTGACGGGCCGCCACCAGGTGCTGCTGGCGGCAGTGGCCGACCCCCGTGTCGACACCCTGGCCGCAGGGCGCTCCGACGCCGCGGCGGTGTACGACGCCGCGGCGGCCGAGCGGTCCCGCAACGACCGCCGCGCGATCGCGTCGCGGCTGCGGCGGCACGGCGTCGACGTGGTCGATGCGCCGCCCGACGACCTCGCTCCCGCGCTGGCCGACCACTACCTGGCGATGAAGGCCACCGGCCGCCTCTAGCTCTCTTCCGCGGAGATCTATCGGGTGGGCACCACATCGGGGGCGTCGTCGACGTCGCCGGTCTCGCCCGCCCGCACCGCCTTCCGGCCGAAGTGCACGACGTAGGCGAGGAACGCGACCTCCGCGGCGACCCCGATCGCGATGCGCACGAAGGTGGGGAACGGCGCGGGCGTCACCAGCGCCTCGATCAGGCCGGACACCAGCAGCACCGCGACCAGTCCGATGGCCACCGACATCACCGCCCGGCCCTGTTCGGCGAGCACCTGGCCGCGGGGCCGGTCACCCGGTGACACCACGGTCCAGCCCAGCCGCATCCCGGCTGCCGCCGCGAGGAACACCGCCGTGAGCTCCAGAAGGCCGTGCGGCGCCAGCAGGCCGAGGAACACGTCGCCCTTCCCGGCGTCGAACATCAGCCCCGCCGCGACGCCGAGGTTGGCCGCGTTCTGGAACAGGATGTACGGGATCGGCAGGCCGAGCAGGATCGCGAAGACGATGCACTGGGCGGCCACCCACGCGTTGTTCACCCACACCTGCAGCGCGAACGACCCCGCGGGGTTCTCGCTGTAGTAGGCGGCGAACTCCTCGTTGACGAGCTTGGCGATCTCCTCCGGCGTGCCGATCGTGGCCTGCACCTCCGGGGTGCCCGCCACCCACAGCGCGATCACCGCCGCGACGGCGAAGAAGGCGACCGCCGAACCCAGCCACCACCGCCACGAGCGGTAGGCCACCACCGGGAACGACACCGTCCAGAACCGGACGAACTCCGACCACAGCGGCGCGTGGGCCGCCGTGACGGCCGACCGGGCCCGCGCCACCAGCCCCGACAGCCGGCCCACCAGCATCGCGTCGGCCGAGGCGCTGCGCACCATCGACAGGTGCGTCGACACCCGCTGGTACAGGTCGACCAGCTCGTCGATCTCGGCCCCGGACAGCTTGCGGCGGCGCTTGATCAACTCATCGAGCCGGTCCCAGCTGCGTCGGTGGGCCAGCACGAACGCGTCGACATCCACGCGTCCGAGCCTAGTAGCGTGGCGACATGGTCTCCCAGCCCGAGCCGGTGGTGACCGGGGACGCGGTCGTCCTCGACGTACAGATCGCGCAACTGCCGGTGCGTGTCCTGGCGGCGGCCATCGACGTGATCGTGGTGCTGACCGGCTACCTCGTCGGGGTGCTGCTGTGGGCGTTGACGCTGACCGACCGCGATCCCGCCTTTGTCGCGGCGGTGCTCATCATCTTCACGGTCGTGACCATCGTGGGCTACCCCGTCGTCTTCGAAACAGCGACGCGCGGAAAGTCATTGGGGAAGATGGCCCTCGGCCTGCGGGTGGTGTCCGAGGACGGCAGCCCGGAACGGTTCCGCCAGGCGCTGTTTCGCGGCCTGTCCGGCTTCATCGAGCTCTGGACGTTCACCGGCGGGCCCGCGGTCATCTGCAGCCTGCTCTCGGCGAAGGGCAAGCGCATCGGCGACATCTTCGCCGGCACCGTGGTGATCAGCGAGCGGGCGCCGAAGATGAGTCCGCCGCCCGCGATGCCGCCGTCCATGGCGTGGTGGGCCGGCACCCTGCAACTGTCCGGGTTGCGTGCCCAGACGATCGAGCTGGCCCGCCAGTTCCTCAACCGCGCACCACAACTCGACCCACGGATCCGTGAGGTGATGGGGCACCGGATCGCCGCCGACGTGGTCGCACAGATCTCGCCGCCACCACCACCGGGCGCACCGGCGCAGTACGTGCTCGCCGCCGTCCTCGCCGAGCGTCATCGTAGGGAACTGGTGCGGCTCGGCGCGCAGACCGCACCGCCGCCGCCTCCTCAGGCCCCGCCGTTCGCACCCGTTCCCGCGCCCCCGCCGTACGCACCCGCTCCCCCGACGTACGTCGTGGCGCCGCAACCGGGCCCCCAGCGCGACACCGGCTTCACTCCCCCGAACTGAGCCCGAGGGCCATCAGCACGGCCGCCGCGATGCCGGCGGCGGCGCGGACGTGATTCCACGCCGTCCAAGTCGAGAGATAGGCGGCCCATTCGCGGGTGGCCTCGACCGCGCCGAGCGCACCGGGGTCGACGGTGTCGAGATGGTTGTTGAGCGGCACGTTGAACGCCATGGTGACGACGAAGCCGGCCACGCCTGCCAGCCCGCCGGCCAGCAGCAGCCAGCCGCCGGGCCGGCCGAAGCGCACCACCGCGGCCACCACCACAGCCGCCGACAGCAGCGCCGACCCGACGAACAGGATCAGGAATGGCGCGTTCGCCTGTGCCTCGGCGTTCATCCCGCGCATCGCGGTGATCGCGGCCACCGGACCCGTCCGATCGAGGCCGCGCATGACGATCGTGGAGAACGCGTAGAACACCCCGCCGACCGCGGCGGCGGCGATCGCGGCGGTGACGGTGAGGGCGACGACGGGGTTGAGGCTCATAGGTCGACTCAACCGCGCTCGGGTGAGACGATCCATCGTCGATCGTCGCGCTTCCATACGCAGGCGTCTCGGTCTAGGCTCGCGGCGTGGACGCGGTGGTCGGCCTGCTCGAGGGGGTTCGGGCGCGCGGCGCGTTCGTGCTGCGGATGATGATGGACCCGCCGTGGGCGATGAGCATCCGCGACGAGGCGCCGCTGACGCTGATCTGCCAGACCGCCGGCAACGCGGCCATCGTCGGCCCACTCAGCGGGACCACCTGGCTGCACCCCGGGGACGTCGCGGTCGCCCGCGGCAGCCAGCACTACGTGTTCGCCGACGACCCGTCCAGCCTTCCCACGGTGGTGATCCACCCAGGCCAGCGGTGCACCACCGTGTCGGGCGCCGATCTGCGCTTCGAGATGTCGGTCGGTGTCCGCACGTGGGGTAACTCCGCGGCGGGCTCGACTCGTTCGGTGGTATGCGCCTACGAGGGCCGCAGCGAGGTGAGCACCCGACTGCTCGACGCGTTGCCACCGGTGCTGGTGGTTCGCTCGGACGAGTGGGACAGCCCGCTGGTCGACCTGCTGGCCGCCGAGGCCGGTTGCGACGGGCCCGGCCAGGAGGCCTACCTGGACCGGCTGCTGGATCTGCTGCTGATCGCGGTGCTACGCAACTGGTTCGGCCGTGAGGGTCACGCGCCGACGTGGTGGTACGCCGAGCAGGACGCGGTGGCCGGCCCGGCGCTCAAGCCGATGTACAACAATCCCGCCCACCCCTGGACCGTCGCCGAACTCGCTGCGGCCGTTGGCGTCTCACGTGCCGTCTTCGCACGGCGGTTCACCGGGCTGGTCGGCGAGCCGCCGATCGCGTTCCTGACCCACTGGCGGCTGGCCCTGGCCGCCGACCTGCTGCGCGACGGCGGGAACACCATCGCCGCGGTGGCCCGCCGGGTCGGCTACAGCACACCGTTCGCCCTGAGCAGTGCGTTCAAGCGCGCCTACGGGATGAGCCCGAACGCGCACCGGGTGGCGGCGCTGTGAGACGGCTTCTGCGGCAGGCGGTTCAGTCCCACCAGAAGTTCCAGATGTCGTAGCCCAGCCGATTGGCCAGCGCGTCGATCGAACCCGATCCCTGGAGCACGGAGTCGACGCAGTAGAGGAACGCCTCCAGTGCCGCCGAGCGCATCGCGGGCGGTAGCCGCGGCGGCTGGTTGACCCGCAGCACCATGGACTCGTCGTCGAGTGCTGCGATGTGCGCGTCGAACGTGCCCGCCCAGCGCCGCAGGACCGCGGTGTGGTCGCGGCCGGTGATGTCGTAGTTGACGGCGCCGGACCACTGCAGCAGCGCGGGCACGTACCAGGAGGCGGGCGTCGGCACCAGCGCCAGCCGGTCGAACCGCCCGGTGTCGTCCATCCCGGTCCAGGTCTGTCTCCAGTGGGTGCGTTGCAGACCGACCAGCTCGACGCCCTCGGCCCGCGGGAGGTCGTCGTTGTGCCCGATGTAGGAGCGGTATTCGCGGTCAAGCCAGGCCGCCCCGTCGAGGCCGCCGGTCCACAGCGCGGGATCCTCGACGCCCTCGACACCGATGCGATGCCAGGTGCGCGCGGTGATGAGCACCGGCCACAGGCCGGTCTCCGGGAACAGGATCCGGGTCTGCGCCCACAATCGCGCCGCCTCGTCACCGGGTGTCACCGGCACCGTCCACAGCGGCCCGCCGTGCGCCAGCACCCCGTCGTGGCGGCTCACCTCGGCGAGATCGACGCCGCGCGCGGCGAAGGCGGCGACGGGGTCGGCGGACGGTCGCACGGCCGCGGGGGCCTCGACCGCCGGGTCGGGTTCGAACGGCGGCGCGCCGAGGGCCGGGTACTCGGGTGCCTGCGCTTGGGCGCCAGGCAGCAGATCGCTCCAGAATGCCAGTGACACATCGGCTTTCACCGGCTGCGCCGGACCACCGCAGAGCCGGGCGACGAAGTCGTGCAGGTCCGCACCCGCGTGGGACACGTCGGCGCCGTCGAGCAGCCACACCGGCGAACCCGTCCCGCCTCTGCCCGCGGGCAGGTAGCACTGCCGGAACACGGGCACCATCCGCGGCGCTGTGCCGAGCATCCGGCTCACCGCGTGTGTCCGCAGGTACTCCGAATCCGGTCGCTCTCCCCAGGCGACACCCCAGAATTCGTCCTCCTTGACCGCGCGCAGCAGATCGCGGGCCGGCCAGCCGACGTGGAAGATCAGCGCGGTGTCGTCACCGCGCCAGTCCGGCCACCCACGGCCGGTCGGCAGGCCGGCGGCAAGAAAGGCGCGGTGGTCGTCGTCGAATTCGAAACGGAAGCGCGCCTCCACGGCGCTGATCTCGGCGTCGGTGAGGCCCGCCGCGATGGGCACCTGCCCGCTGTCCGCCAGCACCCTGGCCGCCGCCCGCCCGATCTCGCTCACCCCGGTGAGTTTATGGCCGATCGGAGAGGCCGCTGTGCGGCAATTTCGTCAGCCCGCGATCCAGTTGCCATGGAAGCCGTACGGAACGCGTTGCGGCAAAGCGATCTTCGCGACCGGTGCGGCCGCGAAGTCGGCCGCATCGAGGATCACCAGGTCACTTCCGTCGCGGACCGGGTCGTAGTTGTAGGCCAGGTAGTAGCCGTTGCTCTCGTCGGCAGCGCCTGCGGACGGCACGAACACCGCCTCGCCGGGTACGCCGTCGCCGAAGGAGTGCTCGACGGCCGCACCGGTGGTCAGGTCGTAGCGCAGCAGGCTGTGGTCGGCGACGGTAACCGTGTACCGGGCGGGCAGGGTGGCCAGCCGGTCGTCGATCCTCGGGAACTCGACCGCGCGGTCGTCGAGCGGACGCTCGGACACGGTGCCCGCGGCGAGGTCCAGCGTCCAGCTCCACAGCACACCGTCGGGGTCGGAAGCACCGCTGCCGCGCCACAGGCTCGGGTAGCGAACCGCCTGCAGGACGAGCGAACCGCCGTCGTCGTAGCTGTCGACGACGTGGAACACGTAGCAGGGATCGATGTCGAACCAGCGCACCGTCCCGAACGGGTCGTCGCGCCGCAGCACACCCAAGCGCGCCCCGTAGGCGTCGTCCCAGCGGAACGGCATGTCGCCCCTGATCGCGATGTCGAGGTCGAACACGACGGGCAGATCCATGAACACGACGTGCTCAGCGGTCAGCGCGAAGTCGTGCATCATCGTCAGCGCCGGCACATCGACCGGGCGGTTCACCGTCAGCACGCCGTCGGCGTCGGCCCGGTGATAGGTGACGTGCGGGGCGATGAGGCTGCCGTAGCCGAAGAAGTGCAGCTCCCCGGTCGCCGGGCAGATCTTCGGATGCGCGGTCATCGAGTCGTCCAGCCTGCCGCCGAAGTCGTAGGCCCCGATTGTCTGCAGGTCGTTCGAGATCTCGTACGGCAGCGACGATTCGACCAGCGCCAGCGTCTTGCCCGCGTGGTTGACGACGTGGGTGTTGGCGACGCTGGATCGCAGGTTGCGGGTGCCGTCGTCGTTGAACACCGGGAAGTCGTTCTCGAAGCTCTCGGTGCGCACCCACCGGTTGCGGTACCAGGCGACGCGACCGTTCTCGATGCGGACGCCGTGGATCATCCCGTCGCCGGTGAACCAGTGGCCGGTGGGCTGCCGCGGATTCGGCCCGTTGCGCAGGTACCAGCCGCACAGGTCCGGCGGGATGGCGCCCTCGACGGGAAGGTCGAACGCGGTGAGTTCGTCCGGAACGGGTGCGTAGTTCCCGCGCTGGAAGAACTGGTCGGTGCCGGACAGGGCCGAGGCGTCGGCGGTGTCGGTCATTGATGCTCCTGCCGTCCGGAGGGGCGCGGCACGCCCCTCCGGATCGATCATGCGCCTCAGATCGCCTGCCCGGTGGGCAGGATGGTGATCTCGGTGAGATTGACGTGCCGGGGCACCGACGCGATGAATGCCACGGTCTCGGCGACGTCCGCCGGGGAGAGCACCTCGATGTCGCGGATCAGGTCCGCCATCAGCGTGCTGGCGTCGGGGTCGGTGACGTGCGAGGGCAGTTCCGTGTCGACCATTCCCGGTTCGATCGTGGACACCCGGACCATCTTGCGGCCGAGTTCCACCCGCAGCAGCCGCGTCAGGTGGCTGATGTAGGCCTTGGTACCCGAGTAGACGGAGAACTTCTCCAGGACGCGGGTGGCCGCGATCGACGACGTGCTGATCAGGTCGGCGGGCCTGCCCGCCGCGGCCGCCTCGACCAGCTGCGGGACGAACGCGCCGATCACGTTCATCACGCCGGTGACGTTCAGGTCGATCTGGCGCTGCCACTCGTCGACGCGGAGATCGTCGATCGGCGAGATCAGCTGAACCCCGGCGTTGTTGAACACCAGGTCGACGGGACCGAGTTCGGCGGCCACCCGGTCGGCGGCGGTCGCGACGGCGGTCCGGTCGGTGACGTCGAGGGGAAGGACGAGCGCGGTGCCGCCGGCCGACCGGATGCGGCCGGCGAGCGTCTCGAGCCGGTCGGCGCGGCGGGCGGCGACGGCGACGCGTGCGCCCAGCGCCGCCAGCCGTTCCGCCGTGGCTTCGCCGATGCCGCTCGACGCTCCGGTGACCACCGCGATGCGGCCGTCCAGCGGGGTGCCGGTGATGAGTGAGGACATGGTGGGTTCCTTTCGTGTGTGCTCACGTGGTCGTGCACTCGACACAACCGCGATCGCGGCCGTTGTTTCGCGGCCAGCCTGGCCGCGCTCATCGGGGGACAAGATGGGCCACCTTGGCGCCGCGGCGCCGGGCGCCTCGCGGCAGAATGTCGTCGTGAGCGATCGCACCGGCACCGAACTCGCGGAGTTCCTCAGCGCCCGCCGGGCCAGGCTCACCCCCGAGCAGGCCGGCCTCAGCGGTGACTACGTCCGCCGACGCGTGCCCGGTCTGCGACGCGAGGAACTCGCCCGGCTGGCCGGGGTCAGCGTCGACTACTACACCCGCCTCGAGCAGGGCCGCAGCCGCAGCGCATCCACCGACGTCCTCGACGCGCTGGCCACCGCGCTGCAACTCGACGACGCCGAACGCCAGCACCTGCACCAGCTCGGCCGTCCACAGCCCGCGGGGCGCAGGCGCCGGCCCCGCCCGCAGATCGTGGAACCGGCCACGCTGCGGCTGCTCGACCTGCTGGACCAGATGTGTTCGCCGGCGTTCGTGCTCGGTCGCCGTCTCGACGTGCTGGCCCACAACCGCATCGCCGGCGCACTGATCACCGAGTTCCGCGAGCTGCCTGCGGCGCAACGCAACCAGGCGCGATTCGTCTTCTTCGACCCGCACGCCAGGGAGCTGTACTCCGACTGGGCGCAAGTGGCCGCCGACACGGTGGCGATGCTGCGCCTCGATGCGGGCCGCTACCCGAACGACGACAAGCTGACCGCCCTGATCGGCGAGCTCTCCATCCAGTCCGAGGAGTTCCGCAAGTGGTGGTCCGATCACGATGTGCAGCGCCGCACCACCGGCACGAAGGCCTACCATCACCCGCTGGTCGGCGACCTGACGGTGCAGTACCAGGCCCTGAACTCGTCGGGCGATCCCGACCAGATCCTGTTCGTGTACACCACCGAGCCGGGATCGACCTCCGAGACCGCACTCCGGCTGCTGGCCACCTGGCACGAACACTCCCACGAGAGGACACCACACCGATGAGCCGCACCGACGAGCAGAAGGCGATGATGGCGATCGTCCGTCGCAACACCGAAGTGGTGCAGGGGCAGGGCGACTTCGCGCTCTTCGACGAGCTGTTCGCCGACGACTTCGTCGATCGCACCCCGCAGCCCGGAACCACGCCCGACAAGGCGGGGGTGCTCGTGCTGTACCGCAGGCTGCGCGACGCATTCCCCGACTTCAGTCCCGAGATCCATTGGCAGACAATCGAAGACGACATCGTCACCACCTACAAGACCTATCACGGCACGCATCGCGGACCGCTGTTCGACATCGCCCCGACCGGCCGCACCGTGTCGTTCGAGACCGTCGACGCGATGAGGGTGCGCGACGGCAGGATCGTCGAGCACTGGGGGGTGGCCAACCTGTTCTCGCTGGTGCATCAACTCGGCGCGCACATCGAGAGCTGACCGCACCGGCCGTCGCCGCGAGAACATATTCTGCGCGCAACGGCGGTGAAACATCACGTCGCTAGCTTTCCTGCATCGAATTCGCCCGGACTTCTTGCAGGGAGCGGACATGACAGACACCCGAGACCTACCGCCCAGCGCCGTGATCGGCGCGGGCGACATCGTCGAGGCCTCGGGCCACCCCGTCGGCGGCGGTCTGATCAAGGACCACTACGACCCCCGGCTGACCAACGAGGATCTCGCACCGCTGGCCAAGCAGTCCTGGTCGTCGTACAACATCTTCGCGTTCTGGATGTCGGACGTGCACAGCGTGGGCGGTTACGTCACCGCGGGCAGCCTGTTCGCTCTCGGCCTGGCGAGCTGGCAGGTGCTGATCGCGCTGCTCGTCGGCATCGTGATCGTGTACCTGTTGTGCAACCTCGTCGCGAAACCCAGTCAGCAGGCCGGTGTGCCCTATCCGGTGGTGTGCCGCAGCTCCTTCGGCGTGCTGGGCGCCAACATCCCCGCGATCATCCGCGGCCTGATCGCCGTGGCCTGGTACGGCATCCAGACCTATCTGGCCTCGGCGGCGCTGGACGTGGTGCTGCTCAAGCTCTTTCCCGGCCTCGCGCCGTATGCCGACGTCGACCAGTACGGGTTCACCGGGCTGTCCCTGCTGGGATGGTGCAGCTTCACCCTGCTGTGGGTGGTGCAGGCCGCGGTGTTCTGGCGCGGCATGGAGGCGATCCGCAAATTCATCGACTTCTGCGGTCCCGCCGTCTATGTCGTGATGTTCATCCTGTGCGGATACCTGCTGTGGAAGTCCGGCTGGCACGTCAGCCTGTCCCTCGGCGGCGAGAAGCAGGGCAATTCGCTGGTGATCATGCTCGGTGCGATCGCGCTGGTGGTGTCGTACTTCTCCGGCCCGATGCTGAACTTCGGCGACTTCGCCCGCTACGGCAAGAGCTTCCAGGCCGTCAAGAAGGGCAACTTCCTCGGCCTGCCGGTCAACTTCCTGGTGTTCTCGCTGCTGGTCGTCATCACGGCGGCGGCGACGGTGCCGGTGTTCGGCGAACTGCTCACCGACCCGGTGGCGACGGTGGCCCGCATCGACAGCGTGACCGCAATCGTGCTGGGCGCGTTGACCTTCTCGATCGCCACCATCGGCATCAACATCGTCGCCAACTTCATCTCGCCGGCGTTCGACTTCTCGAACGTCAGCCCGCAGCGGATCAGCTGGCGGATGGGCGGCATGATCGCCGCGGTCGGTTCGGTGCTGCTAACCCCGTGGAATCTCTACAGCAATCCCGAGGTCATCCACTACACGCTGGAGACGCTCGGTGCGTTCATCGGCCCGCTGTTCGGCGTGCTCATCGCCGACTTCTACCTGGTGCGCAAGCAGAAGATCGTCGTCGACGACCTGTTCACGATGTCCAAGACCGCCAACTACTGGTATGCCAAGGGCTACAACCCGGTGGCGGTGGCCGCGACGCTGGTCGGCGCCGTTCTCGCGATGATCCCCGTGCTGCTCGGGGGCAAGGTGCTCGGTATGGCCGGCGCCGCGCAGTACAGCTGGTTCATCGGCTGCGGTGTCGCGTTCGCCATCTACTACGTGCTGGCCACGCGCGGCCCGTGGCGCATGACCGCGCTGCGGGTGGCCGAGGGAGCGACGCTGGTGTCGTGACATCGCCGGCCCGAGCGGTCGACGTTGCATCTCGATAGTTTCCGATATATCGTTAACGTATCGGAAGCGCACATCGTGCTTCCTCGCACACGAAGGAAACACACCATGAACACCCCATTCACCCCTCAAGACAGCCCGTTCGGCGGGCATCCCGGCGGATTCGGTCCGGGCGGTTTCGGCTTCGGCTTCAGCCCCGAGGACCGGCGAGCCCTGCACGAACGACGGCGGCAGGCCCGCCGCGAATTCCGCGGCCACGTCCGTGAGCACGGCCGCGGCGACCGCGGCTTCGGTCCGGGTTTCGGCCCCGGCGGCTTCGGCCCCGGCTTCGGCTTCGGTCCCGGCGGACGGCGCGGCGGTCCGCGTGGCGGCGGTCGCGGCAGGCGTGGCGACGTCCGCGCCGCGATCCTCAAGCTGCTCACCGAGCGGCCGATGCACGGCTACGAGATGATCCAGGAGATCGCCGCACGCAGCCAGGACCTGTGGAAACCCAGCCCCGGCTCGGTGTACCCGACGCTGCAGCTGCTCGTCGACGAGGGCCTGCTGATCGCCACCGAGACCGACGGCAGCAAGAAGCTGTTCGACCTGACCGACGACGGTCGCACCGCCGCCGAGAAGATCGAGACGGCGCCGTGGGACGACATCACCGCGGACGCCGATCCCGGTGCGATGAACCTGCGCAGTGCGGTCGGCCAGCTGATGGGCGCGGTCGCCCAGTCCGCTCACGCGGCGACGGGCGAGCAGCAGCAGCGCATCGTCGACATACTCAACAATGCCCGCCGGGAGATCTACGGCATCCTCGGCGAATCCGACTGAATTCGTGACGTCGGCGCGGTTTCGTTCGCTCAGCGGATGAAACCGCGCCGAAATCGCGTCGCGTGCGCTGGGATCGGTGAGCAGGCGCCGATCGAAAGGCAGCGAAGATGAGGGACATCAATCGTCGATGGGTACTCGCCGAGCGCCCGAATGGCGTGGTCGGACGGGAACACTTCGAATGGCGGGAAGACCCGGTGCCGGCGGTCGGCGACGGCGAATTCCTCATCCGGAACCTGTGGCTCAGCTGCGACGCCGCCCAGCGCAGCTGGATGTCGATCGACACCTACATCCCCCGCATTCCGCTGGGTGAGGTGATGGCGTCCGCGTCCGTCGGTGTGGTGGTGGAGTCGAAGCACCCGTCGTTCAGCGTGGGTGATCTGGTCTCGGGGGCGTTCGGCTGGCAGGACTTCGCCGTCAGCGACGGGTCGGCGTTCGGCGGCCTCGTCGCACCCCTCAAGCTCCCACCCGGAGTCGACCCCGCGACCGCGTTGTCATTGTTCGGCATCACGGGGCTCACCGCATTCTTCGGACTGCTCGACGTGGGCAGCCCCGAGGCCGGAGAGACGGTGGTCGTCTCCGCCGCCGCAGGCGCGGTCGGGGCGCTCGTCTGCCAGATCGCCAAGCTCAAGGGATGTCGCGTGGTCGGCATCGCCGGCGGCGCCCGCAAGTGCGAATGGCTGCGCGACGAGGTCGGTGCCGACGAGGCCGTCGACTACAAGGCCGACGACTTCCCCGCCCGACTTCGTGCCGCCTGTCCCGGCGGCGTCGACGTGTTCTTCGACAACGTCGGCGGTCAGGTGCTCGACGCGGTGCTCGCGAATCTCGCGTCGGGCGCGCGCATCGCGCTGTGCGGCGCCGTCGCCGGCTACAGCGACCCCGGCGCGCAGGACGGCATCCGCAACCTCACCAATCTCGTGCTGCAGCGGGGCACCATGCGCGGCTTCCTGATCTTCGACTACTTCGGCAGGGTGGGCGAGGCCGTCGGCGAGCTCGCCGGCTGGGCAGCCGAGGGCAAGATCAAGGATCACATCGACGTGGTGGACGGCCTGGAGAACGCTCCTGACGCGCTACGACGGCTGTTCACAGGGCAGAACTTCGGCAAGCAACTCGTGCGGATCTCGGACCGGGCGGATGAAATCGCGCCCGAATAACGTCAGTACCTGACATGACGACCTTTCATATCGGCTCCTATCCCGTGCACCGCGTCGGCTTCGGCGCCATGCAGCTTCCCGGCCCCGGCGTGTTCGGCCCGCCCCGTGACCACGACGCCGCCATCGCGGTGCTGCGGCGGGCGGTGGAACTCGGCGTCGACCACATCGACACCGCGCAGTTCTACGGCCCGAATGTCTCCAACGAACTCATCCGCGAGGCGCTGCACCCGTATCCGGACAACCTGGTGCTGGTCAGCAAGGTCGGCGCACGCCGCGACGACCAAGGCAACTGGACCGCCGCGCAACAGCCCGACGAGCTGCGCGCCGACATCGAAGAGAACCTCAGCACGCTGGGCACCGACCGGCTCGCCGCGGTCAACCTGCGCATCCACTCCGGAGATCCCGACGCCGTGGGCGACGTCGACCCCGAGCTGTTCGGACGCCAGCTCGACGCGATGATCGCCGCCCGCGACGAGGGGCTGATCGGCGGCATCGGGCTGTCCAGCATCTCGGTCGATCATCTGCGGTTCGCCCTCGAGCGCACCGAGATCGTCACCGTGCAGAACGCCTACAACCTGGTCGACCGGACCTCTCAGCCGGTGCTCGACCTGTGCGTCGAGCGCGACATCTCCTTCGTGCCGTTCTTCCCGCTGGGTTCGGGTTTCTCCGCCGACAATCCGGTGCTGGGCAATCCCGCCGTCAAGCAGGCCGCCGCCGACCTCGGCCGCAGCCCGGCCCAGGTCGCGCTGGCGTGGACGCTGTCGGTGGCGCCGAACGTGCTGCTGATCCCCGGGACGTCGTCGGTCGCCCACCTCGAGGAGAACCTCGCCGTCGACGACATCGAGCTGCCCGCCGGCTTCGCCCCGTAGCGATTTGTGGAGCCGCAACCGCGGTGAGCGCGGCTGCGGCTCCACAGATCAGTCGACGTCGACCCAGTCGAGGGTGCGCTGCACCGCCTTCTGCCAGCCGGCGTACCCCTCCTGGCGCTGGTCGTCGCTCCAGTCCGGCGACCAGCGCCTGCCCTCCTGCCAGTTGGCGCGCAGGTCGTCGGTGTTCTCCCAGAACCCGGTGGCGAGCCCGGCGGCATACGCGGCGCCGAGCGCGGTGGTCTCGGCGACGACGGGTTTGACCACGTCGACGCCGAGGACGTCGGCCTGGATCTGCATGCACAGATCGTTGGCGGTGATGCCGCCGTCGACCTTGAGCACCTCCATGTGCACGCCCGAGTCGGCCTCCATCGCGTCGACGACGTCGCGGCTCTGGTAGCAGATCGCCTCGAGGGTGGCCCGCGCGACGTGGGCGTTGGTGTTGTACCGCGACAGCCCGACGATCGCGCCCCTGGCGTCGGACCGCCAGTAGGGTGCGAACAGCCCCGAGAAGGCGGGCACGAAGTACACCCCGCCGTTGTCGTCGACCTGTTTCGCCAGAGCCTCGCTCTGCGCGGCACCGCTGATGATGCCCAGCTGGTCGCGCAGCCACTGCACGGCCGAGCCGGTGACGGCGATCGAACCCTCCAGCGCGTACACGGGTTTGGCGTCCCCGAACTGGTAGCAGACCGTCGTCAGGAGCCCGTTCTCCGAGCGGACGATCTTCTCCCCGGTGTTGAGCAGCAGGAAATTGCCTGTGCCATAGGTGTTCTTGGCCTCACCGGCGTCCAGGCACACCTGGCCGACCATGGCCGCCTGCTGGTCGCCCAGGATTCCGGTGAGCGCCACCTCGCCGCCGACGGGCCCGTCGGCCAGCGTCGTGCCGTACGCCTGCGGGTACGACGACGGCTTGATCTCCGGCAGCATCTGACGCGGAATCTTGAAGAAGGACAACAATTCGTCGTCCCAGTCCAGAGTCTCGAGATCCATCAGCATGGTGCGGCTGGCATTGGTGACGTCGGTGACGTGCACGCCGCCGCGCGGCCCGCCGGTGAGGTTCCACACCACCCAGCTGTCGGCCGTGCCGAAGAGGGCGTCGCCCTTCTCCGCGGCGTCACGTACCCCGTCGACATTGTCGAGGATCCACTGCACCTTGCCCGCCGAGAAGTACGTGGCAGGCGGCAGTCCCGCCTTGCGCCGGATGACATCGCCGCGCTCGTCGCGGTCGAGTGCGGAGGCGATCCGGTCGGTGCGGGTGTCCTGCCAGACGATCGCGTTGTAGTAGGGCCTGCCGGTCCGCCGGTTCCACACCAGTGCCGTCTCACGCTGATTGGTGATGCCCAGCCCGGCCAGGTCGCCGGCCGACAGGTCCGTGCGGTTGAGCGCCGACATGATGACCGACGCGGTGCGCTCCCAGATCTCGACGGGGTTGTGCTCCACCCAGCCGGCCTGCGGCATGATCTGCTCGTGCTCGAGCTGGTGGCGGCCCACCTCGGCGCCGTCGTGGTCGAAGATCATGCAGCGGGTGCTGGTGGTGCCCTGGTCGATCGCGGCGACGAAATCGGCCATCTCGCAACTCCTTCGGTGATGTGATGCAGGCTGAGGCTACCGGACGAGCGCGTCCACCCAGCCGGGCTGGATGTCGACCTCGACACCGTCGTCGTACACCGCAGGCACGCCGTCGCCGCCCAGGCCTTCGAAGGTGCTCAGCGCCGCGGCGGTGCGTCGAGCCGCCGCGCTGGCGTCGCTGCCCGACGTGATGCACTCGGCCGCCGAGGCCGGCGCTCCCGATTCGGTGGCCAGGTCTGCGAGATCGTCGTCGGTGTGGTCGCTGGTGCCGCCCTCCTCGGGCTGGAAGACCGGGTCGAACAGTGCCGAGTAGAAGTTCTCGAAGGTGTCGACGTCGGCGTCCTGGGCGACGCAGTACACCGCGGCGGCCGCTCTCGACGAGTAGTCGCCGCTGGACGAGTAGTCGTCGAGGATCGCGACCACGTGGTAATGCACCTGGATTTCGTTGTCCAGCACGGCGCTTCGGATGTCATTGCCGTACAGGCTGATGAACCGGCCGCAGGCCGGGCACATCGCGTCGTTGAAGACGTCGATGGTCACCGGCGCCACCCGGCTGCCGACGGAGATGCCGTCAGCGAGCAGCTGGACGGCCGGATCGTCGGTGTCCGGCGACGACGTGCCCGGCTCGGAGGTGCCTGACCCCAAGGCGTCGGACGAGCCGCCGTCCGACCGGGTCAGCAGGACGATGCCGACCACCAGCGCGATGATCACCACGACGGCCACCGCGCCGATGACGGCGAGCGCTCCCCCGCTCGTCGACCGCGAGGGCGGCGGTGGATATCCCGGAAAGCCCTGCGGCACATAGCCGTGCGGACCATAACCCTGCGGCGGGTAACCCTGGGCCGGGTAGCCCTGCGGCGGAAAGCCCTGCGGAGCCTGGCCCGGGAACGCCGGCGGTCCCGGCGGCGCCCAGTACTGCTGCGGCGCAGCCTGTTCGGGCGCAGGCGACAGTGCGTCCAGCTGCGGGCGCAGCGCCGGATCGAGATCGGGGCGGGTGCGCAGGCCGGCGACGATCGCCGCCACCTCGTCGCGGACGACGGGATACTGCCCGTCCTCACCTGAGGCGGCCTGCAGCCGGGCGAGCAGTTGCTGCTGCTCGTATCCGGGCAGCGCGGGTGCGGCGGCGAATTCCCGAAGGGAGCCCAGGTAGCCGAACGGCCACGGCGGCGGCGGGGCCTGCGTGCTCGGCCACGGACCGGTCTGCTGAGCCATCGCCTGCACCGTCGAAGCCAGCGCGCCGTCACCGAATTCGAGGACCTTGACCGTCGGCCCGAAACCGGGCCGGTCCACCTGCCCGAACCGCACGGCCAGCACGGGCCTGCCGAGGGCGTCGGCATGCTGGAGCAGCGCCGTCGCGGGTCTGGCCGCCGCCAGGTTGGCCGTCCACAATGTGAGGAACACGTCGGCGTCGCGGACCCCGTCGATGCAACGCCGCCACCACTGCTCGGCGCCACTGATGTCGCCGTCGAACCAGACACTGTGCCCGGCGTGGGACAGCTCGCGGCTGACCTGTTCGGCGAGAGCGCGGTCGGCGGGCGCGCAACTGACGAAGACCCTCATGACCACCTCCGTGCGTTGGACCTGCGCGCCGGTTCAGCATGCCATGATGGCGGTTGTGGGCGGGCGGACGACCGGTATCGAGAAGATGCCGCGCGGCGGGCCGGATGCGTCGTGCCTGGACCGCCTGCTGCAGACCGACCGGCCCGAGTACCTCGACCGCGACGACGTCGACGACCGGACCAAGCGCAGCGTGATCCGGGCGCTGGACCGCACCGGGGAGATCTTCGGCAACCACCAGAGGTTCGCGGGTATCGCCCTGGCCGAACTCGCCGACGTGCCGGATCCGAAGGTGCTCGAACTCGGTGCCGGACATGGCGGCCTGTCGCGCGAGATCCTCCAGCAGCATCCGACCGCGCAGCTCACCGTCACCGACGTCGACCCGGATTCGGTCGCTGCCATCGCCGCCGGTGACCTCGGCGCCGACCCCCGCGTCACCGTCCGCGAGATGGACGCCACCGCGATCGACGCGCCGGATCGGGCGTTCGATCTCGCCCTGTTCGTGCTGTCGTTCCACCACCTGCCGCCGACGGCGGCCGCACGGGTGCTCGCCGAGGGCACCAGGGCCGCCGACACGCTGCTCATCATCGACCTCCCGCGACCGCCCGCCCCGCTGCACCTGCTGCGGCTGGCGACCATGCTGCCGCTCGCGCCGTTCGTACCGTTCGTCCACGACGGGGTGATCAGCTCGCTGCGCACCTACAGCCCGTCGGCGCTGCGTGCACTGGCCGCGCACGCGGACCCGGCGATCGAACTCGACTTGCGCAGCGGCCTGCTGAGCCCGCAGGTGGTGGTGGCGCGCCGCGCCGCCTGAGCGATCCAGGTAGAACTACGGTGTCGGACACCACGTCCACCGGGCCACGATGAAAGTGTGCAAGGCCTCTACGCGCTCAAGCCCTGGTACACCCGGCAACTGCGAGGCGCCGTAGAACACGCTGTGGTGCATCGCATTTCGCCCGATGTCTACACCGCCGTCGGCGTGGCCGCCGCGGCGTGCGGGGCGGTGGCCGTCGCGAACGGGTGGTGGCCGGCGGCCCTGGCGTTCCTCGCGGTGCGACTGGCGGGCGCCAACCTGGACGGGGCGGTCGCCCGGGCGCGCGGCATCAGCGCGCCGTGGGGCTTCGTGGTCAACGAACTGGGCGACCGCGCATCCGATGTCCTGATGTTCGCCGGCCTCTCGGTGTGGGCGGGCGCCAACGGCACACCCGTCGCCTGGGTGTTGACGGCCGCGCTCGCGGCCACCCAACCCACCTTCGCGGCCCTGGCGGGTGCGGGCGCCGGTGCCGCCCGGCGCAACGGCGGCCCGTTCGGCAAGACCGAGCGCTGCCTGGCCGTCGTTGTCGCGACGGCGCTGCCGCAGGCCATTCCGCTCGTCTGCGTAGTCGTCGTGGCCGGATCGATGCTCACGGCGAGCGTGCGGCTGCGGGCGGTCCGTCGGGAATTGGCGGGCTGATGTCGATCGCCGTCCGCACCGCCTGTCTGCTGCGCCACCGGCTGTGGCGGACGGTCTGCCGGCTGTCGGGCGGCCTGACGGTCGTCGGTCGGTGGCGCCGTCCCGGCGGCTGCGTGGTGGTGGCCAATCACGGCTCGCACGCCGACACCGCCGCCCTGATGGCGGCCCTGCCCGCATCGGCGCAGCCGGTGTTCGCCGCGGCGTCCGACTACTGGTTCGACGATCCGGTGCGGCGGGTGCTGATCACCGCGCTCGCCGGCGGGCTTCCGGTGCGCCGCACCACCGGCAGCACCTACCCGGCGCTGCTCGCGGCCGCGCGGCCCGCACTGGCCCGGGGGCGCACCGTCGTCGTCTACCCCGAGGGCACCCGCAGCCGGGACGGGTCGGTCGGTGAGTTCCGTTCCGGCGCGATCCATCTCGCGCGGGACTGCGGGGTTCCGCTGGTGCCGGTGGCGCTGCTGGGCACCTGCGAGGTGCTGCCCAAGCACGGCGGATTCCACCGCACCGCGATGCAGGTGCGCATTGGCGAACCGGTCGACCCCGGCTCCGTCGACGCAGCCGCCCTGCGCGCACTCGTGGTCGCAGTCCGCGCCCGCGACTTCTGATCGTCACGCGCACAACCCTTGTCGGGCCCACCGCCGTCGGGTCTCATTGTGCAGCGTGAGCCTCACCGACACGCCGTCCGCCGAGGCGCCGGCCCCCGACCCGGCCACCGCGCGCACGGCCCTGCTGGCCAGCCTGGTGGGGACGACGATCGAGTGGTACGACTTCTTCCTCTACGCGACCGCGGCCAGCCTGATCTTCAACCAGGCGTTCTTCCCCGACCAGAGTTCCCTCGTCGGCACGCTGCTGTCCTTCGCGACGTTCGCGGTCGGCTTCGTCGTCCGGCCGATCGGCGGTTTCGTGTTCGGCCACATCGGCGACCGGATCGGCCGCAAACGCACGCTGGCGCTGACGATGGTGCTGATGGGCGGCGCCACCGCGCTGATGGGGCTGCTGCCCACCGCCGCGCAGATCGGCGTGCTGGCGCCGATCCTGTTGCTCCTGCTGCGCATCGTCCAGGGCTTCGCGCTCGGCGGTGAATGGGCCGGCGCCGTGCTGCTCGCGGTCGAGCACAGCGCGCCGCGGCGGCGCGGGTTGTCCGGCAGCGTGCCGCAGGTCGGTCTCGCGCTCGGGCTCGCGCTGGGCACCGGGGTGTTCGCGCTGCTGCAGATCGCGCTGCCCGAGGACGCGTTCGAGTCCTACGGCTGGCGCATCGCCTTCCTCGTCAGCATCGTGCTGGTGGTCTTCGGGGTGGTGGTGCGGTTGAAGGCCGCCGAGACGCCGGCCTTCGAGAAGGTCCGCGCCGACGGCGACCGCTCGGCGGTGCCCGTCAAGGAGGTCTTCCGGCCACCGTCGCTGCGGCCGACGGTGCTCGGCCTGCTCAGCCGGTGGGGCGAGGGCGCCGCGTTCAACACCTGGGGCGTGTTCGCCATCTCCTACGCCACCGGCACGCTGCACCTGGAGAAGGTTCCGGTGCTGTTCGCGGTGACCGCGTCGGCGCTGCTGATGGCCACTCTGCTGCCGGTGTCGGGCCTGCTGGCCGACCGCTACGGCCCCCGCCTGGTCTACGCGAGCGGTATCGCGGCCTACGCGGTCGCGGTGTTCCCGGCGTTCGCGTTGTTCGGCACCGGCACCGTCACCGCGTTCACGATCGCGCTGCTGATCGTGTTCGGGGTGATCCACGCGTGGTTCTACGGCGCCCAGGGCACGCTCTACGCGTCGCTGTACCCCGCCCGCATCCGCTACACCGGGCTGTCGACGGTCTATCAGCTGTCCGGGGTGTACGCCTCAGGGCTGACTCCGCTCATCCTCACCGCGCTGATCGCCGCGGCGGGCGGTACACCATGGCTGGCGTGCGGCTACCTCGTCACCACGGCGGTGATCAGCGTCGTCGCCACGCTGTTGCTGAAACCGACCCCGCTACGCGAGCTGTAGCGGCGTGGCTCAGATCGTCACCGACTCGCCGCGGCCGATCTCGACCACCCGCTCGGCCAGCCCGCGCCGCGCCATCTCCTTGTGGAAGTCCGACAGCGGCGACGCGAAGACGCCGTAGTCGTTGAAGTGCACCGGGATCACCTTCGGCAGGTCCAGCAGTTCGGTCAGTCCCGCACCCTGCGCACCGTCCATGGTGACCGTCAGGCCGATCGGCAGGTGGCGGCCGAACGGCAGCCGGGTGCCGCCCAGGTGCAGCAGCCCGGCGTCGATCGCGGGGTACCGGCGCGGTATCTCATGCAGCTCCTCCACCAGCAGCGTGTCACCGGAGATGTACAGCCGCCGCGTCGCGTCGCCGGTACGGGAGAACTCCAGCATCGAGCCCATCACCGGCGGCAGGAACCGGTCGATCGGCGTCGGTGCGTGCCGCCCGGGCAGCGCGGTCACCGCGACGGTGGTCTCACCCTTGGTCAGGGTGTGCTGCTGCCAGGTGGGCAGTCCGACGGCATGTCCGAAGCCGCGGCGGTGCAGCCGCTTCGCCGCGTGCGGGGTGGTGAACACGGGCAGCCGCTTGTCGAGGCGGGCCTGGGCGACGCGGTCCCAGTGATCGCCGTGCATGTGTGAGAGCACCACCGCGTCCAGCGCGGGCAGCCGGTCGACGTCGAGTGCGGGGTCGTGCAGCCGCTTGGACACCAGGCCGTAGCCCAGGTAGGCGCGCTGGCCGCGGTGCAGGAAGTTCGGGTCGGTCAGCAGCGTGATGCCGTCGGCGGTGATCAGCGTGGTCGCGTTGCCGAGGAAGGTCACCGTGATGTCCATGGCGCGCGGCTACCCGGCTCGCCACGGGTCAACCGCACCCGCGATCCGCGGTTCACCTACGCGCGCGTCACTAGCATCGGCGGTGTGGGCGAAGAACTGAAGCGGACAGAGTTCAGCCGCGAGCATCGCCGTGAGTACCGGCGCAAGGTCCAGCTCTGCCTGGACGTGTTCGAGACGATGCTGTCGCAGTCCAGTTTCGAGTTCGAGCGTCCGCTGACCGGCATGGAGATCGAGTGCAACCTGGTCGACGGCGACTACCAGCCGGCGATGAGCAACACCGAGGTGCTGGCGTCCATCGCCGACCCGGCCTACCAGACCGAGCTGGGCGCCTACAACATCGAGTTCAACGTGCCGCCGCGACCGTTGCCGGGCAGGGCCGGCCTCGATCTGGAGGCCGACGTGCGCGCCAGCCTCAACGCCGCCGAGCGCAAGGCCGGCTCGAGCGGCTCGCACATCGTGATGATCGGCATCCTGCCCACCCTGATGCCCGAACACCTCGTCTCCGGGGACTGGATGAGCGAGTCGACGCGTTACCAGGCGCTCAACGACTCGATCTTCACCGCGCGCGGCGAGGACATCTCGATCGACATCAGCGGGCCCGAACGGCTCAGCCTGCAGACCCCGAACATCGCCCCTGAGTCGGCCTGCACCAGCATGCAGCTGCACCTGCAGGTGTCACCCGCCGATTTCGCCGACAACTGGAACGCCGCCCAGGTGCTGGCGGGCCCGCAGCTGGCCCTCGGCGCCAACTCGCCGTACTTCTTCGGCCACGAGCTGTGGGCCGAGACCCGCATCGAACTGTTCACCCAGGCCACCGACACCCGGCCGGAGGAACTGAAGACCCAGGGCGTGCGGCCCCGGGTGTGGTTCGGCGAGCGGTGGATCACCTCGATCTTCGACCTGTTCGAGGAGAACGTCCGCTACTTCCCGTCGCTGCTGCCCGACCTCTCCGACGAGGACCCGGTGGCAGAACTCGCCGCAGGCCGCACCCCGAAGCTCTCGGAGCTGCGTCTGCACAACGGCACCGTGTACCGGTGGAACCGGCCGGTGTACGACATCGTCGGGAGCGGCGTGGACGCCAAGCCCCATCTGCGGGTGGAGAACCGGGTGCTGCCCGCGGGTCCGACGGTGCTCGACATGATGGCCAACTCGGCCTTCTACTACGGCATGCTGCGCACCTTGTCCGAGGAGGACCGGCCGCTGTGGACGAAGATGAGCTTCGCCGCGGCGCACCACAACTTCTCCGAGGCCGCGCAGCACGGCATGGACGCACGGCTCTACTGGCCGGGGCTCGGCGAGGTGACACCCGACGAACTGGTGCTGCGCCAGCTGCTGCCGATGGCCGAGGAGGGGCTGCGCCGGTGGGGCGTCGCCGCGGAGGTGCGTGACCGCTACCTCGGCGTGATCGAAGGGCGTGCCAAGACGGGCCGCAACGGCGCGGTGTGGCAGACCGAAACCGTGCGTGCGCTGCAGGAACGCGGCCTCGCCCGGCCCGCTGCGCTGGCGGAGATGCTGCGGTTGTACTGCCAGCGGATGCACAGCAACGAGCCTGTGCACACCTGGGACGGCCCCGACTAGGTTGGTTCGCATGTCTGCTGAAGTGATGGACTGGGACGACGCGTACCGGGGACAGGGCGGGTTCGAGGGACCACCGCCGTGGAACATCGGAGAACCGCAGCCCGAGCTCGCGGCGCTGCACCGGGCCGGCGCGTTCCGCAGCGACGTGCTCGACGCGGGCTGCGGTCACGCCGAACTGTCCCTGGCCCTGGCCGCCGACGGCTACACGGTGGTCGGCATCGACCTGAGCCCGACGGCGATCGCCGCGGCCAATCAGGCCGCCCAGCTGCGCGGGCTGGCCACCGCCAGTTTCGCCCAGGCCGACATCACGGCGTTCAAGGGCTACGACGGCCGGTTCAACACCGTGGTCGACAGCACGCTGTTCCACTCCCTGCCGGTCGAGGGCCGCGACGGCTACCTGCGTTCGGTGCACCGCGCCGCCGCTCCGGGCGCGCGCCTCTACGCGCTGGTCTTCGCCACGAGCGCCTTCCCGGCCGAGGCCGAGATGAAGCCGAACGCGGTCGACGAGGAGGAACTGCGTGCGGCGGTGTCGGCGCACTGGGAGGTCGACGACGTCCGCCCGGCGTTCATCCACGCCAACCCGTTCCCCGGGCCGGACGGACCCGACATGTCGGCCCATGACACCGACGACAAGGGTCGCACCAAACTGCCGGCGTACCTGCTCACGGCCCACAAGGGCTAGCAGGCCTGCTTCGTCGCGTCGGCCAGTGCGGCGGCGAACAGCGCCAGGTCATCGGCGACGGTGTCGACGTGAGGTGAGAGCCGCAGCACCGGCGTGGTCATCTCGAACGGCGCGCGCGCGACGCCGGCGAACGTGGTCACCATGGCGCGGTTGGCGATCAGCCAGGACCGCACCCGCTCGGGGTCGGCGCCGTCGACCGGTTCGAGCGTGGTGATCGCGGTGGGTTCGTCGGCGGATTCGACCACCCGCCAACCGGGCACATCGGCCAGTGCGGCGCGGGTGAGCCGCCCGATCCCGGCCAGCCCCTGCCGGATCAGCGCCGGGTCGAGCGCCAGGTGCTCGCCGAGCGCGACCGCGAAACCGATGCGGGCGCCGGCGTTGGACTCGCCCTGGCTCAGCTTGTCGACCACGCTCATCGGCAGCCCCCACTCGGCGGGCGGCAGCCGCGGCCGCAGGCGTTGCGCGAACTCCGGCCGCAGCGCCAGCACTCCGACGCCGCGCGGACCTGCCAGCCACTTGCGCGACGACGAGTAGATCGCATCGGGCGCGACCGCACAGTCGAGGTGGCCCAGCGCCTGCGCGGCGTCGACCACCAGCGGTATGCCGAGCGTGCGGCAGACCTCGGTCATCGCGGCCAGCGGCTGGGCCAGCCCGCGGTGGCTGCCCAGCGGTGTCAGGTGCACCAGGGCGGGCGGATCGTCGGCCAGCGCACGTGCGGCGGCGTCGACGTCGAGTCGGCCTGCGCCGTCGACGGGCAGCGCGCGCACCTGAAAGTCGTTGCCCGCCATGATCGCCAGGTTCGGGCCGTACTCACCGGGCAGGCAGGCCACCGTGCGCGGACCGGCCCAGCTGCCCAGCAGCAGGTCGAGCCCGATGCTCGACCCGGAGGTGAACACGACGTGCGAGGCGTCCAGCCCCGTCAGCGCGGCAACGGCCGCGCGGGCGGCATCGAGCACGGGCGCCGCCGCCTCGAGGGCGACGTAGCCGCCGACCTCGGCCTCGTGCACGGCGTGCCGAGCGGCGGCGTCGATGGCGGCGAGGCTCTGCCGCGAGCACGCGCCGGAATCCAGGTGCAGGCCGGCGACGGCGGGCCGGGCCGAACGCCACCGTTCGGCCAGGCTGAGCGCTGTCATCGGGTGGACAGCGACAGGCCGAAATCACCGGCGGGGTCGGTCCACCAGTGCGTCCGCCGCAATCCGGCGGCGGCCAGTTCGGCGGCGACGCCGTCGGGCCGGAACTTGCACGACACCTCGGTGAGCACCTCCTCGCCGTCGGCGAAGTCGACGGTGCGGTCCAGCGCACCGATCCGCACCCGCTGCGAACCCGTTGCGCGCAGCCACATCTCGATGCGCTCCTCGTCGGGGTTCCAGCGCGCCACGTGCTCGAACGCCGATTGATCGAAGTCAGCGTCCAGTTCCCGGTTGACCACCGCGAGCACGTTGCGGTTGAACCTCGCCGTCACTCCGGCCGTGTCGTCGTAGGCGCGCACCAGCCGGTCGACGTCCTTGACCAGGTCGGTGCCCAACAGCAGGCTGTCGCCGGGCTGCAGGGTGTCGGCCAGGGCGGCGAGGAAACCGGCCCGCGGGCCTGCGGTCAGGTTGCCGATGGTCGAGCCGAGGAACGCCACCAGCCGGCGGCCCACCTGTGGGAGCTTGCCGAGGTGCTCCTCGAAATCGCCGCACACCGCGTCGATCTCGACGCCGGGGTACTCCTGCTCGATCGCCGCGCCCGCGGACCGCAGGACGGTCGGGTCGACGTCGAACGGGATGAAGCGGCGCAGCGATCCGTTGTCGCGCATGGCGTCCAGGAGCATGCGGGTCTTCTCCGAGGTGCCGCTGCCGAGTTCGACGAGTGTGTCGGCTCCCGAGGACGCGACGATCTCGGCGGCCCGCTCGCGCAGGATCCCCGCCTCGGTGCGGGTGGGGTAGTACTCCGGCAGCCGGGTGATCTCGTCGAACAGCTCACTGCCGACCGAGTCGTAGAACCACTTCGGCGGCAACGACTTCGGAGTTGCCGACAGCCCGGCGAGCACGTCGCGGCGCAGCGCGGTGGCAGCCGAGTCGGCGGCGAGGTAGGTCGACAGGGTGAAGGTCATGCCGTTCCTTTCAGGGCGGTCATCTCGACGTGCGCGCCGTTCACCCGGACCAGGTGCCGGTCCGGGATCTCCTGCCACTGCGGATCGTCGTCGTAGGGCTCGCTGGCCAGCACCACGCCGTCGGCGCGCCGCAGCACCGACAGCGTGTCACCCCAGGTGGTGGCGACGAGCTCGGTTCCGTTGCCGGCCAGGATGTTCAGCCGGGCGGCGGGATCGTCGGCGCCGACCGCGGCGACGGTCTCACCGAGGCGGTCCATGCCGCGCGCGAAGATCAGCGCTGCCAGCAGTGCGCTGTCGACAGTGGACTCGGCCCGCTCCGACAGCGGCAGCACGGCCCGGTCGACCAGGCCGTTGTGCGACAGCAGCCACTGCCCGTCGGTGAACGGGGCCGACGCGGACGGTTCGATCGGCATGCCGATACTGGCGGACCGGACGGCGGCGACGACGGACCTGCTGCGCAACGCGGGCGCCACCGAGGCGAACGACGCGTCACCCCACAGCGGGTTGGCGCTGCGCCAGCGCCTGACGACTCCCTCGTCGTCATGGAAGCCGACGCCCCAGCCGTCGGCATTCATCAGCCCGTGCTTCTGGCGGCGCGGCGCGTAGGACTGGACGAGCAGCCCGGACGGCGGATCGCAGACCAGCGACGCCACCGAGCGCGGTTCGCCCAGCCACCCGAGGTGCCGGCACATCAGATGTCCCAGGCCAGCCGGACGCCGGCGAAGATCTGCCGCCGGATCGGATGGTCCCAGTTGCGGAAGCTCGGCCGCAGGATGTCGGGCGCCACCGCCCACGACCCGCCGCGCAGCACCTTGTAGTCACCGTCGAAGAACGGCGCCGAGTACTGCTCGTAGAGCATCGGTGTGAACCCCGGCCAGGGCCGCAGCGGCGAGGACGTCCACTCCCAGACGTCGCCCAGCATCTGCTCGGCGCCGTAGGCCGACGCGCCCGCGGGGTAGGAGCCCACCGGTGCGGGCCGCAGCGCATCCCCGCCCAGGTTGGCCAGGAACGGTGTCGGTTCCGATGCGCCCCACGGGAATCGGCGGCGGCTGCCGGTGGCGGGATCCCACGCGCAGGCCTTCTCCCATTCGATCTCGGTGGGCAACCGGGCGCCTGCCCACGCGGCGTAGGCCTGCGCCTCGAAGTAGGTGACGTGCTGCACCGGTTCGTCGTCGGGGATCTGCTCCACGTGGCCGAACCGCGTTCGGGTGCCGTCGGCGAGCCAGAACTGCGGGGCGACGAGGCCGGCCTCCTGCCGGTGCGCCCAGCCGCGGTCCGACCACCACTGCCGGGTGTCGTAGCCGCCGTCGGCGACGAACTCGCGCCATTCGCGATTGGTGATCGGCACCCGCCCGATCCGGAAGGTGGGGACGTCCACTTCGTGGGCGCCGCGCTCGTTGTCGAGTGAATGCGGTTCGGTGACGGCGTCGACGCCGAGCACGAACGGGCCTCCCGGCACCTCGACCGACGTGCCCGCGACGTCGGCCCGGCCGCGGGGCAGCGCGCCGCCGGGCCCGATCAGCGGCGGCCCGGACCGCAGGTTGAGCGCCTGCAGCATCGTCTCGTTGTGCTGGTTCTCGTGGCTGACGACCAGGCCGAACGCGAAGGCGGGGTCGGCGCCGTCAGCCGTCTCCGCGGGCAGTCGGTCGAGTGCGTCCAGTGACTTGTCGCGCACGGTCGCGCAGAACGTGCGGGCATCGGCCGGAGGCAGCAGCGGCAATTCGACGCGCGCGGCGCGCGGTTGCAGGAAGGCGTCGTAGAGCCGTTCGACGTCCGGCGCGAGCAGCCCGGGCCGGTCGGGGTTCGCGTCGCGCAGCAGCCACAGTTCCTCCTGCCAGCCGATGTGTGCGAGGTCCCACAGCAGCGGGCTCATCAACGGGTCGTACTGCCGGCGGAGTTCGGCGTCGTCGAGCTCGACCAACCGCAGCGTGCGCTCCCGCGCCCGGGCCATCCCGTCGGCCAGTGCCTGTCGTGAGGTCAAGACTCACCTTTCACGAGTCGCTGCACCGCGGGTCCCACGCCCCACTCCACCACCTGGTCGGAGAAGTCGTCGGCCGGACTGCGGCCCTCTTCGACCGAACGCAGCAGCAGCGTCATCGATTCCGCCAGCTCGCCGGGCGCACGTTCGGCGGCGATCTCGACGCAACGCAACGCGGCGGCGTGCAGCCTGCGGTCTTCGAGGCCGACCTGCGCTGCCCGGTCCCACGCCGTCGCGACGGGTTCGGTGGCCTCGGCGGCGGCGTCGGCGGCGGCCGGGTCGTCGAGCAGCGTCGTCATCGCGAACACCACCGCGGGCCACAGTGCGTCCGGCACGCTGTCCAGGTAGCGGATCTCCAGCCAGCGCCGCGGCCGCACCGGCGGGAACAGCGTGGTCAGGTGGTAATCGAGATCGGCCTCGGTGGGCCGGCGGCCGCCGAGCACCGCGAGCCCGTCGGCCCAGTCGGCGAACGGCACCCAGTTGGTGACCGGCAGCGCCTGCATGTCGGGCGGGTTGTGCACCAGCATGACCGGGGCCCGCAGCGCGTAGCGCGCCCATTCACCCGCCGGGTCGTCGTCGCCGTCGGCGCTGAGCACGGGCCCGCAGCGGGCCGAGTCGAGCCGGCTCCAGACGCGCTGGCGGGCGGACCGCCACCCGGTGAACTCGCCGCCGAGCAGCGGTGAGTTGGCGGTGATGGCGACCATCGTCGGGCCGAGCGCGTGGGCGAGACGGACCCGGTCGGCCCAGCCGGCCCGCGGCCCGGCGTCGAGGTTCACCTGGACCGAGGCGGTCGACGTCATCATCGCCGCGCCGGCGTCGGCGGTGCCGCTGGCGGCGAAGAACTCCTCCATCGCGCGGTAGCGGGCGCCGGGGTTGACGCGCTGCGGCGGCCGCAGCGGGTCCGCGCCGAGCAGCACCAGGGCCAGCCCGGCGTCGGCGAACGCCTCGCACAGCACCGCGCGGTCGGCCGCCATCGCGGCGATCGCGGGCAGTGGCCCGTCGGTGGGCGGACCGGAGATCTCGACCGCCCCGCCGGGTTCGACGGTGATGGCGCCGCCGCCGGGCAGCGCGGGCACGCGCGCGATGACGTCGGTGATCTCGTCCCACCCCGGGCGGCGCAGCGGGTCGGCGCGGTCGAAGCAGTGCGCCTCGATCTCGAGCCCGACCTTGCCGACCGGCCCGTCCTGCAGACAGGTGGCGGTGATGTGGCGGGCCGCGTCGGCCGCGGAGGCGAACTCCACGGCGGGCTCGTCCGGGCGCACGGCGGACCTGATGGGCATAGTCATCTCAACCATCCCTTCGGGCCCGGGCTGGACCGCTGGCAGGCGTGCGCGGTGACCGGCTGATCGCCGCTACCCCCTATATCTTCCAGAGACGACCGACAAAGTCTCGCGAATTCACCGTGACGCCTTGATGACAGGCGCGGCGGACTATTGCCCGAGCGTGTTCTGCATGGCGCCGGCCAGCACGTTGACGGCGGGACCACCGTTGCCGGACTGACAGACTTTTGCCTGGAGCAGCACGTTCTCCCGCTTGCGGGTGGTGGTGAAGCACCGCCGGTCCGTCCCGGCCTCCTGCTTGACCCAGTCGGCGTCGGTCGCGGTGGCGGGTCCGCCGCTGAACGTCCACACCTGGGTGGTCCCGTTGTTCAGGTGCATGGCCGTGGTCTGGCCTGCGCACCCCGACGTGCGGTCGGTGACGCGGTGGAATGCCCGGTCGGCGGCGTCGGGGTTGGCGTAGACACCGACCGCCTGCTTGACCAGGTGGGTGGTGTCGGTGGCCGACGTCTGGGCGACCGCGCCGCTGAACGAGGCGAGGTCGGGGTCGGCGTAGACCTCGGGCAGCCCGACGTCGGCCCAGTTGTTGCACGCCGGGTTGTCGACGGAGAAGGTCTGCACCGGATCGGTGAACACCGACTCCCACCGCATCGGACCGCCGACGATGTTGCCCACCGAACCCTTGGCCAGCACCGCGTACGACACCACGCCGGGGTCCGACGGCCGCGCTGCGGCCAGGGGCGCCGACGCGGTCAGCGCCAGCCCGGCGCCCAGCACCGCCCCGACGATCGCCCGCACGGTCAGACCTTCGCCGACAGCTTGACGTCGATGTTGCCGCGGGTGGCCTTCGAGTACGGGCACACCCCGTGCGCCTTCTGCATCAGGTCGTCGGCGGTGTCCTGCTCGAGGCCGGGCAGGTAGCCGATCAGATGGGCGGTCAGGCCGAAGCCGCCCTCGGAGTCGGAACCGAACCCGATCTGCGCGGTGATGCCGCTGGCGTCGTCGATCTGGACCTTCTCGTTCTTCGCCACCAGGCGCAGCGCCCCGAGGAAGCAGGCGGCGTAGCCGGCCGAGAACAGCAGCTCGGGGTTGACGCCCTCGCCGCTGCCGCCCAGCTCCTTCGGCGGGCGGGTGTCCAGATCGATCTTGCCGTCGGTGGACTTGACGTGACCGTCGCGCCCGCCGCCGCTCGCCGTGGATTCCGCGGTGTACTTGACCTCGATGCTCATGGCTTCGATCATGCCAGCCGCGCCGCGGAGGGCAAGGTGCCGGCGGTCAGCCGCCGTTGCCCTCGAGCTTCGACCGCACGCCCTCCTCGACCTTCTTGCCCAGTTCGGCGTCGACGTTGCGCCAGTACTCGAACACCCGTGACAGCACCGGTTCCCGCACGCCGTCGGTCACGTGTCCGATGATGTTGTGCGCCAACCGGTCCCGCTGATCGTCGTCGAGCACCTCGCGGACCATGGTGCCGGCCTGGCTCCAGTCGTCGTCCTCGGCGCGCAGCGTGTAGGCCGCCCGGACCATGTCACCGTCGGACATCCAGTGCGCCTCGGTGCCGCGGGCCGGGTCGGCGTGTGCGCCGCCCATCGAGTTCGGCACGTACACCGGATCGCTGGTCAGCCGCATCCGCATCGCCCCGTCCTTGGAGTAGCTGCGGACCTCGACCTTGGGTTCGTTGACCGGGATCTGCTTGTAGTTCACCCCGAGGCGGTGACGGTGCGCGTCCGCATAGGAGAACCCGCGGGCCAGCAGCATCTTGTCCGGGCTGAGTCCGGTGCCGGGCACGATGTTGTTCGGCTCGAAGGCCGCCTGCTCGATCTGGGCGTGGTAGTCGGTGACGTTGCGGTTCAACGTCATCCGGCCGACGTCGATCAGCGGGTAATCGCTGTGCGGCCACACCTTGGTCAGATCGAACGGGTTGATGCGATAGGTCTTGGCGTCCTCGAACGGCATGATCTGCATCTTCAGCGTCCAGCTCGGGAAGTCCCCGTCCTCGATCGAGTCGTAGAGGTCGCGCTGGTGATAGTCGGCGTCCTCGCCTGCGAGCCGGTCGGCGTCTTCCTGGGTCAGGAAGTCGACGCCCTGGTCGGTCTTGAAGTGGTACTTCACCCAGAACATCTCGTCGTCGGCGTTGACCCAGCTGTAGGTGTGGCTGGAGTAGCCGTTCATGTGCCGCCAGGTCTTGGGGATGCCACGGTCACCCATCAGCCACGTCACCTGGTGCGCCGACTCAGGCACGAGTGTCCAGAAGTCCCACTGCATGTGGTGGTCGCGCAGGTTGTTGGCCTGCATCCGCTTCTGGCTGCGGATGAAGTTCTGGAACTTCATCGGGTCGCGGACGAAGAACACCGGGGTGTTGTTGCCCACCATGTCGAAGTTGCCCTCGGAGGTGTAGAACTTCAGCGCGAAGCCGCGGGGGTCGCGCCAGGTGTCCGGGCTGCCCCGCTCCCCCGCGACGGTGGAGAACCGCGCGACCATCTCCGTCTTCGCGCCGGGCTGGAACACCGCCGCCTTGGTGAACCTGCTCACGTCGTTGGTCACCTCGAAGACGCCGAATGCGCCGCCGCCCTTGGCGTGGGGCTGACGCTCCGGGATGCGCTCCCGGTTGAAGTTCGCCATCTGCTCGATCAGGTAGTGGTCCTGCAGCAGGATCGGGCCGTCGGGTCCGACGGAGAGCGAGTACTCGTCGCTGGGTACCGGGTTGCCGGCGTCGTTGGTGGTGAAGTTGTTCTCGGTGGCGGTCATCGTGGTCGTTCATCTCCTCGGGGAACAGGCGGCCGTGGGGGCTGGACCGCGGACGCGCGGACGCGTCACCTCCGGGGTGTACCCGAAACCGCGATCTTGGATGCACGAAACGACGAGACGCCCCGGCGCGGGGGCGACGGGGCGTCTCGAAGGGCTGCAGAGAAACGTCTAGGCGGACACGTCGGCCGGTCCGGTGTCGCGACAGTCGGCGCACACGCCCAAGAACACCACCTCGGCACGGTCGACGACGAAGCCGTCGGTGTCGGCCGGCGCGAGACACGGCGCCGCGCCGACCACGCACTCCACGTCGGCGATGCGGCCACACGACCGGCAGACCAGGTGGTGATGGTTGTCGCCGGTGCGGGTCTCGTAGCGGGCCGAGGGGCCGGCCGGTTCGATCCGACGCACCAGCCCGGCCTCGGTGCACGCCCGCAGCACGTCGTAGACGGCCTGGGTGGACACCGAACCGAGCCGGTGCCGCACCTCTCCGGCGACCTCGTCGGCGGTCGAGTGCGGTGCGGCGACCAGCGCGTCGAGCACCGCGACACGCGGGGCGGTGACGCGCATACCGGCTGCCCGCAGGAGGGCGCGGGAGTCGGCGTCGTGCATCGCGGTCACACCATCGAGTATGCCCTCAATCTGGATCGAGTCAAGATTAGGTGCGTCACGGCCGGGCCGGGGCGGTGGTGGTCGGCGCATCGGGCGCAGCCGGCCGCTGCGGGCCGAAACCGGGTCCGCCGGGTCCGCCCGGTCCGCCCGGTCCGAACGGGCTGCCCCGCTCCATACCGCCGGGGCCCATCATCGGCGGCGGTCCGCCGTGGTGCATCATCACCCGGTCGCCGTGGCCGGGCCCACCGCCGCGGTGTCCGCCGTCGGAGGCCTTGCCGAGGATGAAGCCGGAGAAGAAGACCACCGCGACGACGAACACGACGCCTGCGACGATGCCGACCCACGCGGCGGCGGTGGTGACGCGGCTGCCGCGCCGCGGTTCACGCTCGACCACGGGCGCGGTGGATTCGGTGACGACGGGACGCGTCGCCGGTTCGGGGGATGAAGGTGTTTCGGTCATGACTCACAGCCTGCAAGCGGTGTTCAAGCGCTGATCCTGAATCAGCTATGAATCCGCTGTGAGCCATGGTGGGGATCACCAGGGCTTGAACGGGTTCACCGCGAACTGGATCACCCGGTACGGCGTCCCGCCGCGCGGTGTGGTGTTCCACTGGCTGACGAACACCCGCACCTCGTCGAGCGTGGAGCCCGGCGAGATGTAACCGCCGTACGGTTGCGCCAGCCGGTTGACCTCAGGAGGCGGCAGCACCTCGGCCGGCTCCGGCCAGTCGGTGGCCACCACCACCGTCGTCACCGGCGCCGTGCCCAGGCCCGTCGGGGCGTCGGCGACCCGGACCTCCATGTTGCCGTTGCCGGCGTTGAAGTACGACAGCACGGTCTTGCCGTCGATCTGGCGGACGCTCATCTCCCCCACGCGGTCGCCCCACAGCGCCGTGGCCGGCTTGCCCCAGCCGCCGTCCGGACCGGGCAGACCTGACCAGCCCTCCCAGGTCGACCGGTCGGTGAAGGTGTCGGGCCTCGCGCGGTAGAGCACCACCGGTGCGGTGCGGTCGAAGTTGTTGGCCACGATGTACACCCAGCCACCGGGTGAGTCCGCGGTGGGGATCGGATCGTAGTAGCCGCTGATCTGGGACTGCCTGCCGCCGTCGTAGCCGGCCTCCCGCTCCGAACCCTCGATCGTCGGCCATTCACCCTCGGCGGCTGATGCTTTCACCAATCTCGACGACTGCGGCCGCAGGTCGCGGGTGGTGGTGATCAACATCCAGTTCTCCCGGTTGACCTGCACCACCCCGGCCGGCAGCTGCGAGGACCCCGGCGGCGCGGGGTCGGCGAGCAGCGGCGTGTCGACTCCCGAAACCCCGTCGTAGCGCACGCCGTTCGGATCGCCGACGGACTCCGGGTCCACGTGCAAGGCGATCGGCGAGTACCACCCGCCGTACCCGACGCCCTGGCCGGCGAAGCTGTCACCGCACACCTGCAGGATGCCGCTGGGGAACTCCATGAACTCGCACAGGTCGGTCGCGCCGATGCCGTAGTCGCGTGTCGCCGTTCCGGTTCCGGCGGTCGGCCCGAGGCGGAGCACCTGCCCCGGCGCCAGCGGCGGCAGCACCGGGCCCGGTGCGGGCGAGGGCGGTTCGGCAAGCGCGGACGGCGCCGCGGGCAGCAGCATCAGGACGCCGAGCAGCGCCCCGACGGCGCGCCGGGTCACAACCGAGCGGCCAGCAACTCGGCGATCTGAATGGTGTTCAGCGCCGCACCTTTTCGCAGATTGTCACCGGAGACGAACAGCGCAAGCCCACGGCCGTCGGGCACGCCCGGGTCCTGCCGGATGCGGCCGACGAGCGACTCGTCCGCGCCCGCGGCGGCCAGCGGCGTCGGCACATCCGACAGCGTGACGCCGGGCGCCGCGGCCAGGATCTCCTTGGCCCGCTCGACCGAGAGTGGCTGAGAGAACTCGACGTTGATCGACAACGAGTGGCCGGTGTACACCGGCACCCGCACGCAGGTGCCGCTGACCAGGAGGTCGGGGATGCCGAGGATCTTGCGACTCTCGTTGCGCAGCTTCTGGTCTTCGTCGGTCTCCCCCGAGCCGTCGTCGACGTAGGAGCCGGCGAGCGGCACCACGTTGAACGCGATCGGCGCGACGTACTTGTTCGGCGCCGGGAAGTCCAGCGCCGAGCCGTCGTGCACGAGGTCGCGGCTGCCGGAGACGACGGCCGTTGCCTGGCCGTACAATTCGTCCACACCGGCCAGCCCGCTGCCCGAGACGGCCTGATACGTCGACGCGATCATCCGCACCAGACCGGCCTCGTCGTGCAGCGGTTTGAGCACCGGCATGGCGGCCATGGTGGTGCAGTTGGGATTGGCGATGATCCCCTTGGGTCGATTACCGGCGTCGCGGTCGAAGTTCACCTCGGAGACGACCAGCGGCACCTCGGGGTCCTTGCGCCACGCCGAGGAGTTGTCGATCACCACGGCGCCCGCGGCGGCGAACCGCGGCGCCTGCACCCGCGACATGGTCGCGCCCGCGGAGAACAACGCGATGTCGATGCCGGACGGATCGGCGGTCTCGGCGTCCTCGACCTCGATCTCCTGGCCGCGGAACGGCAGCTTCTTGCCCTGCGACCGCGCCGAGGCGAAGAACCGCACGCTGGTGGCGGGGAAGTCCCGCTCCTCCAGCAGCGTGCGCATCACCTGGCCGACCTGACCCGTCGCGCCGACCACTCCGATACTGACCATGTCCTACCGTCCCGTTCCCGCGTACACGACGGCTTCCTCGTCGCCGCCCAGTCCGAACGCCTCGTGCAACGCTGCAACGGCCTTGTCCAGTTCCGTGTCCTTCACCAGGACCGAGATCCGGATCTCCGACGTGGAGATCAGATCGATGTTCACGCCGACCTCGGCGAGCGCCTCGCAGAAGGTGGCGGTGACGCCGGGGTGGCTGCGCATGCCCGCGCCGATCAGCGACACCTTGCCGATGTGGTCGTCGTACAGCACCCGGGTGAACCCGATCTCGTGCTGCAGCGAGGTCAGCTTCTCGACCGCGCCTGGTCCGTTGTCCCGGGCGCAGGTGAAGGTGATGTCGGTCTTGCCGTCCTCGATCTTGGAGATGTTCTGCAACACCATGTCGATGTTCACGTCGGCGTCGGCGACCGCGCGGAACACCCTCGCGGCGTAGCCCGGGACGTCGGGCACGCCGACGACGGTGACCTTGGCCTCGCTGCGGTCGTGGGCGACCCCGGTGAGAATGGCGTCTTCCATGGCGATGTCCTCGATCGATCCCTTGACGATGGTGCCCGGCTTGTCGGAGTACGACGACCGGACGTGGATGGGCAGGTCGTAGCGGCGGGCGTACTCGACGCACCGCAGCATCAGCACCTTCGCGCCGCACGCCGCCATCTCGAGCATCTCCTCGAAGCTGACGGTGTCGAGCTTGTGCGCGTTCGGCACGATGCGCGGGTCGGCGGTGTACACCCCGTCGACGTCGGTGTAGATCTCGCAGACGTCGGCGTTCAGCGCGGCCGCCACCGCCACCGCGGTGGTGTCGGAGCCGCCGCGGCCCAGCGTGGTGACGTCCTTGGTGTCCTGGCTGACGCCCTGGAAGCCGGCGACGAGGACGATCTGCCCCTCGTCGAGCGCCGACCGCAGCCGGGTGGGGGTGACGTCGATGATCTTGGCGTTGCCGTGGGTGCCGGTGGTGACGACGCCGGCCTGCGAGCCGGTGAACGACCGGGCGTGCGCGCCCAGCGACTCGATGGCCATCGCGACCAGCGCGTTCGAAATCCGCTCACCCGCGGTCAGCAGCATGTCCAGTTCGCGCGCCGGCGGCGCCGGGCACACCTGCTTGGCAAGGTCGAGCAGGTCGTCGGTGGTGTCACCCATCGCCGAGACGACCACGACGACGTCGTTGCCCGCCTTCTTGGTCTCGACGATGCGCTCGGCGACGCGCCGGATGCGCTCGGCGTCGGACACCGAGGATCCGCCGTATTTCTGCACGACGAGCGCCACTGTCAGCCCTTTCAGGTGCGGATTGGTCGCACACAAGGATAAGGGGTCGGAGCACCCGGTTTTTCCCTCCGGCGGTGGGCCCGCCCGGCGGACGCTCGGTAGCGTCGAGACGTGGCCGACCCGCCGACTGACCGCACCGCCCAAACCCGGGTGCCCATCCATCCCGACCTCGCCGCGAGGTGGAGTCCGCGCGCCTTCGATCCGGCCGCGGCGATCACCGACGAGGAGGTCACCGCGCTACTCGAGGCGGCCCGCTGGGCGGCGACGTGGGGGGCGCGCCAGCCGGTGCGGTTCGTCGTGGGACGGCGCGGCGATCCGACATTCGCGGCCCTGGCCGCCACGCTGAAGAGGGGAAACAGCTACGCCCACGCCGCGGGCGCGCTGGTCCTGGTGTGCGCCGACGAGGGCGAGGACGAGCGGACGGCACGCTATGCGGCGCTGGACGCAGGCGCGGCGATCGCCAACCTGACCGTCGAGGCGGTGTCCCGGCGGCTGATCGCCCACCCGATGGCCGGCTTCGACGCCGACGCGGCCCGACGCGAGTTCGGCATTCCCGAGGGTGTCCGGCCGTACGCCGTGGTGGCCGTCGGATCGCTCGGTGACTACGCCGACGCCGACGAGAAGACCGTCGAGCGCGACTCACTGCCCCGCCGGCGGCTCCCGCTGGAGGAGATCGCCTTCGCCGAGCGCTGGGGGAAGACTGTCCTACTTCCAGAGGGTGTCGAAGGACGTCACGGAATGCCCTAGTGAGCGGGCGCTCAGCGCTCGGATCGCGCGCCGCTCGACCACTTCGAAGCTGGCGCCGACGTGTTCGTGCAGCGCTGTGCGGCCTGCCTCGAGGTCGTCGTCGAGCAACAGTTCCACGATCTGGAGGTGCTCGGCGATGGTGGCGGTCACACGCTCCTCGGTGACGAAGTCGTACATCCTGATCAGCCGGATACGCCTGTTCAGGTTGTCGAGCGCCCCCACCATCGCCATGTTCCCGGAGGCGGTCGAGAGCTCGATGTGGAACGCCTCGTCGAGCAGCACCATGTCGGCCTCCGGCGGAGGCGGGCTGGCCTCGAGTGCGCGCCACTGCGTGCGCAACGCGGACAACCGCTCCTTGTCGTAGCGCAGTTCGGCGGTCTCCAGGATCCGGGTGATGCCCCGCAGTTCGATGGTGATTCGCAGTTCGTAGAGGTCACGGACGCCCGCGATGTCGAGTGCCACCGGGTAGTAGCCGTCAGGTCTGCGTTCCAGCATGCCGTCGGCGTGCAGCCGCACCAGCGCCTCGCGCAGCGGAGTGCGGCTGACGTTGAGCGCGTCACACAACTGCGACTCGACGAGCCTCGTGCGGTCGTCGATCTCACCGGTCATCAACTTCTTGCCGAGGTCGACGTACACCCGGTCGCGCAGGGATGCCGGCTCGTCGACCGCGGCTGGTGCCACCATGCGTTGACGTCCTCCTTTGTGAAACGGCCGGCTCTGCCCGAGCTCCGCCTCCGATTATCCCGCGGACGCCACCCGCGGTGCGGTGATCGACCGGTCCGTCATCTGATCGAGGGCCGCCAGCACCGCCTCGGTGGTGGCGTGGGCGCCGAACACCCCGCCCTGCATCGTGATCATCTTCAAGGCGGCCACATGGTTGCCGTGGTCGGTGGCGCCGGTGGCGTCCGAGACCACCAGGCACTCGTAGCCCCTGTCGTTGGCGTCGCGCATGGTGGTGTGGACGCACACGTCGGTGGTGATCCCGGTGAAGATGATGTGCGTCACGTCGTTGCTGCGCAGGATCAACTCGAGGTCGGTGGCGTAGAAGCTGCCCTTGCCGGGTTTGTCGATCACTGGTTCACCGGGCAGCGGCGCCATCTCCGGGACGATCTGCCATCCCGGCTCGCCGTGGGTGAGGATGCGCCCGCACGGTCCGAGGGACCCGATCTCCGCACCGATTCGGGCGGAGCGCCAGCGCTTGTTGGCCGGCAGGTCCGACAGATCCGGGCGGTGGCCTTCGCGGGTGTGGATGACCAGCAATCCGGCAGCGCGGGCCGCGGCCAGGATCTGCTGTGCAGGACCGAGCGGCGTGCGAACCAGCGACAGGTCGTATCCCATGGTGTCGACGTATCCGCCCGTGCCGCAGAAGTCGACCTGCCAGTCGATGTTGATCAGAGCCGTGCGGCCGGCGGCGATGTCGCCGTCGTAGGGCCACGGGTACGGGTCGGCGTCGACGGTGATCGGTGTGCTCACGCGTTCTCTCCACTCAGGACGGGTTGGGCGACGGGTGCCCCTGCCGGAACGGCGGCACCGCGTCCCGCATAGGTCAGCAGCGTGAACGCGACGGCCCCGGTGAGCATGGCGACGACGGCGTCGGACAGCTGCGGTGCGTAGAAGTGCGTCGCCAGGGCCACCGCGGCCCCGGTCGCCCACGCGGCGAACGGCTTCCAGTACAACCCGCCGCGTGCGGGAGCCCGCATCGACGCGAAGACCAACTGATCGAGGATGATGATCACGCCGATCGGCGGAACGAGGACACCGAGGATGTTGAGCCAGGTCGCGAAGTACGACCAGATTCCGGCCACCGCAGCGACGGTGCCGAGGATACCGAGGACGATCGTCAACTGGCGCATGGTCTTTCCGGTGATGTTGCCGAAGCCGACAGCGCCGTTGTACAGGCAGTGCGCGCACACGCTACCGAGGTTCACGAACACGAAGACGATGGCCAGCGGCACCAGGATCCCGCCGCCGCCCACCAGGACGTGCAGGAAGTCACCGCCGGTGGTTTCGGCCGCAGCGGACGCGCCGAGTGCCACCACCAACGCCCCGACCAGCTGAGCGATGAAGTAGGCGACGGGGAACGCCGCGAAGGCCGCCAGCGCGCCCTGCTTGCCGCTGCGGGCCCACCTCGTGAAATCCGCTGTCATGGTGCCCGAGTCCGCGAAGCAGGCGATCACCATCGTCACCGCCACGCCGAAGCTGAACGCGCCGGCACCCGCCCCACCGTCGTACGAGAACGCCGAATCGAATCCGGTGTCACCTGCCGCCAACACGACGGCGACCACGCCCAGCGGCACGAACAGCACCGAGGCGACCACCCCGATCCAGGAGATCGCCCGGATCCCGACGAACGTGAGTGCCACGAAGAGCAATCCGGCCAGCAGCGTGATCCAGGTGGCACTCCAGCCCATCGAGACATTGAGCGTGGAGCCGACCATTCCGGTCTGGAAGGCGAACCAGCCGATCACCAGAACGGACAGGAACCCCGACACGATGCGAAACCCTTTGGTGCCGAACGTGTCCGCCGCGGTCAGCGCGAAGTTCTTGCCCGACCCGCCCGCGAGGTAGCTCAGTGTCCCGACGTACCCCATCAGGATGAGATCGCCGACGAGGATCGCGACGAGTCCCGTGACGAAGCCCAGGTTGTAGACGACGATGCCCGAGAAGACCGCCGACGTCATGATCATCGGAAAGCCCACCCAGACCGCCGACACCGCGAACAATGACTTTCGGGCGGACGCGGGAACGGGTTCGTTCTCATACTCCTCGCCGAGACCAGACTCATCGGGGGCGGCGGCTGTTGTCGGTGTTTCCACGGCTTCGCTCTTTTCGCAGCAGGGACCGGATACCCGTCTGTATCCGCTGCTGTATACAGTGCGGTATACGAATTGCCACCCTGTTTCCGCTGGTGAACGCTTCGTTACAACCAGCGCGAGTCCGACCGCGACATCGTTTACGCGCCCGCAACACCGCGACACTGTCCGCGTAACAGAAACGACGGTTACTGCCAGTGAACGGACCCGACTGAGCGGTCCGCATCACTTCCAGGAGTAACTAACCAATGGACGTAGTGGACACTGGCACCACGGCATTCATGCTGTGTTGCATCATCGGGCTGACCCTCATGATCCCGGGCCTCGCGCTGTTCTACGGCGGCATGGTCTCGGTCAAGAGCTCGACCAACATGATGATGATGACCTTCGGCGCGGTCGCGGTCGTCGGCGTGCTGTGGGTGCTCTTCGGCTTCTCGATGGTCTTCGGCACCTCGTACGGCGGCTTCGTCGGAAGCTTCACCGAATTCGACGGCATGACCGACCTACTGGAGTCCCAGACCACCATCTCGGGTCTGCCGGTGAGCCTGTTCGCGATCTTCCAGGCGTTGTTCGCCGGGATCACCGTCGCGCTGATCTCCGGTGCGGTGGCCGACCGGATGAAGTTCGGTGCGTGGATGCTGTTCGCCACGGTGTGGGCCGTGCTGGTGTACTTCCCCGTCGCGCACTGGGTGTTCGCATTCGACGGAGTGGTCACCGAGAACTCGGTCGGCGGCTGGATCGCCAACAGCCTCAAGGCCATCGACTTCGCCGGTGGTACCGCGGTGCACATCAACGCAGGCGCCGCCGCGCTCGCCGTGGCGATCGTGCTCGGCAAGTCCGCGATGTTCGGTCAGCTGCGCAAGCCGCACAACGTCCCACTGACCCTGCTCGGCGCCGGCCTGCTGTGGGCCGGCTGGTATGCCTTCAACGGCGGTTCGGCGCTGGCCGCGGGTAATTCGGCGGCGATCGTCATGGTCACCACCTTCGTCGCGACCTGCGCCGCCACGCTCGCCTGGCTCGCCGTCGAGAAGATCAAGGACGGCCACGTCACCGGCGTCGGCGCGGCTTCGGGCGCCATCACCGGCCTGGTCGCCATCACCCCCGCGTGCGGTTCGGTCACCCCGGTCGGCGCGATCTTCGTCGGCGCCATCGCCGGCGCCATCTGCGTGTACGCCGTCGGCCTGAAGTCGAAGTTCGGCTACGACGACTCGCTCGACGTCGTCGGCGTCCACCTCGTCGGCGGGCTGATCGGCACGCTGCTGATCGGCTTCTTCGCCAGCGAGGGCATGCCCAACGCCACCAACGGCCTGTTCTACGGCGGCGGTGTGGACCAGCTGTGGAAGCAGGCGGTCGCCGCCTTCGCGGTGATGGGGTACTCCTTCGTCGTCGCGTTCGCGATCGCCTTCGCGCTCAAGAAGACGATGGGCATCCGCATCTCGCCCGAGGAGGAAGAGCAGGGCATCGACGCGAAGTTCCACCGCGAGTCGTCCTACGACATGGCACCTGTGTGATCTGACGCCGGCCGGCGCGGGCTCATCCCCGCACCGGCCGGCTTTCGCATGCCCGCCGAGTTTCCTATCGTGATACTTTGATTCTCAGCAAGAGACAGGACCGGTATGACCCCCGACCTCGCCACCCTCACCGAGCAGTCCGGCACGAAGTTCGTGCTCGCACTGTTCGTCGACCTGCGCGGAAAGCCGTGCGCGAAACTGGTGCCGGTCGAGGCGATCGACCTGCTCGCCACCGAGGGCGTCGGATTCGCGGGCTACGCCGTCGGCGCCATTGGCCAGGAACCCAAAGACCCCGACCTGATGGCGATCCCGGACCCGGCGTCGTTCACCCCCATCCCGTTCATCAAGGACGGGCTGGCCATCGTGCACTGCGACCCGCACGTCGAGGGCAAGCCGTGGCCCTACGCACCACGCGTCATCCTCAAGGCACTGATCCAGCAGGCCGCCGACGCCGGATTCGAGCCCTGGGTGGGTGCGGAGGTCGAATACTTCCTGCTGCACCGCAATCCCGACGGCAGCCTGTCCACCGCCGACGCCGCCGACACCGCCGCCCAGCCCTGCTACGACGCCCGCGGCGTCACCCGGATGTACGACCACCTCACCGCCATCTCGACGGCGATGAACGCGCTGGGCTGGTCGAACTACGCGAACGACCACGAGGACGGCAACGGCCAGTTCGAGCAGAACTTCCAGTTCGCCGAGGCGCTGACCACCGCCGACCGGGTGGTGACGCTGCGCTATCTGCTGTCGATGATCGCCGCCGAACGCGGCATGGTCGCCACCTTCATGCCCAAGCCGTTCGCCGACCGGACGGGCAGCGGCCTGCACCTGCACCTGTCGCTCACCAGCGGCGGCGACCCGGTGTTCCCGGCCGCCGAGGACCACCGCGGCCTCGGCCTGTCCGACACCGCGTACGGCTTCATCGGCGGGATCCTCGACCACGCCTGCGCACTGCAGGCCGTCATCGCGCCGACGGTCAACTCCTACAAGCGAACCGGTGCGACCTCGACGGCGTCCGGCGCATCGTGGGCGCCGCGGCGCGCCACCTACGGCGGCAACGACCGCACGCACTACATCCGGGTGCCCGACTCCCAGCGCATCGAACTGCGCGGCGGCGACGGGTCGGCCAACCCCTATCTCGCGATGGCCGCCGCGCTGGGCGCAGGCCTGGACGGCATCAAGCGCAGCACCGATCCCGGCGCGGTCGGCGCCGCCGGTGACGGCCGTGCCACCCTGCCTCCGACCCTGCTGCACGCCGTCGACGAACTGCAGTCCGACCCCGTGGTCTCCGGTGTGCTCAACGCCGCGGGCGACGGAGTGGCGGGCTACTTCGCCGACGTCAAACGCGAGGAGTTCTTCGCCTACCACGGCTCCGTGACGCCGTGGGAGATCGACCAGTACCTGACCGCCTTCTGATCCACGACCGACACACGACGAGGAGAACGAGACAGCGATGTGCGGAATCGTCGGGTTGCATCTGCGCAACCCAGCGCTGTACCCGCGGTTGGGCGAACTGCTCACCGGGATGCTGTGCGAGATGGCTGATCGCGGAAGCGATTCGGCCGGCGTGGCGGTGTACGGCGACCCGACCTGGACGCCGCCCGGCCGGTCCTGCGTCTCGCTGCTCGGCGTCGACGCCTCGGCCGACTCGGTGCGCTCGGCGCTGGGCCCGCAGGTGACGGTCACCGTGCTCGACGACACGTATCTGGTGTCCGGTGAGGCCGACGCGACCGCCCTGCTCACCACGGTGCGGGCGGCACTGCCCGACGCGTTGGTCGCGGGCTTCGGGGACGACCTCGCCGTGCTCAAGGGTGTCGGCCACCCCCGCACCCTCGCCGAGTCGTGGGGGCTGGCGGCGGCACAGGGCTGGCAGGGCGTCGGGCACACCAGGATGGCCACCGAGTCGGCCGTGACGCCCTCGGGTGCGCACCCCTACGCCGTCGGCCCCGACCAGTGCCTGGTGCACAACGGCTCCTTCGCCAACCACGCCACCATCAGGCGCGAACTCCGCGCCGCCGGAATCGAATTCGACAGCGAGAACGACACCGAGGTGGGCGCCCGGTTCGTGGCGGCGCAACTGGCCGCCGGCCGCAACATCGAGACCGCCCTGAAGGAACTGTGCGCCCGCTTCGACGGGTTCTACACGCTTCTGGTGTCCAACTCGGACTCGTTCGCCGTGGTGCGCGACGCCATCGCCTGCAAGCCGGCCGTCATCGCCGAGACCTCCGACTGGGTCGCGATGGCCAGCGAGTACCGCGCGCTGTCCGGCCTGCCCGGCGTCGGGCATGCCGCGATCTGGGAGCCCGAACCGGAGGTCGTCTACGCATGGCAGCGCTGATGCACTGGGACCTGAGGGAGACCGCGCTGCGGGAGGTCAACGCCGCGCTGCACGCGCCCGGCCTGGCCGGCGAGTTCGTCATCGACCATCCGGCGGGCGCGCACAACGTCGCCGTCGGTCTCGACGCACCGGTCCGGGTGACGGTCAACGGCCACGTCGGCTACTACGCGGCCGGGATGAACCAGCGCGCCGACGTCGTCATCGACGGCAACGCGGGCACCGGCGTCGCGGAGAACATGATGAGCGGCACCGTCTGGGTCAAGGGTGACGCGTCGCAGTCGGCGGGCGCCACCGCGCACGGCGGACTGCTCGTCATCGAGGGCAATGCCGCTGCGCGGTGCGGCATCTCGATGAAAGGGGTGGACATCGTGGTGGGTGGCGACATCGGCCACATGAGCGCATTCATGGCCCAGGCCGGCCGACTGGTGGTGCGCGGCAACGCAGGCGAGGCACTCGGCGACTCCATCTACGAGGCCCGCCTCTACGTCCGCGGCGACGTCGCATCATTGGGCGCGGACTGTGTCGCCAAGGAGATGCGCGCCGAGCACCACGAGGAACTCGGCGCGCTGCTGAAGGCGGCCGGATTCGAGGACGACGACACCTCCTCCTACACCCGCTACGGGTCCGCCCGCACCCTGTACCACTTCCACGTCGACAACGCAGCGAGCTACTGACATGACCCTTGACCCGGCACAGCGAGGCCTGCGCGAGTCGGCCACCTTCGACCGCGCCACCATCGCCGCGATCCAGCGGGCCGCCGATACCGGCGTCTACGACATCCGCGGCTGGGGCGCCAAACGCCCGCTCCCGCACTTCGACGACCTGTTGTTCCTCGGCGCGTCGATGTCGCGCTATCCGCTCGAGGGCTACCGCGAGCGATGCGACACCGACGTCGTGCTCGGCGACCGGCACGCCAAACACCCTCTGCACCTCAGCATTCCGGTGACCATCGCCGGTATGTCGTTCGGTGCGCTTTCAGGCCCGGCCAAGGAGGCGCTGGGCCGCGGCGCCAGCGAGGCCGGGACGTCGACCACCACCGGCGACGGCGGCATGACGCCCGAGGAGCGCGGCCAGAGCAAGCACCTGGTGTATCAGTACCTGCCGTCGCGCTACGGCATGAACCCCGACGACCTGCGCCGCGCGGACGCGATCGAGGTGGTGCTCGGCCAGGGCGCCAAACCGGGCGGTGGCGGAATGCTGCTGGGGCAGAAGATCTCCGAACGCGTCGCAGGCATGCGCACGCTGCCGCAGGGCATCGACCAGCGGTCGGCATGCAGGCACCCGGACTGGACCGGCCCCGACGACCTGACCATCAAGATCAACGAGCTGCGCGAGCTCACCGACTGGGAGAAGCCGATCTACGTCAAGGTCGGCGCCACCCGCACCTACTACGACGTCAAGCTCGCGGTGCACGCCGGCGCCGACGTGGTGGTGGTCGACGGCATGCAGGGCGGCACCGCCGCCACCCAGGAGGTGTTCATCGAGCACGTCGGCGTGCCGACCCTGGCCGCGCTCCCGCAAGCCGTGCAGGCGCTCACCGAGTTGGGCGTCCACAGGAAGGTGCAGCTCATCGTCTCCGGTGGCATCCGCACCGGCGCCGACGTGGCGAAGGCACTGGCGCTCGGCGCCGACGCGGTGGCGATCGGCACCGCCGCCCTGATCGCGCTCGGCGACAACCATCCGCGCTACGCCGCGGAATACGAGAAGCTGGGCAGCGCAGCGGGTTTCTTCGACGACTTCCAGGACGGCACCGATCCGGCGGGCATCAGCACGCAGGACCCGGTGCTGGCGGCACGGTTCGACCCCGTCGAGGGCGGCCGGCGATTGGCCAACTACCTGCGCGTGCTGACCATGGAGGCCCAGACGATCGCCCGGGCCTGCGGCAAGGCCCACGTCTGCCACCTGGAACCCGAGGACCTCGTGGCCGTCACCATCGAGGCCGCCGCGATGGCGCGGGTCCCGCTGGCCGGCACCAGCTGGATCCCCGGCACATGACGGACACCGCTGACGTCGTCATCGTCGGCGCCGGCATCGAGGGCGCCGCCGCGGCCTGGGCGCTGGCGCAGCGTGGCGTTACCGATGTCGTTGTCGCCGAACGCAACACGGTCGGTTCGGGGATGACCGGTAAGTCCAGCGGCATCGTGCGGTGCCACTACGGCGTCAGCTCGCTGGCCGCGATGGCCGCGGTCGGACTCGAGGTGTTCGAGAAGCCGCAGCAGTTCCTCGGCGATCACGCCGGCGACATCGGGTTCCGGCAGAGCGGCTACATCGTCGGCGTCGGTGAACAGAACGTCGACGCGATGCGCGCCAGCCTGGCCGCCCAGCGTGCCGTCGGAGTGCAGACCGAAGAGATCGACACCGCCGAGGTGGCCCGGATGTGGCCGTACGCCGACCTGACGCCGTTCGCGGCGTTCGGCTGGGAGCCGCGCGGCGGGTACGGCGACGCCTACCAGACCGCGCAGGCATTCGCGGTCTCCGCCCGCGCCGCCGGGGTCCGGATCCGGCAGGGCACACCCGTGGTGGACCTGCTCGTCGACGGCGACCGGATCACCGGCGTCCGCACGGCCGACGGCACCGAGATCCACGCGCCGTCGGTGGTGGTGGCCACCGGCGCGTGGACGCGCCCGTTCCTGGCGCCGTACGGGATCGACGTGCCGATCCGCGTGGTGCGCGAGCAGATCGTGCTGATCTCACCGGGAGTGCCGACGGCAGGCCTGCCGGTGTTCTCCGACCTGGTGTCGCTGCAGTACATCCGCCCCGAGACCGGTGGCGACGTGCTGTTCGGCAACAGCGACCTCGCCGACCCCACCGAGGCTGATCCCGACCGGTATCTCAACCGGGCCACCGACGACTTCGTCGACGTCACGGTCGAGAAGGTCGGGACCCGCTTTCCCGGCTTCACCTCAGCGGCGATCACCGGCAGCTACGCCGGCTGCTACGACGTCACGCCGGACTGGAACCCGGTGATCTCCGCGACCGGGGTGTCCGGACTGTTCGTCGCCGCGGGTTTCAGCGGACACGGCTTCAAGATCGCGCCGGCGGTGGGCCGCCTGGTGGCCGACCTGGTGATCGACGGGCGCAGCGCCGACGCGCGCATCCCCGAGTCGGACTTCCGGTTGTCGCGGTTCGACGAGGGCGACCTGCTGAAGACGCCGTACCCGTACGTCGGCGCCGGCGAGATGCGCTAGACAGAAACCCGTGAGCCCCGCTGACGACGACGTTCCGCTGCTGCGGAACAAGGCAGGCACCGCGCGCGACCGCGACCCCCAGGACTCGGTCGAAGAGGTCGAGTTCGAGGCGGCGATCGGGCGCAATGTGCGCCAACTGCGGTTGCAGCACGGCCTCACCGTCGCCGACATGGCGGCCCGCGTCGGCATCTCCAAGGCGATGCTGAGCAAGATCGAGAACGCCCAGACCTCCTGCAGCCTGTCGACACTGGCGCTGCTGGCCAAAGGCTTCGACGTACCGGTCACCAGCCTGTTCCGCGGCGCCGACGTGGAACGGCCCGCGGCCTTCGTCAGGGCGGGCACCGGCGCGCACATCGTGCGCAACGGCACCAAGGAGGGCCACGACTACGAGCTGCTCGGGTCGCTGCGCGGTGAGCACAAACGGCTGGAATGCCTGCACGTGACGCTGTCGGAGAAGAGCCGGACCTACCCGCTGTTCCAGCACCCGGGCACCGAGTTCATCTACATGCTCGAAGGCGTCATGGACTACAGCCACAGCAGGTCGGTGTACCGGATGCAGCCGGGAGACTCGCTGCAGATCGACGGCGAGGGGGCGCACGGCCCGGTCGACCTGGTCGAGCTGCCGATCCGCTTCCTGTCGGTCATCGCGTTCCCCGACTCTCAGGTGTAGCCCTGCGAAAAGGGCGATGTTTGGCCGTCCGGCAACCCGGGAGTAATGTGGCCCCCGTGCAGCGGGTGCTCCTTCTCGGACGCCGCGACGGGGTCTGACCAGACCGGCTTCCTGTCGCGGGTGTTTCGCGATGCGCCGGTCGAGTCCCCTTTCACACTCCCGGAGCCGATCACATGACCACCCCAGATTCCGCCGACGCATTCGCCTCGGTACGCACCATCCGCACCCCCGCCGGTGAGCCACATCCCGGCCAACCCGCCTGGAACACCCAGCGCGGGTCATCGATGCCGGTCACCCGGTACCGCAGCTTCGCCGACGAGGTGGAGCCCGTCACGGTGCCCGACCGCACCTGGCCCGACAAGGTCGTCACCACCGCGCCCATGTGGTGCGCGGTCGACCTGCGCGACGGCAACCAGGCGCTGATCGACCCGATGAGCCCGGCCCGCAAACGCCGCATGTTCGAGCTGCTGGTGCGGATGGGCTACAAGGAGATCGAGGTCGGCTTCCCGTCGGCCAGCCAGACCGACTTCGACTTCGTCCGCGAGATCATCGAGCAGGGCGCGGTGCCCGACGACGTCACCATCCAGGTGCTGACGCAGTGCCGGCCCGAGCTGATCGCGCGCACGTTCGAGGCGTGCGCGGGCGCCCCGCGGGCGATCGTGCACTTCTACAACTCGACGTCGATCCTGCAGCGCCGCGTGGTGTTTCGGGCCGACCGCGAGGCCGTCAAGAAGATCGCCACCGACGGCGCGCGGATGTGCGTCGAGGAGGCCGCGAAGTACCCCGGCACCCAGTGGCGGTTCGAGTACAGCCCGGAGTCCTACACCGGCACCGAGCTCGAGTACGCCAAGGACGTCTGTGACGCCGTCGCCGACATCATCGCGCCCACCCCCGAGGCGCCGCTGATCGTCAACCTGCCCGCCACCGTTGAGATGGCCACCCCCAACGTGTACGCGGACTCGATCGAGTGGATGAGCCGCAACCTGGCCCGCCGCGACTCGATCATCCTGAGCCTGCACCCGCACAACGACCGCGGAACAGCCGTCGCCGCAGCCGAACTGGGCTATCAGGCCGGCGCCGACCGCATCGAGGGCTGCCTGTTCGGCAACGGCGAGCGGACCGGCAACGTGTGCCTGGTGACGCTGGGGCTCAACCTGTTCAGCCGCGGTGTCGACCCGCAGATCGACTTCTCCAACATCGACGAGGTCCGGCGCACCGTCGAGTACTGCAACCAGCTGCCCGTCCACGAACGCCACCCCTACGGCGGCGATCTGGTCTACACCGCGTTCTCCGGCAGCCACCAGGACGCGATCAACAAGGGCCTGGATGCGATGAAGGTCTCGGCGGACGAGCAGGACGCCGATGTCGACGACATCCTCTGGCAGGTGCCGTATCTGCCGATCGATCCCAAGGACGTCGGCCGCACCTACGAGGCCGTGATCCGGGTGAACTCGCAGTCCGGCAAGGGCGGCGTCGCCTACATCATGAAGGCCGACCGCGGCCTGGTGCTGCCGCGCCGGCTGCAGATCGAATTCAGCCAGGCGATCCAGAAGATCACCGACGGCGAGGGCGGCGAGGTGTCGCCCAAGGAGATGTGGGACGTCTTCTCCGAGGAGTACCTGGCACCGATCCGGCCGCTGGAGCGCATCCGCCAGCGGGTGGAAGCGTCCGAGGTCGACGGCGGCACCGACACCATGGTCGCGGTGGTGAAGGTCGACGGCGAGGAGCGCGAGATCGTCGGCGCGGGCAACGGTCCGCTCGCCGCGTTCGTCGACGCACTGGGCGCCATCGGCTTCGACGTGTCCGTGCTGGACTACTCCGAGCACGCCCTGTCGGCGGGCGAGGAGGCCCAGGCCGCCGCATACGTCGAGGCGTCGATCGGTGGCAGGACGGTGTGGGGCGTCGGGATCGCGACGTCCATCACCACCGCGTCGCTGCGAGCCGTGGTGTCGGCCGTCAACCGGGCGGCACGCTAGCCGAGGACCGCGCGCAGGATCCGGTCGATCAGTCCGCCCGGATCCTGGGCGCCGGGCTGCTCGGCGGTGAAGGTCATGTGGCTGAACGCGAGACCGTTGAGCAGTCGCGCGAGTTCTCCCACCTGTTCGGCGGACGGATGTTGTCCCGCCGCATCGAGGATGAGGCCCGCGGATTTCAGCGCGGCGGCCTGGATGTCGGCGAGCGCCCGCTGCAGTTCCGGGCGACGGGTGCCCTCGAGGAACAGTTCGAACCGGGCGACGTTCACCCGCCGGGCATGCTCGTCGGGGTCGGTGACCATCCGGGTGAGCAGTGCCGGGACGCCGTCGGGACTCTCCTGCCGGCCGACCAGCGTCTGCAACATGGCCACCCGCTGCCAGTGCGCGTCGGCCACGTGCGCCGTCACCGCCTCGAGCAGTGCGAGCCTGGTCCGGAAGTAGTTCGAGGTGGTGCCCGCCGGGACGCCGCTGCGTGTGTCGACCTGCCGATGCGTCAGACCCCCGACGCCCGTGTCGGCCAGGATGGCGATCGCGGCGTCGAGGATCTGAGTCCGTCGCTCGGGGTTGGCGGGCATCAGTTCCTGACACGCAGACGCCAGAACATGGTCAGCATCGCGGCGTAGAAGGGGAACAGCAGGTAGCTGAACCACACCGGGAAGAACGCCAGGTAGAAGCCGACGTCGTTCCTGACGGCACCGACGTAGACGTGCAGCGGCACGCTCAGCACGATATAGACCAGCGCCCAGGTGAAGAACGCCTTGTGCGCCCGGTTGGCGAATTCGACCCGGCGCCACACCAGGACGCCGGTCACCGCGGCACAGGTCATCGGGACGAGCAGCGCCATGTCGGTCGTTCTGGTCAGGACGTACTGCAGCGTCAGCTCGTCGCCGAACACCACCCGGAACAGGTGCAGTACGACGCCCATCCCGATGGTCAGTATGGCCGCCTCCCGGTAGAAGTAGCCGTGCCTGCGGAAGGCGTCGAGAAGCGTCGGTTTGTGTACTACATGTGTAGTGGTCATACCTGCGAGGCTACCACTACACTTGTAGTGCTGTAAACGGGTCAGGCCTGGAGACGGGTGGCGCGGTACCGGGTCACCTGCCCGAACAGCCGGAGCCGGTGGGTGCCCATCTCGTCGACGTCGAAGCCGGCTGTGCTCAGCAAGTCAGGGATGGTGTGGCCGTGGCCGTGCGTGTGGCCGTGGGCGTGGCCGTCGATGTCGACGACGTGGAGGCTGCCGCCGGGCCGCAGCACGCGGAATGCCTCGGCGGCCGCCTGCGTCTTGGTGTCCTCGTCGAGATGGTGCAGCATCATCGACGACAGCACCCGGTCGAAGCTGCCGTCGGGGTACGGCAGCCGCTGCGCGTACGCCCGTTCGAAGCGAATTCCGGTCAGGCTTTTGGCCTTTCGTCGGGCCCGGTCGAGGGCACGGGGGTCGGGATCCGATCCGGTGAACTGCGCGCCGGGATGTGAGCGCTTCGCGCTGACGGCCACGTTGCCGGTGCCACAGCCGATCTCGAGGACCTGCTGGTCGTCGGCGAGCCCGGCCTGCTCGATCAGCGCGCGGTAGGCCGGCTGCATGCCGAGCACCCGGGCGAGCAGGTCGTACCCCGGCAGGAATGCGTCGCGTCCGGCGGCGGGTAGGTAGTCGATTGACCGATCTTTCGTCATGGAACCATCGTTATCCCCGGCCGCTCAGCGGTGTTGCTCGATCATCGATGAAACTTGGATTATCTTCGTCTTCGTGCCGTCGCGCCTGATCCGTCACCGCGACGGCGTGCCCGTGTACGCCTATGCGGCGGCCGACAGCACTCCGCCGCTGTCGGTGGTCCGCATCACCGACGACGACATGGTCGAGCGCGGCAGGCACATCCACGACTTCCCGGTGCTCTGGTACGTCCCTGCCACCGGCGCCCTCTATGTCGTGGCGGCCGGCGCCGCCATCGATCCGCTGCAGGTGCACCGCGACGGTGACGGCGTCGGGATCTTCTTCGACGCATCGGCGCTCGGTGAGGACGCCGGCTCGCCCTGGCCGACCTGGCGGTCACATCCCCTGCTGTTCCCGTTCCTGCACGGCCAGCGCGGCGGGATCATGCGATTACACGTCCCCGCCGCTCGCAGGCCGCGCTGGGACGCCGCCATCGCGTCGATCGAATCCGAGCTGAACGTCAGGCAGCCCGGATACCGGCAGGCGGCGCTGGCCGAGTTGACCCTGCTGCTGATCGACGTCGCCCGCCTGGCCGACGACGTGGTCGGCGACCTGCGGCGCAGCGGCGAGCCACTGCTGGCCGACGTGTTCGCGGTGATCGAGCGGCACATCGGCGAGCCGCTGTCGCTGCGTGACGTGGCGCGCGAGCTGAATCTGACCGCCGGGCACCTCACCACGGTCGTGCGCCGCCGCACCGGGCGCACCGTGCAGGACTGGATCCTCGACCGCCGGATGACCGAGGCGCGCACGCTGCTCGCGGGCACAAAGCTGCCGGTGCAGGAGGTCGGCCGCAGGGTCGGGATGGCGGACGCGGCCTACTTCAGCAGGGCGTTCCGCCGGGTGCACGGGGCCTCGCCACGGGAGTGGCGCAGCCGCAACGCCGCGGCGTGATCAGAATAGAGCGAACTGCTCGCCGGTCGGCGTGGCGGCGGCGAACTCCTCGATGCCGGTGCCGCCGACCACCGCGTCGAGGCAGCGCATGAACTCGGTGTCGGTGACGAGTGGGACGCCGAGGTCGCGGGCGTGGTAGCCCTTGCCCTGTTCGGGTTCGGCCTCGTTGCAGATCACCAGAGAGGTTTCCAGGTCGACGGCCTCGGAGTAGGACAGGCCGGCGTGCACGATCCGTTCGATCAGTTCCTCATGGGTGCGCTTCACCTCGGCCGACAGTCCGACCCGCATGCCCTGCACCAGCGGCCGGCCGGCGACGAACCGGCCCGGGTTGGCGTACGGGCACGGCAGCCGCGACGCGAGCATCTTCAGCGGCCGCAGCTCGTCGTGGGTGACCTGGCCGTTGGGCCAGCGCCGCCGGGTGGCCGGGCGCACCGGCAGCCATGCCCGCCGCTCGCGGGCCCGCGCCAGGGTCGGCTTGAGGATCTGGGCCAGCACCTGCGCGTCGTCGAGGGCGTCATGCGGCCGCAGCTGCGGCACACCCCAGTGCGCGGCCAGCGTCTCCAGGCGCAGGTTCTCGGTGCCGAGTTCGAGCCGGCGGGCCAGCTCGACGGTGCACATCACGGTGTCCACCGGCAGCTCGGCGCCGACGAGCTCGGCCTCCGCGGACAGGAACGAGTAGTCGAAGGCGACGTTGTGCGCGACCAGCGTGCGGCCCGCGAGGACGGCGCGCACGTCGTCGACCACGTCACCGAAGCTCGGCTGTCCCTCGAGCATCTCGGCGGTGAGGCCGTGCACGTGTGTGGGGCCGGGGTCGACGCCCGGGTTCAGCAGTGTCGCGACGCTGCGCTCGACGTTGCCGTCGTCCCCGACCGCGAGGGCGGCGATGCTGACGATGCGGGCCTGCCCGGGCTGGAATCCCGAGGTCTCCACGTCGACGACGGCCCAGCCTGATCCGTCCTCCACCGCGGGCCGGCCCCAGGTTTGACTCACCTGGTCAGGATGGCACGGGGGTCGGACATCCCTCGCCCGGCGGCTCAGCGTGTCGGACACCTAAAATGCCGGGGATGGTCACCACTCGCGGACGAATGGCGCTCGGCGCGGGATCGGCGGCGCGCTGGGCGTCGCGGGTCACCGGTCGCGGCGCGGGGGCGATGATCGGCGGCCTGGTCGCGATGACCCTGGACCGCTCGATCCTGCGCCAGCTCGGGCAGGCCAGGCGCAGCGTCGTCATCACCGGCACCAACGGCAAGTCGACCACCACCCGGATGACCGCCGCAGCCCTCGGCACGCTCGGCCCGGTGGCGACCAACGCCGAGGGCGCCAACATGGACGCCGGACTGGTCGCGGCGTTGGCCGCGGCCCGGGACGCCACGCTCGCCGCGCTCGAGGTCGACGAGATGCACGTGCCGCACGTGGCCGACGCGGTGGATCCGGCGGTGATCGTGCTGCTGAACCTGTCGCGTGACCAGCTCGACCGGGTCGGCGAGATCAACCACATCGAGCGGACGCTGCGCGCCGGGCTGGCCCGGCACCCGTCCACGGTGGTGGTGGCCAACTGCGACGACGTGCTGATGACGTCGGCGGCCTACGACTGCCCGAACGTGGTGTGGGTGGCCGCGGGCGGCAGCTGGACTAACGACTCGGTGTCGTGCCCGCGCTCCGGCGAGGTCATCGTCCGCGACGGCGCCCACTGGTACTCGACGGGCACCGATTTCAAGCGGCCGGAGCCGCAGTGGTGGTTCGACGACACGCACATTCACGGACCCGACGGGCTCACGCTGCCGATGTCGCTGGCCCTGCCGGGAATGGTCAACCGTGGCAACGCCGTTCACGCGGTGGCTGCGGCGGTCGCACTGGGCGCCGATCCCGCGGCAGCGGTGGCGGCGGCGTCGCAGGTCGACGAGGTGGCGGGCCGCTATCGCACGGTGCGCCTGGGCGAGCACACCGCACGCGTGCTGCTGGCCAAGAACCCGGCCGGCTGGCAGGAGGCGCTGTCGATGGTCGACAAACACGGTGCGGGCGTGGTGATCTCGGTCAACGGCCAGGTGCCCGACGGCGAGGACCTGTCGTGGCTGTGGGACGTGCGCTTCGAGCACTTCGAGGACACCCAGGTGGTGGCCGCCGGTGAACGTGGCACCGATCTGGCGGTGCGGCTGGGCTATGCGGGGGTCGGCCACACCCTGGTGCACGACACCGTCAAGGCGATTGCCTCGTGCCCGCCGGGGCACGTCGAGGTGATCGCGAACTACACGGCCTTCCTGCAACTCAACCGCGTGCTGGCGCGCCTGCCCGAGGATGCCCGTGCCTGAGTCGACCGTGCGGATCGGGCTGGTGCTGCCCGACGTGATGGGCACCTACGGCGACGGCGGCAACGCCGTGGTGTTGCGAGAACGGTTGCGGCGCAGGGGTATCGATGCCGAGGTCGTCGAGGTCACCCTGGCCGACCCGGTACCCGCACAGCTGGACCTCTACACGCTCGGCGGCGCCGAGGACTACGCGCAGCGGTTGGCCACCCGGCACCTGATCCGCCATCCCGGCCTGCAGCAGGCGGCGGCACGCGGGGCGCCGGTGCTGGCGATCTGCGCGGCCATCCAGGTGCTCGGTCACTGGTACGAGACGTCGTCGGGCGAGCGGGTGGACGGCGTCGGCATGCTCGACGTCACCACCTCGCCGCAGCAGGCCCGCACGATCGGCGAGGTGGTGTCCCAGCCGCTGCTGCCCGGCTTGTCGCAGCGGTTGACGGGGTTCGAGAACCACCGCGGCGGAACGGTTCTCGGTGCCGAGGCGCAGCCGCTGGCCCGCGTCGAGAAGGGTGCGGGCAACCGCGACGGCGACGGCTTCGACGGGGCGGTGCAGGGCAGCGTGGTCGCCACCTACCTGCACGGGCCCTGCCTGGCCCGCAACCCCGAACTCGCCGACCTGTTGCTCTCCCGCGTGGTCGGCGACCTGCCGCCGCTGCCGCTCGACGAGGTCGAGCAGTTGCGGCGCGAACGCCTGGCCGCGCCGCGCCGCGCCTAGGCCGCGCGCGTCTCGACGAAGAAGCCGCGCCGCGCCAGCGCATCCTCGGCGGCCGCCAACCAGTCGACGGGCCTGTTCTCGTTCGCGACCGGCACCACGGCCCAGCCCAGAGCGTGCAGCATCCGCAGCTGCGCGACGTCGGCGCCGCAGTCCACCGCGACCTTGCACTCGGGCCAGCCCATGTCGAGGAACGCCATCGGTTCGCCGTTCTCCACCACGGCGATCTGCGTCTCCGGCGGGGGGAAACCCGCGTCGATCAGCCATAGCCGGACCCTGCTCTCGCGCGGCATCGCCGCGCCCCCGTCGACGAGCGGGAGCAGTGCGCGCAGCCGCCGCACCCCCTGCGCCCGGGGGTACCGGCCGGCCAGCGCGTCGACCTCCGGGACGGGATACGGCTCGCTCCACATCAGCGCATCGAGCCGGGCGAGCGCCTCACGGCGGTCGATGTGCCGCCCGATGTCGAACGCCGTGCGCACCCGGGTGGTGACCGGTAACCCGGCGAGCAGGGTCACCTCGTCGTCGGCGTAGCGCTCGGCGAGCGGCACCAGCCCCGGCTGCGCCTGACACGTCGCGCCGAGCAGTTCGATCGGCGCGTCGGCGTCCAGCCATGCGGCGCCGTGCAGCGCCGCGGCGGCCGTGCCCGCCACCACGCCCTTGCGACGGGAGGCCAGCCAGGCCGCGACCGCACGGTCACGCAGCGTCAGTGTCGCGTCCCGCGACACGTACACGCCGCGGTGGACGGTGCGATAGCGGGTGCGCAGCGACTGCCGGGTGGCGTGGCCGGCGGCCAGCGCCTCACCGCCGAGGAAGATCTCCGTCATGGCGCCCATGGTGCCCGGGGGCACCGACAAGTCAGGCCATCGCGCGGCGGCCGGTCAGCGCCCGGCCCAGGGTGAGCTCGTCGGCGAACTCGAGGTCGCCGCCCATCGGCAGCCCGGACGCGATGCGGGTGACCGTCAGCCCGGGGATGTCCCGCAGCATCCGCACCAGGTATGTGGCGGTCGCCTCGCCCTCGGTGTTCGGGTCGGTGGCGATGATCACCTCGGCGACGTCGACGCCGTCGACCCGCTCGCCGATGCGGTTGAGCAGTTCGCGGATCCGCAGTTGCTCGGGTCCGACGCCCGACAGTGGGTCGAGCGCGCCGCCCAGCACGTGATAGCGGCCGCGGAACTCACGGGTGCGTTCGACGGCCTGGACGTCCTTGGGTTCCTCGACGACGCAGACCAGCGACGCGTCGCGGCGCGGGTCGTTGCAGATGCGGCAGCGGTCGTCGTCGGAGACGTTGCCGCACACCGCGCAGAACTTCACGCCGTCGCGCACCCGGTTCAGCACCGCGGTCAGCCGGTCGATGTCGGGCGGTTCGACCGACAACAGGTGGAAGGCGATGCGCTGCGCACTCTTCGGCCCGATACCGGGCAGCTTGCCCAGCTCGTCGATCAGATCCTGGACCGGGCCCTCGAACAAGCTAGAGCCCCGGGATCCCCAGGTTGCCCATCCCGCCCGCGAGCGGCCCGAGCCGGTCGTGGGCCAGGATGGTGACCTGCTTGGCGGCGTCGCCGATGGCGCCCACCACGAGGTCCTGCAGCGTCTCGACATCGTCGGGGTCGACGACCTTGGGGTCGATCGCCACCGAGATCACCTCGCCGCTGCCCTTCATGGTGACCTGCACGAGGCCGCCGCCGGCCTGGCCCTGCACCTCGGCGTTGGCCAGCGCCTCCTGGGCCTCCATCAGCTGCTGCTGAACCTGCTGCGCCTGCGCGAGTAGCGCCGACATGTCGGGCTGGCCACCGGGTTGCATCTCTGGTCCCCTCTGCTGAGTCGGGTGCGTCGGCTTGATCGCGGGCAGGTCTCGACTTGGTTGCTCTCGCCCGGAAGAGGCGGTTTGGACTTCAAGCCTAGTCGGCATGGCGGCTACGGTGGCGCCCGTGCCTGCCACCCTGCGTGTCGGCCTTCGGACGGGCCTGAGATCGGGCGCCGCCCTCGCCGTCACCCTGCTGATCGCCGCGTCCGTCCTCGCCGCACCCGCCTCCGCCGTGCCCGCCAACATCGCCGGCATGATCGTCTTCCTCGATCCCGGCCACAACGGCTCCAACGACGGCTCGATCAGCCGTCAGGTTCCGACCGGCCGCGGCGGCACCAAGGACTGCCAGGCCAGCGGCACGTCGACCGAGGACGGCTACGCCGAGCACTCGTTCACCTGGGAGGTCACCCTGCGGGTCCGCCAGGCGCTCAGCGCGCTGGGCGTGCGGACGGCGATGTCACGCGGCGACGACACCGGCCTCGGCCCGTGCGTCGACGAACGCGCCGCGATGGCCAACGCGCTCAAACCGAACGCGATCGTGTCGATCCACGTCGACGGCGGGCCGCCCACCGGACGCGGTTTCCACGTGCTGTACTCGTCGCCGCCGCTGAACGCGGCTCAGTCCGGGCCGGCGGTGCAGTTCGCCCAGGTGATGCGCGACCAGCTGGCCGGTTCTGGCATTCCGCCGTCCACCTACATCGGCAGCGGCGGACTGAACCCGCGCTCCGACATCGCCGGGCTCAACCTGGCGCAGTACCCGTCCATCCTGGTCGAGCTGGGCAACATGAAGAACCCGGCCGACTCCGCGCTGATGAAGAGCCCAGAGGGCCGGCAGAAGTACGCCGACGCCGTCGTGCGGGGTGTCGCCGGCTTCCTGGGCGCCCAGCGGGTCGCCTAGGCGCGCTCAGACGCCCGTCTCGACCTGCTTCTTCAGGTTCTCCAGCACCTCGGCCTGGATTTTCTTCAGCCCGAGCGGTGCGAACGTCTTCTCGAAGAATCCCTTGACGCCGCCTGCGCCGGTCCACGAGGTCTTCACCGTGACCGACGACCCGGGGCCCGCGGGGGCGACGGTCCAGTTGGTCACCAGCGTCGAGTTGGCGTCCTTCTCGATGACGGTGTGACCGGCCACGTCGACGGCGGCCTTGACCTCGCGCACCCGCGACTTGGTGGCCTGCAACTTCCAGGTCACGACGGTGCCCGCGCCCTGCCCGCCCTCGAGCACCCGGTAGGCGCTGTAGTGGTCGGAGAGGATTTTGGGGCGCACGTTCTGGTAGTCGGCGACCGCACGAAGCACTGCCGCCTGGTCGGCGTTGATCAAGATCGTGCTCGACGCGCTGACCTGTCCCATCGGTGAAATCTCCTCGTCGTGTGAAAGAACGGCGGGTCGCCCCGGCCCGGCGCGGTCGCATCGACTGCGGCCGCGGTCTAGCGTATATGCGTGTCTGTTGCCCCAAACGACGCACAGGCCGCCCACGCTGCCGGTGTAGAGCGTCTTCTCGCCAGTTACCGAGCCATCCCGCCGTCGGCCACCGTCCGGCTGGCCAAGCCCACGTCGAACCTCTTCCGCAAGCGCGCCGAGAGCACCGCCAAGGGTCTCGACACGTCGGGCCTCACCGGTGTCATCGCCGTCGACCCCGACCGCCGCACCGCGGACGTGGCAGGCATGTGCACGTACGAGAACCTGGTCGCCGCCACGCTGCCGTACGGGCTGTCGCCGCTGGTGGTGCCGCAACTCAAGACCATCACCCTCGGTGGCGCGGTGACGGGGCTCGGCATCGAGTCGGCGTCGTTCCGCAACGGCCTGCCGCACGAGTCGGTGCTCGAGATGGACATCCTGACCGGCACCGGCGAGGTGCTGACCGCGACGCCCGACCAGCACGGCGACCTGTTCCGGACGTTCCCCAACTCCTACGGCACGCTGGGTTACACGGTCCGGCTGAAGATCGAGCTCGAACCGGTCAAGCCGTTCGTCGCACTGCGCCATCTGCGCTTCGACTCGCTCGACGACCTCGTCGCGGCGATGGACCGCATCGTCGAGACCGGCGCGCTGGACGGCGACCCCGTCGACTACCTCGACGGCGTGGTGTTCAGCGCCGACGAGGGTTATCTGTGCGTCGGCGTGCGGACCGGCACCCCCGGACCGGTCAGTGACTACACCGGCCAGGACATCTACTACCGCTCGATCCAGCACCCGGCCGGTGAGAAGCACGACCGGCTGACCATCCACGACTACCTGTGGCGGTGGGACACCGACTGGTTCTGGTGTTCGCGCGCATTCGGCGCGCAGAATCCGCGTGTCCGCAGGCTGTGGCCGCGACTGTTCCGGCGCAGCAGCTTCTACTGGAAGCTGATCGGCTACGATCAGCGCTTCGACATCGCCGACCGCATCGAGAAGCGCAACGGCAGGCCGCCCCGCGAGCGGGTGGTGCAGGACATCGAGGTGCCGATCGGTCGCACCGCCGAGTTCCTGCGGTGGTTCCTCGACAACGTCCCGATCGAGCCGGTGTGGCTGTGCCCGCTGCGGCTGCGTGACGAGGGAGGATGGCCGCTCTATCCGATCCAGGCGCACCACACCTACGTAAATGTCGGTTTCTGGTCCTCGGTGCCCGTCGGGCCCGAGGATGGGTACACCAACAGACTCATCGAACGGAAAGTGAGCGAACTCGACGGGCACAAGTCCCTGTACTCCGACGCCTACTACACGCCTGAGGAGTTCGACGACCTCTACGGCGGCGAAACGTACAAAACGGTCAAGAAGACCTACGACCCGGATTCACGTCTACTGGATCTGTATGCGAAGGCGGTGGAAAGACGATGACCACATTCAAGAATCAGGCACCCGAGCGGAAGCTCACGCTGGCCGAGGTGCTGGAGATCTTCGCGGCGGGACATCTGCCGCTGAAGTTCAGCGCCTACGACGGCAGTGTGGCCGGACCGTCGGACGCCGCGCTCGGGCTGGATCTCAAGACACCGCGCGGCACGACGTACCTGGCGACGGCGCCGGGAGATCTTGGCCTCGCCCGCGCTTACATCGCCGGCGACCTCGACATGCTCGGTGTGCACCCGGGTGACCCGTACGACCTGCTCAAGGCGCTGGCCGAGAAGATGGACTTCAAGCGGCCGCCCGCGCGGGTGCTGGCCCAGATCGTCCGCTCGATCGGCATCGAACACCTCAAGCCGATCTCCCCGCCGCCGCAGGAGGCGCTGCCGCGCTGGCGGCGGATCGCGGAGGGGCTGCGGCACAGCAAGCACCGCGACGCCGAGGCCATCCACCACCACTACGACGTCTCCAACACCTTCTACGAGTGGGTGCTCGGGCCGTCGATGACCTACACGTGCGCCTGCTACACCGACGCCGACACGTCGCTGGAGGAGGCACAGGACAACAAGTACCGGCTGGTGTTCGAGAAGCTGGGGCTGCGCGAGGGCGACCGGCTGCTCGACGTCGGCTGCGGCTGGGGCGGCATGGTGCGCTATGCGGCCCGCCACGGCGTGAAGACCATCGGGGTGACGCTGTCCAAGGAACAGGCCACCTGGGCGCAGAAGGCGATCGCCGAAGAGGGCCTGACCGACCTGGCCGAGGTCCGGCACGGGGACTACCGCGACGTCCGGGAGAGCGGCTTCGACGCGGTGTCGTCGATCGGGCTGACCGAGCACATCGGGGTGCAGAACTACCCGGCGTACTTCCGCTTCCTGCAGACGAAGTTGCGGACCGGGGGCCTGCTGCTCAACCACTGCATCACCCGGCCCGACAACCGCAGCGGCGCGACCGCGGGCGGGTTCATCGACCGCTACGTGTTCCCCGACGGCGAGCTCACCGGCTCGGGCCGCATCATCACCGAGGCCCAGGACGTCGGGCTGGAGGTGGTGCACGAGGAGAACCTGCGGCACCACTACGCGCTCACCCTGCGCGACTGGTGCCGCAACCTGGTGGAGCACTGGGACGAGGCGGTCGCGGAGGTCGGACTCGGGACGGCCAAGGTGTGGGGGCTGTACATGGCCGGCTCACGGCTGGGCTTCGAGACCAATGTCGTTCAGCTGCACCAGGTGCTCGCGGTGAAGCTCGACAACGCCGGTGGCGACGGCGGGCTGCCGCTGCGCCCGTGGTGGAGCGCGTAGGGGCTCGGCTTCACGCCCCGTCGATGCGGCGGGCGCCCAGCTCGCTCTGCAGCAGTTCCAGGGCGGCCTCTTCGGGGTCGCGACGCGGCCCGGCTTCTTCGTGCACCGCCTCGGACAGCATGTCGTCCTCTTCGCGCTGCGCCGCCTTGACCGGATCGGTCGCGGCGATCTGACCCGACGCGGACACGGCCGCGGGAGCCTCCGACGGCGCCCCCACCTCGCATCGGATCTTCCAGTCCACCCCCAGCGCATCCTTGAGCGCGTCGCGGATGACGTCGGAATTGCGTTGCTCGACAAGCCGTTTCGCCAGCGGGGCCGACTCGTGGGTGAGCACCAGGGTGTCCTTCTCGATGGTCCGCACGATGGCGCCGGCCAGCATCACGTCGATGGTGCGGCTGCGCTGGCGGACCTTCTCCCGGACGGTCGGCCACATCGACCGGACCGCGGCGGCGTTCGGTTCGCCGGGCACCGCCACCGGCGGCGCCTCGACCACCGGGTCAGCGGGCGGCCGCAGCGGCGGGGGTGACGCGGGCGGAGCCTCCGGCGGGGGCTTGGGCAACGACACCGGCTCGGGCTTGGGCTCGGGCTTGGGCTTGGGCTCCGGCTCGGGCACCGGCGTGGGCGCGGGGGTCGGCGCGGGCGCGGGCGCGGGTGTGGCCGCGGGCGGCGCCGCACTCCTGCGGGCGAACTGTCGCGACGGCGCCGGGGCCGCGGCACTCGCCGCTGCGGGTGCCGCCTCCCCCGCCGGGATCGACATGTCCAGCCGCATCTCAATGCGCTCCACCCGCTGCAGCAGCGCCGACTCGGTGTCGCTCGCCGACGGCAGCAGCAGCCGCGCGCACACCACCTCGAGCAGCAGCCGGGGCGCCGTCGCACCGCGCATCTCACCGAGGCCGGCGTGCACCACCTCGGCGAACCGGGTCAGCGTCGCGGTGCCCAGCCGTTCGGCCTGCTCCCGCATGCGCTCCAGCACGTCGCCGGGCGCGTCGACCACCCCGCGGGCGGCGGCGTCGGGCACCGCCTGCAGCACGATCAGGTCGCGGAAGCGTTCCAGCAGGTCGGTGGCGAACCGGCGCGGGTCGTGGCCGGCGTCGATCACGGCCTCGACGGCGCCGAACAGCGCGGCGGCGTCACCGGCGGCCAGCGCGTCGACGGCGTCGTCGATGAGCGCGACGTCGGTGGCGCCGAGCAGCGCGAGCGCCCGGGCGTACTGCACGTGGTTGCCCTCGGCCCCGGCGAGCAACTGGTCGAGCACCGACAGCGTGTCGCGCGGTGAACCGCCGCCGGCGCGGATGACCAGCGGATAGACCACATCGTCGACCTGCACGCCCTCCTGGCCGCAGATCCGTTCGAGCAGCGTCCGCATCGTCTTCGGGGCGAGCAGCCGGAAGGGATAGTGGTGCGTCCGCGAGCGGATGGTGGGCAGCACCTTCTCCGGTTCGGTGGTCGCGAACACGAAGATCAGGTGGTCCGGTGGCTCCTCGACGATCTTGAGCAGCGCGTTGAAGCCCGCGGTGGTGACCATGTGCGCTTCGTCGACGATGAAGATGCGATACCGGGAGTGCGCCGGGGCGTAGAAGGCACGGTCACGCAGTTCGCGGGTGTCGTCCACGCCGCCGTGGCTGGCCGCGTCGAGCTCCACCACGTCGACGCTGCCGGGTCCGTTGGGCGCCAGCGCCACACACGAGTCGCACACGCCGCACGGGGTGGGCGTCGGCCCCTGCACGCAGTTCAGCGAGCGGGCCAGGATGCGCGCCGAGGAGGTCTTGCCGCAGCCGCGCGGACCCGAGAACAGGTAGGCGTGGTTGATGCGGCCCGCGGACAGCGCGGTCGACAGGGGTTCGGTGACGTGCTCCTGACCCACCACCTCCGCGAAGGTCGCCGGTCGGTACTTGCGGTAGAGCGCCACGCTCAGCAGGCTACCGACGCGGTGTGACGACTGTGCACGCTAGGTTGCGAGCATCGACTCGGTCGCCGCGAGCAGCGCACAGGTGGCCAGGCCGTCGATCGCCTCACGCAGATCCGGCAGCGCCGGAAACGTCGGCGCGATGCGAATGTTCTTGTCGTCGGGATCTTTTCGATACGGGAACGACGCGCCCGCCTCGGTGACGGCGATGCCCGCGTCCTTGGCGAGCGCGACCGTGCGGCGTGCGGTGCCCGGCCAGACGTCGAGGCTGACGAAGTAGCCGCCCTTGGGATCGGTCCAGGACGCGATCTTCGATTCGCCGAGGCGACCCTCGAGGATTTCGGCGACCAGGGCGAACTTCGGCGCCAGCAACTCCTGGTGGCGCTGCATCTGCAGCCGGACGCCGTCGGCGTCGCCGAAGAACCGCAGGTGCCGCAGCTGGTTGACCTTGTCGGGACCGATCGACTTCTTGCCCGCGTACTGCAGGTACCAGGCGATGTTGCCCAGCGAGCCGCCGAAGAAGCTGACCCCGGCGCCGGCGAAGGTGATCTTCGACGTCGAGGCGAACACCAGCGGCCGGTTCTGATTGCCCGCCGCGGCAGCCAGCCCCAGCACGTCGACCTGCCGCAGGAAGTCGCGGGTGAGCGTGTGCACCGCGTAGGCGTTGTCCCAGAACAACCGGAAATCGCTTGCCGCCGTGCGCATCTGAACGAGCCGGCGGACGGTCTCCCAGGAGTACGTGACACCGGTGGGGTTGGCGAACACCGGCACGCACCACATGCCCTTGATCGCCGGGTCGGCGGCGACGAGCTCCTCGATGAGGTCGACGTCGGGGCCGTCCTCACGCATCGGCACGGTGATCATCTCGATGCCCAGGCTCTCGGTGATCGCGAAGTGCCGGTCATAGCCCGGTGCGGGGCAGAGAAATTTGACCTGCGGCTCGTCCTTCCAGGGCCGCGGCGAGTCGACGCCGCCGTGCAGCAGTGAGAACACCACCGCGTCGTGCATGAATTCGAGGCTGGCGTTGTTGCCCGCGATCAGGTTGGGCACCGGAATCCCGAGCAGTTCGCCGAAGATGGCGCGCAGCTCGGGCAACCCGTGCAGGCCGCCGTAGTTGCGGGTGTCGGTGCCGTCCCCGTCGCGGTAGTCCCCGGCGGGCAGGCTCAACAACTCGTTGGACAGGTCGAGCTGGGCCGGAGACGGCTTGCCGCGGGTGAGGTCCAGGTGCAGCTTCTTGGCCTGCAGCTCGGCGTAGTTGCGCTGCTGCAGGTCGTGCTGGGCGGCCAGTTCGTCGCGGCCGAGGGACTGGAACGACACCGCGAGCCTTTCACCGACATCGAGCGAGAACCAAGGGGACCCCGCGCACCCGCCAGAGCCCGTTGACCCTTGCTGCCTTCCGGCCCTGGGGGAGTTCACAGGATGGACGCCGCGCGGGGTCCGACCTGAGTGTAATACCCGCGCCGGAACCGGAGCACCAGCCCGGTCGGCTACCATGGCCCGCGGAGGATTCGCCTAGTGGCCTATGGCGCTCGCCTGGAACGCGGGTTGGGTTAACAGCCCTCAGGGGTTCAAATCCCCTATCCTCCGCACTCGGTCCCGGGGTGTGACCGGCACAAACGAACCGGTCACACCCCGTGACCAGAGAACTCGAGGAGGAGTATGCGGCGGTCGGTCGCGGTGACGTGGCACGCATCGTTCTCAGTGATCGCTGCGATCCTCTACTTCTTCTTCGTGCTCCCACGCTGGTACGAGCTGATGGGCGAGACGTCCCACACGCTGGGCACCGTGGTGCGCATCGTGGCGGGCGCGCTCATCGGCCTCGCCGCGCTCCCGGTGGTGTTCACACTGCAGCGCACCCGCCGCCCGGAGTTCCAGACGCCGCAGCTGGCGTTGAGCCTGCGCGCCTGGTCGACAGTGCTGCACGTGCTGGCCGGCCTGCTCATCATCGGCGCGGCCGTCAGCGAGATCTGGCTGAACCTCGACTCGGCCGGGACGTGGCTGTTCGGGATCTACGGCGCGGCCGCCGCCATCGCCGTGCTCGGCGTCCTCACCTTCCACCTGGCCTTCGTCGCCGAACTGCCCCCGCCGCCGCCGAAACCCCTGAAGCCGAAGAAGACCTCGGTCAGCAGGCGCGGCCGCAAGAAGACCGCCACCGAGGCCGACGACACCGACGCCGAGGCCGCTGAGACCGAGGACACAGAAGACGCCGCGGACGCCGACGACACCGTCGCCGACGAGACGGCCGAGGAACCGGAGGCCGATCAGCCGGCCGAGGTCACCGCCGCGGAACTCACGGACTCCGACGCCGAGGAGAAAACCCTCGAAGGCGCCGCTGACCAGGCATCCGACCAGCCGGCCGGCGACCAGGACGCCGGTTCCGGCGGCCGGTTGCGCAACCGGCGGCCGTCGGGAACCCGTCGGCGTCGGCTGCGCGGCGGCGTCGCGGTAGAGGACTGACCGAAGTCTGACAACGCCGGGTCCGCGCCGTGGGCGCGGTTGGTTCTTCGACAGCCTGGGTATTTGACCGCCACTATGGACCACATGGCCGTTCCCCCGTTGCGTCGACGACCGCTGACGATCCTGACCGTGCTGGCCGCTGTCCTGGCGCTGGTCGCACCCGCGTTCGCCGGTACGTCGATGGCCGCCCCTGCCGATCCGGTTGCGGCGTCCGCGCAGGTGGAGCCCGCCGTGGTGCGGCTGAACACGGAGATCGACTACCAGAACGTCTTCGGAACGGGGACAGGCATCGTCCTCGACCCGGGCGGTCAGGTGCTGACGAACTACCACGTGGTCCAGGGTGCCGACCGGATCAGTGCCGACGTGGCCGGCCGTTCCTACCCGGCCCAGCTCGTCGGGTACAACCGCGGCCAGGACATCGCCGTCCTTCAGCTCCTCGGCGCAGGTGGGCTGCCCGCGGCGCCGATCGGCGACTCGTCGGCCCTGGTGCCGGGCGAACCGGTGGTGGCGCTCGGTAACGCCGACGGCAGCGACGCACCCTTGACCCGCGAGGTCGGAACGGTCACCGCATTCGGCCGCACGGTCGAGGCCGAGGACGCACTGACCGGCAGCTCGGACGAGCTGAACGGGCTGATCGAGTTCGCGGCGCCGGTGCGTGCCGGTGACTCCGGTGGCCCGGTGGTCAACGGCGCGGGGCAGGTCGTGGGCATCACCACCGCAGCGTCGGTGAACTATCAGCTGGGGCCCGGCGGCAAGGGTTTCGCGATCCCGATCAACGACGCGGTCGGCATCGCCAACCGGATCCGCACGCTTGCGCCCGCCCCCGACATCCACATCGGCCCGCCGTCGCTGCTTGGCGTCGGAGTGCGCACCGCCCCGCGCAGCGGCCCCGGCGTCATCATCCAGGAGGTGCTGCGCGGCGGCCCGGCCGAACAGACCGGCCTGCTCGACGGTGATGTGCTCACCACGATCGACGGCACCCCGATCGGCACCGCGACCGAGCTGACCTTCGTGCTGGACCGGCACTACCCGGGCGACGTGGTGGATCTGACCTGGATCGACCGCGGCGGTCAGGAACGTACCGGCAAGGCGACCCTCACCGCGGGCTGACCTCACCCAGCAGCCGCTCGAGTCCGGCGATCGCCAGGTCGAGTTCGAACTCGAACTGGCCGTCGTCGGATGCCGACGCCGTGGCCAGCACCCTGCGCAGTGCCGGGTAGTCCGTGTCCGCCGCGCTCAGCAGCGCCGCGCGGGTCTGCGCCTCGTGCCGGTCGTGCACCGACGTCTGGGCGGCCTCCTGTGCGGCCGCCTGAGCGATGTTGGCCACGGCGGTGACGCCCCGGCGCGCGTCGTCGACGCCGAACCCGGCGGTCAGCATCGCGTCGAGCACGCGTTCGGCCAGCGCGAGCACGGCGGTGGCACCGACGCCGTAGAACGGCGAGTGGTCGACCGCGCTGCTCATCTGGACGCCGACCTGGATCAAGCCGTCCCGGAACGCGAACGCATACGACCGCAGCACCACGCGCCAGTCGCCGTCCTCGGGCAGCTCCACACGGCGCAGCTCCGACTCGAACCGGTCGAGCACCACAAGGGTCAGCAGGCCCTGCCGGTCGCCGACGTAGTAATGCAGCGCCTTGCGGCTGACCCCGAGCGCGTCGGCCACCCCCTGCATGGTCAGCCCACGGCCCGCCGTCCGCGCGGCCGCGACGATCTGCTCGCGGTCGAGGCGGGCCGGGCGGCCGCGTGGCCGGGGCGCGTCCGCCGGGTCGTCGACGTCGCTGCTCACACCGGCAGCCTACGTACTATTTTTCGCCGGTCGGTAAAAAACGCCGCAAAACGCGCCTGTGCGCCCTAATCTGAGCGAGTGCCCAACACCTATCGCGTCGTCCAGTGGACGACTGGAAACGTCGGGAAGAGTTCGGTCGCCGCGATCGCACGCAACCCGCACCTCGAACTCGTCGGCTGCTACGCGTGGTCGGCGGACAAGGCCGGCCGCGACGTCGGTGAGCTCTGCGGGATCGAACCGCTCGGCGTCACGGCCACCAACGACGTCGGGGAACTGCTCGCGCTCAAGCCGGACGTCGTGGTGTACAACCCGATGTGGATCGACGTCGACGAGCTCGCGGGCATCCTCGAGGCCGGTGTCAACGTGGTGGCCTCCGCGTCGTTCATCACCGGACGCAACCTCGGCGACGGCCGCGACAAGCTCGAAGCAGCCTGCCAGAAGGGCGGTTCGACGCTGTTCGGTTCCGGCGTCAGCCCCGGCTTCGCCGAACTGCTCGCGATCGTGGCGGCCACCGCCTGCGACCGGGTCGACAAGATCATCATCGCCGAGTCCGCCGACACCACGCTCTACGACTCCCCGGACACCGAGCGCCCCACCGGCTTCGGCACCGCGATCGACGATCCGAACCTGCAGCCGATGGCCGCCGACGGCACCGCGGTGTTCGCCGAGGCGGTGCAACTGGTCGCCGACGCGATCGGCGTCGAGCTGGACGAGATCACGTGCGTGCCCGAATACGCGCAGACCACCGAGGATCTGGTGATGGCATCGTGGACCATCCCGGCCGGTCACGTGGCGGGTGTCGCTGCCAGCTGGCGGGGCATCGCCGGCGGCAGGACCGTCGTGGACATCAACGTCCGGTGGAAGAAGGGTCAGACCCTCGAACCCGATTGGCAGCTCGACGCGGACGGCTGGAAGATCACCATCGAGGGCAGGCCCACGGTCAACATGCAGGTGGGATTCATGCCGCCGCAGGACATGATCGAGAACGCGAAGTCGATCGAGGACTTCTTCGTGCTGGGCCACATCATGACCGCGATGCCGCCGATCCACGCGATCGCGGCGGTCGTCGCCGCGGCGCCGGGCATCGCCACCTACAACGACCTGCCGCTGAATCTGCCGCGCGGGGTGGTGCCGACGGCCTGATCGGTCTCAGCCCGGCCCGGCCAGCTCGATTCCGGTCGCCGCCCGCAGCGCAGCACCGCGGGCGGTGCCCGACTGGTCGGCCTTCTTGAGTTGGGCCGGGAAGCTGACGCCGACGAGTTCGCGCTCGAGGCTCTTCACCGGGACCATCAGCTCGAGCCACACGTCCGGGATCGCCAGTTCGAGTGGGACATTCGACAGGTCCTGCTCGAGGAGGAAGGCGTACGCGGTCAGTTTCCCGTCGGTGGCCGCGGCGACCACCTTCCAGTACCGCACCGGGATCTGCACGCGCACCGGACCGTTCGGGCCTTCTCCGAGGAAGACGGGGTCGTCGGCGGCGAGCACCGGACCGGCGAACACCGATACCCGGCCGGTGCCCGCCTGCTTGGCGATCAGGTTCTCCAGTGCGCCCCAGTTCTTCGCCCTGGCCTGGTTGAACCCCGCGACCTGCGGTGTGCAGTTGGTGATGTGGAAGGTGTCGCCGTTGGCGTCGCGCACCCCCTGGTAGCTCGAGCCCCATGCGGCGTCCTCGCGCCGCACCACGTGCCCGCGGTCGAATGCACCGCGGTCCTTGGTGAAGAACCGGTCCGTGAGCTGGAATTCCGCGGGCACCCGCGGGTCGACGAACCACAACTCGATGTCGTTGCGGCCCAACCCCGAGAGCCCCTTGCGGGAGTAGTCCCCCGGCTCGGGTTCCTTGGCGGCAGGCGAGAAGTCGGCGTTGCACGCGGTCAACGCGGCCAGCCTGCGGCGCTTGTCCATCACGATCGAGAAGTGGTGGTAGGGGATGTAGGGCGTGCCGTCCTGCATCGTGACGACCGTTGTGGGATCGGTGGCTGCGGGCGGCGGCAGCTCGAGACCGTCGAGAAACGCGCTGTCGTAACCGGTTCGGTTGCTGTAGTCGGTGTCGTGGTGTGGTGCCACCATCGCCTCGGTGGCGACGGGGTCGGTGGGAGCTGGGGCGGACACGGTCACCGGCGCGCCGGCGATCCGCACCGTGACCTCGATGGGGATGTCGTAGCGGACGGTCAGCTGTTCGGGCACGGCGGTCCGCGCCGGCGCGGGCGCCTCGGCGCCGGTCTGCTGCCACCAGGTGTCCCACTCACCGGCGGCGGGCGCGGGCCGGCCTGCGAAGGACACCCCGCTGTCCACCACCCGCCGGTCATCGGCGAGGTCGCAGGCCGGCACCGCGTAGTTCTCCTTGAGGTAGACGCCGGCGAAATGCAGTGCCAGCACGTGACCGGTGCGCACGTCGATGACCGCCGAACCGGAGTTGCCGCCGAGCGTCGAGCTGTCGTGGGTGCCGACGTCGACACGCTTGCCGAAGCTGGTGGTCGGCGCGCGGCCCCTGATCTTCCCCGGCTGCAGTCGCTTGACGTTGTACACACCGCGGAACACCTTGTGCTGCACCGCCGCGTCGTTGCGTGGGTCGAACGCCGGATAGCCGACGCAGGCGATCTCCCGGTCGACGAGGTCGGCCGGGTCGTCGAGTGACAGCTGCAGCACCGGATGTCGCCCGGCCAGCCCGTCGACCCGCAGCAGCGCCATGTCCCAGTAGGGGTGGATCATCGCGACGCCGAGGATGTCGAGCACGATCGACGCGTCGCTGCCCGCCTCGTGAGCGAAGTCGACGTCCGGGCTCATGCCCGGCAGGAAGCGCAGGTCGCGAATTCCGAGACCGGACGTGAACAGCTCCGCCACATGGCGATTCGTCATCAGTAGGCCCTCGCCCGCGACGAAGGCGGTGCCGCCGTAGGGCAGCGACGGGTGGCCGGGCAGGTCGACCCGCCCGATCGACGACAGGGTCGACCTGATCGCCGCGTGCAGCGCAGGATCGGTGTCGAGGTGCTGCCAGAGCGGGTCCTCGATGGTGAAGTCCCCGTCGACGACGTCGATGGCCGGCCGTAGTTCGGGCAGCACGATCGCCTCGAGGGCGAACTCGCCGTCGGGCCCCAGCTCCTGGCGGTGCGCCAGCCGGTCGACGGCGTCCGCGCCCCTCGGATCGCTCAGTGTGCCGGCCAGATTCGGTGTGACGCCCTCGTGGAACGTCTCCGGTGTGTCGTCGGGGGCCAGCTGCCCGATGACCGTGCGCAACCTGTCCAGTTTGTCCACGCTGTGAGCCTGTGCGCACCGGGCGGAACCGTACAGGGTAGTGCGCTACCTCACCCCTGATGTCGGCGGAGTGCCGACGGTGGGTCCGTACATCGGGCTCTTCACCACTTCGAGGACCGCGGCCGTCAGCGTCGCCCCGGCCGGTCCGGCCACCGTGACGTCCTTCATGTACCGCGCCTCGTTGCCGTGCACGGTGAAGGTGCCGTCCTGGGGATCGCGCCCACCGCTCACCCGGTAGCGCACCTGCAATTCCTCCTCGGGCAGCGGGCGCATGCCGACGTACTTCGGTTCGATCGTGTAGGTGTAGACGCACTCGCCGGGCCGCGCGCAATTCTGCCCGGTCACCGTGACGCCGACCGTGAACTCGTTGGCCGCGGGTACCGGCGGGGCGACCGATGCGATCGGGGTCCGCGGCGCGGCGGGGGCATCGGCCAGGTCATCGGAGGCGAACAGGAGGTAGGTTCCGACCCCGACGCCGCCCACCACGATGGCGACCAGCGCGGCGCCCGCCGCGCCCTTGCGGATGGTGTCGGCCCAAGCGCTCAGTCCCATCGGCGGGCCGTCACTCGGTCACCCGGTTGCCGTTTTCGTCCCAGTTCGCGGCGACCTTCTTGCTCGGCTGCACGCGTGGCGGTTCTCCCGGCATCTTCGGGTAGCTCGGCGGGTAGGGCAGGTCACCGAGGCCGCGGTCCTCGTCGGCGGCCACCATGTCGAGGAGCTTCTGCAGTGAGTGCGCCGTGTCGTCGATGCCCGCCCACGGGTCGGGCCGGCCCGCCACGAAGTCGGGCACCGTGGCGATCGTGTAGTCGTCGGGATCGGCGTCGGCCAGCTCGTCCCACGTCAACGGCGTCGAGACGGTGGCGATGGGGGTCTTGCGCGCCGAGTACGCCGAGGCGAATGTCCGGTCGCGCGCGTTCTGGTTGTAGTCGATGAACACCCGCTCGCCGCGGTCTTCCTTCCACCAGGACGTGGTGACGTCGTCGGGTGCGCGTCGCTCCACCTCGCGCGCCAGCGCGATGCCGGCGCGACGGACGGCGACGAAGTCCCAGTTGTTCTCGATGCGCAGGAAGATGTGCACGCCGCGGCCGCCGGAGGTCTTGGGGTAGGCGGCGAGGCCGAGTTCGTCGAGCAGCGGTTTGAGGACGCCGACGGCGATCGCGCTGGCCTCCTTGAAGCCGGTGCCCGGCTGTGGATCGAGGTCGATGCGCAGTTCGTCGGGGTGCTCGGTGTCGGGACAGCGCACCTGCCACGGGTGCAGGGTGACGGTGCCCATCTGCGCGGCCCAGGCGATGGCCGACGGGTGGGTGACCTTCAGCGCGTCTGCCGTGCGGCCCGACGGGAAGGTGACGGTGCACGTCTCGAGATAGTCGGGATGCTTCTGCGGCACCCGCTTCTGATAGATCTCCTCGCCGTCGATGCCGTCGGGAAATCTCTGCAGGTGTGTCGGCCGGTCCCGGAGGACGGCGACCATCGGGCCGGCGACCGCACGGTAGTAGTCGAACAGCGTGCCCTTGGTGCCCTTCGATCCGAGCTTCGGGAAATACGGCTTGTCGCGGTTGGTCAGCCGGACCTTGACACCGTCGACGTCGACTTCCTCTGCGGGAGTGGGCATCAGGACTCCAGTACGTCGTAGAGGTCGTAGGTGAGCGGCGCGTCGAGCTGGTCGAAGGTGCAGCTGCGCGGGTCGCGGTCGGGCCGCCAGCGGACGAACTTCACCGCGTGCCGGAATCGTTGGCCGGCCTCGCCGTTGCCTTCCATCTGGTCGTAGTGCACCTCGCACACCCGCTCCGGCCGGACCGGGATCCAGCGCTTGTCGGCGGCGGAGTTCCACCGGCTCGGATCGCCCTCGCGCACGTCGTCGCCTTCCCGCAGTGGTTCCAGCTCGGCCAGCATCCGGATGCGGTCCTTGGTGCTGAACGACGCTGCGCCGCCGACCATCTGCAGTTCTCCGTCGTCACGGTACAGGCCCAGCAGCACCGATCCGACGCCTTCGCCACTCTTGTGGATGCGGTACCCCATTGCGACACAGTCTGCGTCACGGGCGTGTTTGACCTTGACCATCTCCCGCTTGCCGGGCAGGTACTGACCGTCGAGCCGTTTGGCGATCACGCCGTCGAGTCCGGCGCCCTCGAAGGTGTCGAGCCACTGCTCGCCGGTCTGCGGGTCCTCGGTGGTGCGGGTGACGTGGCACCACTGCTTCTCGTGCACCGCGTCGGCCAGCGCCTGTCTGCGGACGCGGAAGGGCTCCTTGGTGAGCAGTGTGTCGCCGACGGCGAGGGCGTCGAATCCGATGAAGTGCGCCGGGGTCTGCTCGGCCAGCAGCTTCACCCGTGACGCCGCCGGATGAATGCGCTGCGAAAGCGATTCCCAGTCCAGCCGGATCCGGCCTGCGATCTCGCGGGGCACCACGATCTCGCCGTCGAGCACGCATCGCTCGGCCACTTCGTCGCGCAGCGCCACCGCCAGTTCGGGGAAGTACCGGCCGAGGTCCTTACCCGTGCGCGACTGCAGGAGGATCTCGTCACCGTCGCGGAAGACGACGGCGCGGAAGCCGTCCCACTTCGGCTCGTAGGACCACACGCCCGCGTCGGCCGGCACCTTGGCCTGCGCCTTGGCCAGCATCGGCTCGATGGGGGGCTGAACGGGTAGGTGCACGGTTCCCATAGTCGTGCAGACCGCATGCGCCGGGCAATGTCATCGACCCGACGGGGCGGGATCAGCGGCGAGGCGTGATCCGGATCGGCAGCGAGTCGATGCCGATACCCACGTTGTGGACCGGGCCGCCGCCGGACCACACCCCGGGACCGGCGAGCTCGACGTCGTAGCCGGCCGCGATGGCCGCGAACACCACCTGCACCTCCTTGCGGGCGAGGTTGGCGCCGAGGCAGTAGTGCACACCGCCTCCGCCGAACGACACGTGCGGGTTGGGGAAGCGGTGCACGTCGAACCGGAAGGGGTCGTCGAACACGGACTCGTCCCGGTTGCCCGACGGGTACCAGAGCAGCACGCGGTCACCCGCCCGTACGTCCTGGCCGCCGATGGTCACGTCCACGGTGGCGGTGCGCCCGAAGAAGATCACCGGGCTGGACCAGCGGATGGCCTCGTCGGCGGCGGTCGCGCAGAGGTCGGGGTTGGCCCGCAGCTCGGCGAGCTGCGCGGGATCGTCGAGCAGCTCCATGAGCCCCTGCGCCAGCGCGTTGCGGGTGGTCTCGCTGCCGGCGATGGCCAGGATGAGGAAGAACATCTCGAGTTCGAAGCCGTCGAGCTGTCCGGCCAGCTTGGTCCAGACGTCGTCGGTCGGGTTGGCCCGCTTGTCGGCGGTGAGCCGCTGCGCATACTCGAAGAGCTCGACCTGGAATCCCAGCCGATCCTCGTCGGTGTAGCCGTTGTACGGGTTGCCCGACTTGAGCAGGTGGTCGACCCGCTCGAACACCCACGGCCGGTCGGTCTCGGGGATTCCGACGATGTCGGCGATGAGGTGCATCGGCACCTGGTAGGCGATGTCGCGGACGAAGTCGCAGGTGCCGCCCGCCGCTGCGGCGAGGATGTCCGCGGTGCGAGTGGCGATGCGCTGCTCGAGCCTACCGATCATGCGCGGGGTGAACTCCGAGGTGATGATCCGGCGCATCTCGGCCTGGTCGGGCGGATCCATCGACACCAGGGTCCGGCCCGCGGACAGCAGTGGGTCCGCCGCCATCATCGGGCCGCCGGCGGCCTCGAAGGTCTTCCAGTCGCGATTGACCTGCTGGATCTCGTGGTGGGTGACGATCGACCAGAACGGGATCGACGGGATCGCCGGGCGGCCCTCGACGGCGAGGTGGCGGTGCACCGGGCCGCGTCGGCGCAGCTCGGTGAAGACCTCGTGCGGGAAGCCCGCCGTGTACAGCTGCGGGTCGGTGAGGTCGACGTCGGTGATCTCGCTCATGAGACGGCCTGTCGGATGAGTGCGCGGACCGCCGCTTCGTCGGCCGCTTCGCCGAGCAGGAGGCGCCGGTACACGAGGCCGCCGGCGAGCATGTCGACGAGTGCGTCGGCGTCGGTCGCGTCCGGGACGTCGCCGCGCCGGCGTGCCCGTTCCACCGCGTCGAGCACCGGCTGGCAGCATCGGCCGGCGAAGGTGCGCACGATTGATCGGATCGACTCGTCGTTGGTGGCTTCGGCGAGCAGCGCAGGCAGCAGCGCGGCGAGTTCGGGCTGGGTGAGCATGTCGGCGATCGGCAGCATGGCGGCGAACAGGTCGTCGACGAAGGATCCGGTGTCCACCGAATCCGACGGCGCGGTGATGGACACCGCGACGAATTGGACGAGCTCACCCTTGCTGCGCCAGCGGCGGTAGATCGAGCCGCGGCCGACGCCCGCGCGGGTGGCGATTCCCTCGATGGTCGCGCCGCCCCAGCCCTTGGCCGCGACCTCGGCGACGGTCGCGTCGACGATCAGCGCGTCCAGCCGGTCGTCTCGGGGGCGCCCTCGACGCGCTCTGCGCTCGGCGGGCGGGCTCATCGTCGCGGTTCCCGGCATGTCGTAATACTGAACCGACGAGTTCCGGAAATCAAGCGTCTCGTAAATCTTGTGCGACCGCGGCTCGGCGACGGCGAGAATGGTCGGATGCAGCTGCCCGTCCTGCCGCCGGTACGGCCGATGCTCGCGAAGTCGGTGCCGGCGATTCCGCCCGATGCGATGTACGAGCCAAAGTGGGACGGCTTCCGGTCGATCTGTTTCCGCGACGGCGACACCGTCGAGTTCGGCAGCCGCAACGAACGGCCGATGACGCGGTACTTCCCCGAACTCGTCGCGGCGGCCACGGCCGAACTGCCGCAGCGGTGCGTGATCGACGGTGAGATCGTCATCGCCACCGGCGCGGGCCTCGACTTCGAGGCGCTGCAGCTGCGCGTGCACCCGGCCGCGTCGCGGGTGCGGATGCTCGCCGACACCACGCCGGCGTCGTTCGTCGCGTTCGACCTGCTCGCGCTCGACGACACCGACTACACCGGGCGGCCGTTCCGTGAGCGCCGTGCCGCGCTCGTCGAGGCCCTCGCCGGATCCGGCCCGTCGATCCACGTCACGCCGGTCACCACCGACCTCTCGACGGCGCAGCGGTGGTTCGACGAATTCGAGGGCGCCGGCCTGGACGGGGTGATCGCCAAACCGCCGGACGGGACGTATCAGCCGGACAAGCGGGTGATGTTCAAGATCAAGCATCAGCGCACCGCGGACTGTGTGGTGGCGGGATACCGGCTGCACAAGTCGGGCGACGACGCGATCGGGTCCCTGATGCTCGGGCTCTACGACGACGACGGTGTCCTCGCGTCCGTCGGCGTCATCGGCGCCTTCCCCATGGCCACACGAAGGACGCTGTTCACCGAAATGCAGTCCCTCGTCACGACTTTCGATGGCCATCCGTGGAACTGGGCCGCCCACATGGAGGCCGGCCCGCAGCGCAACGCCGGCTCACGCTGGAACTCCGGCAAGGATCTGTCGTTCGTGCCCTTGCGCCCCGAGCGCGTGGTCGAGGTCCGCTACGACCACATGGAGGGCCGGCGTTTTCGGCACACCGCGCAGTTCAACCGCTGGCGTCCGGACCGGGAGCCGCGATCGTGTACCTATGACCAGCTGGAGCGGCCGGTCACGTTCGACGTGGGCGATATCGTCCCGGGTCTGGGTGCAGCCGGTTCTTGAGTAGCGCCGCGCCGCAGGTGATTCGCTGTTGCGGGCGCTTGACCAGGATGTCGAGTTTGCCCGGCGCCGGCGGCGCGGTGGAGCGGTAGCGGCCCCCGCTGGGGGTGACGAATTCGGCGGTGTGCACGCCGTCGGCCTCGCTGGTGGCGACCTGCCAGCCCGGGGCTTCCTTGTCATAGTTGCACCGCGCACAGTCCCCCAGGGCGTTGACCGCGCTGGTCGCCCCACCCCGATGATGCGGGTGGGCGTGGTCGTGGTGGCGGATCGGGGCATCGCAATACGGCGTGCGGCACCGCTGATCACGCAGATCGATGAACCTCGCCAGGGCTTTCGGGAAACACCGCGACCGCGACTCCATCGCCACCAACGCCCCCGACGACGGCCGCGCATAGAGCCGGCGCAACGCCGCCACCCCCGCACCCGCGGCATCAGCCACCATCTGACGCGCGATCTGCGCCGGGACCGGCCCATAGCCCTGCAGATGCGCCGGCTCACCATCCCCACCCAGCAGCGCCCGATCCGACATCACCAGATCCACCGTCACCGGCACCGGGTCCGCGGCATCCCGGCCGGTGACCCGCTCGAAGAGGGTGTCGGCCATCACCTGCCCGCGGGAACGGCCGTCACAGGTGGTGTCGGCCGCATTCTTGAGCGCGGCGTACACCGCCACCCCCTGGGCCATCGGCAGCAGCGCGCTCACGTACGCCATGACATCAGGGGCGGGCCGGATCGTCACCGTCCGGTCTTTCACCGCATTGGCCGCGCGGTCGACCACCGCCTGCGCATCCAACCGGTAGGCGATCTTCTTCGCGTTCGCCTCGATCCGGCCGTCTCCCAGGCCCTCCAATGCAGCCATCTCGCCGCACATCTCGGCGTCCAACTGCTTGCGGTGCTCGACCGACAGGCACGCCGACTCCCGCACGATCAACGTCGCCCGCCACTCGGTGAGCACCCCACACTCCAACGCCGCCAACGTGCACGGCATCTCATTGACCAACGCCCGGGCGAAACCCAGATGCCGCCCACCCTGATTGGGCGACGCCCGCCGCGCCAACGCGATCTCCCCGGCCAACCCCCGACCCCGCTTCGCCGCCGGCACACCCTCAGCGGCCTCGCGCGCGCGGCGCATCGCGTCGAGTTCAGCGGCGACCCGGGCCTGCCCGGCGGCGCAGGCGGCCTTGGCCGTCTCCAACTCCGCCAACCGGGCATGCAACCGGGCTTCGTCAGCCCCGAACGGCACCGCCGACAACTCTTCGAACATGTGTGCGATCATACCGACGCCCACCGACACGCCGGTTCCGGCTAGATTGCGGTCGTGACCCGCACCCCCGCGGGCCGGTTCGCGCCGAGCCCGTCGGCCGATCTGCACATCGGCAACCTGCGCACCGCAGTGCTCGCGTGGCTGTTCGCCCGCTCCACCGGCAGGCGCTTCCTGATGCGGGTGGAGGACCTCGACGACCGCACCCGATCCGAAGTGGCGCAGCGGCAACTCGCCGACCTCGCGGCGATCGGGCTCACCTGGGACGGCCCCGCGGAGTGGCAGTCAGAGCACCGCGACCGATACGACGCCGTGGTCGACCGGCTGACCGACGCCGGCCGCATCTACGAATGCTATTGCAGCAGAAGAGACATCGCGCAGGCCCCAAGAGCACCTCACGCGCCGGAGGGCGCCTATCCAGGTACCTGCCGGGAATTGACCGCCGCGCAACGCAGCCGCCGCCGCGCCGAGACCGGCCGGCCGCCCGCGCTGCGGCTGCGCACCGACGTACACACCTACACCGTCACCGACCTGCTGCACGGCGAATACACCGGCGTCGTCGACGACTTCGTGGTCCGGCGCGGCGACGGCGTGCCCGCCTACAACCTCGCGGTGGTCGTCGACGATGCCGACCAGGGCGTCGATCAGATCGTCCGCGGCGACGACCTGCTGGCGTCCTCGCCCCGGCAGGCTTACCTCGCCCGCCTCCTCGGCCATCCCGAATCCACGTACGCCCACGTGCCGCTCGTCCTCAACGCCGACGGCGCCCGGCTGGCCAAACGCGACGGCGCGGTCACCCTCTCCGAGATCGGTGTCGGACGTGCCGTCGCTCAGATCGCCGACTCCCTCGGCCGGCCGGCAGCCACACTCAGCGAGCTGGCGAGCCGGTTCGATCCGGCGGCGCTACCCCGCGAGCCGTGGATCTACCTGCCCGGGTAGCGGATCCGCTCAGCGACCGGTCAGCTCGGCGAGGAACGCCTCCAGCGCAGCGACGGCGACGGCGCTGATCTCGCGGTCCGCCTCGGCGTCGGTCACCACCTGCGCGTCCACACCCGCGGCGGTGGCCGTCTCCTCCGGAGTGAGCTCGGCCTCGCGCCGGGCGGCGTACAGCCGCACGCTCAACGGCGCCTCGGGCGCACCGGCGGCGCGCGAGACCAGCTCGTTGTAGGTGCGCCGCACAGCGCTGAGAACCAACACCAGCGCCGACGTCTCCTTGGTGCCCCGGATGGTGTCGCCGACGGACGCCTCGAGCCGGCGCAGGTCCGCCAGCAGTGCCGCGTCGTCGTCGAACGTCGCCGACGAGACGAGCGACAGAGCCGCCGCCCTGGCCTTGATCGCACTCAGCGTCAGCTCGTAGGAGTCGACGAGCACCGCGATTCGCACACTCTCGGTGATGAATTCGGTCGTCTCGTCGGGTTCGTCCGGAACGGTTCCCCCCGAGTGGACCCGGTCGAGGGTGCCCACCGGCCACTTCAACGCCTTCTCGATCCTGGCCCGCGCACCCTCGCCGGGCCATACGGCGCCGCGTTCGAACTCGGCGAGTTCGGCCCTGGCAATCACCCCGTCGTCCTCGAGGTCCTGGCGGGAGAAGCCGAGCTCTTCGCGCCTGGCCCTGACCGCTGCGCCCGCGACGGCGGTGCGCGGATCGATCTCGTCGGTGTCGATCTCGTGATCGCCGTGCCGGTTCTGCGGCAGCGTCGGCGGTTTGTGCGCGGCATTGCCGGACTCCGCGAGTGTGAACGTGACGGCTATGCCGTCGGGATGGCCGATCCGCACAGTGAGGCCGTCGGTCACGGCGACCCGGCCGTCGATCCGTTCGCCGTCGAGGAAGGTGCCGTTGGTGCTGTGGGCGTCGGTGACTGTCCAGGCTCCGCCCGCGGGCTCGATGAGGAGGTGCGTGCGCGACACCCGCTGGTCGATGATGCGGATGTGGGCGGGCAGATCGCGGCCGACGGTGATGGCGCCTGCGCTGGCGCGGATGGTGTGCGGAGCGTGGTCGGCGCACAGGATGGTGAGCTCAGGAGGCTCGCGCCCGGGTTCGCTGGCGACCGGTGGGTCGATGCCTGCGTAGGCCATTTCCTCCCGCTTCTTCTCGCCGCTGTCTGTGCCGATGGTGATCGATCACCGATATCAGTGATTATGCACGGGAATTGCTGGCTGCCGCGTCGAGTCCGCGCACGCCGTCCTCCCCGTGGCGGCAGCATTCGGGTAGCTGACTACTCGCGCCACACCGCCGACCCGACCATAGCGTCAAGACGTCTCGATCAGGCGGCGTCAGTGGGGAGTCCGGCCATGACAGCACATGTGCGCTACACGCAGGCGGTGGTGGTCGTCGTCGGAGCGGTGTTGTCGGTGGCCGCCGTGGCGTGCTCGCAAGAAGATCCGCCGCCGCCACCGCCGACAACGACGACGACCGTGTCGACGGGGGCGGTGACCCCGACGACCACGACGCCGAACGGGATCCCGTCGCTGCCGCCGCCCACGACGGTGTCGACGGGTACCGCGACGAGCAGCAGCCCGGTCCTACCGACTCTTACGGAAACTTCGGTGCCGCCGACCACAGACGACATTCCGACCACGTCCGATGAACCCTGACGCCGACCGACCCAGGACGACGCCGGCGGTGGTGCTGACACCCGCCGTCGTCACCATTTTCACCACGATCGCTTCGCAAGCTGCGCTGATAGCCGCACTGCTCTACTACTTCGGGCGCGTCCACACCTTCGCCTTCTACCGCTACTTCGGTGTCGACGCCGGCACGCTCGGACTGTCGACCACCGAATACGTCGTTCGCAGTCTGGAGTCCGCAATCCTGCCGGTCGTCCTGGTGATCCTCGCCGGGTTGCTTCTCGCCACTTCCGCGCGACACATGGCGGCGGGGATCGACCGTGTCCGCGACCGCCCGCAGTGGTACCGCGTGGCGACGGCGGTCGTCGCCCTCGTGATCGTCGTGGCGACAGCGGCCATCCTCAACGGAGTCTCGTCGTGGGAGTGGGCCGAACTGACGCGCGGATACCTGCTGCCCTCCGCCGTCCTGGTGCTGGCAGGAGCACTGGTCGTCGCACGCCGCCTCTTCGCCCTCGGTACTTCGAACGGGACTGGCATCGAACGCTTGTGGTCGCTGACCGTCGGCGCGCTCGTGCTAGGTGGGGTGCTGTGGTTGACCGCGCTTTACGCGGCCGAGAAGGGCGAACGTGCGGCGACGGATCGCGTCGCGACTCTGACGTCGGCGGGAAGCACCGACCTCATCATCTACAGCGAGAATCTGCTGGGGCTCGAAAAGGACCGCATCCGAGTCGACCCGATCCCCACCATCGAGGGCAGCCGCTACCGCTTCCAGTATTCGGGTCTGCGACTGCTGTTCCGGACGGCTCACGAGTACGTCGTCGTGCCCGCCGAATGGCAGAAGGGCCGCGACCACGTCGCCGTCATCCCCATCGACGGCACCATGCGCTTCGATCTCGTCCCACACTGATCGATGACGACGTGAGCAGAACTCTTCTTATGGTGCCGCCGGCTTGCTAGCGTCCGCCGGTGCACTCCCTACGAAGAGCCCTCCTGCCGGTGCTCCTGCTCGCCGCGCTGGTGCTGTCGGCGTGCGGGTCCTCGGAGAACCAGAGCGACGAACCGATCGCCGCCGAGGGGGTCCTGCGCGTCGGCACCGAGGGCATCTACCCGCCCTATTCGTTCCACGATCCCGCACAGGGCGGCCAGCTCGCCGGTTACGACGTGGACGTCGCGCGCGCCGTCGGCGACAAGCTGGGGGTGCGCGTCGAGTTCGTCGAGACGTCGTGGGACTCGATCTTCGCCGCCCTGGAAGCCGACCGCTTCGACATCGTCGCCAACGAGGTGACCATCACCCCGGAGCGGGAGGCCAAATATGATCTCTCCGAACCGTATTCGACCGCCGAGGGCGTTATCGTCACCCGCGCCGACGACACCTCCATCACGTCGCTGGCCGACCTGAAGGGCAAGCGGACCGCGCAGAGCCCGACCAGCAACTGGGCCGACGTGGCGCGGCAGGCGGGCGCACAGATCGTCTCCGTCGACGGTTTCGCCCAGGCGATGGCCGTGCTCAACGACGGCCGGGTGGACGCCGTCGTCAACGACACCCTCAGCGTGCAGGCCTACCTGTCCGAACGCCCCGACGCTCCGATCAAGGTCGCCGGAAACACGGGCGAGACGAGTGAGCAGGCCTTCGCCGCCCGGAAGAACAGCGGCCTGCTGCCCGAACTGAACCGTGCACTCAACGAACTGCGCGCCGAGGGCAAGCTCTCGGAGCTGTCGCAGAAGTACCTCACCATCGACCTGTCCAAGCCGCCGCCACAGAGCACGTGGCGATTGATCGCCGACAACCTGTGGCCGCTGGCCAAGGCCGCGCTCACCATGACGATCCCGTTGACGATCATCAGCTTCGCCATCGGTCTCGTGATCGCCCTTGTCGTGGCGCTGGGCCGGCTGTCGTCGAACTGGCTGCTGGCAGGGGTGTCGCGGTTCTACATCTCCATCATCCGCGGCACGCCGCTGCTCGTGCAGTTGTTCATCGTGTTCTTCGCGCTGCCGCAGATCGGCGTGCGCATCGATCCGTTCCCCGCGGCGGTGATCGCGTTCAGCCTCAACGTCGGCGGCTACGCCGCGGAGATCATTCGCGCGGCCATTCAGAGCATTCCCAAGGGTCAGTGGGAGGCAGCCGAGACCATCGGCTTCAACTACACGGGCGCGCTGCGGCGAATCATCCTTCCGCAGGCCACCCGGGTGGCCGTGCCGCCGCTGTCCAACACCCTGATCTCGTTGGTGAAGGACACGTCGCTGGCGTCGGTGATCCTGGTGACCGAACTGTTCCGGACCGCGCAGAACGTGGCGGCGCCGACCTTCGAGTTCTTCGCCCTGTACGGCACCGCGGCGCTGTACTACTGGGTGATCTGCCTGGTGCTGTCGTTCGCCCAGAACCGCTTCGAACGCCGACTGGAAAGGTTCGTGGCCCGATGACCGACTCCCCGAACGAATCTCAGACCGAATCCGAGACCGAGTACCGCGTCGTCGCCAAGGGTGTGTACAAAGCCTTCGGCGAGAACAACGTCCTCAACGGTGTCTCGTTCACCGTCGAGCGGGGTACGGCGACCGCCATCATCGGCCCGTCGGGGTCGGGCAAGACCACGCTGTTGCGCACCCTCAACGCGCTCGATCGAGCCGATGCCGGGGTGATCCGGGTCGACGACGTCGAGATCGACTTCTCCACCCCGGTGCCCAAACCCGAGGTGCGCCGGTTCCAGTCGCGCAGCGGCTTCGTGTTCCAGAGTCACAACCTGTTTCCGCACAAGACGGTGTTGCAGAACGTCACCGAGGGTCCGCTGATCGTCCAGAAGCGGCCCCGCGACGAAGTCGAGGCCGAGGCGGTCGAGCTGCTCGGCCAGGTGGGTCTTTCCGACAAACGCGACCAGTACCCCTTCCAGCTCTCCGGTGGCCAGCAGCAGCGCGTCGGCATCGCCAGGGCTCTGGCGCTCAAGCCGAAACTGGTGCTGTTCGACGAACCGACCTCCGCGCTCGATCCCGAGCTCGTCGGTGAGGTGCTTTCGGTGATCAAGGATCTGGCCGTCGAGGGCTGGACCCTGGTGATCGTCACGCACGAGATCCAGTTCGCCCGGCAGGTTTCCCAACAGGTGCTCTTCACCGACCAGGGCATCATCCTCGAGCAGGGCACGCCCGACGAGGTGATCGGCAATCCGAAAGAGGAGCGCACCCGCCAGTTCCTGGACCGGATCCTCAACCCTCTGTAGCGAGCACCAGGTCGACGGCGCGCGCCGCGCTCTGCACCGCGCTCTCCATGGTCGCCGACCAGTCGGTGGCGGTCCAGTCCCCGGCGAGCGCGAGCGAGGGCACCGAGGTGCGCTGCGGCGGGCGGAGCGCGTCGGTGCCGACCACCTGTGAGAACGTCGCCTTCGGCATCTTGACCACTTGCGCCTGAACCACTTTCGCATCTGCGGCCGCAGGATAGTAGCGACGCAGCAGTGCCAGTTGCTCCTCGACGATCTCGTCGTTGCTCTTGTGGATCTGCTCGTAGGCGCCGCTGGTGGTCAGGCAGTACAGCCACGCCCGGTCGGTGCGCCTGCCGTGCATGATCTGTCGGTCGAACACCTCGTCGATGACCCCGGTGCCGCCGATGAGCCCCTCGAACGCGGATTCGGTGCCCAGCGGGCGGTCGAGGTAGAGGTTGGTGCTGACGATCGGGGTGTACCCCAGTTTGTCTGCGGCGGCGTAGATCTCGCTGTGCTCGGGCAGGTCGTCGAGCAGTCCGCCGATCGCCGAGTTGGGCACCGCACAGATCACCGCGTCGGCTGCGACGGTGGTGCCGTCCGCCAGCAGCACGCCGGTGACGGCGCCGTCCTCGATGACCACGCGCCGTGCGACGGTGCGGTAGCGCACCGTGACGCCGCGCTCCTCGAACAGCTTCACGGCGCCCGAGATGTAGAGGGTGCCCAGGTCGACGGTCGGATAGCCGATGGTGACCGGCACGCGGTGCCGGATGCCGAGGCGGATGCCGGTGGCCAGCACGTTGGCGAACACCCGGGCCGACTCTCGCGACACCGGTTCGGCCGCGATGCCGAGAGCGAGCCAGTCCCACAGCGCTTCTCGGGCCGTGGCCGGCATGCCGACCCGCTCGAACCACTGCTCGGTGGTGAGGTCGGCGAGGTCCGCGGGTTGGCGCAACGCCTGGATGCCGAGGCGGATGGTGGCGCGGGCGGCACGCAGCCGGTCGAGCAGACCGGCGTCGGGGTGCACGCCGAACAGTGTTCGCAGCGCGCGGATTCCGCTGGTCTGCACCGTGGTCTTGCGGCCGTCGGGCCAACGCAGGGTCGAGCGCTTCGGGAACTCGATGTACTGACGGGTGCCGACGCTGGTGAGGTAGCGCCACAGATTCTGATACCCGCTCGCGACGACGTGCTGACCGTTGTCCGGCACGTCGTCGATCAGGTCGGCGCGCATGGCGTGCGTGCGCCCACCGAGTTGGCCGCGGCGTTCGAGCAGGGTGACGTCCCTGCCCTCCTCGGCCAGCCACACCGCGGAGGCGAGGCCGGCGAGACCGCCCCCGATGACGACGAAGCGGCGCGCGTCGTCAGGCACTCGTGCCTTCCGTGGCCGCCAGGAGTTCGTCGCGGAATTTCGGGTGGGCGATCGCGGCCAGTGCCTCACCGCGCTCGCGGACGGTGAGACCTTCCAGTTCGGCGACGCCGTACTCGGTGACGATCACGTCGACGTGGTGGCGTGGCGTCGTGATCAGCGCGCCGGGGCCGAAGGCCGGCACGATCCGCGAACGGAGTTCGTCGTCCTTCGTGTACGTCGCGGGCAGGCAGATCAGCGAGCGGTCCGACACTTCGAGTCCGGCGCCCGCCACGAAGTCCTCGGCGCCGCCGATCCCGCTGAACTGGTCGCCGTTGATGGTGTCGGCGACGACCTGACCCTGGACATCGATCGCGAGGGCGCCGTTGATCGAGATCATGCCGTCGTTGGCTGCGATGACCTCCGGCGAGTTGACGATCTCGACCGGGAGGAATGCGACGTCGGTGTTGCCGTCCAGCCAGGCGTAAAGGTCCTTGGAGCCGAACGCGAACGTCGTGACGCTCACGCCGTCGTACTGGCCCTTGCGCGCATTGCTGATCTTGCCCGCGCGGTGCAGCTTCATGCAGCCGTCGGTGAACATCTCGCTGTGCAGTCCGTAGTCGCCGCCGTCGCCCTCGGCGAGCAGCGTCGCGATCTGATTGGGAATCGAGCCGATTCCGACCTGCAGGGTCGCCCCCGGTGAGATGAAGCCGACGGCGTGCTTCGCGATGGCCTGGTCGGCGTCGGACGGTTCCGCGTCGCCGCCCGGCAATTCGAGCGGAGCGTCGCTCGACGTGACGAGGATGTCGATCTCGTCGACGTTCAGGGCATGGCGGTGCTGCTCACCGAGGCCGAAGGTGCGCGGGTAGGCCTCCGACACCTCGACCACCAGCAGCCGGTCGGGATCAGCGCCCGCGCGCCGCAGTTCGTCGATGGTCCCGCCCGCGTGCAGCGAGAGTGAGCACCAGCCGTCGCCATCCGGCGGCGCGGCGACAGTCGTCATCACCCGCGGGCACTGACGCTCGAGCAGCGGCCCGAAGCGGCGGAAGTCCGCGGGCGCGAACTCCACCCGGGCGCCCGCGCCGAGCAGCGCCCGCTCGAGGGGGCCGTAGAACCCCGACCGGTAGTGCACACCCTCCCGGGAGAACAGGTCGGTCATCACGACCAGCAGTGCGCCGAAGACCCGGAGATCCGTCCAGTCCTCCCGCTCCCCGAGTGCGCGCAGGAACGCGGGGGGCTGGCCGGGGCCGAGTGGGATCCCCAACGTGTCGGCGGGAGTCAGTCGTTCGGCGGCCTGCTCGGCGGTGAGCTCTTGGGGCATGCGCCCGAAACTACAGCTCCTTGACGCCCCAGGGTGAGCCGTAATCGTTGAGCAGGTCGAGGAACGGTTGCGCGTCGAACGCCTCCGGCCCCAGCACGCCGCGCCCGCTCCATGTGCCGTTGGCCAGGAGTTCCAGTGCGACAACGGGATTGATGGCCGTCTGCCACACCACGCACTGATGGCCGTACTCGGCCATCGTCTGTTCGTTGTCCACCACGTGGTACAGGTACGTCGAGCGCGGTTTGCCGTCCTTGCCGGTGCCCGTCACCCACAGCCCGGCGCAGGTCTTGCCCTTCATCTTCGGGCCGAGGGTCGCCGGGTTGGGCAGGCACGCGGCGACGACGTCGCGGGGGCTGACCTCGACGGGGCCGTTCGCACTGCCCACCGTCACCTTCTCGGTGCGGTCGAGGCCCAACTTGTGCAGCGCCTTGAGCATGTCGATGAACTCGGTGCCGAGGCCGTACTTGAACGTGGCGCGCTTGCACTTGATCCAGCGCGGCATCAGCAGCACCTCTTCGTGCTCGACGTTGACGCACTCGACGGGTCCGATGCCGTCCGGGAAGTCGAACACCTCGGGCTCGCTGAACGGTTCGGTGACGAACCAGCCGCGATCGGCCTCCCAGATCACCGGTGGGTTGAGGCACTCCTCGATGGTGGTCCAGATGGAGAACGACGGGGCGAACTCGTAGCCCTCGACAGTCAGGTTGGCGCCGTCACGGGTGCCGAGTTCGTCGATCTCGGAGAACAGGTGGTCGGCGGCGTAGCGCGCGAAGACGTCGGAGAGCCCGGGCTCGACCCCGATCCCCACCAGCGCCAGCCGGCCTGCCGCCGCCCAGTCCTGCTCCACCGCGAACTGCTCGTCGCCCAGCTTGACGCCGGTGAGCTGGTAGGGCTGATCGGGGTGGCGCTGCGACAGGCTCATCGCCATGTCGAGGTAGTCGGCGCCGCCGGCGAGGGCGCCGGCGAAGATCGGCATCACGAACCGCGGGTCGACCGCGTTCATCACGTGGGTGATGTGGTGCTCGCGAACCAGGTCGGCGACCGCGTCGGCCGAGGTGGCGTCGACCCGTGCTGCGGTGAACCGCGGGTCGCCGACGGCCGCGACGGCGCGCTGCGCACTGGCCTCGTTGTAGTCGCAGACGACGATCTGCTCGAAGAAGTCCCGCCGCACGGCGATCGAACAGAACGCCGCACCGACACCGCCGGCACCGACAAGAAGAATCCGCATGGGCACGACCGTACCCAATGCGTGCGGATTTCGGCGAGCTTAGCGCCTTCCGGCGATGGATCCGTCGCCTTATCGCAGAACGGCGACGGATTACGTCGCGGGCCGTCTCAGTGCGAGTAGTACCTCCCGAGCACGTGCTCGCGCAGTTCGTCGTACTCACCGGCGATGATCGCCGCGCGGATCCGGTCGACCAGACGGACGATGAAGCGTTCGTTGTGGATCGTGCACAGCGTCGCCGACAGCATCTCCTTGGCCTTGAACAGGTGGTGCACGTAGGCCCGGGTGTAGTGCGCGCAGGTGTAGCAGTCGCACCCGTCGTCCAGTGGCGTGAAGTCGCGGCGGTAGCGCGACCCCGTGACGTTGTACCGGCCGCTCTCCGAGTACACCGCGGCATTGCGGGCCACCCGTGACGGCGACACGCAGTCGAACGTGTCGGCGCCGGCGGCGACCGCGGCGAACAGGTCGTCGGGCTCGCTGATGCCGAGCAGGTGCCGCGGCTTGTCGGCGGGCAGCTCGCTGCTGACCCAGCCGACGATGGTCGCGAGGTTCTGCTTCTCCAGCGCGCCACCGATCCCGTAGCCGTCGAAGCTCAGGCCTTCGGCGGGGCCGGAGCTCCTGCCGATCTCGGCCAGCCCGCGCGCCGCCCGCCGCCGCAGGTCCTCGTACTGTGCGCCCTGCACCACACCGAACAGCGCCTGGCGAGGGCGCTGCGGATCGGCCGCGGCGAGCCGGTGGTGCTCGGCGAGGCAGCGCACCGCCCACGCGTGCGTGCGCTCCACGGACTGCTCCTGATAGGCGCGGGTGTTCACCAGGGTCGTCAGCTCGTCGAAGGCGAAGATGATGTCGGCGCCCAGCTTCTGCTGGATGCCGATGGACACCTCCGGGGTGAACCGGTGGATGGACCCGTTGAGGTGCGACCGGAACGTCACACCGTCGTCGTCCACGTGTGCCAACCGCTGCTTGCCGTCGGCGATGACGTCGTCGGCCTGCACCCGGCTGGCGTCCATCGCGAGCACCTTCTTGAATCCGACGCCCAGCGACATCACCTGGAACCCGCCACTGTCGGTGAAGGTCGGCCCCGGCCAGTTCATGAACGCGCCGAGGCCGCCCGCCGCATCGACGACGTCGGGCCCGGGCTGCAGGTACAGGTGGTAGGCGTTGGCGAGCACGGCCTGTGCGCCAAGCTGTTTCATCGACTCCGGCAGCACCGACTTGACGGTGGCCTGGGTGCCCACCGCGATGAAGGCCGGCGTCCGGATCTCGCCGTGCGGGGTGTGGATGACACCGGCACGGCCGAACTGCCCCGGCAGTTCCGCCTCGACCGTGAAGAACCGCTCGTCCACGTCAGGTATTCAACACCGGCGGCGGCCAGGGGATTTACGGCGGGACCCCACCGGCCCCCATACTCGGTGCTCGTGAACACCCGACTCGCTCTCATCGCCTGCTGCGCGGCCCTGGTCGCCGGACTGGCCGGCTGCTCGTCCCAGGACCCGACCGGTCAGGGCACGGTGGTGATGGGCGGGAACGACGTCGGCGCGGTCACCGGCGTGCAGTGCACGGTCGACGGTGCGCGCGCGACGATCACCCTCGACGGCGAGAAGAAGACGACCGTCGTAGTGGACGGAGGCGTGGTGGAGTCGGTGAACATCGGCGAGGTGGGATCCGGCGGCGCGGCCCTGGCGTACCTGCAGGGCGTGGCGGCGACGCCCGCGGAGGTCACCCGCGACGACGGCACCGGCTACACCGTGAGGGGCACCGGCATGGGCACCGATCCGGCGAATCCGGACGTCCCGGTGGACATGCCGTTCGAGGTGACGGCCACCTGCCCCTAGCCGGTCCCGAGGAACCGGACGATCGCCTCGGCCAGTTCCTCACCGGCGTCCTCCTGCAGGAAATGGCCTGCGTCGCGGATGGTGGGGTGTTCGATTCCCTGGGCGCCGCGCATCTGCTCCCGCAGGATCGGGCCCATCGCGCCGGTGATCGGGTCGCTGTCGCTGAACGCCACCAGCATCGGGGTCTCGCTGTCGCGCAGGGTGTTCCACGCCGCCCGGTTGGCCTCCGACGCGGGATCGTCGGGGGTGGTCGGCACCAGTGCGGGCATGGCACGCGGTCCCGCGCAATAGGAGTCGTCCGGGAACGGTGCGTCGTAGGCGAGCCGTACGGCGTCGTCCATCGGCCGCACACATCCGGACTGGACGAATCGCCCGACGTCGATGGTGTCCAGGCCCTGGATCGCCTCGCGGAAGCGCCACCAGATGTCGGGCATCGGAACATCGCCGGTGGGCAACCCGGTGTTGGCGACGACGATGTGCGCGAAGCGATCCGGGTGTTCGGCGGCGAGCCGCAGGCCGATGAGCCCGCCCCAGTCCTGGCCGACGAGCGTCACGCGCCGCAGGTCGAGCTCGTCGAAGGCGACCGCACGCATCCACTCGACGTGGCGGGCGTACGTGTGATCCTCGATGCGGGTGGGCTTGTCGGAGCGGCCGAATCCGACCAGATCCGGGCAGACGACCCGATGCCCGGCCGCCACCAGGATCGGGATCATCCGCCGGTACAGGAAGGACCACGACGGTTCGCCGTGCAGCAGGAGCACCGGATCGGCCTGTGCCGGACCGTCTTCGATCCAGGCCACCCGCAGCCGTCCGCCTTCGGCGTCGTCGACCTCGCAATACCGTGGCGGATAACCGAATTCCGGCAGCTCGGTGAACCGCTCGTCGGGCGTGCGCAAGGTCTGCATGACGGCGAAGTTACCGGCAACCGTCGCGGGGACGGCGAATTTGGAACAAACACGCACCACAGCGGTGGGTCAGGGCAATACTGCTGTGGATGGTCCGGCGTCGACGGGCCGCACAACAAAAGGAGAGCGTTGTGAATCGCGGTTTTGTGATCGCTGTGGGAGGCGCGGCGTTGGTCATCGCCGGCCTGTCGGGCTGTTCGTCGGATTCCAAGGAAAGCTCCGCCACGCAGTCGGCATCGAGCTCGTCGGGCACCGGTGAGACGAAGCTGACGGTCGACGGCCAGGAGCAGCAGCTGCAGGGCACGGTCGCCTGCACCTCGATGGGCGGCAACCTGAACATCGGCTTCGGCCAGGCCACCGGCGGCATCGGCGCGGTGATCAGCGAGGGCGACGACCCCGTCGTCAAGTCGGTCGGCCTCGGCAACGTCAACGGCGTCACGCTGGCCTATCAGGAGGGCACCGGCCAGGGCAATGCCGAGGTCGAGAAGGACGACAAGACCTACACGATCAAGGGCAACGCGACCGGCGTCGACATGGCCAACCCGATGGCGGGCCAGATCACCAAGCCGTTCGAGTTGAGCGTCACCTGCCCGTAGTTCCCAGCCACGGCGAAGCGGCGGCGTCCCCGATCGGGGCGCCGCCGTTTGCGTCCGTCGAGACCGGCAGAACCCGTCGAACGGCACGACCCGAGGGCCTAGTCTGATGCGCATGAGAATTCTGGCCGCGCTGGCATTGGCCGGCGGACTGATCGCCGTGCCCGTTGCGACCGCCGTGGCGGCGCCGCCGAGCACCACCTGTGACGGCGCCGGCTGCGTCTCCTACGTCAACCGCGGCGTCGAACTCGGCGGCCCGTGCAACGGCGGCACCCGCTGGGTCTACGGCCTCGACGCCTCGGGCAACACGCTGAGGTGCGGCACCCCGAACACCTGGCGGGCGTCCGGGCCGCTGGTCGGCGTCCGCACCAACAGCTCGTCGTGCGAGGGCAAGAACGGCGTCGCGCAATCCCCCGACGGCCTCCCGCTGAGCTGCATCGACGGCCGCTGGCGCCACGACTTCAACCCGTCGTTCTACTGAGCTAGGCGACCGAGTCGGAGCGCTGCAGCGCCGGAATCCCCGGTAGGGGGCGCTCGCACACCTCTCGCGCCTGCTCGTCGGTCATCCCGAACAGCCGCAGCACGTCGCGGGTGACGATATCGGTGGCCGCGGCGTCGTCCCGGTCGGGTTGAGCCCGCAGTAGATTCCCGAGCCCCAGCAATGCCCCACCGGCGACGGCCAGCGCCAGTTCGGGATCCTCGACCCGGAACCGGCCTGCCGCGACCCCGGCACGGATGTCGCGCAACGCCCGCGGGGCCAGGCCGCGCTCCGAGCTGAGCAGCGACATCCCGTTGGCGAGCAGGACCTGGCTCTCCTGCGGCGACGCCCGGAACAGCCGGCCCGTCAGCCGGAAACACGCCGCGAAGGTCTCCGCGGGATCGTCGATCGACGCGGTGTACTCGTCGAGCAGGGCGCCGTGCGCGTCGAGCACCTCGGTGACGGCGGCCTCGAACAGCTGTTCCTTGCTGTCGAAGTGGTTGTAGAACGAGCCCATCCCGACGTCGGCGGCCTGGGTGATCTCCAGCACCGGCGCGTTGAGCCGGCCGGCGGCGATGAAGGCCTGCGCGGCGGCGACGAGTGCGGCGCGGGTGCGCTGTTTGCGGCGCTCGGAACGGCTCACCGGGGTCTCGGACTGACTCGACATGAACCTCCGCCCTCCTGCGACCGCCTCACCATAGCAGCTTCAGTCAGACCTGAGGATTTCGTCAATACACCTTGACTGAGCGTTGCGTCGTATGTGACGATTTCGTCACTAGACGAGGAGGTCGCCATGGCGCTGAAGCTCAACCGCCCGGCTGACGTGCACAAAGAGCTGCACAGCGAGGACGGCGCACGACGCGGCGAGCACTCCGGTCGCGCCCGCAACCCGGTCATCAAGGTGGCCGACATCGCGTGGCTCGAGTTCGAGAAACCCGACCTCGCCCGGGCCGAGGCGTTCGCCCGCGCGTTCGGATTCCAGACGGCGCTGCGCGACCCTCACCGGTTGGAGCTCCGCGGCACCGACGCGGGTGCACCGTGCGTGCTGCTGCGGCACGGCGAGCGCACCCGGTTCGCCGGCCTCGCACTGCGGGCCGCCGACGAGGTCGACGTGCTCCGGCTCGCCGACGCGACCGGGAGCCCCGTCCGGCCGCTCCCGGAGTCCGTCGGCGGCATCGCCGCCGAGCTCGTCGACCCCAGCGGCATGCCGGTCAAGGTCGTCGCAGGCATGCACGAGCTGCCCACCCTGCCGACGCAGCCGCCGCTGGCCGTCAACGTGGGCCGGGACGTGCACCGGGTCAACGCGACGCAACGCCCGCCGCGGGTGCCCGCCCGGATCCAGCGACTGGGCCATGTGGTGCTGCAGTCGACGCGCTACCTGCAGACGCTGAACTGGTACCTCGACAACCTCGGGATGATCGTCAGCGACTTCCTGTTCTTCCCCGGCCAGCGGGACCGCGGTCCGACGATGAGCTTCATCCGCTGTGACCGCGGCGCGACACCGGCCGACCACCACACGCTGGCGCTCGCGCTGGGGCCGGCGAACCGGTACGTGCACTCCGCCTTCCAGGTCAGTGACCTCGACGCGCTCGCCGCGGGCGGCGAATACCTCAGCGAGCGCGGCTATGTCCGGTCCTGGGGCATCGGCCGCCACATCCAGGGCAGCCAATTGTTCGACTACTGGCGCGATCCCGACGGCTTCCTCGTCGAGCACTTCGCCGACGGCGACATGTTCGACGACACCCTCGAACCCGGCTGGGCCCCGTTCACCGCATCAGGGCTCTCCCAGTGGGGCCCGCCGGTGAGTCGCGACTTCCTCGGCACCAGCCCCAGATCCGCGCGGCACGAAGCCGTATCGATGATCACCGCCCTGCGCGACCGCAACGAGTTCGACGTCCACCGCCTGATCGGCCTACTGAAAGTTGCCACCTCATGACCACTTCCGTGCTGCGCACCGCCGACGCCTGGTGGGTGAGGACCGCATCCGGGGCCGCGCGCATCGCCACCACCGCCGGGTCGACGGCCGAACTGCTCGCCGACCGGGCCGCCGTCGACGCCGCAGCCTCGGGTGACTCCGTCCCGCTGGCCGACCTCGAGCTGATCTCCCCCGTCACCGCGCCGTGCCGGGTGGTGGCGCAGATGACCAACTTCGAATCCCACGTCAAGGACTCGGGCATGGATCCGAAGACGGTGCCGCTCACGTTCTTCCGCAAGTCGTCGGCCTCGATCAGCGGCCCGTTCGCCGACATCGTCAGGCCGGCGCACGTCCGCTTCCTGGACTACGAGGTGGAGATCGGCCTGGTGATCGGACGCGACATCCCGGTCGGCACCCGGCTGACCGACGCCGACCTGCCCGGCGCCATCGCCGGACTGGTGATCACCAACGACGTCTCCGCCCGCGACATCCAGCTGCCGCAGACCCAGTTCTACGAGGCCAAGTCCTACCCGACGTTCACCCCGGTCGGCCCCGAACTCGTCCTCGTCGACGCCGACGAACTGAAGCGCTTCGGGGATCTCCGGCTGCGGCTGTCGGTCAACGGCGAGGAGCGGCAGAACGCGCTCGTCGAGGGGGACATGCTGTACCGCCCGCTGCAGGCGCTGCAGTCGCTCACCCGCTTCCAGGACCTGGCCGCCGGTGACCTCGTCCTGACCGGCACTCCGGCCGGCACGGCGTTGAGTGCACCGCCGAAGCCGATCGAGATCATCGGCAACCTGCTGCCGCCCGCGGTCAAGTGGAAGGCCTTCTTCAAGCGCCAGGCCGCCAACCCGAAGTACCTGCGCGACGGCGACGTCGTCGAGGCCTCCGTCGCCACCGACGACGGCGCCGTCGACCTGTCCACGCAACGGATGCGGGTGAGATTCGCGTGACGCACGTCCCGGTCGCGGTGGTCGGCGCCGGCCCCACCGGCGTCGCCGTGGCCACACTGCTGGCGCAGTACGGCATCGAGGTGCTGGTGCTGGACAGGTGGGCCGGCGTCTACCCGCAACCCCGCGCCGTCCACCTCGACGACGAGGTGTGCCGGATCATCGCCCGGCTCGGAGTCGCCGACGAATTCATGGCCGTCTCCCGGCCCGGACTGGGACTGCGGCTGCTCGACCGCGATCTCACCGTGCTCGCCGAGTTCCGGCGCGACCCGGGCCTCAGCCCGAACGGCTTTCCGCAGGCGAACATGTTCGACCAGCCCGAACTCGAGGCACTCCTGCGGGCCAACCTGGCGCGCCAACCCTGCGCACGGCTGCTGGGCGGTGTCGAGGTCGTCGAGGTCGTCGCCGGGACCGTCGGACCGGCCCGTATCACCGCGGTCGACTGCGCCGACGGACGCAGGCACGTGATCACCGCCGACTACGTGCTGGGCTGCGACGGCGCGAACAGCCTGGTGCGCAACGCGATCGGGTCCGCGATGCGAGACCTGAAGTTCGAGCAACGCTGGCTGGTGGTCGATGTCGCCACCGCGGCGGACCTACGGCAGTGGGAGGGTGTGCACCAGGTGTGCGACCCGCATCAGGCCGCCACCTACATGCGGATCGGCGACACCCGGTACCGCTGGGAGTTTCGCTTGCGCACAGGCGAATCCGCGGCCGACTACCAGTCGCTCACTGCGCTGCGCCCGCTGGTCGAGCCCTGGACCGCGGGCGTGCCCGACCACGAACTCGACGTCCTGCGCGTCACCGAGTACACGTTCCGGGCCCAGATCGCCGACCGGTGGCGTCGCGGCAACGCGTTCCTGCTCGGCGACGCCGCCCACTTGACGCCGCCGTTCGTCGGCCAGGGCCTCGGCGCGGGTCTGCGTGATGCGATGAACCTGGCGTGGAAGCTGGCCGGCGTGCTGTCCGACGCGTTGCCGCCGGGCGTGCTCGACACCTACGAGCAGGAGCGTAAGCCGCACGCCCGGCACATGATCGGCCTGGCACTCAACGTCGGCCGCGCGATGACCGCGGGCGGCGAACTGGGCAGCCTGGTGCGCCGCGCCGTCGTGCCGCGGCTCCATCTCATACCGGGGTTCGGCGCCAGACTGCTCGACTCGCGGACCCCGCGACTGCACCGGTCACCGTTGGTGCGCCGCAACCTCGGCGGTCTCTCGGGCCAGCTCTGCCCCAATCCCGTTGTCGCGGGCGGTCACCGGCTCGACACTGTGCTCGGGAGCGGCTTCGCGCTGGTCTGTGCGACACCGCTGGACGCGGCAGCCGTCACCCTCGTCGAACGGGCCGGTGCCGTCGTGCACGTCGCCGAACCGGGCGGCGAGCTCGCCGAGTGGTTGCGCCGCGGCCACGCCACGGTCGCCGTCGTCCGGCCGGATCGCACCGTGATGCGCGCCGGGCGCGACGCCGCGGCGTTGTGCCGCACCCTGCCCGCCGTTCGCGCCACGGCGGGACGACTCCGATGAGCCGCGCTCCCGTCTACCGGCCCGGCCTCTACACCCGGAGTGCGATCGTCGACCCGTACCCGCACTACCGGCGGATGCGCGCGCTGGGACCCGTGGTCTGGTCGGCCCGCCACCGGGTGTACGCGCTGCCCCGGTACGCGGAGTGCAAGGCGACGCTGCGCGACGACGGTCTGTTCGAATCCGACCGCGGGGTGGCGCTCAACCCGCTGAGCAACCGGCTGTCCAAGGGCACCACGCTGGCCAGCGACGGCGAGGAGCACGCCCGGCGGCGAAAAGTGGTCGCGCACCGCTTGATGCCGCGCGCGCTGCGCGACATCGGCGACGAGGTGGACCGGCAGGCCGAAGCCGTGGTGGACCGCGCGGTGGCACGCGGCGCGGTCGACGCCGTCGAGCTGGCGTCGACGCTGCCGCTGGCCGTCGTCCCCGACCTCGTGGGTTGGCCGCGCGATCAGCGGGCGCACCTCATTGCCTGGGGCGGCGCGACCTTCGATGTCCTCGGTCCCGTCAATTGGCAGGCGTGCAAAGCGATTCCGCGCACGGTGCAGATGCTGCGGTTCGCCAGGCGGGTGGTGCGCGACCGCACCGTACTCGACGGCAGCATGGCCGACGAGCTCCTTCGCGCGGCCGACGAGGGCCTGCTGTCGCACGCCGAGTGCCCGGCGCTGCTGGTCGACTACATCGCGCCGTCGCTGGACACCACGATCAGCGCGATCTCCAACGCGCTGTACCTGCTGGCCACCCACCCCGAGCAGTGGCGGCTGCTCAAGGAGGACCCGTCGCTGATCCCGAGGGCCGTCAACGAGGTGGTCCGCTACGAGTCGCCGCTGCGCGCGTTCGCCCGGCGGGTGCGGGTCGACACCGAGATCGCCGGGACCGCGATCCCCGCGGGTGCGCAGGTGTTGGTGATGTACGCGTCGGCCAACCGCGACGAGCAGGAATGGGACGACCCGGAGGCATTCGACATCCGCCGCGACGCCGGGCGGCACGTCGGCTTCGGCAACGGCGCCCACGCCTGCGCGGGCCAGGGTTTGGCCCGGCTGGAGACCACCGCCATGCTGCGCGCGCTGCTGGAGCGGGTGGACCGCATCGAGGTCACCGGCGAGCCCGTGTGGGCGGTGAACAACATCATCCGGCGCCATGAGCGGCTGCCGATCAGGCTGGTCCCGGTGTAGTCGGCACCCGTCAACGGTGCTTACCGGGGAGACAGAAGACCCTGTCGTTCCGTCGGAGAAAACCACCCTGCCGGCGATTACGCGCCCACTGCGGGAACAGGATCATGTGTCGGATGATCCTCCACCTCACGACATCCATACGGGCAGGCACGATCGTCGCCGCGACCCTCGTGGCCGTTGCCGCACTGGGACCGACGGCACCGGCCACGGCCGCACCGGCCGCGGGCGCCGAGGACGACGCGGCACACCACTCCGATGGCACGAGCAGCGCACGGATGACCGTCAGGCGCCGCGCGGTCGAATACGAGTACGAGTACGGCTTCATGCCCACCAACGAGCCGCCACCTCCACCGCCACCGCCACCGCCACCGCCGAAATAGGTGGCGAGAACCGGTCCTGTCAGAGGGTCGCCGACGCCTGCAGGACCGCGGCATCTGCGCCGGCCCGCCGGGCGAAGAAGGTCGCGTAGAACGCGATGCCGAAGACCACCAGGGCCCCGATGACGAGTGGCCCGAACAGCAGCGGGTAGCGCGCCATCTCCTCGGCGAAGTACCGGCAGCACACCAACAGCACCGCCAGGAACGCCGCCCCGGAGGCGACCAACGGCACCCGCATCCGTGGCCGGCCCGGAACCGGTTCGCGCAACGCCGACTCGACGGTCAGGCACAACACCGCGCCCGCGACGAGGTCGACGCCGTAGTGGTAGCCGAAGCCGAGCGTCGCCGAGACGGTGCACACCAGCCAGAACGTCCCGCCCCACCGCAGCCACCGTGGTCCGCCACGGGAGTGGATGAAGACCGCCAGCGCCCATGCCGTGTGCATCGACGGCATGCAGTTGCGCGGAGTGGAGCCGTCGAACGCGAACGCCTCCGGCGTGAGGACAGGCGGCAGCACATGCGGCCAGTAGTCGCCGAGCTGGAAGCCGTTGCCCGAGCTGCCGAACGCGAACTCCGGTCCGACGATCGGGAACAGCACGTAGATGGCCGGTCCGATCAGGCCGAGCACCAGGAACGTCCGGATCATGAAATGCCGCGGCCACACGCCGGTGCGGACGTTGCGCAGCTGATAGAGCGCGACGATCATCGCCGCGAAGGGCAACTCGATGTACACCCAGTGCAGCACCGCGGTGAGGACCGGGCCGCCCGCCTCGACGACCTGGCCCATCAGCCACGACGGTTGACCGAGTGCGTGATCGGCCATCAGGGCGTACTCGTCGAGCACCGCAGGCCGGAGCGCCGCGGTGATGCTCAACCAGGCGTCGCCGGCTTTCGTGGCCAGAACGAGCAGGGCGCCGAAGGCGATACCGCGCAGCGCGTTGGCGCGTTCGACGCCGCGGAAGTTCCGCAGCGCCACCACGGCCAGCCCGGTGAGCACGATGATCGGTCCGTTGCCCACCGTGAGCACACCGCCGCGCAGCACCCGTTCCAGCGCGAACACCACGTCGAGCCCCGCGGCCAGCGACAGCACCAGGATCCGGTTGCGGTTGGACAACCCGACGATCGCCACGCCGATGGCGACCCAGCCCACCGTGACGGACTTCGGGGTGGCGACATAGTCGCTGATCAGGCTGTGCAGCGGACCCTGGAACCCGACGGCCACCGCGGCGACCTGCAACCCGATCAGCAACAGCGCGACCGCCGCGACGGCGATCAATGCCCAGGTGCGCGCCGACTTCACCGGCAACCGCAGTCGTCGCGCGTCGCCGATGAACACCCGATGAATATTAAGTGTCAGGTGGGCGGCACGGTGCGCGGACCCGAAGAAACATCCGGATCGGATGCCTTACCCGACGGCTAGAAAAGCCTTCCCGTCGTGGACGGAACTCTGGCTTTCGCGCGATTACGCACGCGGCGCCGCACGAAGACCATTGATCTCACGCCCACGCAGACGACCTGAGGAGTCCGAGATGACCACGAACCGCCGCCCGATCCTGCACTGGCTCACCGCTCGCCTCGCGTCCTACCTCGAGGTGCCGGCGACCACCATCAGCCCGATGGTCCCGCTCGCCGAGATGGGCGTCGACTCGGTGCATGCGATCAGCCTGGTCGGGGACGTCGAACTGCACTTCGACATCGACGTCGACCCGACGATGATCTTCGACTACCCGACCCTGTCCCACATCGCCGACTTCATCGGCAGCGCCGTCGCCGAGCAGCAGCAGGCAGTGGCGTAGCCGCGCCGCGTCATCTCGCCCGCCATGTCGTTGACAACGGCAAGACATTTGCCGAAATTGACCCGCCCGCAAGCGCCTTCGACGGCATCGGCCCTGCAATTGAGGGTTGTGGAACGGTGCGCCGAGGACGATCATCGTCACTGCACTGGTTTGCTGATTCTGGCTCACCCCGCAGGAGCCTCATGAGGACGTCGCACACCACGGATCTCGTCTCGCACCTGCGGTCGCAGTTCGAGGCCCACGCCGACGACCGCTGCTTCACCTTCCTCGACGAATCCGGTCGACACCTCGTCCCCGAGGTGACGACGTTCGCCGACCTGGACCGTGATGCGCGCGGACTCGCCGCCTGGCTGGTTTCACAACCGGAGGCCGAGCGGCCCGTGCTGCTGTTGTTCGAGCCGGGCATCGATTTCTGGCGGGCGTTCCTCGGCTGCATCTACGCGGGGGTGATCGCGGTACCCACGCCGCTGCCGGTCGATCAGCGGAGCATGAAGCGGGTCGCGGGGATCCTCCGCGATGCGGACAGCAGCCTGGCGTTGACCACGGAGAAGCTGCGTGGGCTGCTCACCGCCGGGATCGAAGGACTCGACCTGGCCACACCACTGCGCTGCGTGGCCACCGATGACCGGCGGCTCGCCGATGCGGACGCGTGGACGATGCCGGACCTCGCCGCCGACACCGTGGTGTTCCTCCAGTACACGTCCGGATCGACCGGCGACCCGAAAGGCGTCGCCGTCACCGACGGCAATGTGGTGCACAACGAGACCGCGATGTCCGAAGCCGTCCGCGCCGACGCGGCGTCGGTGATGGTCGGCTGGATCCCGCACTGGCACGACATGGGGTTGATGGGTCAGATGCTGGCGTTCTTCAACGGCGCGGACCTCGTGACGATGTCGCCACTGGCCTTCCTCAAACAACCCGTCCGGCTGCTGAAGGCGATCAGCGACCACCGCGGAACCATGACCGCCGCACCGAATTTCGCCTACGACCTGATCGCGCGCCGGGTGACACCGGAGCAGCTCACCGGCCTGGACCTGTCGTGCTGGGAGGTCGCGCTCAACGGTGCCGAGCCCGTTCGCCGCCGCACCATCGAGCGGATCACCGACCTGCTCGCGCCGGCCGGCTTCGCCCATGCGGCGATGCGCCCCGCGTATGGCATGGCCGAGGTGACGTTGATGGCGACGTTCAGCAGCGACGGACCGCGTCACCTCGACGCGGATGTCGACGCCCTCGAACAGCACCGGTACGTGCCCGCCACGGGCCGCGCGGTCGCCCTGGTGAGCTCCGGCCCACCGGCGCCCGGTATCGAGGTGCGGATCGTCGATCCCGAGACCGCGCTCCCGCTGCCCGAGGACGCCGTCGGCGAGATCTGGCTGCGCAGCCCGAGCGTGGCCAGCGGGTACCACGGCCGTCCGGTGCAGACCGCCGAGCAGTTCCGCGCCCAGACCGCCGACGGCGAGGGACCGTACCTGCGCACCGGCGACCTCGGCCTGCTGCACGACGGCGAGCTCTTCGTCACCGGGCGCCTCAAGGACCTGCTGATCGCCAACGGCCGCAACCTCTATCCGCAGGACATCGAGGAATTCGTCCAGGACGTCCACCCGGCGGTCGCCGGATCACGCGGATGCGCGGTGTCGGTCGACGTCGACGACGCCGAACGCCTGGTGCTGATCCAGGCCGTCAAGACCGAGCTGCTCGGCGACACCACCTGCGAAGAACTCGCCGCCGCCATCCGGACCGCCGTGGCCCGCGGCTTCGACATCCCTGCTCCCAGCGTGGTGTTCGTCGAACGCGCCGGAATCCACCTCACCACCAGCGGGAAGGTACAGCGCGCGTCGATGCGGGCGGCGTTCCTCAAGGGCGAACTCACCGACGTCATCCACCAGGACCATCCGCGATGACCGACATCGCCGTCGTCGGCCTCGACTGCCGCTTCCCCAAGGCGGAGGACCCCGCCGCGCTGTGGCGGCTGCTGCTCGACGGCGCGGACGGCATCGACGAGATCCCGGCCGAGCGGTGGGACGCGGCCGGACTGCTCGAAGACGGCGCCGTCAACCACCGCACCGGCGGTCTGATCGACGATGCGGACGCCTTCGACAACGACTTCTTCGGCATCGCGCCGCGCGAGGCGGAGGCGATGGACCCGCAGCAACGGCTGCTCCTGCAGACGGCGTGGCGCGCCCTGGAATCCGCCACCCTCGACCCCCGGGGGCAGGCCGGTTCCGACACCGGGGTCTTCGTGGGGGTGATGGCCAACGAATGGGCCCATCTGCACATGAGCGACTACCGCACCATCACCGCGCAGGACGGATCGGGCAACGGCTACTTCATGACCGCCAACCGGCTCTCCTACCAGCTGGACCTCAGGGGCCCGAGCCTCGCCGTGGACACCGCGTGTTCGTCGTCGCTGGTCGCGGCACACCTGGCCGTCCAGGCACTGCGCAGCGGCGAGTGCGACCAGGCGATTGCCGGCGGGGTGAACCTCACGCTCACCCCCGCCCTGAACGTCTTCTACACCAAGGCGGGCCTCGCCGCGCCTGACGGCCGTTGTAAACCGTTCAGCGGCAAGGCAGACGGGATCGGCCGGGGCGAGGGCGTCGCCGTCGTCGTCCTGCGCCGGCTGTCCGACGCACACGCCGCGGGGTTGCCGGTCTACGCCGTCATCAAGGGCAGCGCGGTCAACAGCGACGGCCGCAGCAACGGCATCACCGCGCCGAACCGATGGGCGCAGCAGCAGGTCGCCGCGACGGCCTACCGCGCCGCGGGAATCGAACCCGCGCAGATCAATTTCATCGAAGCGCACGGCACCGGGACCCTGCTCGGCGACATGATCGAGGCGAAAGCGCTTGCGCACGCGCACCGTTCGCGCCGTGACACGCCTGTCGCCATCGGGTCGATCAAGGGCAACCTCGGCCACACCGAGGGCGCAGCCGGCATCGCGGGCCTGCTCAAGGTCGTGCTCAGCCTGCACCACCGGGTGGTGCCGCCGTCCCGCTTCGCCGACTCCGAGAACGCACAGCTGCGGCTCGGCGACGGCGGGCTGCGGATGCTCACCGAGCCGTTGGAGCTGCCCCCGGAGACCACGATCGCCGGCGTCTCCAGCTTCGGTATCGGCGGCACGAACTGTCACATGGTGCTCGCCTCCGCGCCGCAGGCCGACCCCGTGCCGACGGCCACCGGAACCGGAATCCTCACCCTCTCGGCGGGATCGGCAGACGACTTGCGCCGCAACGCATCTCTGCTGGCCCACGACATCGAGAACAGCACCGCTCCGCTGGTGCAGCTGTGCTGGTCGACCAACCGCATCAAGGCCTCCGGCAGGACCCGGCTGGCGATCGTCGCCGCCGACCGTGCCGAGGCCGTCGCGGCACTGCGCGGGGACTACGCGATGGGCACCGCCGCCCACATGTCGGCGGGCTGGATGTTCAGCGGCCAGGGCACCCAGTACCCCGGCATGGCGACCGCCCTCTACGACACCAGTTCGGTGTTCCGTGACGCGTTCGACGAGGTCGATGCGTCGATGACCCCGCACCTCGGGACATCCCTGCGCGACGTGATGGCCGATGCGGGCGTCGATCGCACCGAGTTCGCCCAGCCCGCGATCTTCGCGCTGCAGTACGCGCAAGCGCATGCGCTGCTGCGGCTCGGCGCGGAACCCGCGTGGCTCCTCGGGCACAGCATCGGCGAGTACACCGCCGCCGCCGTCGCCGGGGTGTTCAGCCTCGACGACGCGTGCCGCCTCATCGTCGCACGCGGCCGTCTGATGCAGCAGCTGCCTGCGGGCGGCGGCATGCTCGCAGTCCGGGCCGGCGCCGGCGACGTTTGCGAGTTCCCCCTCGACCTCGCCGCGGTGAACGGGACCGCCGAGATCGTGCTGTCCGGTGCGGCGGAGGCGATCGACGACGCCGCGAGCACCCTGGAACACGCGGGGATCACGGTGCGCCGGCTCAATGTGTCGCACGCGTTCCACTCGCGGCTGATGGACCCGATGACCGCCGAGTTCGCCGAGGTCGCCGCGTCGTGCTCCTACGATCTGCCCGCCGTCCCGGTCTTCTCCACACTGCACGGCCGGCTGCTCGGCGACGACGAACCGATGGATGCGGCCTACTGGACCGCCCACATCCGGGCCACCGTCCGGTTCGCCGACGCGGCCGCCGAGGCGATGCGGGCCGAACCCACACACCTCGTCGAGTTCGGCGCCAGGCGCACGCTCGGCCCGATGATCACCCGATCACACGAGGGCGCTCCGCCCGCCCTGGCCGTCGGGACCGACCTCACCGGAGCCGTCGCCGCGCTCTACCGGGACGGCCTAAATCCCGACTGGAAGCTGTTGTATCCCAGTGATGCTCGGGTGGCTCACCGCCTCAGCGGCTACTCGTTCAGCACCGCCCATCGGTTCTGGATCAGGCAACGGACCGCCGGAGACGTCGAACCGGCGCACGCGACGACGAAGGGTTCGACGATGGACGATCTCATCGCGCTGTTCCGCGAGCAGGCCGCCGTGCTCGCCGCATACGGACAGGGCACGGTGCCTGCCTCAGCGCCGACAATGCCTGTCCCGCAGCAGAGTCCGACCGTCGACACGACGGCGATCGTCCGATCCGAGATCGCGCGCGTCAGCGGGTTCCCCGAGCAGAATCTGCGCAGCACCCACACCATCGTCGGCGACCTCGGCTTCGACTCGATCATGGTGGCCGACGTCTTCAGCGGGCTCGCCAGAAAGCTCCCCGGCGTGGCGATCGACCCGGCCGGATTCAGCCCGGCCACCACCCTCGCCGACGTGATCGGCATGGCCGGCGGACAGGACGCGCACTCACAGGCAGCGACCCCGGAGGCGCCTGCCGTCCGTCCGCAGTTCCGGATCGGCGAGTTCGAGGAGGTGAAGGCGCTGGCCGAGCGGTTCGCGTTCGGCGCGGCCATCGGCGTCGACAACCCCTACTTCAGAGTCAACGACGGGGTCACCCGCGACACCTCGATCATCGACGGTGCGGAGGTGATCAACTTCTCCAGCTACAACTATCTGGGCATGTCCGGCCACCCCGCGGTGGCCGAGGCGGTGTCGGACGCGGTGCGCCGGTGGGGCAGCTCGTGCTCGGCGTCCCGGCCGATCTCGGGTGAGAAGCCCGTCCACCGCGAACTGGAACTCGAGCTGGCGGAGCTGCTCGGCACCGAGGACGCGATCGCCCTGGTCAGCGGCCACGCCACCAACGTCACCGTGATCGGGCACCTCCTCGGGCAGGGCGACCTGGTGATCCACGACAGCCTCGCGCACGACAGCATCATGCAGGGCTGCATCCTCTCGGGAGCCACGCGCCGGCCGTTCCCGCACAACGACCACGCCGCGCTCGACGAGCTGCTCACCGGCATCCGTCACCAGTACCGCCGCGTGCTCGTCGTCATCGAAGGCGTCTACAGCCAGGACGGCGACATCCCCGACCTGCCCGCCTTCATCGACGTCAAGCGCAGACACCAGGCGCTGTTGATGATCGACGAGGCGCACAGCATCGGCGTGCTCGGCGAGACCGGCGGCGGCATCGGCGAACACTTCGGCGTCGACCGCACCGACGTCGAGTTGTGGTCCGGCACCATGTCGAAGTCGCTGGCCGGCTGCGGCGGCTACGTCGGCGGCAGCCGGGAACTGGTCGAATTCCTCAAGTACACGACGCCGGGTTTCGTCTACAGCGTCGGCATGCCCCCGCCGACCGCGGCGGCCTCACTGGCCGCGATCCGCACGATCCGCAGCGAGCCCGAGCATCTGCGGCGGCTGCGCGAGCTGTCCACACTGTTCCTCACGCTCGCCCGGGAGGCCGGCCTCGACACCGGCGACAGTGCGGGCACACCCGTCATCCCGTGCATCGTCGGCAACTCGGCCACGGCGCTGAAGCTGTCGAACGCGCTGCTGGGCCGCGGCATCAACGCCAACCCGATCATCTATCCGGCTGTGCCGGACGACAAAGCGCGACTGCGCTTTTTCGTCACCAGCTGCCACTCCGACGAGCAGATCCGCTACACGGTCAAGGCGCTCGCCGAGGAGCTCGCGTTCCTCACGGAAGCTCCCTGAGGGCGGGTGGCACGATGCGGCTGTTCTGCTTTCATCACGCCGGTGGCGCCGGGGCGATGTTCGACGGCTGGAACAAGGCGCTCGGCCCGGCGGTCGACGTCGTCGCGGTGGAGGTCCACAACCGCGAGCGATTCGCCACGCTGAGCCAGCTGGTCGACCACATCGACCAGCAGTTGCGGCCGGCACTCGACGGCCCCCACGCGTTCTTCGGCCACAGTTTCGGCGCGTTGGTGGCCTACCGGTTGGCCTGCATGCGCACCCGGTCGGGTGCACCGGCTCCGCGTGCGCTAGTGGTGTCCTCCTTTCCTCCGCCGCACCTGCCGGCACCGATCCCGCACCACCTCGACGATCACCAGATGACGGCGCTGCTCTCCGATCTCGGCGGCATCCCGCCGGAGGTCGCCGAGTGGCCCGCGCTGCGCGACGGCGCGGTCAGGGCGGCCCGAAACGACTTGCGGCTGTGCAGCACCGACGACGGGACCCGGCCCGTGGTGCTCACGTGCCCCATCCACGCCTTCGGCGGCAGCGACGACCCGCTGGTCACGGAATCCGATCTGCACGAGTGGAGTTCGCACACGACGGGTGCCTGCTCCGTGCACATGCTGCGCGGCGGTCACTTCTATCTCGATGACGGACCGCCGCTGTTCACCGCCCTGCTGCCCGTGCTGGCCAGGCTCCCGGCCGTGAGCCAGACATGCTGACCCGGCTGGCCGTTCTCACGGTGCGACGGCCGAAGCTCATCCTGCTCGCCGTCCTCGCACTGCTCGGCGTCAGCCTCGTCTTCGGCGCCACGGTGTCCCAGAAGCTCGGCGTCGGCGGGTTCGTCGACCCGGCCGCGGAGTCGTCACAGGTCGCCGAGTTCCTCGACCAGAACTTCCCCACGACACCGAATCTGGTGCTGGAGGTGGTCGCCCGTGACGGCGCCGTGGACGGTCCCGACGTCGCGGCGGCCACCGACCGGGTGCGTCAGGTCGTCGAGGCCGAACCGGCGGCGAAGGTGGTCGGCTCGCTGAGCCGGCCGTCCGCCGTCCTGGTCCACGTCGGCGGCACCACCGACGAGGCCACCAAGACGGCGATCCGGATCATCGACGAGCTGGCCGCCGACGACGCGGCGGGCGACGTGCGTGCGGGCGGCCCGCTGGGTGTGTCGGTGGAGATCGAGGACCGGGTCAGTAAGGACCTCGTCGTCAGCGAGAGCATCGCGCTGCCCGTCCTGCTCGCCGTGCTGGTGATCGTCTTCGGCGGCCTCGTCGCCGCATTCCTCCCGCTCGCCATCGGCATCACGTCGATCGTGATGACGCTGCTGGTGTTGGCGATCATGGTCACCGTCACCGACGTGTCGGTGCACGCGCTCACCGTCGCAACGGCATTCGGGCTCGGGTTGTCCATCGACTTCGGCCTGCTGATGGTGTCGCGGTTCCGCGAGGAGCGCGCACTGGGCAGGGACCACGAGGCGGCCATTGTCGCCACGGTCACCACGGCGGGCCGGACGATCATCTTCAGCGCCGCGACCGTCACCCTGGCCATGTCGGGGCTGCTGGTGTTCCCGCTCTACTTCCTGCGGTCGACCGCACTCACCGCGAGCGCGGTCGTGATCCTGTCGGCGCTCAGCGCGATCGTCGTGTTGCCCGCGCTGCTGGCCCTGCTCGGGAGACGCATCGATTCGCTGGCGGTCATCCGGCGGAAGGTCCCGCTGTCGGCGGAGTCGGCCTTCTGGCGACGATGCGCCGAGGTGGTGACGAGAAGGCCGCTGCAGTGCGCCCTCCCGGTGATCGCGGTGTTGCTGGTGCTCGGCATCCCCTTCCTCGGCGTCCAACTCGCCATGCCCGACGAGCGCGCGCTGCCTGCCGATTCCGATGCCCGACTGGTGGCCGAATCGCTACAGGAGGACTTCGCCGCGGACAGCTCGCAGGCGGTGACACTGCTGGCCCGCAACGACATTCGTGCCCTCGACGAGCTGGCCGCGTCGGCGTCGGCGATGGACGACGTGGTGCGGGTGGTCGCGCCCGGCGGCACCTACGAGCGCGGCGAACGCATCGCCGGTCCGGCGCCGGGCTTCGAGAACGACGGCGCCGCCTACGGACTGGTCTATCTGTCGGTGGACGCCCAGTCCGACGCCGCTCAGCAGGTCGTGCACGCGATCCGGTCGGACGCCGCCGAGCGCCAGATACAGGTCGGCGGACCGACCGCCACGCTGATCGACACCAGCGCAGCGGTCGGGGACCGTCTTCCGACGGCGATCCTGCTGATCGCGCTTGCCACGTTCGTGCTGCTGTTCCTGTTCACCGGCAGCATCGTCGTGCCGTTGAAGGCGCTCGTGCTGAACCTGCTGATGCTGAGCGCGGTCCTCGGCACGATGGTGTGGATCTTCCAGGACGGGTATCTGGCCCCGCTGCTCGGGGTCACACCCGCGCCGCTGAACCTTTCTATGGTCGTCCTGCTGTGCTGCATCGCCTTCAGCCTGTCCGTCGACTACGAGATCTTCCTGCTCAGCCGGATCAAGGAGGCCCGCGACGCGGGGATGTCGAACAACGACGCCATCGTCGTCGGCCTGGCGCGGGTGGGCCGGATCATCAGCAGCGCAGCGCTTCTGCTCACCATCACGCTGTTGTCGTTCGCCAACGGGCTGTCGTTCATGAAGATGTTCGGCATCGGCACCGCGTTGGCGATCGTGATCGACGCCACCGTGATCCGTGGTGTCGTGGTGCCCGCGTTCCTCCGCGTCGCGGGCGATCTGAACTGGTGGGCGCCGGGGCCGCTGAAGCGGCTGCACGCCCGCATCGGCTTCAGCGAGGCCCCGGCACCTGTGCGGGAGGAGGACACGCAGCGACTTCCGCCGGTGCGCGCACCCGAGCCGCAGACTGTCCGGCTTCCGGCGCCGCCACGCGACGAGGACACCGAGCGGCTACCGCCGAAGCGCGCACCGGAGCCCGACACCGTCCGGCAGCGGGCGCCCGTAGTACGGGGCGACGAGGACACCGTGCGACTCCCGCCGGCCGGTGGGCCGGAATCCCAAACGGTGCGGCACAGGGCGCCGAGGGTGCCCCGGCCGCCTCGATGAGCGGGCATGAAACAGCCCCTCACCTGCGTTGACAGGTTCGGGGCTATGGCGGTGGCGGAGGGATTTGAACCCTCGGACGGGGGTTACCCGTCACACGCTTTCGAGGCGTGCTCCTTAGGCCGCTCGGACACGCCACCGTGTGGCAGCTTACCGAAGCTCGCCGGACGGCCCTAATCGCGCTGCTTTTTGCGATGAGGGTCGTCGATCGGGGCGGGCAACAGCCACTGGCGCAAAAACGACGGCAGCACAGGCGACCACCAGCACCCGCTACCGCTGCTTGGCGAAGAACGCCTCCAGCGGCGCCGCGCACTCGTCGGCGAGCACCCCGCCGCGCACCTGCGGCCGGTGATTGAGCCTGCGGTCGCGCACCACGTCCCACAGCGACCCGACCGCACCGGTCTTGGGCTCCCACGCCCCGAACACCAGCCGCCCCACCCGTGCCAGCACCAGCGCGCCCGCGCACATCGTGCACGGCTCGACGGTCACTGCGAGCGTGGCGCCCTCGAGCCGCCAGCCGTCGGCGCCGCGGGCCGCGGCCGCCCGCAGGGCCAGGATCTCCGCGTGGGCGGTCGGGTCGCCGAGTTCCTCGCGGGCGTTGGCGGCGCGGGCCAGTTCGGTGCCGTCGGCGGCCACCACCACCGCACCGATCGGCACGTCGCGCGGCCCGGCCATGGCGGCCGCGGAGAGCGCCGCGCGGATCAGCTGCTCGTCGGAGCTCACCGATCGAGACGGTCGAGCACGGCCGACAGCTCGTCGGCGAACCCCATCTCCCGGGCGATGCGGCCGAGCTGCTCGTCGGCGTAGAGATCGGTCTCGTCGAGGATCACACCGAGCACCGCGCCGGGCAGGCCGACATCGGACAGCAGCCCGACATCGCCTTCGGAGAACGGGTCGACGTCGTCGAGCTCCTCGGCACTGATGTCGGCGTCCAGCTCCTCGAGCACCTCGGCCGCGATGTCGTAGTCGAGCGCCGCCGTGGCGTCGGACAACAGCAGGCGGGTGCCCGCAGGCGCAGGCCGGACGATCACGAAGAACTCGTCGTCGACGTCGAGCAGCCCGAACACCGCACCCGCGCTGCGCAACTCGCGCAGCTCCGTCTCGGCCGCCGACAGGCTGCGCAGCGCCGCCCGCCGCATCGCCGTGCAGCGCCACTTGCCGTCTTCGCGGACGACGGCCACCCCGAAGCCGTCGGGCGCGTCGACAGCCTGGTTCTGCGCCGGTGCCCGCTGTGCTCCCATGTCGGCCTACGCTAGTCGCCGACCAGGGACTTTGACCAGAAACGCCCGGCCGAGCCCGCCCCTGCCCGCTCCGCGAAGTGTGCCAACCTGGAACGGTGACAACTGTCCCCGTGTGCGTGCTGGGTCTCGGCCTGATCGGCGGTTCGGTGATGCGTGCCGTCGCCGCCGCCGGAGGCGAGGTGTTCGGCTACAACCGGTCGGTGGAGTCCGTCGCGGCCGCGCGGTTCGACGGTTTCGACGCCAGCGAGGACCTCGACGGGGTGCTGGCCCGGGCAGCAGGCAGCGGCGCGCTGATCGTGCTGGCGGTGCCGATGCCCGCGCTGCCGATCATGCTCGGCCACATCCGCGACGTCGCCCCGGACTGCCCGCTGACCGACGTCATCAGCGTCAAGGGCGCGGTGCTGCGGGAGGTCGACGGATTCGGGTTGACCGCGAAGTTCGTCGGGGGCCACCCGATGACCGGCACCGCGCACTCCGGCTGGACCGCGGGCGACGCCCGGCTGTTCGTCGGCGCCCCGTGGGTGATCAGCGTGGACGACCACGTCGACCCCGACGTCTGGGCGCTGGTGATGGACCTCGCGCTGGCCTGCCACGCGGTGATCGTGCCCGCCCGCTCCGACGAACACGACGCCGCCGCGGCGGCCATCTCCCACCTGCCGCATCTGTTGGCCGAGGCGCTGGCCGTCACCGCGGGCGAGGTGCCGCTGGCCTTCGCGCTGGCCGCCGGATCGTTCCGGGACGGCACCCGGGTGGCGGGCACCGCACCGGACCTGGTGCGGGCGATGTGCGAGGCCAACGCCGACCAGCTGCTGCCCGCTCTGGACCGCACCATCGACCAGCTCACCGCCGCCCGCGATGCCCTGGCGTCGCACGCGTCGACGGCGGAACTGGTGGAGGCGGGGCACGCGGCCCGGATGCGCTACGACAGCTTCAGCCGTCCGGAGATCGCCGCCACCACGATCGGCGGGGACGACTGGCGCGAGGAGTTGGCCGCCGCCGGACGTGCCGGCGGAGTGATCAGATCCGCTCTGCGAGTCCGGGATAGTCGAGGATGAAGCCCTCCGAGTCGACGCTCACCGTCGTCTCGGCGGCCGGCGAGTGCAGCTTGATGTCGCCCGGGCCGTCGCTGCTGTAGCTGATCGACGTCGACTCCACCGACAGCTCGGGCAGCCGCACGTAGACCACGGGCACCACGATCGAGTCGGCGCCCTGGTGCAGGCCGGTGCGCCGGATCGGCAACGCGTTGAAGAACGGGCTGAAGATCACGTCGACGTCCAGCGCGCCGTCGAATGCCGCCCGCTTCGTCTGGTTCTGGTGGTCCTGGATCAGCCACATGTTCTCTTCGTCGCGCGCGATCGACAGCTGCCGTTCGCGCTCGGCGAGGGTGACCGTCAGCGACAGCCGCTTGGTACCGCCCCGGTCGTCGGTGACCAGGTCGTAGGACGCGGAGAATGCCGGGTGGGAATCCGTGGCGGCGGCGACGATCCGGCCGTAGGCCTTGATGCGGTTACCGGAGAGCTGCACGCGCACAGACTCCATCCGCGGGACGTCGTGCGCTCGCCACGTCAGCACGGCAGGCCAGGCATTCGCCGTCTGCTCAGAGCGGTCTGCTTCACTCACCTCTCTACCGTAGGCGAAGGGCGTGCCCCTGCGTAACCGGGCGGCCGCGACTCCAGATCGATCTCGTCGCCGAGGAACGGCTGGGGCATCCGGCGCCGGCCACCTGCGAGCCGTCCGCTGCCCGGAACCGACGCCCACACCGCGAACGCCAGCAGGGCGTCGAGGATCAGCGCCAGCGCCGTCACCATCAGCGCGCCGACCAGTGCCAGGTAGAACTCGCGCACCTTGATGCCGTCGATCAGGTAGCGGCCGAGGCCGCCGAGGCTGGCGTAGGCCGCCACCGTCGCGGTCGCCACGATCTGCAGCGTCGCGGTGCGCAGCCCGCCCAGGATCAGCGGCAGCGCATTCGGGGTCTCCACGCGCAGCAGCACCTGCCGCTCGGTCATGCCCATCGACCGCGCGGCGTCCACCACCGTGCGATCGACGTTCGCGATGCCGGAGTAGGTGCCCGCCAGCAGCGGCGGGATGCCCAGCAGCATCAGCGCGACCGTCGGCGGCACCAGGCCCAGCCCCCACAGCAGCACGCCGAGCAGCAGCACACCGAGTGTCGGCAGCGCGCGCAGCGCGTTGACGCCGGAGACCACGAGGAAGGTGCCGCGGCCGGTGTGGCCGATCAGCATGCCCACCGGAACGGCGATCAGTGCGGAGAACACCACCGCGACCGCGGTGTACTCGAGGTGCTCGACGATCCGTGCGGTCAGGCCGTCGGCGCCCGACCAGTTCGCGGCGGTGAAGATGAAGGCGAGCGCCTCCTGCAGGAAGTTCATGCCGCCGCACCCGTCGCCGGCCGCGCCACGCGGGGTGCCCGGTTCGCCCTCGTCCACGGCGTGAGCGCGCGGCCCGCGAGCATGATCAGGGTGTCGACGACGAGCGCCAGCACGAAGATCGCGATGATGCCCGCGATGATCTGGTCACTCTTGTTGGCCTGGTAGCCCTCGGTGAACCAGGTGCCGAGTCCGCCGATGCCGATCACCGATCCGACCGAGACCATCGAGATGTTCGTCACCGCCACCACCCGCAGGCTCGCGATGAGCACCGGGACCGCGAGCGGCAGCTCGACTTTGAGCATCCGGCTCAGCGGCTTGTAACCGACGGCGGTGGCGGCGTCGAGCACCGCGGGCGACACGGCGTCCAGCGCCTCGGGCACCGCGCGCACCAGCAGCGCGACGGTGTACAGCGTCAGCGCCACGATCACGTTCGCCTCGTCGAGGATCCGCGTCGGGATGAGCAGCGGCAGCACCACGAACAGCGCCAGCGACGGGATGGTGAAGATGATGCTGGCGGTGACGGTCGTCAGCCGGCGCAGCGCCGTCGTGCGCTGCACCACCGCCCCCAGCGGCACCGCGATCACCAGGCCCAGCACGATCGGGATCAGTGACAGCCGCAGATGGATGATCGTCAGGGCCCACAGGTCGTCGAGGTGGTTGATCAGGTAGCGCACGGGTCAGCCCAGCTCCGGGACGCGCCGCTGTTCCCTCAGCGCCGCCAGCACGTCGTCGGCGCGGACGCCGCCGAGCAGCTGGCCGTCCTCGTCGACGGCCACGCCGAGCCCCGACGGCGAGGACAGTGCCGCGTCCAGCGCGAGCCGCAGCGTGCCGTCCGGGCGATAGAAGGAGCCGCCGCCGATCGTGCAGTCGTAGAGGTCGTTGCCCTTGCGGTGCAGTTCGACGCCCTCGGCGTTCATCCAGGCATACGGTTTGCCGTCGGCGTGGGTGATGAGCACCCACTCGTCCCGGCCGAGGTCCAGGCCGTCGATCTCCGCCTCGGCGACGTGCCTGATGTCGTGCAGTGGCAGCCCGCTGGACTGGAAGAACTGCAGACCGCGATAGCCGCGGTCGGCGCCGACGAATCCGGACACCAGCTCGTTGGCCGGGTTGGACAACACGAAGGAGGGGTCGGCGTACTGCTGCAGCACGCCGCCGCGGCCGAACACGGCCACCTTGTCGCCGAGCTTCACCGCCTCGTCGATGTCGTGGGTGACGAACACGATGGTCTTGCGCAGTTCGCTCTGCAGCCGCAGGATCTCGGCCTGCAGGTCCTCGCGCACCACCGGGTCGACGGCCGAGAACGGCTCGTCCATCAACAGGATCGGCGGGTCGGCCGCCAGCGCGCGGGCCACGCCGACGCGCTGCTGCTGACCGCCGGAGAGCTGCGCCGGGTACCGGTCGGCCAGCTTGGGGTCCAGCCCGACGCGTTCCATCACGCCCAGCGCCGCCTTGCGGGCGCTGCGCCGCGACTCGCCGCGCAGCACCGGCACCGTGGCGATGTTGTCGACGACGCGCAGGTGCGGCATCAGGCCCGCGCTCTGGATGACGTAACCGATGCCCAGCCGCAGCTTCACCGCGTCGACCTTGGTGACGTCCTCGCCGTCCACGGTCAACGTGCCCGAGGTGGGATCGATCATCCGATTGATCATCCGCATCGACGTCGTCTTGCCGCAGCCGGACGGCCCGACGAAGACGGTGAGCGTGCCCGCGGGCACCTCCAGCGTCAGGTCGTCGACCGCGACGGTGCCGTCGGGATAGCGCTTGGTGACGTTGGTGAAGGTGATCATTCGCCTACTTCCCGATCGGCTGGTCGAAGCCGTTGTCGCCCAACCACTTCTCGGCCGCCTCGTCGGGGTCGACGCCCTGGTTGCCCTCCACCGAGCCGTTGAGTTCGATGAGCCCCTTCGTGGTGAGCTTGGCGCTGACCGCGTCCAGCACGGTCTTGAGGTCGTTGGACATCTTCTGCGAGGCCACCAGCGGCACCACGTTGGCGGCCAGGAAGTTGTTCTTCGGATCCTCGAGCACGACGAGGTTGTTCTGCTCGATCGCCGGCGAGGTGCTGAAGATGTTGGCGGCGGTGACGGTCCCGTCGGTCAGCGCGCGCACGGTCGCCGGGCCGCCGCCGTCGTTGATCGACAGGAAGTTGCCGGGGGCGATCTTCAGCCCGTACTTCGCGTCGAGGCCGGGCAGCCCCTCCTTGCGGGTCTGCCACTCCGACGGGCCGCCCATCTTCACCTCGGGTGAATGCGTGGCCAGGTCGGCGATCGTCTTGAGATTCCACCGCTGGGCGGTGGCCTCGGAGACCGCGACGGTGTCCTTGTCCTCGGCAGGCGCCGGGTTGAGGATCGACAGGTCGCCGGGCAGCGCCCGCAGCAGACCGAGCACCACCGCGTCGGGTGTGGTGACCTCGGCCTCCTTATCGAAGTACTGCAGCAGGTTGCCGGTGTACTCGGGGATCAGGTCGATCGAATGATCTTGCACCGCAGGGATGTAGACCTCGCGGCTGCCGATGCCCATCTGTTTGCGCACCGTGAAGCCGTTCGTCTCCAGCACCTGCGCGTAGATCTCGGCGAGGATCTTGCTCTCGGTGAAGTCGGCGGAGCCCACCGCGATCGTCTTCAGATCGCCCGACACGGCGCCGCCGCCGAGCGGGTTGGAACTGCCGCATGCGGTGAGCACGACCGCGAGCACCACCACGGTCGCGCGGCCTGCGGCCACCGCCAGCCGGCTACGCGTTCTCGACATGGCGAACGTCCTCTCCGGAGCCTTGGGGGCCTGCGCTCGTCAGGACCCTAGCGGCATGCGGGCGGTGCTGCCGGGCTTTGGTGCACCGTGAGCAGGACTCCGCGGCCGGCGCCATGCCCGGCGAACAGCGCCGATGACGCGACGATTACGGCAGGTGCCGATGGTTTCGCAAAGCCTGCGAAGGGGCAATGATGAGCCTATGAGCACCGATCCCTACGGGGCGCCGACGGGGTCGACACCCGAACCCCTCGGCCCGCCGAACCCCGGTCCCCCGAGCCCGGGTGACCTCCAACCGCTGCCGCACCAGCCCGCGGCGGACGCGGACGTGAAGGAAGTGAAGTTCACCCGCGCGGCGGCGCTGTGGTCGGCGGTGATCATCGGCCTGCTGATCCTGATCGTGTTGCTGATCTTCATCGCGCAGAACACCGAGTCGGCGCAGTTCGCGTTCCTCGGGTGGAGCTGGAGCCTGCCACTGGGCGTCGCGATCCTTGGCGCCGCGGTGTGCGGTGGGCTGCTGACCGTCGCCGTCGGCACGGTGCGCCTCTTCCAGTTGCGCAAGGCGGCCAAACGCAACCTCAAGGCCGCCCGGCGCTGATCACCAGCCCTCGGTGGTCAGCGCCTCGAGACCGGCGGTGATCAGCGGGGCGACCGCTTCGCCGACATTGTCGGGGCCCGAGGCACCCATCCGGGAGCGGTAGTCGATGCCCGCGGCGATGATCGCCAGCTTGAAGTACGCGAGCCCCATGTAGAAGCTCCAGTTCGCCAGCGGCTGACCCGAGATCGTCGCGTACCGCTCGGCCATCTCGTCGGCCGTCGGCAGCAGCGGCGACGCCCACGCCGCCTCGTTGTGCACGTAGTTGAACGTCGGGTGGCGGTACACGCACATCAGCGCGGCGTCACTGAGCGGATCGCCCAGGGTCGACATCTCCCAGTCCAGCACCGCGCGCACCGTGGTGGCATCGGTGGCGTCGAGAATCGTGTTGTCGATCCGGAAGTCGCCGTGCACGATCGACGCCCGGCTCTGCGCGGGCACCGCCGCGCCGAGGGCCTGATGCAGCCGGGCGACGTCGGCGTCACGGGGATCGTCGTCGTGACGGACCAGCTCCCACTGCGAACCCCACCGCCGGACCTGGCGTTCGAGGTAGCCGTCGGGCTTGCCGAAGTCGGACAGCCCGACCGCCGCGGGGTCGACCGCGTGCAGGTCGGCGAGCGCCTGGATCAGCGCGGTGACACACCAGTCGAGCATCTCCCGGTCGCCGAGCGCCTCGAGTTCGTCGGCGGTGCGCACCACGCGGCCCTCGACGTGCTCGACCATCTGGAACGGCGCGCCCAGCACGGAGTCGTCGTTGCGCATCGTGACGGCGCGGGCCACCGGCACCGGGGTGTCGGCGAGCGCGGCGACGACGCGGTACTCGCGGGCCATGTCGTGCGCCGACGGGGTGAGGCCGTGCAGCGGCGGGCGGCGCAGCACCCATTTCGAGGCATCGTCGAAGACCAGGAAGGTCAGGTTCGACCGGCCGCCTGCGATGAGCTCGCCGCGCAGCTCACCGGTGCGGACGATGCCTTCGCCGCGCAGATGGCGGTCCAAAGCGTCGAGGTCGAGACCTTCGAGTGGGCCGGCACCCTCAGGGGAAACATCCGTTGTCACGGCACTTGTCTACCACCGCTGATTCCTCGGGAGCAGATCCCATACGTGTTCGGTCCCGTTGACCGACGCCACCCCGAGCTTTCCCTCCCGCGACGACAACAGCCGGGTGATTCCCGCGTAGTCGACCTGCACGCACAGTAGTCGCCGGGTCTCCATGAGGCTGTGCACCAACGCGTTGATGACGCCGCCGTGGCTGAACAGCGCGACGGTGTCCTCGTGGTTGGCCGCCGCGACGATGTCGGCGACGCCGTCGAGCACCCGGGCGACGAAGGCCTCCTCGTCCACGCCACCGGGCAGGTGGCCGTCGATGAGCCGCTGCACGTCCTCCTGCGACGCTTCCTCGATCGGCGTGTAGTGCGACAGGTCGCGGTCGTACTCGGCCAGCCGGTCGTCGATGTCAATGGCGAGCCCGAGTGCGTCGGCGACGGGCTGGGCGGTCTGCACGGCGCGGCGCTGCGGGCTGCTCACCAGCCGGGTGATGGGGAAGCGCGCGAGCGCATCGGGCAGCCGCGCGGCCTGCTCGACGCCCGCCTCGGACAGTTCGGGGTCGGCTCCCTGGCCGGGTTCGCTGCGATGCGGTAGCGCATGTCGGATCACAAGCAGTTGCACCGTGACACCATAGGGGGCCATGGGTTACGCCGACGAACTGTTCGATCTCACCGGCCGGGTGGTGCTCGTCACCGGCGGCAGCCGGGGCCTCGGCCGCGAGATCGCGTTCGGCGCGGCCCGGTGCGGCGCCGACGTGGTGATCGCCAGTCGCGACCTGGAGTCGTGTGCGGCGACAGCCGAGGAGATCGCGGCGGCGACCGGTCGCGGGGTGCTGGCCTATCAGGTGCACGTCGGCCGCTGGGAAGAACTCGACGGCCTCGTCGACGCCGTCTACAGCCGGTTCGGCAGGCTCGACGTGCTGGTGAACAACGCAGGCATGTCACCCCTGTACGACTCGTTGCCGTCGGTCACCGAGAAGCTCTACGACGCGGTGTTCAACCTCAACGTCAAGGGCCCGTTCCGGCTCTCGGCGCTGGTCGGTGAGCGGATGGTCGCCGACGGCGGCGGGGTGATCGTCAACGTCAGCTCCTCGGGGTCGCTGCGCCCGGACCCGCACATGCTGCCCTACGCGGCGGCCAAGGCCGGCCTGAACACCCTGACCGAGGGACTCGCCAAGGCCTTCGGCCCGACCGTTCGGGTCAACACGCTGATGGCCGGGCCGTTCCTGACCGACGTCAGCAAGGCGTGGGGCCTCGACGACCTCGACCAGGAGGCTCAGCCGTTCGGCCACCTGGCCCTGCAGCGGGCCGGCGATCCGGCCGAGATCATCGGCGCGGCACTGTTTCTGATGTCGGACGCGTCCAGCTTCACCACCGGGTCGATCCTGCGGGCCGACGGCGGGCTGCCCTGACTACGGCGTGACGATGTCGAAGCCGGGGTCGGGCCGGTCCAGCACACTCACCAGCTGCTGCAGCACGGTCGCATCGCCGCCGATGTCGAGTCCGGGCGAGGCGAAGTCGCCGGAGGCGAGCGCCAGGAACCGGCCCTTGGTCTGCGCGGTCAGCGTGACCGCGGCGGTGGCCGGATCGGCGGCGACCCTGCGGTGCACCAGCACCCCGTTGCGCAGCGTCAACCGGTAGTTGGCGTCGAGGTCGGCGAACGTGATGTCGAGGGTCAGGTCGAGGTCCCAGGCGCGCGGCCCGTTGATGTTGATGGCCAGGCTGTCGAAGATCTGCTCGGGTGTCAGCTGTGCCAGCAGGGTCGGCGCGTCGGTCGCGGTCGGCGTGCCGAAGTTGCCGTCGCTGAGCTCCGTCGCGCCGGCCAGGAAGAAGTTGCGCCATGGGCCGTTCTCCGAGCCGTACGCCAACTGCTGCAGGGTGTCGACGTAGAGGGCGCGCGCTCCGGCATGGGTCTGGTCGGTGAACATGGCGTGATCGAGTAGTGTTGCCGCCCAACGGTAGTCGCCGTCGTCGAACGCCTGTTGGGCGATCTCGACGAGCCGGTCGAGACCGCCGATCGCATCGACGTAGCGGGGCCCCGCCGCCTCCGGCGGATGCTGCCACAGCCGGGCCGGGTTCCCGTCGAACCAGCCCATGTAGCGCTGGTAGACGGCCTTGACGTTGTGGCTCACCGAACCGTAGTAGCCGTGCGCGTGCCAGGCCCGGTGCAGCGCGGGCGGCATCTCGAAGGTCTCGGCGATCTCGATGCCGGTGTGTCCCTGGTTGAGCTGCCGCAGCGTCTGGTCGTGCAGGTAGGCGTACAGATCCCGTTGCAGGGAAAGGTATTCGACGATGCGCTCCCGGCCCCACGTGGGCCAGTGGTGCGAGGCGAACACCACGTCGGCGCGGTCGACGAAAGTGTCGATGGCCTCGGTCAGATAGCCGGCCCAACCGTGCGGGTCGCGCACCAGGGCCCCGCGCAGCGTCAGCAGGTTGTGCAGGTTGTGGGTGGCGTTCTCGGCCATGCAGAGCGCCCGGTATCTCGGGAAGTAGAAGTGCATCTCCGCGGGCGCCTCGGTGCCGGGCGCCATCTGGAACTCGATCTCGACACCGTCGACGGTGTGCGACTCCCCCGTGGTCCGGATGTCGATCGTCGGCACGATGATGCCGACCTCACCGGTGGACGGCGTCTGGCCGAGGCCGCAGCCGACCTGCCCGCGCGGTCCGCGGTCGAGTGCCGCGCCGTACATGTACCCGGCCCGCCGCGCCATCGCCGTTCCTGCGTAGACGTTCTCCTGCACAGCGTGTTCGGTGAAGTGCTCGGGTGCGATCACGGCGACCCGGCCTGCGTCGACGTCGGCCTGCGTGGTCACGCCGAGCACACCGCCGAAGTGGTCGACGTGGCTGTGCGTATAGATCACCGCCTTGACCGCACGATCTCCCCGATGCGCGCGATACAGCGCCAGCGCCGCGGCGGCGGTCTCGGTGGACACCAGTGGGTCGATCACGATGATGCCGGTGTCGCCCTCGATGAAGCTGATGTTGGACAGGTCGAGGCCGCGCACCTGGTAGACGCCTTCGACGACCTCGTAGAGGCCCTGCTTGGCGACCAGTCGGCTCTGCCGCCACAGGCTCGGATGCACCGACGGCGGGGCGTCCCCGGTGAGAAACGAGTAGCTGTCGTTGTCCCAGACCACCCGGCCGTCGGCTGCGGTGACCACGCAGGGCTGCATCGCGGCGATGAAGCCCCGGTCGGCGTCCTCGAAATCTCTTGTGTCGTCGAAGGGCAGCGACGTCAGGTGCTGTGCGTGGGCGGACTCGATGACTGCTGTCGGCGGCTTCTGCTCCATGGCGACGACCCTGCCACCGAATCGCTTGCCGTGGGCCCGGATCAGCCCGTCACATAGGCCCCGACCCGGCTGATCTCGTCGCCGCCGTGCCCGTCGGCGACCGCGGCGTCGGCGTAGCGCCGCAACGCCTCCAGCGCCGCGGTGTCGAGACCGGCGTCGCGCGATGCCGAGATCAGGTGTGCCAGCGACGCGACGAGTGAGGACACCGGGGCGGTGACGTCGCCGTGCCGGTCGTCCTCGAACCGTCCGGCGAAATCGTCGACGATCGGCGACAGGATGTCGACGATGCCCTGCGCGTGCGGCAGCAGTTCCCGCGGCGTGATCCCGTTGGCACCGGCCACCGAGAATGCGTGCAGCACACCGCCGATCGATGTCCAGAAGAAGTCGAGCAGCGCCATGTCGTAGGCGGCGGCGCGGCCGACGTCGGCGCCCACCCACGAGGTGGTGCCGAGCGCCTCCAGCACGTCGCGATGCGCGTCGTACTCGGGCCGCGGCCCGGCGAAGAGGATGCTCGCGTCCGGCGTGCCGATGGTGTCGGTCGGCGTCATGATCGAGCCGTCGAGATAGCGGCCGCCCAGCTTGTCCACCACCGTCGCGGTGGCGCGTGCCGCCGCGGGGGTGTCGGAGCTCAACCCGACGACGGTGTGGCCGGCGACGGCGTCCCCGGCGATGTCGAGCACCGCATCGGTGGCGCCGTGGTCGACGACGTTGACCAGCGTGAGATCGCTCGCGGCGACCGCGAGTGCGGGGGTGCCTGCCCACACCGCACCGCGGGTCAAGACGCCGTCGGCCTTGGAGGCGGTGCGGTTCCACACGGTGACGCGGTGACCGGCGTCGAGCAGGGCGCCGGTCAGCGCCTGCCCCATCGGCCCGAGCCCGAGAACCGAGATTCTCCCCCGGTCGGCCCCCTGCCCTTCGGGCGGGAGGTACCCCCGTCGCTCCTGCCCGCCGATGACGCTGCTCATGCGGCGGGCCGCCGGATGCTCTCGATGACGCGCGCGAATCCCTGCGCGCCGTGGCCGGCGTCGATCTGCCGGTGGATCAGTCGCTGCACCACGTCCACCACCTCGGTGCTGATGCCTGCGCCGCGGCTGGCGTCGACGATCTCGGTGATGTCGGAGAAGTCCAGGCTCTGCTGGCCGGGCACCGCGTAGTCACCGCCGTCGATGACCTCGGCGAACTCACTGAGCGCGGGCAGCACGGTCTGCAGCCACCCGATCGCCCGCCCGGCGTACTCCTTGGCGGGCATGCCTGCGGTGCCCGCCATTGCGGCGCCGTGGAAGAAGCCCGCGAACATCACGTACATGGTGGACAGCAGCGCGAGGTCGTGCAGGGACGCCGACCCCGCGTCGTCACCGAAATACTCTGCGGCGCCCCAGGTCTGCAGCAACGGACGGACGTCGTCGAACAGTGCGCGCGATCCGCTGTAGTAGATCAGCGAGCCGGGCGCGCCGATCATCTCGGGCACTGCCATGATGCCGCCGTCGAGGTAGTCGACATGGTGCCCGGCCGCCCAGGCAGCGAGTTCGCGTGCGCCTTGCGGTGACGTCGTGGTCAGGTTCACCAGACGCCGGCCGGTCAGCCGGTCGACCACCGGGTCGAGCACCCTGCGCACCGACGCCGCGTCGAACAGACACGCCACGATCACCTCGGCGCCGTCGACCGCCTCCTGCACTGTCGCCGCCACCCGTGCGCCGTCGCCGGCGAGTGCCTCGGCACGGTCGGGAGTGCGGTTCCACACGGTGACGCGGTGACCCGCGCCGAGTGCCGCGCGGACCAACGCGGAACCCATCGCGCCGGTACCCAGAACTGTGATTGCCATGGCACCATCGTCGAAGAGCCACATACTTTTCGACAAGTACCCACTAAAAAGTGCGATACTCACCTAAAGGTAAGTAATGGCGCTGAGGAGCGACGATGGCCCAGCTGGGACAGTTCACCTGCGGGCTCGACGCGGCGATGGCGGTGGTGGACGGCAAGTGGAAGCCGTTGATCCTGTGGGAGCTGCAGGACGGGCCCAAGCGGTTCAACGTGCTGCACCGCAGCCTGGTCGGGATCTCGCAGAAGATGCTGACGCAGCACCTCAAGGAACTGCAGCGGCACGGCGTGGTGCACCGCGAGAGCTACCACGAGGTGCCGCCGCGGGTGGAGTACTCGATGACCCCGGCAGGGGTGGAACTCCTCGCCGCGCTCGAACCGCTCGGCAATTGGGCCGAGCGGCACATCCATCTGATCAGCTGCCCCGAAACGGTTTAGGTGCCGTTCTTCTTCTCGCGCCAGGCCCGCTCGAACGGCAACCGCCACGCATTGGGCGCGACCAACTGGTGAATCGCATTGGGACCCCAGGTGCCCGGCTGGTACAGCTTCACCGCGGGCGGGTCCTCCAGCAGCGGCGTCGAGCGGTCCCACAGTGACTCGATGCCTTCGGCGGTGGTGAACAACGTGTGGTCGCCGCGCATCGCGTCGAGGATCAGCCGCTCGTAGGCCTCGAGCACGTCGGCCTCGTATTCCGTTTCCTGCGTGGAGAACTGCATCGACAGCTTCTCGAGTTTCATGCCGGGCCCCGGACGCTTGCCGTAGAACGACAGCGACACCTTCGAGTTGTCGGCGAGGTCGAACGTCAGGTGGTCCGGTCCCTGCGCGCCGACGCCCGAACCCGTCGGGAACATGGTGCGCGGCGCCTCCTTGAACGCGATCGAGATGATGCGCTGCCCCTCGGCCATCTTCTTGCCGGTGCGCAGGTAGATCGGCACGCCGGCCCACCGCCAGTTGTCGATGCCGACCTCGAGCGCGATGAACGTCTCGGTCTCCGAATCCCGGGCCACGCCGTCCTCGTTGCGGTAGCCGGCGTACTGGCCGCGCACCACCTGCGAGGGGTCGATGGGCAGCATCGACCGGAAGACCTTGTTCTTCTCCTCGCTGATCGCTCGCGGCTCCAGCGCGGTCGGCGGTTCCATCACCACGAACGCCATCACCTGGAACAGGTGGGTGACCACCATGTCCTTGAAGGCGCCGGTGCTCTCGTAGAAGTTGGCCCGCTGGTCCAGGCCGAGTTTCTCGGGGATGTCGATCTGGATGTGGTCGATGAAGTTGCGGTTCCAGATCGGCTCGAACAGCCCGTTGGCGAACCGGAAGGCCAGGATGTTCTGCGCCGCCTCCTTGCCGAGGAAGTGGTCGATGCGAAAGATCTGCATCTCGGCGAACGTCTGGTGGACGAAGTCGTTGAGCTCGATCGCGCTTTCCAGGTCGGTGCCGAACGGCTTCTCCATCACCACCCGGGACCGGTCGACGAGGTCGGCGTCCTTGAGCATGGTGATGACGGCCTTGGCGGCCTTGGGCGGCACCGACAGGTAGTGCAGCCGACGGGTGTCCTCGCCCAGTTCGGCCTCGGCCTCGCCGACCGCGGCCGCCAACGCGTCCGGACCCGCGCCCTGGGGCACGTAGGTGATGCGGCTCGCGAAGCCCTCCCACTGCTCGTCGGTCATCGCGTGGTCGCCGAAGTCGTCGACGGCCTCCTTGGTCAGCTGACGGAACTCGTCCTCGGACAGGTCCTCGAGCGAGGTGCCGACCACCCGGATCTTCGGCGCGAGCTTCGACAGCACCAGGTAGGCCATGCCGGGCAGCAGCTTGCGCTTCGCGAGGTCGCCTGTGGCGCCGAACAGCACGATGACGTGCGGATCGATCTTCTCGCCGTCACGACGGTGCGGGCGCGAGTCGGGCGCCGGGTAGGCGATCGACTGGGGCTTGGACTGCGGATTCGTCGTCTCGGTGGCCACGCCTGCCGATGATGTCACCCCGCGGGCGTCGACGCAGGGCGTTGCGTCAGTCGCCCTGTTCGGCCAACCAGCGTTCACCACGGCGTTTGGAGGCCCGCGATAGCCAGGCGTCCTGGATCAGCTCGGTCAGTTCGGCCCGCCCGATCCGGCCGATCTCACTGCCGCGCAGCAGCACCGAGAGGTGGCCGTCGAAGCGCTCAGTGGTGAAGAACGGCGAGTCGGGATCCTGGATCAGCGACAGTTTGTCCATCTCCGACTCCACCCAGATCATGATCACGTCGGAGTAGCGGTGACCGGTGTCCGGGTCGGCGGCGTCGGGCTGCGGCGTACGGAAGAACACGAAGGACTTGCCGCCCACCTGGTAGATGGCGTTGCCCTTCGGCCCGTCGACCCGTGTGGTGTGCGGCATGCCCGAGGCGATGTCGTGGACGTCGCTCACCCGGGCCGGGCGGTCACGCACGGCGCTCGAGCCGGTGCAGCGTCACATCGGAGAGCGCGCCGTCGGCGACGGTCGCGGTCATGTACGTGCAGTGCGGCTGGCGGCGGCGGTCGGTCGGCGAGCCCGGATTGAGCAGTCGCAGTCCGGTTTCGGCCGTCGTGTCCCACGGAATGTGACTGTGGCCGAACACCAGCACGTCGGTGTCGGGGTACTCACGCGCCATCCGCGCGTCGCGGCCGCCCGACGCGCCCGTCTCGTGCACGACGGTGAACCTGACCCCGCCGAGTGTGACGTCCGCGCGTTCGGGCAGCCGGGCCCGCAAGTCGTCGCCGTCGTTGTTGCCCCAGCAGGCGACGAGCCGTTTCGAGCGCTCCTCGAGTGCGTCGAGCAGTGCCACCTGCACCCAGTCCCCGGCGTGGATCACCACGTCGGCGCGCTCGACCTCGTCCCACACCTGCTGCGGCAGGTCGCGCGCCCGCTTCGGGACGTGCGTGTCGGCGATCAGCAGCAGCCTGGTCACTGGCCGAGCAATTCGGCCATCTTCGGGATCACCGCCTGCAGCGCCTTGAACGGCCGCAGCATGACCTTGAACTCGGTGATCAGCCCGGCGTCGTTCCAGGTGATCATGTCGATCCCGTTGACGTGGGTGCCGTCGATGTCGGCGACGAACTCCAGCACCGCGGAGCTTTCGCCGAACCACTGGCCGACGTAGCGGATATCGTTCCCGCCGAACAACTTCGCCGCCGCCCTCAGATACATGGCGGTCTTGTCACGGCCCTCCTGCGCGGTGAACACGGCGGGCGAGTAGAACACGGCGTCGTCGGCGAGCAGATCGTCGATCCTGGCGTCGCCGTCGCCTTCGACGGTGTCGATCCAGCGCTGGATCACCGGGGGTGTCATGCAGCGAGGTTAGCGCGGGCCTTCAGGCGTCGAGCGCCGTGCGGGGAGATGTGTGCGCCCGAAGGGATTCGAACCCCCAACCTTCTGATCCGTAGTCAGATGCTCTATCCGTTGAGCTACGGGCGCCTGCTGTTCAGTTATGTGTGGCTGACGGGTGGTCAACCGCGGCGGAGGCGAGAGGATTTGAACCTCCGGTCCCCTTTAAGGGGGACAACTCATTAGCAGTGAGTCCCATTCGGCCGCTCTGGCACGCCTCCCGACGAATAACCGCCGAGGGCACAGAGTACACACCGCCCACCGGTCGAAGCAAAGTCGCTTCCCGGGCCGAAACCCGCCGCCCCTATGCTGGTCAGGTGACCGCCCGCCTCCGTCCCGTGCTGGCCGACATCCCGGCCTACACAGCGGGCAAGACGGTGCCCGGAGCCATCAAGATCGCCAGCAACGAGACCGTGCACGGGCCGCTGCCCAGCGTGCGCGCCGCGATCGAGCAGGCCGCCGGACACGTCAACCGCTACCCCGACAACGGCAACGTCGAGCTCCGCGAACACCTCGCCAAATACACCGGCTTCGCGCCCGAGAACATCTCGGTGGGCTGCGGCTCGGTCAGCCTGTGCCAGCAGCTGGTGCAGATCACCTCCTCGGTCGGTGACGAGGTGATGTTCGGCTGGCGCAGCTTCGAGATCTACCCGCTGCAGGTCCGCACGGCAGGCGCCACCCCCGTGCAGGTGCCGCTGCGCGACCACACCCACGACCTCGACGCGATGCTCGCCGCGATCACCGACCGCACCCGGCTGATCTTCGTCTGCAACCCGAACAACCCGACCAGCACCGTCGTCGACCCCGAGGCGCTGGCCCGCTTCGTCGCCGCGGTGCCGGCCCACATCCTGGTCGCCATCGACGAGGCCTACGTCGAGTTCATCCGCGACGGTCTGCTGCCCGACAGCTTCGGTCTCGTCCGCGCGCACCGCAATGTGGTGGTGCTGCGCACCTTTTCGAAGGCCTACGGCCTGGCCGGCCTGCGCGTCGGCTACGCGGTGGCCGACCCGGACGTCGCCACCGCGCTCGCCAAGGTCTACGTCCCGTTCAGCGCAGGCAGCATCTCGCAGGCCGCGGCCATCGCCTCCCTGGATGCCGCCGACGAGCTGCTGGCCCGCACCGACGACATCGTCGCCGAACGCGCCCGGGTGAGCGCCGCGCTGCGCGACGCCGGGTACGACCTGCCGCCGTCGCAGGCCAACTTCGTGTGGCTGCCGCTGGCCGGCCGCACGCTGGACTTCGTGGCGCGGGCCGCCGACAACCGGCTGGTGGTGCGTCCCTACGGTGAGGACGGCGTCCGGGTCACCGTCGCCTCGCCTGCAGAGAACGACGCCTTCCTCGAATTCGCGACCGCATGGATCGGAGACCGATGACCGACACCACCACCGCCCGCCAGCAGTTCGTCGAGTTGACCTCGCGCACCGGCGAGATCGCCGACGCGGAGCTCGACGAGTTCTGGGCGACGCTGGAGCCCGTGACCATCGACTTCCTGATCGGCGAGTGGAAGGGCGGCGAGTTCCAGACCGGTCACAAGGCCAACGGCTTCATGAAGCGGCTGAACTGGTTCGGCAAGACGTTCCACTCGGCCGCCGACGCCAAGCCCCTGGTGTGCCTGGACGCCGACGGCAACAGGTTCTCCAACACCGAGGCGATGAAGGGCGAGGCCAGCCTCTGGATGGAGGAGTTCCGCGGCGAGGTGACCGCGTCGATGGTCTACGACGGCAGGCCCGTGCACGACCACTTCAAGAAGGTCGACGACGACACACTGCTCGGCATCATGAACGGCAAGGGCGCCCTCGACGGCACCCGGTACCTGTACTTCTGGCTCGAACGGGTCTAGACCCTGCGGCCGGTGAAGGCCAGCAGGCGCTTCAGCGGGGCGGCGTCCTCGGGCACCTCGACGGGATCGTCGAAACCGACGGCCTTGCGGCCCTCGGGCGTGATGATCTTGCGGGTCAGGTCGTAGACGTAGTCGGTCAGCGAGTCGGGGGCGTCGAACGGGCGGCCGGTCGCCTGGGCGTAATCCCAGCCGTGCACCAGGAACTCGATCGACAGGATCCCCGCGAGCACCGTCGCGGGCGTATCCCGGGAACCCACGGACGCCGTGCCGTCCAGCCCGCGCCTGCGCCAGGCGTCCAGCGCCGGCCGCGCCGCGGCGATCACCTGCCGCTCCACCGAGTCGTCCCGGTTGCGCTCGGGCAACTCCGCGCCCGCGGCGCCACCGAGGGCGGTGATCGAACCGAGCAGATGGTCGGTGAGGCTCGCGACGTCGTACTCGTGGCACGGCGTCTGCTTCGTCAGGTCGTCATCGGCGATCCCGTGCACGACCTGCTGCAACACCACGAGCGATCGCTCGGCGGCATCGAGTTCGTCGAGTGGCGGGGAATCCGGTCCGGGACGCAAGTCAGGGGCCATGCCTCCTACGCTACGACGCCCGACCGCCTATCGTTGCCCAGATGAAGACCCGTATGCGGGTAGCGGCGACAACGCTGATCGCCGCAGGCGTCCTGGCCGGCTGCTCGAACACCACCACCGGCACCGTCGCGCAGACCACCGAGCCCGGCCCGCCGCTGTCGTCACCCGCGTCACCGGACTCACCCACCGCGATGCCCGGCATCCCCGGGCTGCCGCAGATCCCGGGCATGCCGGACTTCAAGATCCCCGGGCTTCCGGGTTCGACGCCGGTGCCTGAGGTGCCCGCCCCGCCGAACGCCACCACGATGACGTGTTCGGAGTATCAGGGCCTCGACGAAGCCACCCGGCTCGCGGTGATCAAGGCGATCCTCTCCGAGCAGGCTGGCGGCGGGATCGACGAGCCGTGGGTCGCCCAGATCATGGCCGACGCGATGTGCCAGATCCTGCCGAGCTCCCCGGTGCGCGACGCCGTGATGGGACCGGCCGGATAGCCGGGCGATAGCCTGCACGGCATGGGTGAAACATACGAGTCGGTCGCCGTCGACGTCGACGGCCACGTCGCACGGGTGACGCTGGTCGGTCCCGGCAAGGGCAACGCGATGGGACCGGCCTTCTGGGCCGAGCTCCCCGAGGTGTTCGCCGCCCTGGACGCCGACCCCGACGTGCGGGCCATCGTGCTGACGGGCTCGGGCAGGAACTTCAGCTACGGCCTCGACCTGGCCGCCATGGGCGACACCCTGACCCCGATGCTCGCCGACGGCGCACTGGCCCGGGCCCGCACCGACTTCCACACCCGACTCAAGAAGATGCAGCAGTCGATCACCGCGGTCGCCGACTGCCGCACCCCCACCATCGCCTCGGTGCACGGCTGGTGCATCGGCGGCGGCGTCGACCTCATCAGCGCCGTCGACATCCGCTACGCCAGCGCCGACGCGAAGTTCTCGGTGCGCGAGGTCAAGCTGGCCATAGTCGCCGACGTGGGCAGCCTCGCCCGGCTACCGCTGATCCTGTCCGACGGGCACCTGCGCGAACTGGCCTTGACGGGCAAGGACATCGACGCGGCACGCGCGGCGCGTATCGGGCTCGTCAACGACGTGTTCGACGACGCCGACGCCGCCCTGGCCGCCGCGCACGCCACCGCCGCGGAGATCGCGGCCAACCCGCCGCTGGTGGTGCAGGGCGTCAAGGACGTGCTCGACGAGCAGCGCACCGCCCAGGTGGCGGCGAGCCTGCGCTACGTCGCGGCGTGGAACGCGGCGTTCCTGCCGAGCAAGGACCTCACCGAGGGCATCACCGCGATGTTCGGCAAGCGGCCGCCGAACTTCACCGGGGAATAGGCGCGAAGCCGAGTTCGGCCCTGGCCTTCGCGTTGGACAGCGGCAGCCAGGTGTCGCCGAACGCCGTCGCCGGGTAGGACGACACCAGGCCGACGACTTTCGACGAGATCGGCCACGGCTTGGGCCTGCCCAGTTTCGCGTTGAGTTCACGGATGTAGTCGCCGAAGGACTGCGGCCGGTCGTCGACGACGTTGTAGATCTGCCCGGGCCTGCCCTTCTCCACCGCATCGGCGGTCGCGCGGGCGACGTCGTCGATGTGCACCCACGACAGGATCCCGCCGCCCGTCAGCGCAGGCACGGCCCAGAACCTGGCGAGCTTCCGGAACAGGTCGTCGTGGGTGACGCCGGGACCGTAGAAAACGCCGTAGCGCAACACGATTCCGTCGGCCGCCAGCACCGCCTGCTCCATCGCGCGCAGCGCGCCGAGGAAGCCCGCCCCGTTCGGTGGCGGCGGGCCGGGATAGGGGTCGGACTCGTCCATCAGCGGTGGCCCGGTCGGCGGATAGCCGTAGGCGAAGATCACCGACTCGGCCACCACCCGGCGCACGCCTGCCCGCTTCGCGGCGGCCACCAGGTTCGGCGCGCCGATGCTCCACAGCTTCGTCGCGGGCTCGAAGTCCTTGGCCCGCAACGGTCCGTACTTCGGCAGCGTGGTGAGCAGGCTGACCACCGCATCGGGTGCGACGTCGGCGAGCACCGACTCCACCTCCGCGGTGTCGAAGACGTCGGCCACCACGGCGTCGGCCCCTGTGGCGGAGATCTGCGCCGTCCTGGCGGCCGACCGGGTCATGCCGACCACGTCGTGGCCGCGGGCGCGCAGTTCGCGCAGCAGCGGAAGGCCGGGCACACTCGTCGCGCCGGCGACCAGAACTTTCACGATCGACGCTGCGCTGTGACGTTGTGCCGCAGCGCAATCGCCAGGATCGCCGTGGTGGCCACCAGGCCGGCGGCCTCGATCCAGCCGACGACGTCGCCGGCGCCGTGGTGCGGGTCGACGAGGTGACTGACCGCGTGCAGTGCCCAGTGCAGCGTGGCGAACGCCAGCGCGGGCACCCGCCAGGACGGCCACCGCGCGGCGGCCAGCATCAGCAGTCCGAGCGGCAGTTCGAAGGAGGCGTTGTCGAAGATGTAGTGGTCGTTGCGCACGCCGAAGTTGCCGAGTGTGTCGAAGAAGACTCCGGGCGCCACCAGCATGAACACGCCGATGAGCACCGAGTACAGCCCGAACACGATCAGCACCACCTCGGCGTAGCGCGACGGGGCACGGGTGGTCGCGGTGGTCATGCCGATCACGCTATCCCGCAGGTGGCTCCGTACTAGGCTCCACTTCCATGCCGGATTCGGGTACCACTTCGGGACCGGAGCTGTTGGTCCAGCTGGATCGCGGCAGGGCCGAACCCCTGCACCGCCAGCTCGCCGACGGGCTGCGCGCCGCCATCCGCACCGGACGGCTGACCGAGGGCACCCGGCTCCCGTCGAGCCGGGTGCTCGCCGCCGACCTCGGCGTGTCCCGGCGCCTGGTGGTGGAGGCCTACGACCAGCTCACGGCGGAGGGCTTCCTGCACAGCAGGCAGGGATCGGGCACCCGGGTCGCGGCTGTCGACGGCGTCCGGACGCCCGCCGAGCGGCACCCCGCCGGGCCGCCCCGGTATGACGTCGACTTCCGGCCCGGCTCGGCGGATCTCGGCAGCTTCCCGCGGGACGCCTGGCTGCGCGCGCTGCGCCTCGGCCTCGCCCGCACCCCGTCCGAGGCGCTCGGATACGTCGCGCCGCAGGGTGTGCCCGCCACCAGGGCGGCACTGGCCGCCTACCTGCGGCGCGCCCGCGGCGTGCAGGCCGATCCCCAGCACATCGTGCTGACGTCCGGTGTCACGCAGGCCGTCGCCCTGCTGGCCCGGGTACTCGAAGGCCGCTCGTTCGCGACGGAGGACCCCGGATTCTGGCTGCACCGGATGGTGTTGCAGCACAACGGCATCGATCCGAAAGCCGCTGCGGTCGACGAGCACGGCCTCGACGTGGCCGCCCTGTCCGCGGGCGGCGCGTCGGTGGTGCTGGCCACCCCCGCGCACCACTCGCCGACCGGCGTGGTGCTCAGCGCGGCGCGGCGCTCCGCGCTGCTGGACTGGGCGCGGTCGGGACACCTGGTGGTCGAGGACGACTACGACGCCGAATACCGTTACGACCGTGCGCCCGTCGGCGCACTGCAGGGCATGGCGCCCGATCGGGTGGTGTACGTCGGGTCCACGAGCAAGACACTGGCGCCGGGGCTGCGGATCGGCTGGATGGTGCTGCCCACCGACCTCGTCGCCCCCGTCACCGTCGCCAAGGGCCTGGCGGACACCGGCAGTCCGGTGATGGACCAGATCGCGCTGGCCGAGCTGCTGACCTCCGGCGGCTACGACCGGCACCTGCGCCAGATGCGCCGGCGCTACGTGTCACGGCGAAACGCCTTGCTGCGCGCGCTCGATCGCGAGCTGCCCGAGGCCACCGTGCTCGGCGCCGCGGCCGGGCTGCACCTCACGGTGCTGCTGCCTGCAGGCGTCCCGATCGACGAGGTGGTGCGACGTGCGGGCGCGATGCGGGTGCGGGTCGAGGCGCTCGCGCCCTGCTATCACGACGCGGCCACCGCGCCGCCCGGCCTGATCCTGGGTTACGCCAACCTCACCGAGACGCAGATCGGCGCGGGCGTCGAGATGCTGGCGCGGGCGGTGCGCTGAGCCGCCGTGGCGGTGGCGGAGGGATTTGAACCCCCGGACGGTGTTAGCCGTCTCTCGCTTTCAAGGCGAGTGCATTAGGCCGCTCTGCCACGCCACCGCGCAACAGAATACGGGCTCTACGCGCGGCCGAACTTCGCGGGCGGCGCGCTGGTCTGCAGCCCCACACTGATCCGGCGGCAGTTCTCCCCCATCGCCGCGACCTGCGCACGCGACAGCCGGCCCAGGAAGTGGGCACGGACGTCGTCGCCGTAGGTGACCATCGCCTTGCGGACGTGATGGCGGCCCTCCTCGGTGATGGCCGCCAGCACCCCGCGCCCGTCGTCCGGACTCGCCCGGCGCTGCACCAGCCCCGCCGTCTCCAGCCGCCGGATCTGCCGGGTGACCCGGCTCGGCAGCGACATCAGCCCGTCGGCCAGATCCCCCATCCGCGCGGACCCGGTCGACGACTTGTCCAGGATGTCCAGCAGCCTGACGTCGTTCAGCGTCAGGTGATGGGCCTCGACGAGCGACCGGTTCAGCGTCGCATACATCCGCAGCGCGGAATCCAAAAAATTTTGCCAGGATCGCTGTTCACCGATGTCAAGCCCCGGCATATCACTTGCTGTTCGCCCCGCAATCATCCCCTCCATGGCGTCATGGTAGGACTTCGCCGCGACGATCGGAGCGGAACTGCACGCGTAGTAGGGTTGCATTGATGCGTGCCATTGTCGCTTCCGCGCCTGACCGCTTGACCTGGGACGATGTCCCCGATGTCACCCCCGGACCCGGAGAGATCACCATCCGGATCGCCGCCGCCGGGGTCAACCGGGCCGACCTGCTGCAGGCCGCGGGCAAGTATCCGCCGCCCCCCGGCGCGAGCGACATCATCGGTCTCGAGGTGTCCGGCACCGTGCACGCGCTCGGCGACGGCGTCACCGAATGGACGCCTGGACAGCCGGTCTGCGCGTTGCTGGCAGGGGGCGGCTACGCAGAGTTCGTCGCGGTGCCCGCTGCGCAGGTGCTCCCGGTGCCCGACGCGGTCGAACTCCATCTCGCCGCGGCGCTGCCGGAGGTGGCGTGCACGGTGTGGTCGAACCTGGTGATGACGGCCGGACTGCAGCCCGGGCAGGTGATGCTCGTCCACGGCGGCGCCAGCGGCATCGGCACCCACGCGATCCAGGTGGCGCTCGCGCTGGGCTGCCGGGTCGCGGTGACCGCCGGATCGGCCAACAAGCTGGACCTGTGTCAGGAACTCGGCGCCGACTTCCTGATCAACTACCGCGAACAGGACTTCGTCGAGCGACTGCGCGAGGAGACCGACGGCGCGGGCGCCGACGTGATCCTCGACATCATGGGTGCGTCCTACCTCGACCGCAACGTCGACGCGCTCGCCGTCGGCGGCCGCGTGGTGATCATCGGCATGCAGGGCGGCCTGAAGGGCGAACTCAACGTCGGCAAGCTGATCGGCAAGCGGGCCGGCGTGATCGGCACCGCGCTGCGGGCCCGGCCGGTCGACGGGCCGGGCGGCAAGGGCGAGATCGTGGCGGCCGTGCGCACCGAGGTGTGGCCGATGATCGCCGACGGCCGGGTGCGCCCGATCGTCGGCGCGGAGTTCCCGGTGCAGGAGGCGCAGGCCGCGCACGAACTGCTCGACTCCGGCGATGTGTCCGGGAAAGTGCTTCTGCGCGTTACGGATTGAGCGTGTGACTCAGCCGAGCGAGGCCAGCGCACGCACCAGCTGATCGACCTCGGCGGTGGTGCTGTAGTGCGCCAGCCCGATGGTCACGGCGCCGCCGATGTCGTTGACGCCGATGACGTCGAGCACCCGCGAGTTGGCGTTCGCGATGGCCAGCACGCCGTTGTCGGCCAGGCGCTGCACCACCCGCTCGGCGGGCACGTCGCGTACCGCGAAGCTGAGCACAGGGATGCGCACCTCGGGACGACCGATCACCATCACCAGGGGCAGTGACCGCAGCGAGACGAGCAGGTAGTCGAACAACCGGTTCAGGTACGACGTCGCCGATTGCATGGACAGCGAAAGCCTTTCGCGGCGGGAACCGCTGGCCGACTCGTCGAGCGACGCCAGGTACTCGACGCTGGCCACCACCCCGGCGAGCATGCCGAACTGGTGCGTGCCCATCTCCAGCCGCGCCGCCCCGGTGGCATAGGGATTCAGCGACACCGAACTGAAGGAGTCGATCGTCGAGGGATCGCGGAACACCAGCGCGCCGATCGGCGGCCCGCCCCACGCCAGGGCGTTCACCGCCACCACGTCGGCCTCGATCTCCTCGATGTCGATCAGCCGGTACGGCGCGGCGGCCGAATGATCAACCACGACGAGCCCGCCTACCTCGTGCACCAGCTTGGTCACCGCACGCAGATCGGTGACGGTGCCCAGGGTCGACGACCCGGACGCGATCGCGACCAGCCGGGTGGGCCGGCTGATCAGCCCCTCCCACTGCCACGCGGGCAGCTCGCCGGTCTCGATGTCGACCTCGGCCCACTTCACCTTGGCGCCGTAGCGGTTGGCCGCACGCAACCACGGCGCGATGTTGGCCTCGTCGTCGAGCCGGGTGACCACCACTTCGTATCCGAGGCCGACCCGTGCCGACGACGCGTCGGCCAGTGAGGACAGCAGCAGCGCGCGGTCGGCGCCGAGCACCACCCCGCGCGGGTCGGCGTTCACGAGGTCGGCGATGGCCTGCCGGGCCGCGTCCAGCACGGCGGCGCTGCGGCGGGCGGACGGATGCGGACCGACGGTGGTGGAGATCGAGCCGCGGAAGGCCGTGGACACCGTCGTTGCCACCGAGTCGGGCAACAGCATCCCGTGCTGGGCGTCGAAGTGCACCCAGCCGTCGCCCAGCGACGGGTGCAGACCACGCACCCGGGCGACGTCGTATGCCATGCCAGCCACCTTAAAGGGTCCGTGATTCCCGACAACCGGCTCGAAGCCGGTGGGCGCACGGCCGTCGCCTGCCGATGCCTGACGGCATCCCCGAGGCGCGCCTGGGCCGGACGCCTGGGCCGTAATAGTAATGCAGGGAGCTTCCGGATCGGAGTGCTAATCGCGCGGTTGTTGCTGGTGGCCCCCACGCGCAGGTCGGGACGGGCCCGTCCCCGCAGTGGGGCTCCGGGGACGCGGACTACTGTCGCAGGCGACGACCAGAGTCAGCGTGAGACAGAGATACAGGGAACCTCAGGGACATGACTATGAGCTCCGACGACGACAACATCGAGATCATCGGTGGTCCGGACGGCGACTCCGGCGACAACGACAGGTCACTGACGGACCTGGTGGAGCAGCCGGCGAAGGTGATGCGGATCGGCACGATGATCAAGCAGCTGCTCGAGGAGGTGCGCGCGGCGCCGCTGGACGATGCCAGCCGCAACCGGCTGCGCGACATCCACCAGACCAGCATCCGCGAACTCGAGGAGGGCCTGGCGCCGGAGCTGCGCGACGAACTCGACCGGCTCACGCTGCCGTTCCAGGAGGGCACGCCGTCGGACGCCGAGCTGCGCATCGCGCAGGCACAGCTGGTGGGCTGGCTGGAGGGGCTGTTCCACGGCATCCAGACCGCGTTGTTCGCCCAGCAGATGGCCGCCCGTCAGCAGCTCGAGCAGATGCGTCAGGGTGCGCTGCCGCCGGGTATCGCGGTGCCGGGACAGCGCGGCGGGCCGACGCAGCCCGGGACCGGGCAGTACCTCTAGGCCGTGACCGGTTTCTCCGAGCCGCGCATCGAGACGCGCAACGCGTGGGTGGAGTTCCCCATCTTCGACGCGAAGTCGCGCTCGCTGAAGAAGGCGTTCCTGGGTAAGGCCGGCGGGACGATCGGCCGGAACTCGTCGAACGTCGTGGTGATCGAGGCGCTGCGGGACATCACCATGTCACTGGAGCACGGCGACCGCGTCGGCCTGGTCGGCCACAACGGGGCTGGCAAGTCGACGTTGTTGCGGCTGTTGTCGGGCATCTACGAACCCACCCGCGGCTCGACCACCGTCACCGGCCGGGTGGCGCCGGTGTTCGACCTCGGCGTCGGCATGGACCCGGAGATCTCCGGATACGAGAACATCATCATCCGCGGCCTGTTCCTCGGCCAGACCCGCAAGCAGATGATGGCCAAGGTCGACGAGATCGCCGAGTTCACCGAGCTCGGCGAGTACCTGTCGATGCCGCTGCGCACGTACTCCACCGGCATGCGGGTGCGGCTCGCGATGGGCGTCGTCACCAGCATCGACCCGGAGATCCTGCTGCTCGACGAGGGCATCGGCGCGGTGGACGCCGAGTTCCTGCGCAAGGCGCAGACCAGGTTGGCGGCCCTGGTGGAACGGTCGGGGATCCTGGTGTTCGCCAGCCACTCCAACGAGTTCCTGGCCCGGCTGTGCAAGACCGCGATGTGGGTGGACCACGGCACGATCAAGATGACCGGCGGCATCGAGGACGTGGTGCGCGCCTACGAGGGCGAGGACGCTGCGCGGCACGTGCGCGAGGTGCTCGAGGAGGAGCGCGCGCGAGAGGACGCACGTGACTGAGCTAGTGATCGCGGTGGTGGTCACCCACCGGCGCCCCGATCCGCTGGCCCGGTCGCTCAAGGCGCTGGCCTCCCAGAGCCGCCCGCCGGACCACCTGATCGTCGTCGACAACGACTTCTCCGACTCGGACACCCGCGTACGCGATCTGGTGACCGGCCAGCCGGTGCCGTCGACCTATCTGGGCTCACGCCGAAACCTCGGCGGTGCAGGGGGATTCGCGCTCGGCATGCTGCATGCACTGGCACTGGGCGCCGACTGGGTGTGGCTGGCCGATGACGACGGCCGGCCTGCGGACGCCGACGTGCTGGCCACCCTGATGGCCTGCGCCGCCCGGCATTCGCTCGGCGAGGTGTCGCCGATGGTGTGCGACATCGACGACCCGTCGCGACTGGCCTTCCCGCTGCGCCGCGGGCTGGTGTGGCGGCGGCGGGTGGACGAACTGCGCGTCGACGGCAGCGGCGACCTGCTCGAGGGCATCGCGTCGCTGTTCAACGGGGCGCTGCTGTCCGCGGCCACCGTGGAGGCGGTCGGGGTTCCGGACCTGCGGCTGTTCGTCCGGGGCGACGAGGTGGAGGTGCACCGCAGGCTGGTTCGCTCCGGCATCCGGTTCGGCACCTGCCTGGACACCAGCTATCTGCACCCGTGTGGCAGCGACGAGTTCAAACCCATCCTCGGCGGGCGCATGCACACCCAGTACCCCGACGACGACACCAAGCGGTTCTTCACCTACCGCAACCGCGGCTACCTGCTGTCGCAACCCGGCCTGCGCAAGCTGCAGGTGCAGGAGTGGGTGCGGTTCGGCTGGTTCTTCCTGGTGTCGAAGCGGGATCCGGCGGGCCTGCGCGAATGGGTGCGGCTGCGCCGGTTGGGCCGACGCGAAAGGTTTTCTCGATGACGTTCACCGACGCGGCGGCCCAGTCGCGGACCTTCGGCAGGGCGTGGGGCGATCTGGCCGGCGGCTTCGGCAAGCGCGAGCTGTGGCTGCAGCTCGGCTGGCAGGACATCAAGCAGCGGTACCGCCGGTCGGTGCTCGGCCCGTTCTGGATCACGATCGCGACCGGCGCCACCGCCGTCGCCATGGGGCTGCTGTACTCCAAGCTGTTCAAGCTCGAACTGGCCGAACATCTGCCCTACGTCACGATGGGGCTGATCGTCTGGAACCTGATCAACGCCGCGATCCTCGAGGGGTCCGAGGTCTTCATCGCCAATGAAGGTCTGATCAAACAGCTTCCGACGCCGCTCTCGGTGCACGTGTATCGGCTGGTGTGGCGGCAGCTCATCCTGTTCGGCCACAACATGATCATCTTCGTGATCATCGCCGTGATCTACCCGAAGCCGTGGCACTGGACGGATCTCGCGGTCTTCCCGGCGCTGTTCCTCATCATGCTCAACTGCATCTGGGTGTCGCTGTGCTTCGGCATCCTGGCCACCCGCTACCGCGACATCGGGCCGCTGCTCGCCTCGCTGGTGCAGCTGCTGTTCTTCATGACGCCGATCATCTGGAACGAGGCGACGCTGCAGCAGCAGGGTGCGGGCAACTACGCCCGCCTCGTCGAGCTGAACCCGCTGCTGCATTACCTGGACATCGTGCGCGCGCCGCTGCTCGGCGCCGACCAGGAGCTGCGGCACTGGGTGGTGGTGCTCGTGCTGACGGTGATCGGCTGGATCCTGGCGGCGTTGGCCATGCGGCAGTACCGCGCGCGGGTGCCGTACTGGGTCTAGTGCGGCCGTTCCGGCGTACAGGCACTTCTCAGGCTTCCCGGCCGTTGTCGACATATGAGCATTCCGCCATATGAACCGCCGCCGTCCGCGTCGTCGTCCGGTGCCGGCACCCCGCTGCTGTGCCCGAAGTGCGCAGGGGTCATGAAGACCTACGAGCGCAACGGCATTCACCTGGAGCAGTGCGACACCTGCCGGGGCATCTTCCTCGACTTCGGCGAGCTCGAGTCGTTGACCCAACTGGAGAACCGGTTCGCCGCGCCGCCGCCACCGCCCCAGCAGCAGGGCTACGGCCAGAGCTACCCGCAGGGCTACGGCCAAAGCTACGGCCAGGGCCACGGACACGGCTACGACCAGGGGCCGGGCTGGGGCCACCGCGGCAACAAGCGCTACCGCAAGCAGGGCTTCGGCGGGCTGTTCTTCTCGAGCTAGCCCGTCACCATCCGAGCGCAGGCCGCCAGCAACAGGTCGTCGTCGGGCCGGTTGGCGGCGGCATGCACGACGGCCGCGCGGGCGAACGGTTCGAGCACCGGCCATGGATCGGCCGGCGCCGCGGGGACCGCGACGCCGCCGGCGTCCCGGTAGGCGTCGAGGAACGCCGCCCAGTCCGCATCCGGGATCAGCCCCGCCGCCCAGAACCCGGCCGGCCGCGCGAGGTCCCATGCGGGGTCGCCGACCCCGAGGTCGTCGATGTCGATCAGCAGCCACGGCGAGCCCGGCGTGCGGCGGCCGAGCTGGCCGAGGTGCCAGTCGCCGTGCACCAGCACCGCGGGCCGGTCGGCGCTGCCTGCCCGCCACGCCGCGTCGGGCAGCGCCGCCGCCGCCGCGTACACGACACCCCCGCCGCTCCGGCGCGCCCGGCCCACCGACCGGCGCAACCGGGCGGGCCAGCCGTGCGGCAGCCGGCGCTCCGGCCCGAGCGGCGGCTGGGCGTGCAGTGTCGCCAGCAGCCGGGCGGCGGCCGCCCACGGCAATCGGTCCGGTTCTTGGGCAACGATTTCCACCCGCGGCCAGCGTGTGCGCCAGCGGTCTCCCACCGGTTCCGGATGGTCGCGCAACGGCGCGAGCAGACAGCCCGGCCCCGACCCGGCGAGCCGGGTTGCCGCGTGCAGGCGCACGGTCAATGCCCTCGGGTCCGTCCCGGCCCGGTGCAGCTTGTGCACGACGTCGCCGACGACGTCGATCTGCGCACCGGACCGGGTCAGCACCCGTCCACCGTAATCAGCGACGCGGCAGCGGGTTCGGCGCGGCGAGGTTGATCCGGTTCCACGCGTTGATGGTCACCGCCATGGCGATCACCTGCGCCAGCTCACGCTCGGTGAACACCTCGGCCGCGCGGTCGTAGACCTCGTCGGGCACCTGACCGTGATGGGCCACCTCGGTGACCGCCTCGGCCAGCGCCAGAGCGGCCCGCTCGCGGTCGTCGAACAGGTCGCCTGCCTCCTCCCAGGCCGCGATCAGGGCCAGCCGCTGCTCGGTCTCGCCGAGCTTGCGGGCGTCGTGGACGTGCATGTCCAGGCAGAAAGCGCAGCGGTTGATCTGCGAGGCACGGATCTTCACGAGTTCGCCGATGAGCGGTTCGACGTCCTTGGCCGAAGCGTTCGACAGCTGCATCATCGCTTCGTAAATCTCGGGTGCGGCCTTGAACATCTTGATGCGGTTCGGCTTGTGGTCGATGGTGGCGGTGTCGAGTGTCTGTGTCATGCCGCCAACGCTAGTGCGGAAAAGCCCATCTTCATGGTTCAATCCAGCGGTGACTTCGTGGGCCAATTCGGGGGCGCGCGACCTGCACCTGGACCTGCGTGCGGTGCGCCCCGGCTCCCGCGGCGTGCGCGACCAGCTGATCGGCGCGCTGCGCGACGCCGTGCGGTCCGGGCGGCTGGCTGCGGGCACGATGCTGCCGCCGTCACGCTCACTGGCCGGCGACCTCGGACTGGCCCGCAACACCGTCGCTGAGGCGTATGCGGAGCTGACCGCGGAGGGCTGGCTGGCCTCGCGGCAGGGCGCAGGCACCTGGGTGGTCACCACGAACGCGCGCCGCCTGCCCACCCGGCCGCGCGGGACACCCGGGGTGCCCCGGCACAACCTGCAACCCGGCTCGCCCGACGTCGCCCAGTTCCCGCGGTCGGCGTGGCTGGCGTCCGCGCGCCGGGCGCTGACCAACGCACCCAACGAGGCGCTGCGGATGGGCGACGCCCGCGGCAGGCCCGAACTGCGCGAGGCGCTCGCCGACTACCTGGCCCGCGTGCGCGGGGTCCGCACCTCTGCGGAGACGATCGTCATCACCGCGGGCGCACGGCACGGCGTCGAACTGCTCACCCGGGTGTTCTCCCGAGCATCGCCGGGCAGGCCGATCGCCGTCGAGGCCTACGGCCTGTTCATCTTCCGCGACGCCATCGAGGCGCTCGGCGTCCCGACCGTCCCGATCGGCCTCGACGACGACGGCGCCCGGGTCGGCGAACTCGACGGCCTCGACACCCCCGCGGTGCTGCTCACTCCGGCGCACCACAATCCGCACGGCATGTCGCTGCACCCGGCGCGGCGCACCGCCGTCGTCGACTGGGCGCAGCGCACCGGCGGCTACCTGATCGAGGACGACTACGACGGGGAGTTCCGCTACGACCGCCAGCCCGTCGGCGCCGTGCACAGCCTCGGCCCCGACCGCGTGGTCTACATCGGCTCGGCCAGCAAGAGCCTGTCCCCGGCACTGCGGCTGGGCTGGATGGCGCTGCCCGACGACCTCGTCGAGCCGGTGCTCGACGCCGCGGGCGGCGAACAGTTCTACGTCGACACCATCGCGCAGCTCACCATGGCCGACTTCATCACCAGCGGCCAGTACGACCGGCACATCCGCCGGATGCGGCTGCGCTACCGCCACCGCCGCGACGCGCTGGTGGAGCGGCTCGCCCCGTTCGACGTCGGCGTCCGCGGGATGTCGGCCGGGATCAACCTGCTGCTCACCCTTCCCGACGGCACCGAACACGAGGTGCTGCGCCGGGCCGGCGAAGCGGGCGTCGGCGTGGCCGGCCTGACGCGGATGCGACATCCGCTGGCCGGACCCGACGTGCCGGAACCGGACGGCGTCATCGTCGGCTTCGGCACGCCCGCCGACCACGCGTTCCCGGCCGCGGTGGACGCGCTGTGCGGCGTCCTCACCGAGACGCTGCGGCGGTAGCGACCCCGTAAGCTGCCCGGGTGGCCGAACCCCCGATGCCGCCAGGCATGTCGCTGCGCACCCAGGTCTGGCGCTTCCTCGTCACCGGCGGGCTGTCGGCGGTCGTGGACTTCGGCCTCTACGTGCTGCTGCTGGAGTTCGGTCTGCACGTCAACGTCGCCAAGACGCTGAGCTTCATCGCGGGCACCACCACCGCGTACCTGATCAACCGCCGCTGGACGTTCCAGGCGCCGCCGAGCCGGGCGAGATTCCTCGCGGTGTGCGCGCTGTACGCCACCACCTACGTCGCGCAGGTCGGCATCAACTACGCGTTCTTCACCCTCCTGGAGGACAAGCCGTGGCGGGTGCCGGTCGCGTTCGTGATCGCCCAGGGCACGGCGACGGTGATCAACTTCGTGGTGCAGCGGACGGTGATCTTCCGGCTGCGCTGACCGGTTAGTCGGTGCCGCCGACGGTGCTGTCCAGGGCTTCCCCGCCCTCGTGGTCCTGCTGGTCGTAGACGTCGGCCGCCGCGCGCAGCTTGTCACCGAGTCCGGTGAGGTCGGCGCGCAGCCGCTCGGCCTGCGCCTCGAGGATGCCGACGAACTTCGAGAAGCCCGGCGTACCCGCCTGTTTCCACGCCGCCGTCTGACCGGAGATGCTGTCGGCCACCCCGGAGCGGCTCGACGCCGCCTCCTGCGCCACGACGCTCATCTGGTCGGCCGAGCGGCGCACCTCGGCGGTGTCGACCTCGATCTCACTCACCGGATGCCCTCGGGGGCCGGGCGGCGGCACGCGACGTAACCCTTGATCAACGACGCCTCCTTGGACCCCAGGCGCAGGGTGCGGCCGTCGTCGCTGCTGATCCGGACGTCGTGGTTGAACGAGGAGTCCACCATCGCCGAGACGTTGGTCAATCCCTCCGCGGCCACCACCCGCTGCACCGCGGGGAACACCAGGCCCCACTGCGCGTCGTCGAAGGAGATGTCGGAGATCATGTTCTGGGTGCTGACCGACAGCCCCTTCTGCCCGGTGGCCTCCTGCGTGCAGTCGGCCCAGTTCTCGTCGCGGTTCCACCGCCACGGCGCGCTCTCGGGAACCAGCCGGATCACCTCGTCGCGGACCCGCTCGATCAGGTCGACCATCTGCAGCCGGGCCTGCTCTGCGTCCGGGAGGTCGGCGAGTGCGGTCACGGGCACCTCCGCTGTCGCGCTCGGCGAGTCGCCATCGGCGCCGCCTCCCCCGCAGCCCGCCGCCACGAACACGGTGAGCAGCAGGGCCAGGAATGTCTTGGTCATCGCACCAGCCTGCTCTCCCCGTCCTTGAGCGGAACGTCCGCCAGCCCACCACCGATGATCGCAAGGTTGTAGGCCGGTGTGCGCAGCTGGTCCTCGTCGTATCCCGGGACCTCGACCGGGCGGGGGTAGTCCGAGTGGGCGACCGCGCCGGGACGGGGCACGCCGTCGTGGGTGACGGCAGCCTCCGACGACAGCTGTTCGAGCGGCAGCGTGAGCGGATTGGGTCCGAATGCGCCCAGGTCGCCCGCCGACGGATAGGGGATGCCCCATTTCGACGGGTCACCGGAGATCGGGTCGCCGGGCGCCGACATCACGTAGGCGTGGCCGTCGGCGAGGAACAGGTCCGACTCGTCGCTGATCGGCACGTGCGTCTGGTACGGCACGTTGCCGTGGTACTCGGTGGTGGTCTCGTCGGTGAAGCCGAGGCCCGGCGACCCGTAGAACGCCGCGTTGTCGACCACACCGGTCTCGCCGAGTTCGTTGAGCGCCTGCGCCGTGGTCAGCGAGCCGTAGGAGTGGCCGAAGGCCGACAGGTTCACGTCCGCACCGTGCTCGTTGGTGGCGTTGATGCCGCGGTAGAACTCGGCGAGATCCGGCGCGGCCTCGTTGGCCCTGCGGTCGGAGCCCGCCTCCAGGATCGAGATGTCGTCGGCCTGCGGCGGCTCGTATCCCAGCCAGGCGATGGTGGCGACCTCTTCGCCCTGCACGCCTGCGAGGTCCAGCTGGGTGGCTATCTCGGTGCGCAGAGCGCCCGCCTCGGTGACCATGCCGGGCACACTGTCGAGCGTCGTCCCCACCCCGGGCGCCGTCACCGTGACGTGCTCGGCCGTGTCGGGGTTGCCCACCGCGACGGCGGCCCGCGGCTCGCGGCCCTCCGGGAACTCCAGCAGCATCAGGTACTTCGGCGGGTCCTTGTCGCTCTTCTGTGCCAGCGAGTCCTTCAACCCCTGCAGCTCGGCCAGTCTGCCCTCACGGTCGGCCTTCATCCGGTTGTACTCCTGGACGGCACCCGCCGCGCCCCGGTCGGGCTTGATGCCCTGCTGCTGCAGATACTCCTGCAGGGTCGGCGGTAGCGCGTCGACGTCGCGCTGCGCCTCGGCGAGCTCCCGGTCCAGTTCGGCCCTGTTCACCTCGTCACGCGCGGGCACCGGAACGCCGTCGCGGTCGCCGATCCATTCCGGGTGCTCCGCCTTGACCCTGTTCTGCTCGTCCTCAGACAGCCCCTCCCACCACGCTCTGACGTGTTGCGGCGTCACCCCCTCACCCTCGGGCGGGGAGGGCGCCGACAGCCCGGAGTGGTCGCGGCCCATCTGCTGGGCGCCGGCGAAGTCGGTGGCCCCGTTGGCGGTGACGTCGCCCTCGGACAGGTTGGTGAACACCTCCGCACAGTCGGCGTCGACGTCCTCGGCCTGGTGGATCAGTGCCTTGGCCCGGATCTCGAGGTTCTCGGCGATGTTCTGGAGCTCTTCGCGGGTCTCCGGCGAACCGTGGACGGTGATGTCGCCGTTGTCCGCCAGCGTGAGCATCCCGCCCTGCGCCGCGACCTCGGCGCGGATCCTGGCCAGCTCCGACTGGAGCTCCGTCACCGCCTTGCCGGTCTCCTCGGCCAGCTGCGCCACCGCACCGATCACCGCGGCGTCGTCGAGGACCTTGCCCTTGCTCTCGCCGATCTTGCCGCGGGCGGCCTCGGCGGCGGGGGAATCCCAGCCCGGCAGCCGGGAGATCAGGTCGAGGTCCGATGCGACGCCCTCGACGGTCTTGAGTTCGTCGTTGAGCTCGAAGGCAATGGACTGCAGGGCACCGACGTTCCACGAGTCGATGTCGCTCAGCTGCATGCCCGGGCTCCCCACCTCGGTCATCGAGATTACCGGCGGCGCCGCGGGGGTCGGCGCACCAATTCGGTGCCCGCGCCGCGGGCGGTACCCTCGTCTCGATGTCTGGGACTACGGGTGTGACGAGCAGAAAGCTGACGGGCTGGGCCCGAACGGCGCCCAGCGTGGCCCGCGTGCTGTCGACCCCGGAGCCCGACGAGATCGCCAAGGCGGTGGTCGAGGCCGGTGAGCGCGGCGTCATCGCCCGCGGGCTCGGCCGCTCCTACGGCGACAACGCGCAGAACGGCGGCGGTCTCGTCGTCGACATGAATGCGCTGAACCGCATCCACTCGATGGATTCGGACACCCACGTCGTCGATGTGGACGGCGGGGTGAACCTCGACCAGCTCATGCGTGCCGCACTGCCCCTCGGACTGTGGGTGCCGGTGCTGCCCGGCACCCGGCAGGTCACCATCGGCGGGGCGATCGCCTGCGACATCCACGGCAAGAACCACCACAGCGCGGGCAGCTTCGGCAACCACGTCCGCTCGATGGACCTGCTGCTGGCCAACGGCGAGATCCGCAGCATCACCCCGGACGGCGCGGACGCCGACCTGTTCTGGGCGACCGTCGGCGGGAACGGGCTGACCGGCATCATCCTGCGCGCGAGGATCGCGATGACGCCCACCGAGACGGCCTACTTCATCGCCGACGGTGACGTCACCAGCAGCCTCGACGAGACCATCGCCTTCCACAGCGACGGCAGCGAGAACAACTACACCTACTCGAGCGCCTGGTTCGATGCGATCAGCCCGCCGCCGAAGCTGGGCCGCGCGGCCATCTCCCGCGGCTCGCTGGCGCGCCTCGACCAGCTGCCGGAGAAACTCCAGAAGAACCCGCTGAAATTCGATGCGCCGCAACTGCTCACGTTCCCCGACGTCTTCCCCAACGGGCTCGCCAACAAGTGGACGTTCGGGCCGATCGGCGAGCTGTGGTACCGCAAGTCGGGCACCTACCGCGCCAAGGTGCAGAACCTGACGCAGTTCTACCACCCGCTGGACATGTTCGGCGAGTGGAACCGGGCCTACGGCTCAGCGGGTTTCGGTCAGTATCAGTTCGTGGTGCCCACCGAGGCCGTCGACGAGTTCAAGGCGATCATCGTCGACATCCAGCGCTCCGGGCACTACTCGTTCCTCAACGTGTTCAAGCTGTTCGGCCCGGGCAACCAGGCGCCGCTGAGCTTCCCGATCCCTGGCTGGAACGTCTGCGTCGACTTCCCGATCAAGGCCGGGCTCAACGAGTTCCTCAACGGCCTCGACAAGCGGGTGCTCGAATTCGGCGGCCGGCTCTACACGGCCAAGGACAACCGCACCACCGCGGAGATGTTCCATGCCATGTACCCGCGGATCGACGAGTGGATCGCGGTGCGCCGCAGGGTGGATCCCGACGGCGTGTTCGTCTCGGACATGGCGCGCCGGCTCGAACTGCTGTAGCTCGGTCGCATCGGCGGTGGAGTGGCAGGGACAGAAAATCGGGACCCGAAAGGCGGCACGGTACCCTCTTGACTGATTCGATCCGCCGATGACACACCCGACGCTGGGAGCTGTACTGCATGGTGCTCGACGCCGTAGGTAATCCGCAGACCATCCTGCTGCTCGGAGGTACGTCGGAGATCGGCCTGGCCATCTGCGAGCGCTACCTGCGCAACGCGCGCGCCCGCATCGTGCTGGCCGACCTGCCCGACCACCCCGCCAAGGACAGGGCGATCGACGCCATGCGTGCCGCCGGCGCCCGGTCCGTCGAGTGGATCGACTTCGACGGGGTCGACACCACAAGCCATCCCGGCGTGATCGAGGCGGCCTTCGAGGGCGGCGACGTCGACGTCGCGATCGTGGCGTTCGGCCTGCTCGGCGACGCCGAGGAGCTGTGGCAGAACCAGCGCAAGGCGGTGCAGATCGCCCAGATCAACTACACCGCAGCGGTGTCGGTCGGCGTCCTGCTCGGGGAGAGGATGCGCGCGCAGGGCTCCGGCCGGATCATCGCGATGAGCTCGGCGGCAGGCGAGCGCGTGCGGCGGTCGAACTTCGTATACGGATCCACCAAGGCCGGCCTGGACGGCTTCTACCTTGGCCTCGGAGAGGCGTTGCGCGAGTACGGGGTTCGCGTGCTGGTGATCCGGCCCGGCCAGGTACGGACGACGACGACTATCCGGCACTGGGAGGCCACCGGGGCCAAGGAGGCGCCGTTCACCGTCGACAAAGAAGACGTCGCCGAGCTGGCCGTCACGGCGTCGACCAAGGGCAAGGACCTCGTGTGGGCGCCGGGGTTGTTCCGCTACGTGATGATGGTGCTGCGGCACATCCCGCGGCCGATCTTCCGCAAACTGCCGATCTGACGGTGGGCGGGAGCGGCGCGACCGGGGTGTCGGCAGTGCGCAGCGCGCTGGCCGTACTCGGTCAGATGGCGGTCGCCGCAGCGATCGCCGTACTGGTGTCGGTGGTGTCGCTCGTCGCTATCGCACGCGTCGAGTGGCCCGCCTACAACTCGTCCAACCAGCTGCACGCACTGACGACGGTCGGCCAGTTCGGTGCGCTGGCAGGGCTGTTCGCCGCCATCTGGCTGTGGCGGCGCGGCCGCAGGCTGATCGCCCGGCTGGCCGCGCAGGTGTTCCTGGCCGCATTCGCGGTGGTGACGCTGGCGATGCCGCTCGGCGCGACGAAGCTCTACCTGTTCGGCGTCTCCGTCGACCAGCAGTTCCGCACCGAGTACCTGACCCGCCTCACCGACACCGCGGCCCCGCACGACATGACCTACATCGGGCTGCCGCCGTACTACCCGTCGGGCTGGTTCTGGATCGGCGGCAGGCTGGCAGCGCTGACCGGCACCCCGGCCTGGGAGATGTTCAAGCCGTGGGCCATCACGTCGATCGCGATCGCGGTGGCGATCGCGCTGGCGCTGTGGGCGGCGATGGTCCGCTTCGAGTACGCGGTGCTCGTCACCGCCGCGACCGCCGCGGTGATGCTGGCCTACTCGCCGGCCGAACCGTACGCCGCGGTGATCGCCGTGCTGCTGCCGCCGGTGTTCGTGCTGGGGTGGTCCGGGCTGCGGGGGCGAGAACGGGGCTGGGCGGCGGTGGTCGGCGTCGGGGTGTTCCTCGGCGTGGCCGCACTGTTCTACACGCTGCTGTTCGGGTTCGCCGCGTTCACGCTGGCGATCATGGGTGCGGCGCTCGCCGTGCACCGGCGCAGCTGGCAGCCGGTGCTGCGACTGGCCGTGATCGCCGTGCTGTCCGGCCTGATCGCGCTGATCCACTGGGGCCCGTACGTCATCGCCGCGGCGAAGGGGTCGCCGGCCGGCTCGGGGACCGCGCAGCACTACCTGCCCGCCGACGGCGCCCAGCTGTCGTTCCCGATGCTGAGCTTCACGATGCTCGGCGCGCTGTGCATGGTGGGCACCATCTGGCTGATCGTGCGGGCCCGCGTATCGGTGCGGGCCGGTGCGCTGGCCGCCGCGGTGCTGGCGGTCTACGCCTGGTCGCTGCTGTCGATGCTGACCACACTCGCAGGCACCACGCTGCTGTCCTTCCGGCTGCAGCCGACACTGGTGGTGCTGCTGGCGGCGGCGGGCACGTTCGGCTTCATCGAGGGCGCCCGCGGGCTCGCCGACAGCTTCTCCAGCAGGAGGCTGCTGGCCACAGCGACGGCGTTGGGTGCGATCGGCGCGCTGACGTTCACCCAGGACATCCCCGACGTGCTGCGGCCCGACATCACGGTGGCCTACACCGACACCGGCGGCGACGGCCAGCGCGCCGACCGCCGCCCACCCGGCGCGGAGAAGCACTACCGCAAGATCGACGAGACCATCCTGGCGACCACCGGGCGGCCCCGCGACCGGACCGTGGTGCTGACCGCCGACTACAGCTTCCTGTCCTTCTACCCCTACTACGGCTTCCAGGGCCTGACGTCGCACTACGCCAACCCGCTCGCGCAGTTCGACAAGCGCGCCGACGCCATCGAGAGCTGGGGCTCGCTGAGCAGCGCCGACCAGTTCGTCGATGCCCTCGACGCACTGCCCTGGGATCCGCCGACGGTGTTCCTGATGCGCCACGGCGGGCCCGGCGGGTCGTCGGACAGCTACACGCTGCGGCTGGCCTCCGACGTCTACCCCAACCAGCCCAATGTGCGCCGCTACCAGGTGGCGCTCGACGCGGCGCTGTTCGACGACCCCCGCTTCGAGGTCAGCGAGATCGGGCCGTTCGTCCTGGCGATCCGGAAACCGGTCGATGGCTGACACGGAATCCAGGCCACTAACATCAAGCCCCGTGGTCGGCGAGGCGGTGCGCAACGGTAACCACCGCACCGCGCGCATCATCGCGATCGTCGCCGGCTTGCTCGGCGCCGCGATGGCGATGGCCACCCCGCTGCTGCCGGTGGAGCAGACCACCGCGACACTCAACTGGCCGCAGGACGGCGTGCTGGAGAGCGTCAACGCCCCGCTGATCGGCTACGTCGCCACCGACCTCACCATCACCGTGCCCTGCCAGGCCGCCGCGGGACTGGTCGGTCCGCAGAACGCAGGCCGAACCGTGCTGGTGTCCACGGTGCCCAAGCAGGCGCCCAAGGCCATCGACCGCGGACTGCTCATCGAGCGGGTGGACAACAACCTGCTGGTGATCGTGCGCAACACGCCGGTGGTCAGCGCACCGCTGTCACAGGTGCTCGGGCCGGACTGCCGCGAACTCACGTTCACCGCGCACGCCGACAAGATCACCGGGGAGTTCGTCGGGCTGACGCAGGGACCCGACGACGAAAACCCCGGTGCGCCCCTGCGCGGCGAACGCGGCGGCTACGACTTCCGTCCCCAGATCGTCGGGGTGTTCACCGACCTGTCCGGCCGGGCGCCGCCGGGCTTGGAGTTCTCCGCGACCGTCGACTCCCGCTACAGCACCACACCGACACTGCTGAAGTCGCTGACGATGGTGCTCGGCGTGGTGCTGACGCTGGTCGCCCTCGGCGCCCTGCACGTCCTCGACACCGCCGACGGAATGCGACACCGGCGCCTGCTGCCCGCCCGCTGGTGGCGGGTGAAGCCGCTGGACGGGCTGGTCACCGCGGTGTTGGTGTGGTGGCACTTCGTCGGCGCCAACACCGCCGACGACGGCTACATCCTCACCATGGCCCGGGTGTCCGAGCACGCCGGCTACATGGCGAACTACTACCGCTGGTTCGGCACCCCCGAAGCGCCGTTCGGCTGGTACTACGACCTGCTCGCGCTGTGGGCACAGGTGAGCACCACCAGCGCCTGGGTGCGGCTGCCCACCCTGGTGATGGGGCTGCTGTGCTGGGCGCTGATCAGCCGTGAGGTGATCCCCCGGCTCGGCCACACGGTCAAGACCAGTCAGGCGGCGGCGTGGACGGCGGCCGGGCTGTTCCTGGCCTTCTGGCTGCCGCTGAACAACGGGCTTCGGCCGGAGCCGATCATCGCCCTCGGCATCCTGCTGACCTGGTGCTCGGTCGAGCGTGGCGTGGCCACCAGCAGGCTGCTCCCGGTCGCGATCGCCATCATCATCGGCGCGCTCACGCTGTTCTCCGGGCCCACCGGCATCGCCGCCGTCGGCGCCCTGCTCGTCGCGGTCGGACCGCTGAAAACCATTGTGGCGCGCCATGTCTCGCAATTCGGCTACCTGGCGCTACTGGCGCCGATCCTGGCCGCGGCGACCGTCACCGTCATCCTGGTCTTCCGCGACCAGACGCTGGCCGCGGAGATCCAGGCCAGCTCCTTCAAGTCCGCGATCGGACCCAGCCTGAGCTGGTTCGACGAACACATCCGGTACGAGCGGCTGTTCACCCTCAGCCCCGACGGCTCGGTGGCACGCCGGTTCGCCGTGCTGACACTGCTGCTCGCGCTGGCGGTGTCGGTGGCGATGACGTTGCGCAAGGGCAGGATCCCCGGCACCGCGGCAGGCCCGAGCCGGCGCATCGTCGGCATCACGATCATCTCGTTCCTGGTGATGATGTTCACGCCGACCAAGTGGACGCACCACTTCGGGGTGTTCGCCGGACTGGCCGGATCGCTCGGCGCGCTGGCGGCGGTCGCGGTGACGGCCGCGGCGATGCGTTCGCGTCGCAACCGGTCGATGTTCGCCGCGGCGGTGCTGTTCGTGATGGCGCTGTCGTTCGCCACCGTCAACGGCTGGTGGTACGTCTCGAACTTCGGCGTGCCGTGGTCGAACGCGTTCCCGGAGTGGAAGTTCGGATTCAGCACCATCCTGCTCGGGCTGGCGGTGCTCGCCCTGCTGGCGGCGGCCTGGTACCACTTCTCCGGCCGCGACACCTCACCCGATGCGGCCGGCCGGTTGCGTTGGCGACGGATCATGCAGTCGCCGTTGGCGATCGCCACGTGGCTGCTGGTGATGTTCGAGGTGGTCTCGCTGACGCTGGCGATGACCGACCAGTACCCGGCGTGGAGCAACGGCCGGTCCAACCTCGAGGCGCTGACCGGCAAGACGTGTGGGCTGGCCGACGACGTGATGGTGGAGCAGGACATCAACGCCGGGCTGCTGCAGCCGGTGGACGTGCCGGTGGGCGACGCCCTCGGCGCAGTCACCGACCAGGGCTTCGGCCCCAACGGCATCCCGACCGACGTGTCCGCCGACCCGGTGATGGACCAGCCCGGCTCGGCCAACTTCGCCGACACACCCGAGGACAGCGGCCTGGAGACCGACGGCGAGGCCGGCACCGAGGGCGGCACCACGGCCAGGGCGGGCGTCAACGGTTCGCGGGCCCGGCTGCCCTACGGCCTCGATCCCGCCCGCACCCCGGTGCTCGGCAGCTGGCGCAGCGGCACCCAGCAGACGGCCGCACTGCGCTCGGCGTGGTACCGGCTGCCGTCGCGCGACAGCGAGAAGGAGCCACCGCTGCTGGCCGTGGCGGCCGCGGGCCGCTTCGATCCCGGCGAGGTCGTCGTGCAGTGGGCCACCGACGCGGGCGCGGCCGCCGACGAGCCGGGCGGCGCCGTCGGGTTCGCCGACGTGGGCGCCTCCCCCGCCTGGCGCAATCTGCGGGCCCCGCTTGCGGCCATCCCCCGGGAGGCCACCGTGATCCGCCTGGTGGCCACCGACGACGACCTCTCACCACAGCACTGGATCGCGCTGACCCCGCCCCGCATCCCGGAGCTGCGCACCCTGCAGGACGTCGTCGGGTCGACCGACCCGGTGATGCTGGACTGGCTGGTCGGCATGGCATTCCCGTGCCAGCGGCCGTTCTTCCACCGCAACGGCGTGACCGAGGTGCCCAAGTGGCGCATCCTGCCCGACCGGTTCGGCGCCGAGGCCAACTCGCCGGTGATGGACTACCTGGGCGGCGGACCGCTCGGCATCACCGAACTGCTGTTGCGTCCCGGCACCGTGCCCACCTACCTGCGCGACGACTGGTTCCGCGACTGGGGCGCCCTGCAGCGGCTCACGCCGTACTCCCCGAACGCACCGCAGGCCCGGCTGGACCTCGGCTCGGCGACCCGAAGCGGGTTGTGGAGCCCGGCACCGCTGCGCCTCTCCTGACCGCCGAGGACCGTCGCATACCATCGTCCCTCGTGCCCGCCGATGCCGAAGACGCCGCCGTCCGCGGTCCCCGCATCGCCCGGTTGATCGCCGTCGTCGCCGGCCTGGCCGGTGTCGTGCTGTGCGCGCTGGTCCCCCTGCTGCCGGTGAAGCAGACCACCGCCACCATCCTGTGGCCGCAGGCCCCGACCCCAGCAGGCACCGTCGGGCAGCTGACCGCGCCGCTGGTGTCCGGCGCGCCGCTCGCACTGGACGTGTCGATCCCGTGCCAGGCGATCGCGAGCCTGCCCCCCGAGGGCGGCACGGTGTTCTCCACCATCCCCGAGGGCGGCATCGCCTCCGGCCGCAACGGCTTGTTCGTCCGCGCCACCACCGACGCCGTGCTGGTGGCGTTCCGTGACACGGTGGCCGCCGTCGCTCCGCGCGCCGCGGTGGCCGGCGGCGGCTGCAGCTCCCTGCACGTGTGGGCCGACGCCGGCGGCTCGGGAGCCGACTTCATCGGCATCGCCGGTGCGACGGGCGTGCTGCCGGCCGACAAGAAGCCGCAGGTCGCAGGCGTCTTCACCGACCTCGACGTGACGGCGCAACCGGGCCTGACCGCGCGCATCGACGTCGACACCCGGTTCGCCACCACCCCGACGCCGCTCAAGCTCGCGGTGATGGTGCTGGGCGTCGCGTGCGTGATCGCCTCGATCGTCGCGCTGGCCGTGCTGGACCGCCGCGGCAGGCGGCGGATCGCCCTGGCGTGGCGCGGCGTATGGCGGGCCGGGCCCGCGACCTGGCTGGCCGACGTGGGCGTGGTCGGCGGCCTGCTGGTGTGGCACGTCGTCAGCCCGCAGTCCTCGGACGACGGCTACAACCTCACCATCGCGCGCATCGCCGGCGAGGCCGGTTACGCCACCAACTACTACCGCTACTTCGGCGCCAGCGAGGCGCCGTTCGACTGGTACCAGTCGGTGCTCACGCACCTGGCGTCCGTCAGCACCGCGGGGACGTGGATGCGGCTGCCCGCCACCGCGGCCGCGATCGCCACCTGGCTGATCGTCAGCCGGTGCGCGCTGCCACGACTGGGCAGGCGGCTGGCCGCCAACCGCGTCGCCGTGCTGACCGCGGGTGCGGTGTTCCTGGCGGCGTGGCTGCCGTTCAACAACGGCCTGCGCCCGGAGCCGCTGATCGCGTTCGGCGTGGTCGCGGTGTGGATGCTGGTGGAGAGCGCCATCGGAACGCGGCGGCTGTGGCCGGCGGCGGCGGCGATCGTCATCGCGATGTTCTCGGTGACACTCGCACCACAGGGCCTCATCGCCCTGGCGCCGTTGCTCGTCGGGGCGCGCCCCATCGCGCGCATCGTCTCCGCCCGCAGGGCGTCCCACGGACTGGCCGCCGCGCTGGCGCCGCTGGCCGCCGCCGCGTCGCTGGTCTTCGTGATCGCGTTCCGCGACCAGACCCTGGCCACCGTCGCCGAGTCGGTCCGCATCAAGTACGTCGTCGGCCCGACGATCCCGTGGTACCAGGAGTTCCTGCGGTACTACTTCCTGACCGTCGAGGACAGCGTCGACGGCTCGCTGACGCGGCGCTTCTCGGTGCTGATCCTGCTGCTGTGCGTGTTCGGCCTGCTCATGGTGCTGCTGCGGCGGGGCCGGGTGCCCGGCGCGTTCAGCGCACCCGTGTGGCGTCTCACCGGGACCACCGCGGTGGGGCTGCTGCTTCTGACGCTCACCCCGACCAAGTGGGCGGTGCAGTTCGGCGCGTTCGCCGGGCTGGCGGGTGCGCTCGGCGCCGTCACCGCGTTCGCGTTCGCCCGCGTAGGCCTGCACAGCCGACGAAATCTCGCGCTGTACGTGACGGCACTGCTGTTCGTGCTGGCGTGGGCCACGTCGGGCCTCAACGGCTGGTTCTACGTGGGCAACTACGGCGTGCCGTGGTTCGACAAGCAGCCGGTGATCGTCGGCTACCCGGTCACCACGATCTTCCTGGTGCTCGCCATCGCCGGCGGCCTGCTCACCGGCTGGCTGCACTTTCGGATCGACTACGCCGGGCACACCCAGGTCGCCGACACCGGCCGCAACCGGGCGCTGGCATCCACCCCGCTGCTCGTCGTGGCGACCATCATGGTGGTGCTCGAGCTGGGGTCCATGCTCAAGGCCACCGCGAGCCGCTACCCCGTCTACACCACCGGGGCGGCCAACCTGGCGGCGCTGCGGTCGGGGTTCTCCGACGACAGCTGCGCGATGGCCGACGCCGTGCTCGTCGAGGCCGACACCAACGCCGGCATGCTGCAACCCGTCCCGGGACAGCGCTTCGGCGAGTACGGCCCGCTGGGCGGCGAGGACCCGGTGGGCTTCACCCCCAACGGCGTCAACGACACCCTCGAGCCCCCCGAACCGGTGGCGGCCAACCCCGGCACCCCCAACGCCGACGGCCCGGTGGACAAACCCAACATCGGCATCGGCTACGCGGCGGGCACCGGTGGTGGCTACGGCCCAGAGGGCGTCAACGGCTCGCGGGTGTTCCTGCCGTTCGGGCTCGACCCCGACCGCACGCCGGTGATGGGCAGCTTCGCCGAGCCCGGCTCGGATGAGGCAGGGATCGCGGCGACGGCCACCTCGGCGTGGTACCAGCTGCCGCCCCGCACCGCCGACCGGCCGCTGGTGACCGTCGCCGCCGCGGGCGCCATCTGGTACTACGAGGAGGACGGCTCGTTCAACTACGGCCAGTCGCTCAAGCTGCAGTGGGGCGTGCACCGGCCCGACGGCAGCTACCAGGAGCTCGGCGAGGTGCAGCCGATCGACATCTTCCAGCAGAAGGCATGGCGCAACCTGCGCTTCCCGCTGGCCTGGGCGCCGCCGGAGGCGAACGTGGCGCGCATCGTGGCCGACGACCCCAACCTGTCGGAGGACCAGTGGTTCGGGTTCACGCCGCCACGGGTGCCGGTGCTGCAGAGCGCCCAGGCCTTCCTCGGTGACCGGACGCCGGTACTGATGGACATCGCCACCGCCGCGAACTTCCCGTGCCAGCGCCCGTTCTCCGAACACCTGGGGGTGGCAGAACTGCCCGAGTACCGGGTGCTGCCCAACCTGAAGCAGGTGGTCACCTCGTCGAACCAGTGGCAGTCGGCCGAGGACGGCGGGCCGTTCCTGTTCATCCAGGCGCTGTTGCGCACCGAGTCGATCCCGACGTACCTGCGTGACGACTGGTACCGGGACTGGGGCTCCATCGAGCGCTACAGCCGGGTGGTGCCCCGGGACGACGCACCCGACGCGGTGGTCGAGGAGGGTTCGAAGCGGGTGTTCGGCTGGAGCCGCGGCGGACCGATCAGGGCCCTGCCGTGAGCCGGGACGTGCGGGTGGCGCGCTGGGTCGCGACGATCGCCGGCCTGCTCGGGTTCGTCATGTCGGTCGCCACCCCGCTGCTGCCGGTCACCCAGACCACGGCGACGCTGAACTGGCCGCAGCAGGGCCAGTTCGCCAATCTGACGGCGCCGCTGATCACCCAGGCGCCGGTCGGCCTCACCGCGACCATCCCGTGCGACGTGATCCGAGGCATGCCCCGCGACGGCGGACTCGTGCTCGGCACCGCGCCCGCCGAGGGCCGCGACGCCGCACTGAACGCGATGCTGGTCAACGTCACCGCCTCGCGCGTCGACGTGATCGTCCGCAACGTCGTGGTGGCCAGCGTGGAACGTGGCCGCGTCGCCGGGCCCGGCTGCGAGCGCATCCACATCACCTCGACGATCGACGGCACCTACGCCGAATTCGTCGGACTGAAGAAGCGCGACGGTTCCCCGCAGCGCAGCGGTTTCGCCGACCCCAACCTGCGGCCGGCGATCGTCGGCGTGTTCACCGACCTGACCGGTCCCGCCCCGCCCGGGCTGGAGTTCTCGGCGGCGATCGACACCCGCTTCACCACCCATCCGACGGCAGTCAAACTGCTCGCGATCGTCCTCGGCATCGTGTGCACGGTCGTGGCGCTGGTCGCGCTGTGGCGGCTGGACCGGGCCGACGGCCGCCGCATGCGCAGGCTGATCCCCACCCGGTGGCGGACATTCACCGCCGTGGACGTGTTCGTGGTGGGCGTGTTCGCGCTCTGGTACATCATCGGCACCAACTCCTCCGATGACGGCTACCAGATGCAGATGGCCCGCACGGCCGAGCACTCCGGCTACATGGCCAACTACTTCCGCTGGTTCGGTGTGCCCGAGGACCCGTTCGGCTGGTACTACAACGTGCTGGCGCTGATGTCCCAGGTGAGCACCGCCGGCATCTGGATGCGCCTGCCCGACCTGATCTGCTCGCTGATCTGCTGGCTGCTGCTGAGCCGCGAGGTGCTGCCTCGACTGGGGCCCGCCGTGATCGCCAGCCGCCCTGCGCTGTGGGCGGCCGGTCTGGTGCTGATCGGCGCGTGGATGCCGTTCAACAACGGCCTGCGCCCGGAGGGACAGATCGCCACCGGCGCCCTGATCACCTACGTGCTGATCGAGCGCGCGGTCAGTTCGGGCCGGTTGACCCCGGCCGCGCTGGCCATCTTCACGGCGGCGTTCACGCTGGGCATCCAGCCCACCGGATTGATCGCGGTTGCGGCGCTGGTCGCAGGCGGACGACCGATCCTGCGCATCGTGATGCGCCGCAGGCAGACCGTCGGCACGTGGCCACTGATCGCGCCGATGCTCGCGGCGGGCACCGTGATCCTGTGCGTGGTGTTCATCGACCAGACCTTCGCGACGGTGTTGGAGGCCACCCGGATCCGCACGGCGATCGGCCCCAGCCAGGAGTGGTGGACCGAGAACCTGCGCTACTACTACCTGGTGCTGCCGACGGTGGACGCGGCGATCTCGCGCCGGTTCGCGTTCCTGTTCACCGCACTGTGCCTGTTCCCTGCGCTGTTCATGATGTTGCGCCGCAAGAGGATCGCCGGCATCGCCCGCGGTCCGGCCTGGCGGCTGATGGGCATCATCTTCGCGACGATCTTCTTCCTGATGTTCACCCCCACCAAGTGGATCCACCACTTCGGGCTGTTCGCCGCCGTGGGCGGCGCCATGGCCGCGCTCACCACCGTGCTGATGTCACGGACCGTACTGCGCTCGGCGCGCAACAGGATGGCGTTCCTTGCGCTGGTGTTCTTCGTGCTGGCGCTGTGCTTCGCTTCGGTCAACGGCTGGTGGTACGTCTCCAATTACGGTGTGCCGTTCAACAACTCGGTGCCCCAGCTGGGCGGCGTCACCGTGTCGGCGGTCTTCTTCGTCCTGTTCGCGGTCGCCGCGCTGTGGGCGTTCTGGCTACACGTGTCCGGACGGCGCGAGTCGCGGGTGGTGGACCGGTTGACCGCCGCACCGGTCCCCCTGGCCGCCGGGTTCATGGTCGTGGTGTTCGTCGCGTCGATGGCGGTCGGCGTGGTCCGCCAGTATCCGACCTACTCCAACGGCTGGGCGAACGTACGGGCGTTCGTCGGCGGCTGCGGCATGGCCGACGACGTGCTGGTCGAGCCCGACTCCAACGCGGGCTTCCTGCGCGCCGCGCCCGGACGCTACGGCCCGCTCGGCCCACTCGGCGGCACCGACCCGGTCGGCTTCTCCCCCAACGGCGTTCCCGACCGCATCATCGCCGAGGCGATCAGGCTCAACAACCCGCAGCCCGGCACCGACGCCGACTGGAACGGCCCGCGGCGGCTGCCACGCCCCGGGGTGAACGGGTCGACAATGCCGCTGCCCTACGGGCTGGACCCGGCGCGGGTGCCGGTCGCGGGCACCTACTCCACCACCGCCCAGCAGGAGAGCACGCTCGCGTCGGCCTGGTACGAGCTGCCCGCCGCCGACGAGGCGCACCCGCTGGTGGTGATCACCGCAGCCGGCACCGTCGCAGGAAACAGTGTGGCCGAGGGCGTTTCGTCCGGCCAGACGGTGGCGCTGGAGTACGGCCGGCGCGGACCCGACGGCGCCGTCGCACCCGCCGGACGCGTCGACCCCTACGACATCGGACCGACGCCATCGTGGCGCAACCTGCGCTACCCGCGCTCGGAGATCCCAGGCGACGCCGTCGCCGTGCGGGTGATCGCCGAGGACCTCAACCTCGGTCAGGGCGACTGGATCGCCGTCACGCCGCCCCGGGTTCCCGAGGTGAAGTCGCTGCAGGAGTACGTCGGGTCCGAGCAGCCGGTGCTGATGGACTGGGCGGTCGGAATGGCCTTCCCGTGCCAGCAGCCGATGCTGCACGCCAACGGCGTCACCGAGGTGCCCAAGTACCGCATCTCGCCGGACTACTTCGCGAAGCTGCAGAGCACCGACACCTGGCAGAACGGCCTCGAGGGCGGCCTGCTCGGCATCACCGACCTGCTGCTGAAGGCCTCGGTGATGTCGACATACCTGTCCGAGGACTGGGGCCAGGACTGGGGGTCGCTGCGCAGGTTCGACACCGTCGTCGACGCCGAACCCGCGCAGATCGACCTCGGCACCGACACCCACAGCGGCCTGTACTCGCCGGGGCGGATCCGCATCCAGCCGTAAGGGGCTAGATCGGGGTGAGGCCGTGCTTGCGGTTGACGCGGTTGATCTGCTTGTCCCGCAGCAGCTTCAACGACTTGCGCAGCAGCAACCGGGTTTCGTGCGGCTGGATCACCGCATCGATGAAGCCGCGCTCGGCGGCGATCCACGGTGTTGCCATGTTCAGGTTGTAGCCCTCGATGAAGTCCTTGCGGATCTGCTGCACCTCGGGCGACGTCGGATCAGGGAACCGCTTCACCAGCAGCTGCGCCGCACCCTCGGCGCCGATCACGGCGATGCGCGCGGTCGGCCAGGCGAAGTTCAGGTCCGCGGAGAGCTGCTTGGAACCCATCACCGCGTACGCGCCGCCGTAGGACTTGCGGATGGTGATCGTCACCTTCGGCACGTCCGCCTCGACGACGGCGTTGAGGAAACGCCCGCCGCGCTTGATGATTCCGCCCTTCTCCTGTTCGACGCCCGGCATGAAGCCCGGGGTGTCGACGACGAAGACCAGCGGCAGGTTGTACGAGTCGCAGAAGCGGACGAACCGCGCCGCCTTGTCGGAGGCCTCGTTGTCGATCGCGCCGGACAGGTACATCGGCTGATTCGCGATCACGCCGATCGGCCGGCCGTCGACCCGCGAGAACGCCGTGATGATGGACTGGCCCTGGTTGGCGGCCACGTCGAACACGTCGCCGTCGTCGAAGATCCGCAGCAGGATCTCGTGCATGTCGTAGGCCATGTTGTCGTTGTCGGGCACCAGCGCGTCCAACTCGAGGTCGTGCGGCGTGACCTCTGGCTCCAGACCCGGGTTGACCACCGGCGCATCGTCGAAGGTGTTGGCGGGCAGGAAGCTGAGGTAATCGCGGGCGTACTGGAACGCCGCGGCCTCGTCCTCGACCACCTGGTGGATGTTGCCGTAGCGGGCCTGGGCGTCGGCGCCGCCCAGTTCGTCGAGACTGACGTCCTCACCGGTGACGTCCTTGATCACGTCGGGCCCGGTGACGAACATGTACCCCTGGTCACGCACGGCGATCACCAGGTCGGTCTGGATGGGCGAGTAGACCGCGCCACCGGCGCACTTGCCAAGGATGATCGAGATCTCCGGCACCATGCCGCGCAGCAGTTCGTGGCGGCGGCCGAGTTCGGCGTACCAGGCCAGAGAGGTCACGGCGTCCTGGATGCGGGCGCCGGCCGAGTCGTTGATGCCGACGATCGGGCAGCCCACCATCGCCACCCACTCCATCAGCTTGGCCACCTTGCGGCCGAACATCTCGCCGACCGACCCCTGGAACACCGTCTGGTCGTGGCTGAACACCCCGACAGGGCGGCCGTTGATGGTGCCGTGACCGGTGACCACGCCGTCGGTGAACAACGCGTTCGGGTCGCCCGGCGTCTTGGCCAGGGCGCCGATCTCGAGGAAACTGCCCGGGTCGAGCAGCGAGTGGATGCGGGCGCGGGCGGTGGGCAGACCCTTCTTGTCCCGGCGGGCCTTGGACTTCTCGTCGCCGGGGTCCTTGGCCAGTTCCAGCTTCTCCCGCAGCTCCGCGAGCTTCTCCGCCGTGGTCGCCGCACGAACGGCGGGCGCTTCTCCTGTGGTCACTTGCTCTCGCTCTCGACGCGGTTGATCGCCTCGCTCATGTGGGCACCCACCTTGGCAATGTACGGCTCGTCGATCGCCTGGATGTGCTCACCCCCGATGGGCACGATCTCGAGATCCTCGACGAACTCGCCCCAGCCGCCGTCGGGCTGACGGATGGCGTAGCGCGGCTCGAAGAAGATCGCGTCGTCGTGGTAACGATCAGCCATGTACAGGGTCACGTGCCCGTCGTAGGGCTGGATCTCCGCGGTCTCGAGCAACCGGTTGTCCAGGTAGGACGTCCGCTGGTGCTCGATGATGCCGCCGGGGATCTGCACCCCGCTCTGGCTGACGACGTCCAGGACGTACCGGACCTGGCCCTCGTCGTCGAGCTTCTCGAGTTCCTCATACGGGATCTCGGGCACCTCGACGTTGAACGTGCGCTCGGCGAAGCGGGCGTAGCGGTCCCAGCGCGCCCGCATCTCCTCCTGGGTCTGCGGGATCTCCTCGCCCGGACGCACCATGTCGATCAGCCCGACGAACCGGACGTCGGCGCCCGCGCGCTTGAGCCCGATCGCGCAGGCGTACGCCAGCGCGCCGCCCAGCGACCAGCCGACCAGGATGTACGGCCCCTTGCCACCGATCTCCATCAGCTTCGGCAGGTACTCGGCGGCCCGTTCCTCGACCGAACCCTCGACCCGCTCGAAGCCGTACATCGGGGTGTCCGGCGGCAGGTGGCGCAGCAGCGGTTCGTACACCACCGTCGACCCGCCCGCCGGATGGAACACGAACACCGGCACGCTGTTCGAGCCCTCCACCGGTGGCCGCAGCGTCCGCACGAAGCCGTCGATCTTGCCGCCCTCGAGGTAGTCGCGCACCATGGTGGCGAGCTCCTCGACCGTCTTCGCCGAGCGGACGGCGTCGACGGTGATGGTGCCCTCGTCGACCCGCTCGGTGAGCCGCTCGGCGATCTTGGTCGCCGTCGCCTCGCCGATGCTCGGCAGCTCATTGAAGATGCCGCCGGGCGACTTGCCGGTGACGATGGCCCACGTCGCGAACGTCACCCGCTCCGCAGCGTCGCGGGGCGGCACGTCGGCGCCGAGCGCCTCGGTGACGGCCTCCTGCGTCAGCACCTTGGACGCCGCGGCGACCGTGGACTGGGACGGCTTCGACGGTCCGGACGGATCGGTGGGCGGCGGCGGGACGCTCGCCGCTGACGGGCCGGCCGGGTTGGTGGGCGGCGGCGGGATCGGCGCCCCGCCCGACTGGGTGTCCGGCTCGGCCTGCGGGTCGGGAGCGGGTGCCGCGATCGTCGCGGGGCTGGCGCCGCTGAGCACCGTCGCCTGCTCCCTGACCTCCTCCGCAGCGCCCAGCGGGTGGCCGGCCGACGCGAGTTTCTCCTCGAGTTCGGCGACCGTGCTGGCACCGCCCAGGAGTTCGGCCTGGGCGGCGGCGATCTCCTCGGCGGTCTTCCCCTTCTGCGCCTCGGCCAGCTGGTCGACCTCGTCGCGATGCTCGATCGCGTAGGTGATCAGTTTCTCCACGGCGTTGAGGTTGGCGTCGCGCACCGCGGTCAGCTGGATCGGCGGCATGTCGAAGTCGTATTCGACCCGGTTCTTGATGCGCACCGCCATCAGCGAGTCCAGGCCGAGTTCGATCAGCGGCACCTCCCACGGCAGGTCCTCGGGCTCGTAGCCCATGGCGCTGCCGACGATGGTGCCGAGCCGGTCGTGGATCGACTCACCGGACTCCGGGCTCCATTTACCCAGCGAGGCACCGAGATTGGCGCCTGCGGTCAGGTTGTCGTGCAGGATTTCGGCGTCCGGGTCCTCAGTGGGCGCCGTCTCCGGCGCGGCCGTCAGCGGCTGCGCGGCGACGACTCCGGTGGCGACCGCTGCGGGCAGCGCGATCCCCTGGCCGCCGCGGGACACGATCGCGTCGTACACCAGCGTGAACGACTCGTCGATGCGGGCGTGCACCTGCACCGAGGCGCCACCGGGGTGACGGGTCAGCGTGGTGACCAGCCGGGCGTCCTCGCCGGGTACCGCGCGCTGTTCGGCGGCGACCACCGCGGCATCCGGAAGGATCTGCGAAGCAGCGGTTTTCACCAGCGCCGACAGGTCGGTGCCGCCGCGCGGGGCGTACTCCCACACGTGGCGGCCGTCCGGGGTGGCGACGTGCGTGCCCGGCATGATGCCCGAGTTGTCACCGCTGAACCGCACATCGAGCCAGTGCGGCTTGCGGCGGAAGCGGGTGGGCGGGATGTCGGCGAAGTCCAGCGCACCGGCCAGGCCGCGGGAGCGGCGCGGGAACAGGGTGCGCATGTCGAGGTCGTGGCCGTGCACGAACAGCTGCGCCATCGCCGCGGTCATCGAGTCGACCTCGTCCTGCTTGCGGGCCAGCGTGGCGATCAGCTGCCCGTCGTGCAGGCCTGCGGCAGCCGTCGTCAGCCCGACCTGCATGAGCGCCACCGGATTCGGGGCCAGCTCCAGGAACGTGGTGTGCCCGTTGTCGACCGCGTTGCGGATGCCGTGGGTGAAGTAGACCGAGTGCCGCAGGCCCTTCTTCCAGTAGTCGACGTCGTGGATCGGCTCGCCGCCGGGCCGGATGTACTGCCCTTCGTGCACGGTCGAGAAGTAGCCGATCTGCACGGGATGCGGCTCGATGCCCTGCAATTCGGCGGCCAGCTCGCCCAGCAGCGGATCCATCTGCGTGGTGTGGCTGGCGCCCTTGGTCTGGAACTTGCGGGCGAACTTGCCCTCCTTCTCCGCCCGCTCGATGATCGCGTCCACCTGCGCGGGCGGACCGCCGATCACGGTCTGGGTGGGTGCGGCGTAGACGCACACCTCCAGGTCGGGGTAGTCGGAGAACACCGTCTTGATCTCGTCGGCGGAGTACTCGACGAGCGCCATCAGCCTGATGTACTCGCCGAAGAGCATCGCCTCGCCCTCACCCATCAGGTGGCTGCGCGAGCAGATGGTGCGGGTGGCGTCGGCCAGTGACAGGCCGCCGGCGAAGTAGGCCGCGGCGGCCTCGCCGAGCGACTGCCCGATCACCGCACCGGGTTTGGCGCCGTGGTGGCGCAGCAGCTCACCGAGCGCCACCTGGATGGCGAAGATGGTGATCTGGGTGGTCTCGATGCCGTAGTCCTGCGAGTCGTCGAGGATCAGCTCCAGCACCGAGTAGCCGCGCTCGTCCTGCACGTGGGCGTCGACCTTGTCGATCCACTCGGCGAAGACCTCGTTGCGCAGGTACAGGCTCTTGCCCATCTTGCGATGCTGCGCACCGAATCCGGCCAGCACCCACACCGGGCCGTTGGTGACCGGGCCGTCGGCGCTGAACACGCTGGGGCTCTGCTTGCCCTCGGCGACCGCGCGCAGACCCTTGACCGCCTCGTCGTGGTCGTGGGCCAGCACCACCGCGCGGGAACGGCCGTGGTTGCGCCGCGACAGCGAGCGGCCGATCGACTCCAGCGATGACGCCCGGCCCTCCGGGCTGTCGATCCAGTCGGCCAGCTCGGCCGCGGCGGCCCGCTTGCGCGACGTCAGGAACGCCGAGACAGCAAGGGGCACAACCGGGGTCGGCTGCTCGCCGGCCGCGAGTTCCTCACGGGCGATCTGCAGCAGTCGCTTGGCCTCGTCGGTGATCCCGGGCAGCTCGTACTCGTCGTCGAGCGCGGCGGCGGGGCGGTCCAGATCGTCGTCGTCGTCGTCATCGATGAACTCGCCATACTCGTCCATCCGCACCCCGCCGACGTACTGGGCGGGCTGGTTCGGCGCCGCGGTGACCGCGACCACCTCTTCTGCGGGTTCGGGCTCCACCAGGTCAGACGGCAACACCTCGCGCAGCACCATGTGCGCGTTCGCGCCGCCGAAGCCGAAGCCGGACACGCCGGCGATGGCGTTGCCGCTGTAGCGCGGCCAGTCGGTGACGGTGTCGGCGACCTTCAGCCGCACCGCGTCGAAGTCGATGTACGGGTTCGGACCGGTGTAGTTGATCGACGGCGGGATCTTGTTGTTCTTCAGCGCAAGCGCCGTCTTCGCCAGGCTCGCCGCGCCCGCGGCCGACTCCAGGTGGCCGAGGTTCGACTTCACCGCACCGAGCAGCGCGGGCCGGTCGGCCGGGCGGGTGCGACCCACCACGCGGCCCAGCGCGTCGGCCTCGATCGGGTCGCCGAGGATGGTGCCGGTGCCGTGCGCCTCGACGTAGTCGACGTCGCGGGGGTTGATGCCCGCGTCCTTGTACGCCTTGCGCAGCACCTCGGCCTGCGCGTCGGGATTGGGGGCCAGCAGGCCGTTGGACCGGCCGTCGTGGTTGACCGCGCTGCCCGCGACCACCGCGTAGATCTCGTCGCCGTCGCGGCGCGCGTCCGACAGCCGCTTGAACACCAGCATGCCGCCGCCCTCGGAACGGGCGTAGCCGTCGGCGTCCTGGGAGAAGGACTTGATCCGGCCGTCGGCGGCGAGCACGCCGCCGATCTCGTCGAACGCGGCCGTCACCAGCGGGGTGACCAAGGCGTTGACGCCGCCGACCAGCACGACGTCGGCCTCGCCGGCGCGCAGCGCCGCGACACCCTGGTGCGCGGCGACCAGCGAGCTGGAGCACGCGGTGTCGATGGCCATCGACGGGCCGCGGAAGTCGTAGAAGTAGGACACCCGGTTGGCGATGATCGAGCTCGCGCCGCCGGTGATGGCGTACGGGTGCGCCGTCCCCGGGTCGGCGACGGCCAGGAAGCTGTAGTCGTTGGTGGAGCTGCCGATGTAGACGCCGACCCGCTGACCGCGCAGGCTCGACGCCGGGATGCGGGCGTCCTCGAGCGCCTCCCAGGTGAGCTCGAGCGCCATCCGCTGCTGCGGGTCGATGTTGTCGGCTTCCATCTTCGACAGCGCGAAGAACTCGGAGTCGAAGCCCTTGATGTCGGACAGGTAGCCGCCGCGGGTGCGGGCGTTGGCCAGCCGCTCGGCGATCCGCGGCTCGGAGAGGAACTCCGACCAGCGGCCCTCAGGCAGGTCGGTGATGGCGTCGCGGCCCTCGAGCAGCGCGTCCCACATCTGCCCCGGCGTGTTCAGGTCACCGGGGAACCGGGTCGCCAGGCCGACGATCGCGACGTCTTCCACGTCGCGATCCCGGGTCCAGTCGGTGCCGTCGTCGGTGTGGTCGACCTCGGGCTCACCCTCGATGATCACGGCCGCAAGTGACTCGATGGTCGGGTTGCGGAACACCACGGTCGCGGTCAGCGTGACCCCGGTGAGGTCCTCGATGTCGCTGGCCATCGCCACCGCGTCGCGTGAGGACAGGCCGAGCTCCACCATCGGCGCGGACTCGTCGATCTTGTCGGCGGCCTGGCCGGTGGCGTTGGCGATCCAGTTGCGCAGCCATTCGCGCATCTCGTTGACGGTCATGTCGACCTGCGCCGGCTGGTCCGGTGCGGACGGCGAATCGTTCGGTGTGTCAGACATGTTCAAATCTCTTTCGCCACCCGCAACGGTGGAATCTCAGTCGTCGGGAGTCCTCAGGGTCGCCGGACGCTCCGGTCAATCCGTCTCGTCGGGGAAGGCGTTGGCGACCTTCCCACTGCGCAGGCTGCCGTCGAGGTACGCCGAGCGGCAGGCCCGGCGGCCGATCTTGCCGCTGGACGTCCGCGGGATGGCACCCGCAGGGGTGAGCAGCACGTCGCGGACGGTCACGCCGTGGCGCACCGCGATCGCGGCCCGGATGTCGTCGGCGATCGGCGCCATGTCCAGCTTGTGCGCGCCCGGCGCCCGCTCGCCGACGATCACCAGCTGCTCGGAGGTGTCGGACGGGTCGCGCTTGAGGCCGGCGTGGGCGTTCTCGAAGACCTCCTCGGGCAGCTGGTTGGCCGGCACCGAGAACGCCGCGACGAAGCCGGTGCGCAGTGCCTTGGTCGACTCCTGTGCCGAGTACTCCAGGTCCTGCGGGTAGTGGTTGCGGCCGTCGATGATCACCAGGTCCTTGACGCGCCCGGTGATGTAGAGGTCGCCCTCGTGGTAGGCACCGTAGTCACCGGTCCGCACCCACGTCGCGTCGTCGGCCGCACCCTCGGCGTGCGAGGGCTCGGTGCGCGACTTGAGGATGTTGCGGAAGGTGGCCTGGGTCTCCTCTTCCTTGCCCCAGTAGCCGGTGCCCATGTTCTGGCCGCTGATCCAGATCTCGCCGATCTGCCCGTCCGGGAGCTCGGTGGCGGTGTCGTTGTCGACGATGACCGCCCACTCTGCGACGCCGATCTTGCCCGCCGACGCCTGCGCGACGGCCTTCTCGGAGTCGGGCGGCACCTCGACGAACCGGTGGTTGTTCAGCTCGTTGCGGTCGACGGTGATGATCTTCGGCGACTCGTTGACCGGCGTGGTGGAGACGAACAGCGTGGCTTCGGCCAGCCCGTAGGACGGCTTGATGGCCTGCGGCTTGAAGCCGTACGGCCCGAACGCCTCGTTGAAGTTGCGCACGGTGGCGGCCGAGATCGGCTCGCTGCCGTTGAGCAGCGCCTTGACGTTGGACAGGTCCAGTGGCGGCTCGCCGTCCTTGGGCAGGCCACGGACCGCGGCGTGGTCGAACGCGAAGTTCGGCGCCACCGAGATGACACCGCCGGTCTCGCCCTCCTTGCGGGCCATCTCCCTGATCCACCGGCCGGGCCTGCGGACGAACGCCGCGGGCGTCATGAAGGAGATGTAGTGGCCGATGACGACCGGCAGCAGCACGGTGATCAGACCCATGTCGTGGAAGAACGGCAGCCAGGACACGCCGCGGTCGCCTTCTTCGCCCTCGAGCGCCTCGATCACCTGCACCACGTTGGTGGCCAGATTGAGGTGGGTGATCTGGACGCCGGTCGGGATGCGGGTCGACCCCGAGGTGTACTGCAGGTAGGCGATGCTGTCGTTGTTGACCTCGACCGGCTCCCAGGTGGCGCCGACCTCGTCGGGAACGGCGTCGACGGCGATCACGCGCGGGCGCTGATTGGCAGGCCGGCTGCGGAAGAACTTGCGCACGCCCTCGGCGGCGTCGGTGGTGGTCAGGATCGCCGACGGGTGGCAGTCGTCGAGCACCGCGTGCAGCCGGCCGACGTGGCCGGGCTCGTTCGGGTCGAACAGCGGGACCGCGATCCGGCCGGAGTACAGGACGCCGAAGAAGGCGATGAGGTAGTCGAGATTCTGCGGGCACAGGATGGCCACCCGGTCCCCGGGCTGGGTGACCTGCTGCAGCCGGGCGCCGACGGCGCGGTTGCGGGCGCCGAAGACCGACCAGCTCAGGTCGCGCTCGACACCGTCGCGCTCGGTCGAGAAGTCCAGAAAGCGGTAGGCCAGCTTGTCGCCACGCACCTTCGCCCACCGTTCGACGTGGCGGACCAGGCTCCCGTTGTCGGGGAACCGGATCTGACCGTCCTTGAGGAACGGGTTGTGGAAGGCCATTTCATACTCCTGTCATGGGCGAGGCCAGCTGCTCGACCCCAAACCCCCGGAATCCTACCGGGGTGAGGGCAGCACCGGCGAAACCGCCGCAGACGCCACCACGGGACACCCCTCTTACTTTTCTCTTAATGTTAAGGGTACGGATCGGCGGCGGCCAAATCCGCCACGGTCACAAATCAGCCATGTTTCGGCTGCGGCGCGTTCGAGATCAGGTCACGGGTCCAGTTCAGCGTCCAGTCGGTCGCCGTCAGGCCGTTGTCGTTCCAGAACTGAGGGGTGGCGTACATGGCGTGCACCGGCTGCCCCGCCCCTCCGGACAGCGTCTCCAGCGTCTTGGGCAGGTTGACGATCGAGAACGCCGACTCCGGCGCGGCACAGATCAGGTCGCCGGGGGCGCAGATCTCGAAGGTGCGGTCGTTGAGCGTGCCGAAACCGCCGGGCCGCGGCCCGGTCATCGTCAGCCCGAGCGTCGACAGCGTCGGCACCTCGTGCAGCGTGATCTCCGCGCCCACCCCTGGCGGGTTGAGGCCCACGTCGCGGCCGACGCCGGTCTGGCGGCGACCGTCGGCGATCGCGACCACGCCGAGCACCAGATCCTGGTCGACCGGCCCGCGGCCGTTGCCGATGTCACTGGCCATGTCGCCCGCGATCACCGCACCCTGGGAGAAGCCGACCAGCACGTAGCTGGTGAGCGGGCAGCGGTTGTTCATGTCGGTCATCGCCTTGACCGCGGCACGGGTGCCCTCGGCGCGGCTGTCGTTGTACGACATCTGCCGGTCCGCGGAGAACGGATTGTGGAACTGCGCCGTGTACGGGACGGTGAAGATCTCCAGCCGTTGGTTGTCGAACTCGGCACGGATCGGGTTGGTCACCCGCAGCAGCAGCGCCGCCGGGAACTGCACCGGGTTGAACGGGTCCATCTGCACCGACGACTCCCAGGTGCCGGGAATCGAGATCAGCTGCACGTCCGGGCAGCTCGCGTCCTGGAACTCCGGACGGGGCTTGCGCTGGCCGGGTGTGCCGGGATCACTGGTGGGAGGCACCGCGCTGGGCGGCAGCGCGGTATCCGGGGTGTCGGGCTTGCGCAGCACGATCACCACGATCGCCACCACCAGCACCACCACGAGTGCCATCGCCCCGGCCGCGATGAGCGCGAGGATGCGGTGCCGTTTCCGGCGGGTCCTTTTGGTCCTGGCCATGTTCTCCTGCTAGCAGAGTCGTTCGGTCGCGATGCGAATGTAGTCGGCGGTCGCGGTGTCGAGGTCGGCCCGCGCGGTGTGGGCCGCGTCCGACCCGGCGGTGCGCACGTCGCTGCGCACCAGCGGCACCACGAAGTCCCACACCGCCTGATCGGTCTGCTGGGCCGCCCGCGCCTGGCAGACGTAGGACCCGATGGACAGCGCGAGCAGGTCGCTCGAGGGCGTCACCCCCGCGGCCGCCAGCGCGTCGAGGTAGTCGCGCTGCTGCGCGGTCACGGTCATCTGCCCCTGTTCGGCGTCTGCGTGCGGTCCGGTGATGTCCGGCGCGCTGCGCGCCGACTGCGCGTCCACACCGGCCGGGGTGGTCTCGGAGGTCGGCAGCCCGACGGTCGCCCGCAGGTCGTCGGTCAGCCCGCAGGCACTGACCAGCAGCACCGCCGAGAGGACCAGCAGCGCCGGCAGCGCGCCGCGCCGGGCACGCCGCGACGACCGCTCACTCCTGCGTTGCACCCTTCCACGGTACCGGCTGCCCAAAAGTGCTCCTGGCCAGCGGATTCGCGGTGAACCGCGGGTCAGCGCAGGACGCTGGACAGTTCGCCCGCCATCGCGGCGAGCTGCGACGACCAGCTACCCCAGTCGTGCTGCACGCCTGCGGGGAACTCGAAGCGCCCGTTGCCGCCGCCGTTGTCCCGGTAATGCTGGTAGAACGTGCGCGCGCTGCCCGTGGCCTGATCGCAGTAGCCGATCATCGCGGCCGGGTCGCTGCACGTCAGGGTGGCGGGGCTGAACACCCACAACCGGGTGTTGTTGTTGATCAGTAGCTGGATGTGCACGTTGGGGTCGTGCCACTTCCACCGGCCGAGCTGCGGCAGACCCCACATGTTCCGTATGTCGACGCCGCCGAAGCGGGCCAGCCCGTCGGTGATGGCGCCGTTCATCTGGGTCAGCGACGGCGTCAGGAAGCCCGACAGCGATCCGGCGTAGCGGAAGCGGTCGGGGTGGAAGGTGGCCATCGCCATGGCGCCGTAGCCGCCCTGGGCGGCGCCGACGATGCCGTGTCCGCCCGGGGCGAGGCCCTTGTTGGCCGCCAGCCAGTTGGGCAGCTCGGAGGACAGGAAGGTCTCCCACTGCCTGCTGCCGTCCTGCTCCCAGTTGGTGTACATGCTCCATGCGCCGCCGGCAGGCGCGGCCACCGAGACACCCTTGCCCGCCAGCGTGCTCATCGCGTTGCCCGCGGTCACCCAGTTGCTCACGTCCGGTGCGGCGTTGAACGCGTCGAGCAGGAACACCGCGTGCGGTCCACCGCCCTGGAAGGCCACCGGGATGTCACGGCCCATCGCCGCCGACGGCACCATCAGGTACTCGACGGGCTCGGCGCCCGCGGTGGTGCCGGATGTGGTCCCGACGGCCCCCCACAGGCCGGCAGCCAGTAGCACGCTCAGAAGTCCCCGGACCAGTGACCGACCCATTCATCCACCTCACGTCTCGGCTGTCCCCGCCGCAGGTAGTGAATCACACCTGCCCCCGGGGTCGCGCCAAAAGGGGCCGGTCGGACGACCCGGAAACGGCCGACGGCGGCGACCCCCGAAGGGATCGCCGCCGCAGGCGTCGTTCGTCTAACGCTGGATCAGTTGCCGGCCTCGACCGGAGCCGCCGCAGGAGCGGCGACCGGGCCCGGGGTGGCACCCAGCACGCGCTGGATGTCCGGCTTCATCTGGCCGAGCTGCTGACCCCAGTACTCCCAGCTGTGGGTACCGGCCTGCGGGAAGTTGAACACGCCGTTCTTGCCGCCAGCGGCGATGTACTGCTCCTGGAAGGTCTCATTGGTCCGCAGCGTGAAGCTCTCGAGGAACTTCGCGTTGAAGTTGTCGCCCGCGGCGACGCCGCTGCCGTTGATGTCGGCAGGCTTGCCGTTGCCGCAGAAGACCCACACGCGGGTGCCGTTGGCGACCAGCTTGTCGATGTTCACCATCGGGTCGTTGCGCTTCCACGCCGGATCGCTCGACGGACCCCACATGGCCTCGGACTTGTAGCCGCCGGCGTCACCCATCGACATCCCGACCAGCATCGGCCACCAGCCCTCGGACAGGTTCAGGAAGCCCGACAGCGACGCCGCGTACTGGAACTGCTGCGGGTAGTAGATCGCCAGCGTCATCGCGGCCGAACCGGCCATCGACAGGCCGACCGCCGCGTTGCGGTTCGGGTTCACGCCGTGGTTGGCGGACAGGTAGGCGGGCAGCTCCTGGGTCAGGAACGTCTCCCACTTGTAGGTCGAGCAACCGGCCTTGCCGCAGGCGGGCTCGTACCAGTCCGAGTAGAAGCTGGACTGACCACCGACGGGCATGATCACCGAGAGGCCCGACTCGTAGTACATCTCGAACGCGTTGGTCTCGATGTCCCAACCGTTGAAGTCATCACGTGCGCGCAGGCCGTCGAGCAGGTACACGCCCGGCGCTCCCTGGCCACCACTTTGGAACTGCACCTTGATGTCACGTCCCATACCCGCGGACGGCACCATCAGGTACTCGACCGGCAGACCCGGACGGGAGAAGGCCCCCGCAGTCGCCGAGCCGCCGACCGCACTGACCAGGCCGGGCAGCACGGCGGCCGCCAAGGCCACAACCGTGAGCCGGCGCGCCCAGGCGCCGCGCATCTTCCCAACGAACTTCATGCTTTACCTATCCCATCTGTCGAATGCCGAACCCGGCCTGTGTCCACCGGAGCAGGCCGCGTTGCCCGTGTAGTCAACCACACCTCGGTGTGACAACTCTCTCCGGCTGTTACCCATGTGTGCGTGAATTCGCTTCTGAACTGCGCCTTTACCGATATCATGATCTGCCCGTCAGCCGCCGATGGTGGCGAGCAGGTCGGGTCTGAGGGCTTGCAGTTGCGCGCCCCAGTAGCCCCATGCGTGGTTGCCCGCGGGCGGGAACTGGAAGGTGGCGTTGCGGCCGCCGGCGGCGGTGTAGGCCTGCTGGAACGCCTTGTTGCTGGTGATCGCCATCGCCTCGAGGCTGGTCGCATTGAGCGCCTGGCCGGGGTCAGCGGTGTCCAGCGGTGTCGCGCCACCGGGTGCGCAGTAGATCCAGAGCCGGGTGCCGTTGGCCGCGATGCGGGCCGCCTGCACCACCGGGTCGTTGCGCTTCCAGGCCGGGTTCCACGGCGGGCCCCACATGTTGTCGACGTTGAAGCCGCCCGCGTCGAGCATCGCCACCCGGATGGCCTGCTGCATGACGACCGTCGACGGGTTGAGGAAGCCCGACAGCGAAGCGGCGTAACGGAACTGCGCCGGGTGGTAGGCCGACAGGGTCAGCGCGGTGCTGCCCGACATCGACAGCCCCACCACGGCGTTGCCGGTGGCCGACACCTGCTTGTTCTCCGCCAGCCACTGCGGCAGCTCGGCGGTCAGGAAGGTCTCCCACTTGTACGTGTAGGGCTGGTTGTTGAAGCTCGACGGCGAATACCAGTCGGTGTAGAAGCTGGACTGCCCGCCGACGGGCATCACCACCGCGACACCGGAGTCGTGGAACCATTCGAAGGCGGCGGTGTTGATGTCCCAGCCGCTGTAGTCGTCCTGGGCGCGCAGGCCGTCGAGCAGGTAGACGGCCTTCGCAGCCGGCCCCGAGGCGCCCTCGAACTCGACGCGCACGTTGCGGCCCATCGCCGTGGAGTAGACGTCGAGGTACTCGACGGGCAGGCCTTCGCGGGAGAACGCCGCGGCCTGGGGCGCGCCCGTGACCGTGACCAGGCCGGGCAGTACGACCAGCGCGGCCAGCACGGCGAGAAGCCGGCGCACAGCGACAGCACCCGGGGTCCTACGCAAAGGTCCTAACCGTCCGTTTCACTTCTGCCGGCGCCGTACGAACGGCGGTCGTGGGCCGAGGAATGCAACACACCTGACTGCATATCGTCCGGAGGTGGTTGCGGCGTTACCCAAACAGACAATCCATTCCGATCACAAATCTCGTAGGTCTAAGGTCCGGTGGCCGGCATACCGGTGTAGGGCGGGTTGATCGGCTCGGGCACCGCGAGCCCGCAGCGGGCAAGTTCGTAGCGCGGCACCCGGTCGATGCGGTAGCGGGTGAACTCGGCGGCGTGCACGAGATTCGACAGGAACCGGCGCGGTCCCATCGGCCCGCGGATGGAGGTGAGCACGACTTCGGTGTCCGGGCACTTCAGTGCCGCCTCGGCTTGTCGGATCCAGTCCTCGTCGAGGTACTGCGGCACGTACGGGCGGGTCTTGAGGAACGGGCCCTCGGCCACCGCCCAGTCCGGGTAGAGGTTCTTGTCGTGCCCGATGCGGCCGTCCTCGAGCCGGGCGGTGTGCGCGGCGAGCGGGTTGGCCAGGCCGATCTGGTCGATCACCCGCACGTCGAGGCCGACATTCATGCCCAGCATGCCGAGGTTGGTGAAGAAGACCGTGTGCTGTGGCTGGTGCTCGTCGACCCAGTCCGCCGACGCGTGCGGCGGGCGGGGCGGCGGCGGGATCGCGGGCACCACGTCCCAGCGGTCGTAGTTGCCCGCGGGCAGCAGCAGCGCGCCGTCGGGGGTGTTGTCCAGCGCGGTGATCACCGCGCGCATCCGCGGATAGTCCAGATAGTCGGCCGCTGTCAGCGGGTGGGCGTGGCCGGTGGCCTGGGCGTAGAACCGCCGTTCGTCGACGATGCCGGTGTAGGTCACCCGGGTGGCGTCGGCCCCCATGCCGGGCGAATTCGCCGCCCACAGTGACCATCCCACGACGGTGAGCCAGAGCACCGAGGTGGCCGCGGCCAGCAGGTAGCCGGTCTCGCGGGTGAACCGGCTGCCGTCCGGGAGCACCACCGGGATCGCCGCGACCGGCAGCAGCAGGCAGAACAGCGGTGTCAGCAGCACCCGGCCGTGCATGAAGTCGCCGCCCTGGCGGACCCAGTAGATCGCCTGCAGCAGACCGCTCACCACGAAGAAGATCACCACGGCCAGCGGGCTCTGCACGGTACGGGCCACCCACCCGTACCCGCGCGGCGACCGGTGCGAGATCCACCACGGCCGCGACCTGGTGGCCACCAGCACCGCGCCGAGCACCACCAGCAGCACGGCCGGAATCCACAGCAGGTAGGGCTGATTGAAGTTGGCGAGGTAGATGAAGCCCTGCGGCCACTTGGCGCCCGAGGCGTCCTTGGCCAGCGCGGTGTTGGGCGTCAGCAGCCCGTAGTAGCCCATCCGGAAGATCTGGTAGAGCACCGGCAGCGCGCCGCCTGCGGCCACGATCAGCACCCGGCGGCGCCAGCCGCGGGCGGCGATCAGCATCATCACCAACGCCAGTCCGCCGATCAGCGCGAGCTCGGGACGCACCAGCACGCTCAGGCCGCCGACGAAAGCCAGTGCGGCGGCGAAGGTCCGGCTCACCGCGTCCCCGTCGGGCGCGTCTGCGGGGCGGCTGCGCAGCGCCTGCGACCAGCACACCATCATCCACCACAGCAGGCCGAGATAGGCCAGCACCAAACCGTTCTCGAGACCGGAGGTGGCGAAGTCGCGGGCAGGCGGCACCGCGATGTAGACCAGTGCGCCGGCAGGCAGCAGCAGCGCGCGGCGGCCCTGCAGGCTCGGCGCGTAGAGCCGGCCCGCGCCGAGCATCGCCAGCGCCACCCCGAGGACGGAGAGCACCAGCGCGAACCACAGCGCCACGTACTCCAGCTGCACGGCGCCGCCCACCCACGAACCCAGGGTGATCAGGTATGTCCACAGCGTGGAGGTGTTCGACTCGACGCGTTCGCCTGCGTTGAAGACCGGGCCGTTGCCCGCCAACAGGTTCCGCACCGTGCGCAACACGATCAGGCCGTCGTCGGCGATCCACCGGCGCTGCCAGGCGCCCCAGCCGAACAGCACGGCCACCACCGCGACCCCCACCCAGAGGCTGACGCGGGCGGTCACGTCGAACGGGAAGGCCGGCCGGCGCAGGGCCGACGCGCCGGCGGGCTCAGCCGAAGAGGACGGCCGCACCGACGGTCCCGATCCAGGCCACCGCGAGCAACTGGAGCACCCGGTCACCCAGCGCGATCTCCTCCGGCTCGCCCGCCAGCCCGCCGTCGACGTCGACCGCGTAGCGCAGGATCGCGACGGTGAACGGGATCATCGACACCACGAACCAGGAGGTGCCTGCGAGGTCGTCGCGCTCGAAGGCCCACAGCCCGTAGCAGAGCACCAGGGCGGTTGCCGACAGCGTCCAGACGAAGCGCAGGTAGCTGCTGGTGTAGCTCTCCAGTGACTTGCGGATCTTGGCGCCGGTGCGTTCCGCCAACTGCAGTTCGGCATAGCGCTTTCCGGCAGCCATGAACAGCGACCCGAAGGCCATCATCAGCAGGAACCATTGCGACAGCGGCACATCGGCGGCCACGCCGCCTGCGATCGCCCGGATCAGGAAGCCCGAGGAGACGATGCAGATGTCGATGACGGCCTGGTGCTTGAGCCCGAAGCAGTAGGCCAGCTGGATGGCGATGTAGATCGCCATCACCAGGGCCAGGTTCGGCGTCACCAGATACGAGATGCCGATCGAGGCCACCGCCAGCACCGTGGCCAGCGTGTACGCCAGCCATTCGGGCACCACGCCCGCGGCGATCGGCCGGAAGCGTTTGGTCGGGTGCTGCCGGTCGGCCTCGACGTCACGCGCGTCGTTGACGAGGTACACCGCCGACGCGCCGAGGCTGAACACCAGGAACGCCACCAGCACGTTGACCAGGACCACGCGGTAGTCGTAGGCGTAGCGGTCGTCGCCGAGGGCGGCCACCGGCGCGGCGAACACCAGCACGTTCTTCACCCACTGGCGTGGCCGCAGCGCCTTGACGATGCCGCTGGCGAGATTCTTCGGCGGGCCGGTCACCGGCGCCGCTTCCTCAGACATTCTGGTACTCATGTGGCTGCACACTCATCTCGGGTCCGCTCCGTAGCGCTCGCTGATCCTGGAGACCACCTCGGCGACCGTCGCGCCGACCGCCACGCCGGTGAGCACATCGCTGGGGTAGTGCACCCCGAGCACCAGGCGCGACAACGCCATCGGCGGCACCAGCACGACGGGCAGCGGCAGCCCGGACACCCGGCCGAGCAGCACCGCGGCCGCGGTGGTGGACGTGGCGTGGGCCGAGGGGAACGACAGCCGGCTCGGCGTACCGACGTTCACCGCGATCGCCGGGTGATGGGGCCGCTCGCGGCGCACCACCCGCTTGATGACGACAGCGGCCGCGTGGGCGGCGAACGCCCCAACGCCCGCGGTCAGCCAGGCCCGACGCCGCGCGGGCTGAAGCAGGGCGCCGATCCCCGCAGCGCCGAGCCAGCCCGCGCTGTGCTCACCGAAGTGCGACAGCGTGCGGGCGGCGGTGAGTACGCCCGGCCGGCCGGCCAACGCCGCCTGAACGGCCACCAGCGCGGCGTCCTCGCCCCGCGGCGGTTCCGTCATGTGCGGGCGGCCGCGGGCTGCGCCTCTGCGGAACCGTCGAGACTGGGCAGCAGGACCTCTTCCCACTTCTGCTTGCTGGTCAGCACCGGCAGCGCCTCCCGGTACACCTTGCGCATCCGGTTGAACCTGCGGGCAAGGCGCGCTTGACGTTTCAGCGACTCCCGGAGCAGTTCGAACATCTTCTCCCGGTCGCGCTGGCGGTACACCACACCGCGGCCGTCGGCGGTGGTGACGGTGACGCCGTCGACCTTGCTCAACGAGAACCACCGCGCGTCCTGGGTGGCGACGTTGATCTGCGGCCTGCGGTGGTGCTCGGGGTCGTGCGCCTTGAGCTGGTGCACGACACCGTGGACGAGCCTCGTGCCGATCGAGACCGGGCCCACCGGGATCTTGATCTTCTTGCGCCACCGCTTGTCCGACGGCGTGGGCAGCGCGGTCGCGCTCGGCAGCACCACCGCGTCGGGATACTGCTGGCGCATCGCGCGGATGTCCGGCAGTGCCGACTCGAGGATCGAGAAGATGTGGTCGGGGCCCGCGAGGAAGTCGTCCATTGCCTTGTTCTGGATGGCGACCGTCGAATACTCAAGGCAGAGAAGATGTTTGATGGTCGCCTTCAGGTGGCTGGCGATCAGCCCGCTGATGTTGCCGTCCCAGTGCATCGCCGCCACCACGAGGCGGTTGCGCAGGTGGAAGTACGCCTGCCAGTCGATCGCGTCGTCCTTGTCGCTCCACGCCATGTGCCAGATCGCCGCACCGGGCAGGGTGACGGTGGGGTAGCCGTGCTCGCCTGCCCGCAGGCCGTACTCGGCGTCGTCCCACTTGATGAACAGCGGCAGCGGCTGGCCGAGCTCCTCGGCGACCTGCCGCGGGATCATGCACATCCACCAGCCGTTGTAGTCGACGTCGATGCGGCGGTGCAGCAGCCTGCTGCGCACGCTCTCCTCGTCGCTGAGCGCGTATTTCGCGAAGTTGTGGTCGTACTCGGTGTTGATCGCGTTGGTCCACATGAAGTTCTCGGCGTCGACCATCTCGCCCATCACGTGCAGATGGCTCGGCTCCTGCAGGTTGAGCATCTGGCCGCCGACGAGCGTGGGCACCTTCGCGAACCGGTTCATCGCCAGCGCCCGCAGGATCGAATCCGGCTCGACGCGGATGTCGTCGTCCATGAACAGGATCTGTTCGCAGTCGGTGTTCTTCAGCGCCTCGTACATCACGCGGCTGTATCCGCCGGAGCCACCGAGATTGGGCTGGTTGTGAATGGTGAGGCGGTCACCCAAAGCGGCCGCTGCGGCGGCGAAGCCGGGATGGTCCTTGGCCTTGCTGGTGCCCTGGTCGGACACGATGACCGCGCTGATCACCTCGTCGACGAGCGGATCCGACGTGAGCGCCGCCAGCGCGTTGACGCAGTCCGCGGGCCGGTTGAACGTCGGGATGCCGACGGCGACGTTGGCCCGGTTCGGTGCGGCGACCGGGGCGTACCAGCCCGCGCTGCGCAGCGTGACGCTGGCGTTGGTGGTGATGTCGAACCAGATCCAGCCGCCGTCCTCGAACGGGTCGAGGCCGATCTCGAACTCGACGACCGCCGGGGTGTCGTCGTCCGCGCTGACCGCCTCGGTGCCGCTGACGGTGATCCGCGCACCGGTGGCCTTGGAGCGGTACACGTCCACGCGGGCGCTGCCGACGAGTTCGACGCGCAGCACCACCGACTCCAGCGTCGACCAGCGCCGCCAGTAGCTCGCGGGGAAGGCGTTGAAGTACGTCGCGAACGACACCTCGGACTCCGCGCCGATCTCCAGCGTGGTGCGGGTGGGCGCGTGTGCGCGCCGCGCGTTGGTGGTCGACTCCTCGATGTAGAGCTTGCGGACGTCGAGCGGTTCGCCCGGGCGCGGCAGGATCACCCGCGACAGCAGGCTGACCGACTTGGGCTTGCCGGCATCCAGTGCGCCGGTGGGGATGTCACTCATGGTGTGGTGTTCTCGCTCACGGTCAGCGGGGCGCCGTCGCGGAGATGCGGCGCCAGGACGTTGTCGTACATGTTGAGCGCGCTGGCGATTGCCATGTGCATGTCGAGGTACTGGTAGGTGCCCAGCCGGCCGCCGAAAAGCACCTTGGCCGAAGCGGTCTCGGCCTTGGCCCGGGTCCGGTAGGCGGCCAGCAGCGCACGGTCGGCCTCGGTGTTGATCGGGTAGTACGGCTCGTCGTCGTCGTCGGCGAAACGGGAGAACTCCCGCATGATGACGGTCTTGTCGGTCGGGTACGCCCGCTCGGGATGGAAATGCCGGAACTCGTGGATGCGGGTGTAGGGCACCTCGGGGTCGCTGTAGTTCATCACCGGTGTGCCCTGGAAGTCGCTGGTCTCCACGACTTCCTGCTCGAAGTCGAGCGTGCGCCACCCGAGCCTGCCGTCGGCATAGTCGAAGTACCGGTCCAGCGGGCCGGTGTAGATCACCGGCGCGTCCGGGCTCTCGGCGCGCAGCCGATCGCGGACGTCGAACCAGTCGGTGTCGAGCCGCACCTCGATGCGGTCGTCGGCGGCCATGTTCTGCAGCCACGCGGTGTAGCCGTCGACCGGCAGGCCCTCGTAGGTGTCGTTGAAGTAGCGGTTCTCGAAGGTGTACCGGACCGGCAGCCGGGTGATGTTGGCCGCGGGCAGTTCCTTGGGATCGGTCTGCCACTGCTTGGCGGTGTAGTGCTTGATGAACGCCTCGTAGAGCGGGCGCCCGATCAGCGAGATGGCCTTCTCTTCGAGGTTCTGTGCGTCGGCGGTGTCGATCTCGGCGGACTGCTCGGCGATCAGCGCGCGCGCCTCGTCGGGGGTGAAGTAGCGGCCGAAGAACTGCGAGACCAGCCCGAGTCCCATCGGCAGCGGGTAGGCCTGCCCGCTGTGCAGTGCGAAGACGCGGTGCTGGTAGCCGGTGAAGTCGGTGAACTGCCGGACGTAGTCCCAGACCCGCTGGTTGGAGGTGTGGAACAGGTGCGCACCGTAGCGGTGCACCTCGATACCGGTCTGCGGCTCGGCCTCGGAGTAGGCGTTGCCACCGATGTGCGGCCGGCGGTCGAGCACCAGGACGCGCCTGTCGAGTTGGGTGGCCACGCGCTCGGCGATGGTCAGGCCGAAGAATCCGGAACCGACGACGATGAGGTCGAAGTCTCCGGCACGATCCGACTGGCTGGGCGCCCGGGTATCTGGAGCGGTCATCGGCAGCCAGGGTATCGGACCCCGGCGGCCGTCCCGTCCCACCGTCCCTCGCGTCGCCGCTCCGGTGTCAGCGGCGCAAGGTCTCCATTGGCTCACGATTCAATATCGTCACTCTATTCACGGCAATCACACCCGTACCATCGATCACGTCGGCCTCCTGACCTTCGGACATGGTCGGGAGCCGGACACCCGCATCGGCCGGGCACCCGCCGGTACCGCACGAGCACTGACCTTATGTAGTCCATGTATTGAGGAGACTTTCGTGCCGAACAGACGTCGACGCAAGCTCTCGACAGCCATGAGCGCGTTCGCCGCCCTGGCCGTCGCAAGTCCAGCCGCAGTGATCGCCGTTTCCGACCTGTCCGACCGGAACGCACCCCAGCACCGTGAATTCGTCCAGGCCGCGATGGTCACCGACCTGCCGGGCGAGCTGATCGGCGCCCTCTCCCAGGGCCTGTCGCAGTTCGGCATCAACCTGCCGCCTGCGCCCACGGGCGTGCTGACCGGTTCGACCCCGAGCCCGTCGCTGGCCTCGCCGTCGCTGACCTCTCCGGGGTTGGCGGCACCGGGCCTGACCACGCCGGGGCTCACCGCACCGGGCCTGACCGCGCCGGGGGCACCGGGCCTGACCACGCCCGCACTGACCACGCCGGGGCTGTCCACGCCCGGCCTGAGCGTGCCGCCGGTGACCGCCACCGCGCCCGGCCTGGCCGATGCGGGGCTGACCAATCCCGCACTCACCAGCCCCGGACTCACGAATCCGGCGCTGACCAGCCCCGCGGCCGCCGCGCCCGGCGGGCTGCCCGGCCTGACCACCCCCGGCCTCGATCCCGCGCTCACCCCGATCTCAAGCACTCCGGGACTCGGCGTGCCGGGTGAGATTCCGATCTCGGCACCGATCGCCGATCCCGCACTCGGCAGTTACCCGATCCTGGGTGATCCGTCACTGGCCGCCGCCAGCCCGGTCAGCACCGGAAGCACCGGAAGCACCGGACTGATTGGCGACCTGTCGAGCGCGGCGAACCAGCTCGGCGCCGGACAGGCGATCGATCTGCTCAAGGGCATGTTGATGCCGGCGATCACGTCGGCGATGAAGGGAGCGGTGCCGCCGCCGGTTCCCGCTCCGGCGCCGCCCGCGCCACCCGCATAAGACCTGGCCCCGAACGGCACCGCAGACGCTCGCGCTCTGCGGTGCCGTCGCAGGGGCCCGCAAATTTCGTCAGATGTTCGAACGTGTCGAAACAGTGGTAACAGCTGACTCATACGTAACATCAGTCCGTGCTGTCACGCCGCCCTGCGCCGACGATCCTCTTCACCGCGGTCGCGGCGACCGTGCTGCTGCTCCCGCTGGCGGTCGACGGCGTGCCCGGTGACCGCGACGACGCGCCCGGCATCGAGGCGCCCACGCTGGCCGAACAGCCGCTGACCGGCCTCGGCGGCGGTGAGACGATCCGCGAAATCCGCCAGGACACCCCCTTCTCTCTGGTCGCCCTGACCGCCGACGACCTGACCGGCACATCGGCGCGGGTCCGGGCCAAGAAGTCCGACGGGTCATGGGGTCCCTGGTACGAGGCCGAAACGCTCGGCGGCGTCGGCGAGGAGTCGGCAGGCATCCGCGGAACCGAACCGGTGTTCGTCGGCCGCACCACCACCGTGCAGATCGCCGTCACCCGCCCGCCCGACGCTCCCCCGAGCGCCGTCCCGCAGGGCGCGCCGCACGCCGATCTCGGCTACCTCCCGGCAGCGACCGAGCAGCCATTCGCCCAGAACATCAACGCGGTGCTGATCAGCCCGCCACAGGCGCCGGTGGACCTGGTCCCGCTGCCCGGCGCCGTCACCGCACCCGGCGTACCGCCCAACGTCATCTCCCGCGGCCAGTGGGGCGCCGACGAGTCGATGCGGTGCGGCGGACCCCGCTACGACAGCCGGGTGCGCGCAGGCGTGGTGCACCACACGGCAGGCAGCAACGACTACGCCCCACAGGACTCCGCCGGCATCGTGCGGTCGATCTACGCGTACCACACCCGCACGCTGGGCTGGTGCGACGTCGCCTACAACGCCATGGTCGACAAGTACGGGCAAGTGTTCGAGGGACGGGCGGGCGGCATCGACCGGCCCGTCGAGGGCTCCCACACCGGCGGGTTCAACGTCGACACCTGGGGCGTGGCGATGATGGGGAACTTCGAAGCGGTACCTCCCACGCCGATCCAGCTGCGCACCACCGGCCGGCTGCTCGGCTGGCGGCTCGGCCTCGACCGCGTCGACCCGCTCGGCAGCGTCGTACTGACCTCCGCGGGCGGCTCGTTCACGCACTTCCCGCGCGGCGCCGCCCCCAGGCTGCCCGCGATCTTCACCCACCGCGACGTCGGGAACACCGAGTGCCCCGGCAACGCGGCATACGCGGCGATGAACCAGCTGCGCGACATCGCCGCCCGGTTCGACCGGCCCCCCGGGCCCCAGGACCTCGCCGAATCGCTGCGCGGCGGGGCGATCTTCGCCCGCTGGGACCAGACGGGCGGCACGGCGGGCCCGCTCGGCGCACCGACCACACCGGAAGCCGCGGGTGCGGGGGACGCCCGCTACGTCCGGTTCCAGCACGGCGCGGTGTACTGGTCACCGTCCACCGGAGCCAACCCGGTCAAGGGCGCGATCTACGACGCCTGGGGCGCACTGGGTTTCGAGCGCGGCGCGCTCGGCCTGCCCACCAGCGCCGAGATCCCCGAACCGCAGTGGATCGTGCAGAACTTCCAACACGGCACGCTCAACTTCGACCGGGAGAAGTTCACCATCACCCGGGTGATCGACGGGGTGCCGCTCGAGCTGCCGCCGCCGTCGGCCGACCATCCGCCCGTCCAGCTGGAACGCTTCACCGCGCCGCGCGCGATCGACCCGTAGGGGCTCAGAGCCACCAGCGTTCGAGCACCCGGGCCACCCCGTCGTCGACGTTGGGTGCGGTGACCTCGTCGGCCGCCGCGATCACCTCCGGGTGCGCGTTGCCCATCGCCACCCCGAGGCCGGCCCACCGCAGCATCGGCACGTCGTTGGGCATGTCACCGAACGTCACCACGTCACCGGCGACCAGACCGAGCGGGCGGGCCAGTTCCTCGATGCCGGTGGCCTTGCTGATGCCCAGCGGCACCACCTCGACCAGGCCGTTGTTGGTGGAATACGTGAGGTCGCCCTGCAGGCCGATGTGCGGGGCCAGGGCCGCGACCATGTCGGCGCTGCGGGCACCGGCCTTGCGGATCAGCAGCTTCACTGCGGGCGCGCTGAGCAGGTCCTCCACCGACACCTCGGTGTTGTCCGGATTGAGCCACGCGTGCTCGTAGCCGGGCGAGCTGACGAACTGCGGCGTCGCGGCGTCATGGGCGGAGCGGCCCACCCGCTCCACGGCCAGGCCGGCGCCGGGGATCACCCTCGCCGCGATCTCGGCCAGCTCACCCAGCACGTCGGCGGACAGCGTCCGGGCCGACACGATCCGGTCGGTCGACGGGTCGTAGATGACGGCGCCGTTCGCGCACACCGCCATCGGCGCCAGCCCCAGCCCGTCGACGACGGGGTGGATCCACCGCGGCGGGCGACCGGTGGCCAGCACGAACACGGCGCCGGCGGCGACGGCGGCGTGCACGGCGGCGCGGGTGCGCGCGGACACCTTCTCGTCGTCGTCGAGCAGCGTGCCGTCCACATCGGTGGCGATCAATGCGGGCAGCGTCATCTACGGCTCCTGGCGTCGCGTTCGGCACGCCTGCGGGCACGCTCGGCGAGTTCGGCCTCGTCGAGGCGCGCCGCTTCCTCGGGGGTCGGCGCCGTGCCACCCAGCCGGCGAGGCACCCAGTATGCGCCCTCGGGGTGCGGGTACTCGGTCTGCACCCGGTCCAGCAGCGCCGTCATCGACTCCCGCATGGCCGCTTCCAGCGTGCTGGCGTCACCCTCGGGCGGGATCTGTGCGCCGACGCACACCTCGATCGGGATCTTGTTGCGGGCCATCGCCTTCGGATGATCCTTCGTCCACAGCCGATGGGCGCCCCAGATGATCATCGGCACGATCGGCACCTGCGCCTCCAGCGCCATCCGGGCTGCGCCGGTCTTGAAGCCCTTGAGCTCGAAGCTGCGGCTGATGGTGGCCTCCGGATAGACGGCCACCAACTCACCCTCGCGCAGCCGCTGCACCGCCACCGCGTACGCGCCCGCCCCGGCCCGCCGGTCCACCGGGATGGTCCCGGTCCGCTTGATCAGGAAGCCGACCACCCTGACGTCCTGCATCTCGGCCTTGATCATGAACCGCAGCCGCCGCCTGCGCAGCCGGGCGGCCAGCCCCGCAGGCAGCCAGTCCGCGTAGCCCGTGTGGTTGATCGCCACCACGGCGCCACCGGTCGCCGGGATGTTCTGCACGCCGTGAAAGCCGATCCGGGCACCGGTGGCGCGCACGGCCGCCGCAGCCGCGAGCTCCAACGTCCGATACACCGGTTCCATGAGGGCTACCCCGGCGCTCCGGCGGGTCCCGGCTCCTCGGCCCGTCGGGCCCGCGCGGCGGCCTTCTCGGCGGCCTCGTCGGCGTCCATCTGATTGGCCTCCGCCAGCGACGGCGCACCGCCGCCGAGCCGGTGCGGCACCCAGAACTCGCCGGGCGGGTGCGGGCCGTAGGACTCCTGGACCCGCTCCAGCAGGTGCTGCATCCGCGAATGCAGCAGCGCGGTCAGCTCGTGCGCAGGCAGCGTCGGCTCGATCGGCTCCCCGACCGCCACCGTGATCGGCACCTTCGGCCGGTACAGGTTCTTCGGATGGCCTTTGGTCCAGATCCGCTGGGCGCCCCACACGATGTGCGGCACGATCGGCACGCCCGCAGCGATCGCCATCCTTGCGGCACCCGATTTGAACTGCTTGATCTCGAAGCTGCGGCTGATCGTCGCCTCGGGGTAGACGCCCACCAGCTCGCCGCCCTTCAGCGCCGCGCACGCCGCGTCGAACGACGCCGCACCGCTGTCGCGGTCCACCTCGATGTGGCGCAGGCTGCGCATGATCGGGCCGGTGATCTTGTGATCGAACACCTCACGCTTGGCCATGAACCGCACCTTGCGGCCCTGCTTCTGCCGGTACGCGGGCAGGCCGGCGAAGGTGAAGTCGAAATAGCTGGTGTGGTTGATGGCCACCACCGCGCCGCCCGTGGTGGGCAGGTTCTCCACCCCGGTGACGGTGAACTTCAGCCCCTGAAGCCGCCAGGCCAGGCGGGCCAGCTGGATGACAGTTCCGTATACCGGTTCCACGGTTGCCAGCGTAGTGCGCGCCCTCCTGCCCGACCCGGCGCGCCGGTCCCCCAGGCCCCGGCCGTGGCAGGCGCAGCGCCTCACTCCCGTTAAGCTCGGTACCGAACAGCGCACCCGAGAAAGGGCATCAGTGCAGGTCACCAGCGTCGGACATGCCGGCTTCCGGATCGACACACGCGCCGGCAGCATCCTGTGCGACCCCTGGGTCAACCCCGCCTATTTCGGTTCCTGGTTCCCGTTCCCCGACAACAGCGGCCTGGACTGGGCGGCGCTGGGCGACGTGGACTACCTCTACGTGTCCCACCTGCACAAAGACCACTTCGACCCGGACACGCTGCGCACGTACGTCAACAAGGACGCCACGGTGTTGCTGCCCGACTACCCGGTGCCCGACCTGCGCCGCGAACTCGAGGAACTGGGCTTCCACCGGTTCTTCGAGACCACCGATTCGGTGCGCCACGACATCAGCGGACCCAAGGGCGATCTGGGCGTGATGATCATCGCGCTGAGGGCGCCCGCCGACGGGCCCATCGGCGACTCGGGCCTGGTGGTCGACGACGGCGAGACCGTGGCCTTCAACATGAACGACGCCCGGCCGGTGGACCTCGACGTACTGGCCGCCGACTTCGGCCAGGTGGACGTGCACATGCTGCAGTTCTCCGGCGCCATCTGGTACCCGATGGTCTACGACATGCCGGCCAGGGCCAAGGAGGCGTTCGGCATCCAGAAGCGGCAGCGCCAGATGGACCGCTGCCGGCAGTACATCGCCCAGGTCGGCGCGACGTGGGTGGTGCCGTCGGCGGGACCGCCGTGCTTTTTGGACCCCGAGCTGCGTCATCTCAACGACGACCACGGCGATCCGGCGAACATCTTCCCCGACCAGATGGTGTTCCTGGACCAGATGCGCAGGCACGGCCACGACCGCGGCCTGCTGATGATGCCCGGCTCGACGGCGGATCTGACCGGCTCACAACTGAATTCGCTCACACATCCGCTGCCCGCGGACGAGGTGGAGGCCATCTTCACCACCGGCAAGGCCGACTACATCGCGGCCTACGCCGAGCGGATGGCGCCCGTGCTGGCCGCCGAGAAGGCGCGCTGGGCGCCCGCCGAGGGTGAGCCGCTGCTCGAGCCACTACGGGCCCGCTTCGAGCCGATCATGCTGCAGAGCGACCAGATCTGCGACGGCATCGGCTATCCGGTGGAACTGCGCATGGGCCGTGAAACCGTGGTGATCGACTTCCCGAAACGAGTTGTCCGCGAACCGATCCCGGACGAGAAGTTCCGGTATGGTTTCGAGATCGCGCCGGAACTGGTGCGCACCGTGCTACGGGACGCCGAACCGGACTGGGTGAACACCATCTTCCTGTCCACCCGGTTCGCCGCGTGGCGCGTCGGCGGGTACAACGAATACCTCTACACGTTCTTCAAGTGCCTGACCGACGAGCGGGTGGCCTACGCCGACGGGTGGTTCGCCGAGGCGCACGACGACTCCGCGTCGATCACCATGGACGGCTACGAATTCCAGCGCCGCTGCCCGCACCTGAAGGCCGACCTGTCGAAGTTCGGCGTGGTGGAAGGCAAGACGCTGACCTGCAACCTGCACGGCTGGCAGTGGAATCTCGAGACCGGCCGGTGCCTGACCACCAAGGGCCACGAGCTGCGGAGCCGTCCGCTGTGAGTGCACCGCAGCAGCACTACGACGACGGGCTGATCCAGCTCGACCAGTACGCGATCACGTTGCGCCGCTACCACTTCCCGTCGGGCACGTCGAAGGTCATCCCGCTGCGGTCGATCCGCGGCTACCAGGCGCGTCCGCTGGACCTGCTGCAGCGCTGCCGGCTGTGGGGGAGTTCGGATCTGCGGCTGTGGTTGCCGCTCGACATCCGCAGGCCGCTGAAGAGCACCCTGGTCACCCTCGACGTCGAGGACAACCGGTGGCGTCCCGCGTTCACCCCCGAACACCCCGAGTCGCTGGTCGCGATCCTCGACGATCTGCTGGGGCAGCGCTGACTGCGGTGTACCGCGCGCCGATGCGGTCCCGGCGCGACGACGTCGACCCGCAGGACGCCCTCGACCGGGCGTTCTCGTTGTCCCGCTGCGGGTTCGGCGGTGTGCTGACACCCGCACCCGACGATCTGGAGGCGGCGGTGACGCTCGCCGCCGAGCAGCACGACGAGCGGCTGGCGCGCCGCATCGAACGGTTCGCCGCCGTCGAGGAAGGCTCGTTCGTGTGGACCCGCGACGGGGACGGCCTGTTCTGGCTGGGCCGAATCACCGGCTCCTACTTCTACGACAGCGACGCCGACGCGGCCGCCGTCGACCTCGTGCACGTCCGGGCCTGCTCGTGGCTCGACACACCCGTCACCGAATCCACGGCGCCGCCCGCCGTTCTCGCCACGTTCGGGCGGGGCGGCCGGAACTTCCAGCGCACCAACGACGGAAGCGTCGGCGCGCAGACCCAACGGATCTGGGACCGGTTCGGCGCTAGCGCCTGACCCGCCGCGCCACCCGACTGATCGCGCGGGTGCCGAGGACCCCGGTGACCACCCACGGTCCGGCGACGAGCAGCGGATCCATCCACGCGTGGTTACGGTCGACCCGCCGGGTGCCGGTGCGCGCCGCGAGGCCGTTGTACGTGAATTCGGTCTTGATGCCGGACTCGGTGATCGGATTGTCCGGATGGCCCTTCGCCAGTGCCAGTGCGTGGCTCTCGATCGCGTCCACCCGATCGCCGAGGATCAGCAGCAGCCAGTGCGCGGCGCGGCCCTCGCTGAACCTGCGGTAGGCGTAGCGGCGGATCGCGCCCGACAGGCCTCGCGGCGGGGTGGACGTGCCGAACACCGGGGTGAGGAACTGGTGCTCGATCGACCGTTCGCGGGGTTGCAGCTCCAGTTGGCGGTCCGGGAAGTCCCAGTGCGCACCGGTCTCCTCGAAGCGGAGCTTCGGCACCGAAGGCCGGTCCTTCGGGTCGAGGTCGGCGCCCCAGCCGGGGATGCGGGCCCGCAGTTCCTCCGAGGACGGAACGGGCGGGTGATCGGCGGTGTAGGTCATGGCTGGCTCCTGCTCACGCGGCGTTCGGCACGACGACCGGCTTGATGCAGCCGTCGAGTTTGGCGGAGAACACGTGGTAACCCTCGGCGATGTGCTCCAACGGAATTCGATGTGTGATCAGCTCAGTGGGCTTGAGGTAACCGTTCTGGATGTGCGAGAACAGACGCGGCCACTGGCGCTTGACCGGGCACTGGTTCATCCGCAGCGTCAGGCCCTTGTTCATCGCGTCGCCGAACTTGACCGCGCTGAAGATGGGCCCGTAGGCGCCCATCACCGACACCGTCCCACCCTTGCGCACGGAGTCGATGGCCCAGTTCAGCGCGATCGGCGAGCCGCCCTGCAGTTTCAGCTTCGCGGCGGCGACGTGCTGCATCAGGTTGCCGTCCGCCTCGGCGCCCACCGCGTCGATCACCACGTCCGCGCCGAGGTAGCCGGTGGCCTTCTTCATCTCGACGACGATGTCGTCGTACTCGGCGAAATTGCGGGTCTCGGCGTGGGCGAAGGTGCGGGCCTTCTCCAGCCGGTACTCCAGATGGTCGATCACGATCACCCGGCCCGCGCCCATCAGCCACGCCGACGCGGCGGCGTACAGGCCGACCGGCCCGGCACCGAACACCGCGACCACGTCGCCCTCGACGATGTCGCCGAGCTGGGCGCCGAAGTACCCGGTGGCCAGCGCGTCGGTGCACATCAGCGCGTCCTCGTCGGACATCCAGTCCGGGATCACCGTCGGGCCGACGTCGGCGAACGGCACCCGGACGAACTCGGCCTGGCCGCCGTCATAGCCGCCGCAGGTGTGCGAGTAGCCGTAGATGCCGCCGACGGCGGTGGCGTTGGGGTTGACGTTGTGGCAGTTCGAGTACAGGCCGCGGGCGCAGAAGAAGCACGACCCGCAGTAGATGTTGAACGGCACCATCACCCGGTCGCCGGGTTGCAGGTTCTGCACCGACGGGCCGACGTCGTGCACGACGCCGATGAACTCGTGGCCGAACGTCATGCCGACCCGGGTGTCGGGCATCATGCCGTGGTAGAGGTGCAGATCAGAGCCACAGATGGCGGCGAGCTGCACCTTGACGATCGCATCGTTGGGATGCTCGATCGTCGGAATGTCCTTCTCCTCCACCCGCACCTTGTACGGGCCGCGGTAGACCATCGCTCGCATTCGCAGAACTCCTCGTGTCGGGTCCCGTCGCGGTACCCGGCACCGTGGCGGTGAAACCCGCGGCGGGTCAGTTCTGCCCGCGCAGCACCGTTGCCTCGAGCACCTGCTGCATCCTGCGCTTGGCGGTGCGGCCCGCTGCGGCCGCGGCGCGCTGCAGTGTTCCCGGCGGCGTGGGCCGGTGTACCGACACCACGTCCCCGATCCGCACGGTTCCCGGGGTGGCGACGTCGACGTACACCCCGAGGAACCGGTTGGTGCGATCGGAGAGTCTGCGGCCCAGTGCCCGGTCGGTGTCCACCCCGGGCTGCGGCCGGGTGGGCACCGCGCAGCGGATGGTCGGGATGGTGACGTGCAGCGCCGACGAGCCGACCTGCAGTGTCGCGCCGGTCCATTCGGCCTCGGGGAACTCGCTGCCTGCACCTTCGACGGTGACCAGGATGTTCGGCCGGAACCGGCGCACGTCGTAGGGCCCGCCGTCGGCCGACAGCGCCGCCAGGCTGTTGGTGCTGAGCAGGTGGACGGGGCTGAGGTCGACGAAGGTGCCCGGCGGGGTCGAGAAGCGCGCCAGGGTGAGCACCTGGCGGGTGGTGAACACCGAGGTGTCGGGCAGCGGGTCGGACTCGGCGAGGCCGAAGTCGCGGCGGACCTCCGCGGCGGCGAAGTTGGCCCGGCTCTGCTGGACCGAGAGCCGGTGGGCGCTGGTGTCATCGGCAGGAGGCAGCGCCGTGAGGCGCACCGGCCGCCCGGCGACCTCGGAGAGCAGCGCGTGAATCCGCGGGTCGTCGCTGGTGTGCTCGGAGCCGTCGGGCAGCGTGATCACCACGGGCGGCGCGTTGCCCGGCCCGGCGTCGGGTCCCGGCTCGTCGGCGTAACGGGCCGAGCAGCCCAGCAGCGCGGGGATCCGCCGGGCCGTCGCGGTGATGGCCTTATCGAGGTCGCGCACCGCCCACAACCGGTCGGCGTGCACGCCGCGGGCGTCCACCCGGACGTGGTCCACCCGGCCACCGCCCATCGACTTGACCGGGAAGCGCCACAGCTCGGTCACCGTGGTCGTGGTCATCGGCGTCGCGGTCACGGCGGCCTCCGGTTAGCGGGACGAGACGGTCTGGCGGAGTTCGGACACCGCGTCGGACTCGGTGTCGTAGACCCGGACGATGGCCTGGTCGCCGGCCTGCAGGAACGTCGACTCGCCGAGTTCTGTGTAGCGCGTCGCGCCGATGCCGATCAGGACGTGCCCGGGGTGACCCGACGCCGCCATCAACGCTCCGACGTCCTCCAACGGCGTTTCGGCCGAACCCTTCTGGTTGGCCAGCCGCTCGACCACCCAGTCCAGCAGCACCTCGCCGTAGTAGGAGTAGCCGAGCAGCGGGCTGTCCAGGCCGTACTCGTGCTCCTGGCCGCTGCCGTCACGCAGGTAGCAGACCAGCCGCAGCGTCGCGGTCGGACCGTCCGGCGTCAGGTCGCTGATGTCGAAGAACTGCGCGGCGACACCCTTGGACGCCGGGCCCCAGTTCTTCTTGTGGCTGATCTTCGGCGCGCCGGGACGGCGGATCGAGCAGTCGTTGAACGCGCCGAGCGCGAACGGCTCCAGGCTCGCGACGGTGTCGCCGCTCCAGTTCACCCGGCAGGCCAGGCCGACCTCGGGTTCGATCTGCAGGTTGAGCGGAGTGTCGCTGGCGGGCAGCACGATCGAGTCGTGCGACAGCGGGAACTCGCCGAGGAATCCATCATGGCCGGGCGCGTACCACGGGAAGATCCCCTTCGGCGCACCACCTTCGGAGGTGACGTTCACGAAATCGCTTGCCTCACCGGCCTGTTCGAGGTGACCGGCGAAGTTTCCCGCCACGCCGAAGCCGAACCAGGAACGTAGTTCGTCGAGTTCGAGTTCGATCACGGTTCCAGTACCTCCCTGCCGACGAACGGCACCAGCGCCTCGGGGACGCGGACGCTGCCGTCGGGTTGTTGGTGGTTCTCCAGTATGGCCACCAGCCACCGCGTGGTGGCCAGGGTGCCGTTGAGGGTCGCCGCGATCTGCGGCCTGCCGCTGTCGTCGCGGTAGCGGATCGCCAGCCTGCGCGCCTGGAAAGTGGTGCAGTTCGACGTGGAGGTGAGCTCGCGGTAGGTCTGCTGGGTGGGCACCCACGCCTCGCAGTCGAACTTGCGGGCCGCCGACGAGCCCAGGTCGCCCGCGGCGATGTCGATCACCCGGTACGGCACGCCGATCAGCTCGAGCATCCGGCGCTGCCAGCCCAGCAGCCGCTCGTGCTCGGCCTCGGCCTCGTCGGGACGGCAGTAGACGAAGCCCTCGACCTTGTCGAACTGGTGCACCCGGATGATGCCGCGGGTGTCCTTGCCGTAGCTGCCCGCCTCGCGGCGGAAGCAGGACGACCAGCCGGCGTAGCGGCGCGGCCCGGCGGACAGGTCGAGGATCTCGTCGGCGTGGTAGCCGGCCAGCGGCACCTCGGACGTGCCGACGAGGTACATGTCGTCGGCCTCGAGGTGGTAGACCTCGTCGGCGTGGGCGCCCAGGAAGCCGGTGCCCGCCATCACCTCGGGGCGCACCAGCACCGGCGGGATGACGAGGGTGAAACCGTTGTCGGTGGCCAGCCGGACGGCGAGCTGCATCAGCCCGAGTTGCAGCAGTGCCCCTGCGCCGGTGAGGAAGTAGAACCGGGAACCGGACACCTTGGCGCCGCGTTCCATGTCGATCAGGCCGAGCGCCTCGCCGAGTTCGAGGTGGTCCTTCGGGTCGTCCAGGCGCGGCGGCTCGCCGACGGTCTCGAGGACCGTGAAGTCGTCCTCGCCGCCTGTGGGCACGCCGTCGACGATGACGTTGGAGATGCCCATGTGCGCGGCCGTGAAGGCGGCGTCTGCCTCGGCCTGCTGCGCCTCGGCGGCCTTGACCCTGTCGGCCAGCGCCCTGGCGTGGTCGAGCAGCGCCGGCCGCTCCTCCGGCGACGCCTTGCCGACCTGCTTGCTCGCCGACTTCTGCTCGGCGCGCAGGTTGTCGGCCGCCGACACCGCTGCGCGGCGGGCGGTGTCCGCGCGCAGCAGCGCGTCGACCAGGTCGGGGTCCTCGCCACGCGCGCGCTGCGAGGCTCGTACGAGGTCCGGGTTCTCGCGCAGCACCTTGAGGTCGATCACGGACGTCAACCCTACTTTCGGCCGGTGGCCGCGAACATCTGGAGGTAGCCGGTCTGTCCGAAGACCCGCGCGGTGTCCGCCGCGCTCGGTGCGCCCGCCTCGGGGTCGGCGCCCGCGTCGAGCAGCAATGCCACGATCGCGTCCTCGCCCTTGAACACCGCCCCGGCCAGCGGGGTCTGTCCGCGGTCGTTGGGCCGGTCCACGTCGGCGCCGCGGGCGACGAGCACCCGCACCGTCCGAGGGTGGCCGTGGTAGGCCGCCAGCATCAGCAGGGTGTCGCCCTTGCCGTTGGTGAGATCGGCGGGCACCCCGGCGTCGACGTAGGCGGCGAGCGTGTCGGCGTCGCCGCGGCGGGCCATGTCGAAGAGGCGGCCGGCGAGCTCGCTCAGCGCCGGGTCGATGTCCTCGTCGGGTGCCGGCACACCGGTCAACGTAGCGCGCCGGACCGGGCTCCCAACACAACCCCATAACGTTACAACTGCATCACTTGTCACAGCACCTGACACGCCTGTCACAATGGAGCGGATGTTGGAGGCACCAGAGCACCACGACCCGCGCGCCGACGGGCCCGATGCGCCCGCACAGCGGGTGGCATGGTGGCACAGTCTGCAGGCCGCCTCGACCCGTCGCGCTCTGCTGCTGACGGCGCTGGGAGGGCTGCTGATCGCCGGCCTGATCACCGCGCTGCCGCGCAGCGAGGGCGCCAACGGCATGGGCCTGAACGCCAGCGCCATCAGCCTGGGACCGCGCGGCAACGACACGTTCAACCAAGCGAAGGACGGCGCCTGCCTGAACTGGCCGGACCGCACCCCGGACGCGGCGGAGATCGTCGACTGCAAGGACGAGCACCGCTTCGAGGTGGCCGAGTCGGTCGACATGCGCACGTTCCCGGGCAGCGAGTACGGCCCGGAGGCCCCGCCCCCGTCGACCGCCCGCATCCAGCAGATCAGTCAGGAGCAGTGCCAGCCGGCCGTCCGTCGCTACCTCGGGCAGCGGTTCGACCCCAACAGCCGCTTCACCGTGAGCATGCTGTGGTCCGGCGACAAGGCGTGGCGTCAGAACGGCGAGCGCCGGATGCTGTGCGGGCTGCAGCTGCCCGGCCCGAACAACCAACAGCTGGCGTTCCAGGGCAAGGTCGCCGAGATCGACCAGTCCAAGGTCTGGCCTGCAGGCACCTGCCTCGGCATCGACCCGTCGACCAATCAGCCCACCGACATCCCGGTCGACTGCGCGGCGCCGCACGCCATGGAGGTCACCGGCTCGGTGAACCTGGCCGAGAAGTGGCCCGCCGGCCTGCCCGCGGAACCGGAGCAGGACACGTTCATCAAGGACGCCTGCACCCGGATGACCGACGCCTACCTGGCGCCCATCCAGTTGCGCAACACCACGCTGACCCTCATCTACAGCACGATCTCGCTGCCCAGCTGGTCTGCGGGCAGCCATCAGGTGTCGTGCAGCATCGGCGCGACGCTGGGCAACGGCGGCTGGTCGACGCTGCTGAACAGCGCGAAGGGCCCGCTGCAGATCAACGGTCAGCCGCCGGTGCCGCCGCCCGACATCCCGGAGGAGCGGCTCAACCTGCCGCCGATCCCGTTCCCCGACGCCGTCGACACCTCGTCGGACTCGTCGTCGGACTCGTCGTCGGACTCGTCCAGCTCGTCGTCGGACTCGTCCTCGTCGAGCACCGACGACTCCAGCTCCAGTGGGTCCAGCGACTCGGGCAGCGAGTCCCAGGGCACCCAGCACGGCCCGCAGCAGGCCACCCCGCCGGCCCCGGGCGATCCGCCGCCCGCGGATGCCCCGCCCGGGGGCGGCAACACGTTCCTCAACGGCGCGCCGCCGGCACCGGCACCGCCGCCGCCCGGTGCGCCGCCTCCGCCCGAGGCAGTGCCGCCGCCCGCGGCCGCCCCGCCGCCGCCGCCCGCGCCCGAACCGGTGCCACCGCCGCCGCCCGCGCCGGCACCAGGGCCGCCGCCTCCCCCGGTGCCGTAACCGGGTGGGCGTCCGGATGAGCCCACAGCGGTTCGACGAGCTGGTCTCGGATGCACTCGACCTGATTCCCGCCGACCTCGCGGCTGCCATCGACAACGTCGTGGTGCTGGTGGCCGACCGCCACGACGAGGAGCCCGGCCTGCTCGGCCTCTACGAGGGCATCGCGCTGACCGAGCGGGACTCCTGGTACGCCGGCTCGCTGCCGGACACGATCACGATCTACCGCGGTGCGCTGCTGGACGTCTGCGACTCCGAGGAGCAGGTGGTCGACGAGGTGGCGATCACCGTGATCCACGAGATCGCCCATCACTTCGGCATCGACGAGGAGCGCCTGCACGAGTTGGGGTGGGGGTAATTGGCGCGGCAACCGTGTGATGTCGCCCCGCGGTGCTATGAACGGGCCATGAGTTTCCAGTGCCGGGAGTGCCGGGCCGGGCTGGAGCACTGCCATGGCACGGTGGTCCACCACGTCCGGTTCCGTATGGAGTGCACCGAGGACGGCTGCGAGACGCCCGAGGTGCTGCACACGTTCAAGATCGACTGCGAGGCGATCGGCTGCGAATGCGGCCAGGCCGCAGGCGGGTCCGTCGTCCGCGTCGGCTGACGCCCACCGCCGCGCGGGTCAGCCCATCGGGTCGGCGGACTCCAGCGCGTCCTGCACGGGGTGCACGTCGGTCTCGGGATAGAACGGCGGGGTCAGCGTGCCCCACTGCACGCAGCTCCAGCGGCCGTCGGTGACGGGCGCCAGCACCACGGCCTCGGTGTTGGCCAGGTGGTGGTCGAGCGCGAAGCCGCCGTCGACGCCCGCCAGCACCCCCGCGACCAACCGGATGGCCGCGCCGTGGCTGACCACCACGATGTCGCCGCGCCAGGCGTCGTCGTCGAGGTGGCGCAACCTCAGCTGGGTGAGGACGGGGACATAGCGGTCGAGGACCTCGTTGCCGGATTCGCCGCCGGGCATCACGGCGTCGAGGTCACCCTGGTGCCAGCGCTGGTAGATCGATTCGAACTCGGCGACCGCGTCGTCGTCGTTGCGGTCCTCGAGCGCGCCGACCTGGACCTCGTGCAGGCCGTCGAACTCGTGGGCGGGCAGCCCGGCGTGCGCGGCGATCTCTGCGGCCGTCTGCACCGCCCGCACCGCGACCGAGTGGGCGACCATCGCCGGCGGCTGCGCGAGCCCGCGGGCGAACTCCCTGGCCTGTTCGCGACCCAGCTCGGTCAGCTCGCGGCCGGGCGGGCGGGTGTCCAGCCGCCGTTCCACGTTCGACAGCGACTGCCCGTGCCGGACCAGTACCAGCCGTCCGCTCATTCGTTCACCTCCGCATCACCAAGTGTGCCGTCGCGCAGCGCGGCCAGCCAGCGCGATGCGTCGTCGAGCTGGGGCGGCGGCGCACCGACGGCCACGCCCGTCGGCCAGGATCCGAGATAGCGCACATCTGCACAACGCAGGTGCAGCGCTCTGAGTGCCTCGGCGACGGCGTCGTCGTCGATGTGGCCGACGAAGTCGAGGAAGAACATGTAGGTGCCCAGTCCCGTTCTGGTGGGCCGGGACTCGATGCGGGTCAGGTCGATGTCGCGGACGGACAGCTCGGTCATCGCGGTGACCAGCGCGCCGGGCTCGTTGGCCAGCCGCAGCACCACCGAGGTGCGGTCGGCGCCGGTGCGGGCGGGCGGCGGCGCCGGCCGGCCGGCGAGCAGGAACCGGGTGCGGGCGCTGGCCTCGTCGACGACGCCGGAGGCGAGCACCCGCAGCCCGAGACGTTCGGCGGCCAGCACGGTGCTGACCGCGGCATCGGCCCGGCCGTCGGCCACGTCGTGCGCCGCGGCGGCGTTCGACTGGGCGGGCACCACCTGTGCGCCCGGCAGATTGTCGGCCAGCCACCGCCGGACCTGCGCGGCGGCCACCGGGAAGGCGGCGACGGTCGTGACGTCACCGGTGTGGTCGGGCCGCACCGCGATGGTGAACGACACCTCGAGGACGGTCTCGGCGAAGATCTGCAGCGGGGCGCCGACGGCCAGACTGTCCAGCGTCGGCAGCACCGAGCCCTCGATCGAGTTCTCGATCGGGACGCACGCGTAGTCGGCGGTGCCCGCGCGGACACACTCCAGGCTCGCGGATGTGCTCTCGACCGGCAGCGGGGTGACGGCACCTGCGAGGGGGATCGCGTCCGAGGCGGTCAACTGCAGCAACGCCGCCTCTGTGAAGGTTCCCTGGGGCCCCAGATAGGCGATGCTCGGCACGTCTCAACCCTATCGGGTGGCCGTGGTAACGCCGTTCCGCTGGAGGGAAGGTCTTGCGCCCTACGCATGGCGTTAGTTAAGTTAGGCTCACCTTATCTACCGGGAGGGCGAGCGATGACGAATGCGGCACCGACGACAGCCGAGCGGATCCGCAGCGCATGTGCGCGCGGCGGCGGCGCGATGCTGGCCGTGGAGGGTGTCGAACCCGTCGCCACGCCGATCCACCACCTCCTCGAGGACGGCTCGTTCGCGTTGACCGTCCCGGTCGACGGCATGGTCGCGGGCATGGTCGTCGGCTCGGGCACCGCGGGAGTCCAGGCGGTTCTCGAGATGACCGACTACGCCCCGCTGCCGCTGCGCGAGCCGGTGCGGTCGCTGGTCTGGATCCGCGGCCGGCTGCGGGAGGTGGCCGCCGTGCACGTTGCGCCGATGCTCGACCTCATCGCGACGTCCGACCCGAATCCGGCTCTGCTCCAAGTCAACTCGGGCGAGAACAGCGGTGGCGACACCCGTTATGCGCTGATGCGGCTGGAGATCGAGTCGGTGGTGGTCGCCGACTCCACCGGCGCCGAGGCCGTCGGCCTGAACACCCTGCTCGAGGCGCGGCCCGACCCGTTCTGCGAGATGGAGTCGTGCTGGCTGCAGCACATGGACTCCGCGCACCGCGACGTGGTGGAGCGGCTGGCCACCCGGCTGCCCACCGCGCTGCGCCGGGGCCGCGTGCGCCCGCTCGGCCTGGACCGCTACGGCGTCCAACTGCGTGTCGAGAACGAGGACGGCGACCACGACGTGCGGCTGCCGTTCGCCAAACCCGTCGACGACGTCACCGGGTTGAGCCAGGCCATCCGGGTCCTGATGGGCTGCCCGTTCCTCAACGGCCTGCGCGCGCGCCGCGTCTGACCCCACGCCGCACTAGCCTGTGGCGGTGACCGAGCCCGCCGACCCGCAGGTGCCGCAGCGGCGCGGGCTGAGCATCGAGATCGCCGTCGTGCTGGCGGTCACCTTCGGCCTGAGCGCCTACACCGCGTCCCTGAGCCTGATCGAATCGGTGCTGCAGGGCCTGTCCGGCCAGGTGATCGCGCTCAATCCGAAGCGTTCGCCGTTCGACCTGATCGACCTCGGATTCAACCTGACCCGCGTGTTCCAGCTGCTGGCCTGGGGCGCCCTCGGGCTGTACCTGTTGTGGCGCAGCGGGTTCGGCCCGGCACGCATCGGCCTCGGCCGACCCCGCCGGAGCGACGTGCTGGGGGGGCTCGGGCTGGCGGCGCTGATCGGGCTGCCGGGCCTGGCGCTGTACCAGGTGGCCCGCGTGCTCGGCGCGAACGCCGACGTCGAACCCGCGGAGCTCTACGACACCTGGTGGCGGATCCCGGTGCTGCTCGCGGTGTCGTTCGCCAACGCCTGGGCCGAGGAGATCATCGTGGTGGCCTTCCTGCTCACCCGGTTTCGCCAGCTGAAGCTCAGTCCGGTGGCCGCAGTGGTGATCAGCAGCCTGCTGCGCGGCGCGTACCACCTGTACCAGGGATTCGGCGCGGGGCTGGGCAACGTGGCGATGGGCCTGGTGTTCGGCTACGTCTACCAGCGGACCGGCAGGCTGTGGCCGTTGGTCCTCGCGCACGCGCTGATCGACGCGGTCGCCTTCGTCGGCTACGCCCTGCTGGCCGACCGACTCGGCTGGCTCGCGTAGCCCGTCGCCGGGGTACGGGCACCCGGGGCACGTACATTTCTGCTGTGGACGACAACCGGCCGACACCACGGCAGCCGCCACGGGAGCCGCCGGAGATGATCCGCCGCAACCCGGCGCACCGGCCCCCACCGGTGTGGCCGCCCAGTCCGCCCACTCCCCCGCGCCGGCTGCCGCCACCGCCCGCACCGCCCGGACGCCGGCCCGGCCCGCCGGACGCCGGACGGCGGCCACCCCCTCCGCCACGGGTCCCCGAGCCCGCAGGCAGGCCGGCCACACCGCCCCCGCGGCCGCCCGCGCCGGTGGCCAAGCCCCGACGGCGCCGACGCTGGGGCCGGATCATCGCCTCACTGCTGCTGGTCACGGTGCTCGTCCTGGTGGGCGCCGCGGTGTGGATCGACACCTCGCTGCACCGGATCCCGGCGCTGGCGGACTACCCCGACCGGCCAGCCGCCGGGCGCGGCACCACCTGGCTGCTCGTCGGCTCGGACAGCCGCCAGAATCTCTCCCCCGAACAGCAGGCCGAACTGGCGACGGGCGGCGACATCGGCGCCGGCCGCACCGACACCATCCTGCTCGTCCACGTCCCCGGCCTGTTCTCGGGTGCGCCGACGACGATGGTGTCCATCCCGCGCGACTCCTACGTGCCGATCCCCGACTACGGCGAGGACAAGATCAACGCCGCCTTCTCGATCGGTGGCGCGCCGCTGCTGGCACAGACGGTCGAACAGGCGACCGGGCTGCGTCTCGACCACTACGCGGAGATCGGCTTCGACGGCTTCGCCGAGGCCGTCGACGCGGTCGGCGGCGTGACCATGTGCCCGCCCGAGCCGATCGACGATCCGCTGGCCGGGATCAGCCTGCCCGCCGGCTGTCAGGAACTCGACGGCCGCAGCGCGCTGGGCTACGTGCGCACCCGCGCCACCCCGCGTGCCGACCTCGACCGGATGACCAATCAGCGGGCCTTCATGTCGGCACTGCTGCACCGCGCCGCCAGCCCCGCAGTACTGCTCAACCCGCTGCGCTGGTATCCCCTGGTGCACGCCGCTGGTGGCGCGCTGGCGGTCGACGAGGGCGCACACGTGTGGGACCTCGCCCGGCTGGCGTGGGCGCTGCGCGGCGACGTCACGACGACGACCGTGCCGATCGGCGAGTTCACCGGCAGCGACTCCGGCGCCGTCGTGGTGTGGGACAGCGATGCAGCGAGCCGGCTGTTCGACGCGCTCGCCACGGATTCTGCGATCCCCGCCGACACCATCGACGCGCAGCCGTGAGTTCGGTTAGGCGACCCTCAGCAAACGGTGTCACATGCGCGTGAGCGGGCTCACAGCACTTAGGGAAACCTCGCCTCAATAAGGCAGACCTTTGCTGACAACCCCCTCTGACCTGCTATATCCTCGCTCTCATGAGCACTGACAGCGCACTCGACACCAAGTTCCACGAGCTCTTGACGGACCAGGTGCGCAGCGAGTTCACCGCCGCCCAGCAATACATCGCGATCGCGGTGCATTTCGACGGCGCCGACCTGCCGCAGCTGGCGAAGCACTTCTACGGCCAGGCCGTCGAGGAGCGCAACCACGCCATGATGCTGGTGCAGTACCTGCTCGACCGCGACGTGGACGTGGCGATCCCGGGTGTCGACGCGGTGTGCAACCGCTTCGACACCCCGCGTGACGCGCTCAAGCTGGCGCTCGACCAGGAGCGCGCCGTCACCGAGCAGATCTCCCGGCTCGCGAGCGTCGCCCGCGACGAGGGCGACTACCTCGGCGAGCAGTTCATGCAGTGGTTCCTCAAGGAGCAGGTCGAAGAGGTCGCGACCATGACCACCCTGGTGCGCATCGCCGACCGGGCCGGCACCGACCTGTTCCACCTCGAGGACTTCGTGGCCCGCGAGATCAGCGTGCCCGCCGCCGACCCGACCGCGCCCCGCGCCGCCGGCGGCAACCTGTAATCAGTCGCGTTCCGCCCCGGTCAGACCGTTCTGCAGCCAGTCCTTGGTCCGGCCGGGGTGGTTCGTCGCCACCCACGCGACCCCGACGTCACGGCAGTACTGCACGTCCTCGTAATGGTCGACGGTCCAGCAGTAGAGCGCGCGGCCCTGCGCCGCGGCACGGTCCACCAGCTCCGGGTGTTCGCGCAGCGTCGCGATCGACGGGCCCACCGCCGTGGCGCCGACGGTAGTGGCCGCACTGCCGCCCAGATAGCGCGACGTCTCCCCGAGCAGCACGGTCGGCAGCAGCGGCGCCGCCCGCCTGATGCGCCACACCGCCGCGGCCGAGAACGACATCACCACCGCGCGTGACAGATCCGCCGACGCCGGTGCGGCGATGCCGTAGCGGTGCAGCAGCGCCAGCACCTTGCTCTCGACCAGCGCGCCGTAGCGCACCGGGTGCTTGGTCTCGATGAACAGCTTGACCGGCCGGTGCCAGTCGAGCACCAGGCCGACGAGGTCGTCGAGCGTGAGCAGCCCCGTGTCACCGATGGCGCCGCCGGCGTGCCAGGACCCGTAGTCGAGTTCGCGCAGTTGCGCCAGCGTCATCTCGCTGACCAGACCGCTGCCCGTCGACGTACGGTCCACCCGGCGGTCGTGCACGCACACCAGGTGGCCGTCGCGGGTCAGCCGCACGTCGCACTCGACGCCGTCGGCGCCCTCCTTCAGGGCCAGCTCGTAGGCCGCCCGGGTGTGCTCCGGGCGGTCGGCGGACGCACCGCGGTGGGCCACCACGAACGGGTGTCCGCTGAGCGCCGGACCGGACTCCGCCGCCCCGGCGGTTCCGGCATCACCCGAATCCATAGGGCCATGCTGCCGGGTGCTGCCCTCAGGTCTCAACCGCAACGGCGGATTCGGGTACCCGCTCGTGCTCCTGCCGGGCACCCGCCGGCTCCGCCCGGTCGTCGGGGACCAGCACCCAGCGACGGGCCGCCCGCTCCACCGGGGTGCGCTCGAAGCCCAGGTAGATCCGCCTCGTCAGGAGCAGAACCGCCACCGACAGCAGGTAGGCGATCGTCGTGGTGACCGTGTTGTCGGCGACGCCCTGCGGCGTGTCGGGAAAACTCGTCGCGAACGCGAAGACGGCCAGGATCGTGCACAGCGTCCACAGGATCGTCCACACCAGGAGGAGCCGGCGCATCAGGCTGACCCGGCTCTCGATCCGGGCCAGCTCGTAGACGAACACCGGCGCCCAGACCAGGTTGACGAAGGGCAGCAGGCATCCCCAGCGCAGCGTCCACGCCGGCCGGGGATCCGTCTGGCCGCGGTGGGCGAAGGCCGCCGCCCGCCGGGCGATCAGCCAGTTGGACAGCACGATCGCGAGGGCGAGCAGCAGGAAGAACGCGACGACGGCCGCCACGACGCCGAGCCAGGTCACGCCGTCGGCGAGCCATGGGGCGAGCAGCATGCTGCGGTTGACCAGCAGCAGGACGTAGCGCAGGAGCAGCAGGAACGCGGCGATCCCGAACGCGATCGTCGTGGCGGTGAGCAGGCGACGCACCGCGCGCAGGGAAGGCCCGGGACGGGTGCGCTCGATCTGCTGATCGTCCGGAGGGAAGTAATCCACCAGCCCCCACGGCGGGATGGTGCTGTAACGGGGCGTGGGTCCGAGTGCGCCGCGCCTGCGGCGTCTCGACGGCGGCGCGCCGGGCCGCACGGCGATCCAGCGGTAGCCCGGGGGAATCTTCGGCGAGGGGCTCTGGCCGGCGGATCGCGATGCGCCTTCCCCGGGCGGCGCGCTCCACTCCGAGACCGGCGCGGGACCCGACGGCGCGAGCAGCGCGCCCTGGCAGCGCGGGCACCACTGCCGCTGCCGGTCGCGCACGTTCCACCGCGTCCCGCAGCGGGAACACACCTGGATCATCCGATCAGCCTAGCGATGGCGGTGGTGGTCGTAGCGCAGTCGGTCGGGCACCTGCTGGTCAGACGCTGCCCACGCCGCCGGCGTCGGTGACGACGGGACGGCCGGCACCCGCCCACGCCAGCATTCCTCCGCTGACGTTGGCCGCCTGGTAGCCGTTGCGGACCAGGTACTGCGCCACCCGCTGGGACCGCCCGCCCGCATGGCACACCACGTACACCTGGGCTCCGGTGTCGATGTCGGCGAGCCGGGACGGGACGTCACCCATCGGGATGTGCCGCGCGTCGGCGGCGTGCCCCCGCTGCCACTCGTCGTCCTCGCGTACGTCGAGCAGGATCACCGAGTCGTCGAAGGCGTCGGGCAGCTGCGCGACGCCGACCTGTGCGACCTCCACGTCGTCCATGTCCCCCATGCTGGCACGGCCGGCCGGCTGCCGCATCCAACGACGCCGCAGCCCGCGACGGCAGCTATCTCGGGGCTATCCACAGTTTCCACAGGTCTATCCACAGGGTGACCAGCTGCCGCAACGCCTCGTGAGCCGCTGAATCTGTGTCGGGGCTGCGTGTCGCTGTGGATAACCTGCGGGGTCCGACGGGCCGGTGATCAACATGCCGAGCTAATCACCCGCGCCGCCGGTCGCAGCCGTCGAGGGCATCCGCCGCGCGTGCTCCGGCACCCTGCCGCTCGCGCGGCGGCGGCAGCGTCGTGGGCCTGCCCGGAAGGTTGCGACGGCCGTTCGCCGACGGTCGCGCGGGCGCCGTCGGGCGCCGGAGTGCACCGGCGGGCCTGCCGGCGTCAGGGCCCTTGCCACCGGCGGCGGAGGGGCCGCGGCCGACATCGCCTCAGGATGATCGCAACGCCGCCGACGCGGCCTACGGCGGGTTTGCGGGTCCGATTTTTCTGTCGGCCCGCAAAGGGCTATGATCAGCGTCACACGAGGTTTCTGTGATTGATCTCACCTGGGGGCGGACATTGATTGTGCTGGTCAGGAGCGTTTGATGGCATCGCATCCGATGGGCTCGGGTTCGGCCATGCCGCCCTCTGAATGGCACACGTCCACTCACGTCTACAACCGCAGCCAGCTGATGGCCTGCATGCGGGCCGGCGCGATCGCCCTGGTGCTGCTGGGCATTCTCGCGCTGATCGTCCTGTTCTGAAGTCGGCTCCGACGGGTACTGCTGTAGGTGCGCCGCGTGTCCTTGCGGTGCGCGCAGTGATGGAGCAATGTTGACCTTGATACCGAGGATGTCGAGCTTCATCGATCAGCAAGAGGAAGGAAACTCGTGGCCGAATACACCCTGCCCGAACTCGATTACGACTACGGAGCCCTAGAGCCCCACATCTCCGGACAAATCAACGAGCTTCACCACAGCAAACATCACGCGACCTACGTCAAGGGCGCCAACGACGCGCTGTCGAAGCTGGAGGAGGCCCGTGCCAGCGGTGACCACTCCGCGATCTTCCTCAACGAGAAGAACCTCGCCTTCCACCTCGGCGGGCACGTCAACCACACCATCTGGTGGAAGAACCTGTCCCCGAACGGCGGTGACAAGCCGACCGGCGAATTGGGCGCGGCCATCGACGACGCCTTCGGTTCGTTCGACAACTTCCGGGCGCAGTTCACCGCCGCCGCCAACGGCCTGCAGGGCTCGGGTTGGGCGGTGCTCGGCTACGACACGCTGGGCCAGCGCCTGCTGACCTTCCAGCTCTATGACCAGCAGGCCAACGTGCCGCTCGGCATCATCCCGCTGCTGCAGGTCGACATGTGGGAGCACGCGTACTACCTGCAGTACAAGAACGTCAAGGCGGACTACGTCAAGGCCTTCTGGAACGTCGTCAACTGGGCCGACGTGCAGAACCGGTTCGCCACCGCCACCGGTGCAGCCAAGGGGCTCATCCTCGGTTAGGGGCCGGGTCGGCTTCGGCCGTCACACGCTTCACAGAAGGGGCGCCGCGCGATTCGCGCGGCGCCCCCCCCCAGTGTCGGGGGCGTTTTAGCCCCCCCACACGTAGCCCGTTTCACACCGGTCGGGGTGGGGGGCCGCACCACCCGGGGGCCCGGGGTACCG